>NZ_CP017702.1:637959-1275919 GCF_002706745.1 Companilactobacillus farciminis KCTC 3681 = DSM 20184 | reverse complement strand
TGGCTTTCTTAAAAGCTTCACCGATAGCCGCTTCGTTACCATAAATGTGGGCACAGTCGAAGTGACGATATCCAGCATCCAAAGCACCTTGAATAGCAGCGGGAACATCGGCGTTATCAATCTTGTAAGTTCCAAAGCCTAACATTGGAATTGATACACCATTACTAAATTCTTTATATTGCATACAAATTTCTCCATTCTCTTGAGTCATTCCACAATAATTTTAATTAAATAGAACGCGTTTACATTATATCATTTTACTAACTAATTAAGGAAACTCTTGAGAAACGCCATTTCATCATCGTTAGCTTTTTTAGCCAGTTCATCTTTTTGATTGATCAAGAAAACATGTCCGCGTGGACTCTTCTCATCGCCATACATTTTGCAAATGTGAGAAATATTTTTGGCAGTTAAAAAGCCATCCATTTTAAAAGCACTGTTGCGCAAGAAATCTTGATTAGCCGTGGAAATATACGTTGGCAAGAAATCTTTAGTAATGTATTTTTCAACATTTAATTGTTCTGAATATTTTCGAACCGATTCTGGAGTAAAATAACCAGCCACAGCTCCATTGATAGCGTTAGGCTCAGCCATGAAATTAGCAGCACTATTCAAGACAACTGCTTTAAATTTCAAATCCGTCATTTCATAGTTGAATAATTGTCGATACTTGGGATTAGTCAAAATCGTGACGTATTGTTCCGCCATTTGACCACCCGCACTGTCTCCCATCAGGAAGACGTTATTTTTATCCAAGTTATATTCATCAGCGTGTTGAGCTACAAAATGAACATATTGGTTTACATCATCTAACTCTTTTGGAAACTCTACATCCGGTGCCAAACGGTAATTAGCATTAACAAAAGCAAAACCACGTTTAGCCCAATTTAGGCCGAAGAATTGATAGGTTTCCTTAGTTCCGTAGCACCAGCCACCACCGTGAATGTTAATAATGATAGGAATCGGTTTAGTGACATTTTTTGGCAAATAAATATCCAACAAATTCCACTTTGGATCTGGACCATATGACAAATTATCAATTCTCGTTACTTCAGGAATTTCGGTTGGTAGACCTGCATCCCGTTTATCATCTTGAGTCTTAAACTGTTTTCTCATCTGTAAAATTGCTTCAGTAATATTTTCTTCCATTGAAAGCGCCTCCAGTTACACGATAATTTTAACATAGACTAGACGTGACTCTGTTTGGATGAAGTTTTTTCAATAATTTTTTCATAAGCAATCATCAAGATAGATCCAACGACGATTCCTAAGGCATTGGCAATTACATCGTTGATATCACTCGTACGATTGATCAAGAAAATGTGGGATAAGAAAAATTGAGTTGTCTCAATCAATCCTCCAGTAAAAAATCCTACAAGTGCCATTGAAATAATAGAAATTTTTGGCAAATAATACTTGATCAAAAAGCCCAATGGTACGGTCAAAATGATATTTTCGGCAAACCCTAGTTCTAATATATCTAACTTATGCAAGTTCACCTGTCCAATACCGGCTGGCATTACGTAAACTGAAGAGCCATCAAACGAAATTGGCGTGAACAAAATTATTGCTAGAAATGTTAAATAAACTAAACTGACTAGATTAAAACGCTTCTTTTCAAAGTCTTTTACTAAGTTGAGAATGATTAATCCCAAGCAGATAGCTAAGGTTAGGATTATTAATAGTGGAATATATCGCATATTCTTCTCCTTTCATCTTTTTTCTTAATTGTTAGGTATTACTTTAATGGACGAGTATTTAAACTAGCTTAAGAAATTTTGATGAAAGTTTGAAGTTAATGTGGATTTTTTGAAGTTCTATTTAATTCTCTTCTTCATAATAGCCCGTAATGCTTTTTCTCTAATTGAAACAGTATCAATTTCATTTTGCTTTTCATAACCATGGATCAAGACTTCACACAAGTACAATTGCGACAACTGCCCCGCTAATGAACCACCATTAAGAAACTCTTCTACCGAAGTTCGTAGCGTTATATCGCTGATTTGTGCAATTGAAGATAAATTGTTATTTGTAATCGAAATTACTTTTGCACCATTTTCTTTAGCCATCTTTAGAGATGTATATGTGTCCTTAGTCTCACCAGACAAAGAAATTCCAATAACTAAATCATCTTTGGACAACATAGAAGCCATTTGAGCTTGAAAATGAGAATCTGTTTCCGCATGCACTATCAATCCAATACGCAATAACATTTTAGAGAAATCTAAGGCAGTTTCCCCACTGTGTCCTACTCCAAATAAATAAAGCTTTCGACAATTAGAAATAAGCTCTATTGCTTTTTCTAAATCATTAGGATCGATTAAAGATGCTGTGTCTTTGATAGTCGACATTAAGTGATCGGCAATATCATCGTAATAGTCATGACTTGAATCGATATTATTTTCCGTTAATTCATCTTTTGCTAAATCAATTTTTAAATCGTTAAAACCAGAAAACCCTAGTTTTTTTGAAAAACGTACAATTGTGGCATCGCCAACGGCGATGTCTTTTTTTATTGTCTCCATAGTCCCATATATGACGGACTTTTTATTGTTAGTAATATATTGTGCAACTTTTTTTTCAGATTTCGTTAATGTTTCATATTTAGATTTAATAAGATTGTCGATATTCATTTTTTCACTCCATAATTTCTCTTATTTGATTATACAATTTTGAAAGATTTTTTTGAATCATAAAAAGAAAGGGTTTACAAAAACTATTTGATGCTTTATAGTCATTTGTGGAGAATATAATCCAAAATAAATATTTTTGGAGGTAAATTGGAGAATGAATAAAAAAGAATTTATTGATCAAATTAAAGGTGGTTTGATTATTTCCTGTCAAGCATTACCTGGTGAACCACTTTATACAGAAAATGGAGGTGTAATGCCTTTAATGGCCATAGCTGCAAAACGTGCTGGAGCTGTTGGGATTAGAGCTAATTCCGTTCGCGATATCAAAGAAATACAAGCTGTAGTTGACTTACCTATTATCGGGATTATTAAAAAAGACTATCCACCGGAAAAGCCATTTATCACGGCCACGATGAAAGAAATTGATGAACTACACGAAACCGGTGTTGAAGTCATTGCATTTGATTGTACTTTGAGAAAGAGACACGACGGTAAAACTGTTACTGAATTTATCAAAGAAATTAAAGCAAAGTATCCCAATCAACTATTAATGGCAGATACTTCAACTTTTGAAGAAGGAAAAAATGCTTATGAGGCAGGCGTTGACTTTGTTGGAACAACATTGAGTGGTTACACAGAAGAAAGTGTTGAAAAAGATGGTCCGGATATCGACTTAATCAAAGCTTATATAGATGCAGGTTATCCTGTTATCGCTGAAGGTAAAATTCATACTCCTGAACAGGCTCGTAAAATTCAAGATATGGGTGCTACTGGAATCGTTGTCGGTGGTGCAATCACAAGACCACTAGAGATTGCTCAAAGATTTATAACAGCTCTAAAGTAAAGGGGGAAAATAAATTATGTTTAAGAAATTTTCACAATTAGGAAGAGCCTTTATGTTGCCAATTGCAATTTTGCCAGCAGCTGGTCTTCTTCTCGGATTAGGTGGTGCTTTAACTAACGAAGCTGCCGTCAAAGCATATCCATGGCTTGCTATGGATTGGTTACAAACTATTTTGAAGATTATGAATTTTGCAGGGAATGCTGTTTTCTCAAATATTGCATTGATTTTTGCGGTCGGACTAGCGGTTGGATTGGCCAATGGGGATAAAGGTACCGCCGGATTATCTGGTGCCGTAGCATTTCTAGTTTACACGGCCACTATTGCCGGCTTGATTCAGCTATTTTCACCAAAGGGAACCACTATTGATACTGGTGTTGTTGGTTCTATCGTTATCGGTGGTATGGTTTCATTCTTACATAATCGTTATCGTAAAATTGAATTGCCACAGTTCTTAGGATTCTTCGGTGGTTCAAGATTTATTCCAATTATTACATCTTTTGCTGCAATTTTTATTGGTGCTATCTTCTTCATGATCTGGCCACCTATTCAATCTCAATTAGTTATTGCCGGACATGCGATTGCTAAAATGGGAAGTATTGGTACATTCTTCTATGGCTTTCTATTACGTTTACTAGGTGCTGTTGGATTGCACCATACAATTTATCCTTTGTTCTGGTACACATCTCTTGGTGGTACTGCTTCAGTTGCAGGACACACAGTTGTCGGAGCACAAAATATCTTCTTTGCTCAATTAGCTGACCCTAATCATATTGGTTTATTCACTTATGGAACACGTTTCTTTGCTGGAAGATTTGCAACAATGATGTTTGGTCTCCCTGCAGCAGCTTTAGCCATGTATCACTCACTTCCTAAGAAAAATAGAAAGAAAGATGGTGGCCTTTACCTTAGTGGTGGTCTTACATCATTCCTTACAGGTATTACAGAACCACTAGAATATACTTTCTTGTTCGTTGCTCCATGGCTTTACGTAATTCACGCATTTCTTGATGGTTTATCCTTCTATTTTGCAGATATTTTAAATATCAGAATTGGTAACTCATTCTCAGGTGGATTTATCGATTACTTACTATTTGGTGTTTTACAAGGAAAAGATAAAACAAATTGGCCTACAGTAATTTGGTTTGGATTGATTTGGGCTGTGATTTACTACGTGGTATTCAGATTCTGTATTAGTAAATTCCACGTAGCAATTCCAGGAATGAATGACGACGATGATGATAGTTCATCTTCTGAATCTTCAGCTGATAAAAATTCAAGCTTGCACGAACAATCAAATCAAATTATCAATGCCTTAGGTGGTGCAGAAAACATCCAAAGCGTTGAAGCATGTGCCACAAGACTTCGTATCGCCGTTGACGATAATAAGAAAGTTGATAAAAAAGTATTAAAAGATCTTGGTGCGACAGCAGTTCTTGATGTAAGTGGTGGATTACAAGCCGTTTATGGTGGAAAAGCCGATTTATATAGTCAAGAAATTAATGGTATTTTAGGTACAGATAAGTAGAGGTATAAAAATGGGATTATTTGGATTTGGAAAGAAAAAAACTACTGATGTATTAAGTTCACCCGTCATCGGTAAAGTTCAAGCATTAGAAAACGTTGCTGATCCTGTATTTGCTCAAAAAGTTATGGGTGAAGGATTTGGCATCGTTCCTGAAGATGAAAAAGTATACTCTCCTATCACTGCCACAGTAACTTCAGTCTTCAAAACTAAACATGCGATTGGTTTAGAAACTGACGATGGTCTAGAAGTTATGGTTCATATGGGATTAGATACTGTTGAATTAAATGGCGAACCATTTGAGATTAAGGTTAATGAGGGCGACAAAATTGAAGCTAATACTTTGATTGCCACAATGGATCTTAATAAAGTTAAAGACGCTGGTAAAGATACTGTTGTTTTAACAATTGTAACTAATACGGCTGATAAGGTCGAAAAAGCCGAAATGACTGCTAATGATACATCTTCTGTCAATAATGGAGATGAGATTATGTCAGTTACATTAAAATAAAATAAATTTAAAAGAGCATCCCTTCCATCTACACACGCAACGCGTGCACGTAAATTAGAAGAGATGCTCTTTTTATATATACGTATATTTAATCTTTCATGATGTTTTTACCGGCAATTCTACCGAAACAAATTGCAGTGCTAATGGCAGTTCCACTACCTTGATAGATTTTCCCTCTCCAACCAGAAGTAGTACTACCTGCTGCATATAGTCCTTTAATAGGTTTCTTCCACAAATCAAGAACTTGTGAATCAGTGTTGATTGTAAGACCACCAGCAGTATCACAGGCAGCAGGAACAGTCTTAGCTGCGTAGAATGGGGCTTTAATTACTTCTTTAAGACCAGTTTTACGACCAAAATCAGTATCTTTACCATTACGCATCATTTCGTTGTAATGATCTAAAGTGTTTTTTAGTGTTTCTGGGTCAACATCAATTTGTTTTGCTAATCCTTCAATTGTATCTGATTTTTTGAAGTATCCATTCTTGATTTCATTTTCACAGCCATCGGATGCTGCAGGAACAGTAATCACTTGTCCGCCTTTATCAGTAATAGACTGATCCCAGATAGACCAAACAAAGCCACCGTCTTGTTTTGCTATCTCTTTAGCCTGATACTCATAGTACATATCTTCTGGCATATGACGTTTACCATCTGAAGAAACAAACATACAAGGTAATTTCCAAATAGCAATTACCATACATGGCCACATTGTATCACTAGTTTGTGTACCTATAGTATCCGCCTGAGTAATCCACATATTACTAATATTGGCACCTAAGTCCATTCCCATTCGAATGCCATCACCTTGTTGACGCGCAGACCCAAAAGAACCGCCGGTTGATAGTTCAGGTTTAAAACTTCTAATCCACTCCTTGTTTCTAGAAAAACCGGCTGAAGCAATTACAACGCCTTTATTAGCTTTGAAATCTCCTTTATTTGTTTTTATGCCAATAACAACATTATTCTCATCAGTGAAAAGACGTTCGGCAAGTGTACTAAAACTGAATTGTACTCCTAATTCTTTTGCTTTTTTGTATAAAACATCCGACATTTCTGAACCACTTTGTCTACTTGTAATGTAACCACGTGGTACAGGCTTAGTCACATTTGATAGTGCTAGTTCATTACCCGACATGTACATCAAATCTTGAGGAAATTTAACACCCATATCTAATAGCCAATCAAGATTCTTAGGAGCTTCCTTTTGCCAAACATCCATCATGTCCTTGTCAGCATATCCATCACTTACTGCATCAATATATTTACGCCATTCTTTCATGGAATCCTCAATTCCAGCTTTTCTTTGAATTGATGTGCATCCAGAATAATAAACCCCTCCTGATAAAGCTGTATTTGATGATAGGTGGTTCGCGGTATATTCGATAACTTGAACTGACCCACCGTTAGAAGCAGCTTCAATTGCTGCAGACAATCCAGCGGCACCGTCACCAATTACAACAACATCTGACTCGTAATCCCAATTAGTCTTAGTGGAACTTGTATATTTAGTCTTTTCATTTCTATTTTCTTTAACATCTTCACTTTGATGAACACGAATAGAAAACTCTGATTCAGCGCCAGCTTGTGTTAAAGCGTTTTTTACGGCATTTTTAATACCATTTGATGTTTTAGATGCACCTGTAACAGCATCAACATTATAGGATTGATTATCAATAATTCTGCTAGGAATAGTCTCGATTGCAGGATCACTGACTCCGTTAGTCTCTCCAGAACCTTTCACTTCAATAGTATTTATTTTGTCGTTGAGAATATTAACCTTAACTTCAATATTTCCACCATTTCCTTCAGCGGAACCCTCATATGTGCCATCTTTAAATTTTCCCATTAACGTGTCACTCCTTATTTTGTATTCGCTTACATATATTATATGGTAGCATTATAAATTTATTATAATCAAGCTAAATTATCTAATAATAAAGTTCATTATTATATTAAATTAGATTTATTTTAATGATATTTTGTAAGTTGATGATTTACATTTTTTTACATCTAAATCAAGGAAAAAGTCCTATACCACTAAATGACATCGTTTTCTTCAAGCTTTTTTAGTTAACAATCTTGATTATTACAAAATATTCTGCTATCGTACTCTAATAATAAATCTAATATTTCTAATGCAATTCTAATCAACCTCTCATCTGGCTTTGGATTACATTACCAATGTTTTTTAGGAGGATTTTTTTATGGATCTGGATAAAGAAGATACGCCTACGGCAGTAGAAGAACCACAAGCAAGCGAAGGAACGTTTGATGATTATTCAACTCAACGAGTCCCTGACGCTGAAAGAGATCCTATGTGGAAAATCCTCATGGTTCAAATTGGTGGTTTTGTTTGTTTGAGTCAATTTATGCTAGGAGCTGAATTGGGATATGGAATGTCTTTTAGAGATGCTGTTCTCTCAACAGTTCTAGGCAGTGTTATTTTGCAATTTATTGCATATGGACTTGGTTTAGCAGGTCAACGAGAAGGACTTGCAACTAGTTTACTTTCAAAATGGGCAGGATTTGGACAAATTGGTTCTGCTTTTGTTAGTTTGGCTTTTGCAATTAGTTTGATTGGTTGGTTTGGTATTCAAAATTCTGTATTTGCTCAAGGGATTGTTTCAATTTTAGGTAAAAATGCTAATTTCGGTGTAGTTTCAACCATTACCGGTTTAGTTGTTACATTTTCAGTTATTTTTGGCTTTAAAGGATTGAGTTGGACAACTAATATTTCAGTTCCAGCGTTCATCGTTGTTATTGGTGTTGCTATTTACAATATGTTAAAGGGACACACTGTTACAGCTTTAGTTACAATGGCCGCCCCTGGTGCCGCAATGACATTAAGTTCAGCCATCACAATGGTTACTGGTAACTTTATTGTTGGTGCAATTATCATGCCTGATTTAACACGTCGTTCAAGAAACGGTAGAGATGTCTTTTGGATTTGTGTTATCGGAACATTAGTTGGTGAACTTGGTGTTAATGTTATTGGTGTTTTAATGGCTCATGCTGTCGGTACAAGTAAGATCATGCCTATCATCTATCAACTTACTGGTTTATTTGGTATAGCACTAATTGTTTTATCATCTGTAAAAGTTAATGATTTGAATCTTTATTCCGCAAGTCTTGATATTGTTAATTTCTTCAAACAAGTATTTCATGTAAATATGAATAGAGCCTGGGTTACTATTATTGCTGGTTGTATTGGTACTTTCTTATCAGTTATCGGTGTTATTGATAAGTTCTCCTCATTTTTAACTATTCTAGGTGTTGTGTTCCCTCCAGTCGCATCAATTATGTTTGTTGATTACTGGATTCTTAAACGTGATAGAAAAGTTCTAAATGAGAGTCGTGCTAAGAATGAATTGCCAACACATACGGATAAATTCCCAGTTGTAACAATCGTTGCTTGGGTCGGTGGCTCATTGATCGGTTACTTCTTCACATGGGGTATTCAATCAATTACTGTAATTATTGCTTCAGGTTTGATTTACTATGTCGGTATGAAATTATTCGGCAAGAAACAAACCACTTTAGAAACCGCTGAATAATCTTGTTAAGAAAGAGACGATATAGATATGAGTAGAGAATTATACGAAAAAGATATTAACCAAATTGCTACGGGTGCTGCATTATTAGGTGCCGGTGGTGGTGGCAATCCATACATCGGTAAGTTAATGGCGATTTCAATGATCAAAAAAAATGGTCCTGTCACATTATTGTCTCCGGATGAAGCCCCAGATGATGAACTTTTTGTTTCTGCCTCTGGTATTGGTGCTCCTGCTGTTTCAATGGAAAAATTTCCAAATGGTAGTGAATTTCGTCGTTCATTTGAGATGATGGAGAGCTACTATGGTAAGAACATTTATGGAACTTTCCCTATCGAAGCCGGCGGAATCAATTCAATGATGCCAATCGTTGCTGCAAGTGATATGAACATGCCGATAGTTGATGCTGATGGTATGGGACGTGCCTTCCCTGAATTACAAATGTCTACATTTGTTCTTGCTGGTCATTCGGTCACTCCGATGGTATTGACTGATGAGCGTGGTAATACAAGTTTGATCAATACAATTGACCCTGTATGGGCTGAAAAAATTGGTCGTAACGTTACTGTTCAAATGGGGGCAACTGCAACCAGTGCTAGTGATGGATTAACTGGAAAAGAATTAAGAGAAGCCGGAGTTCTTGGAATCGTTACCAAGAGTCAAAAAATTGGTAAATTAATTGAACATGCCAATGAATATGATTCTGTTGATGATGCCTTAAAAGAATTACTAAAGATTACCAGTGGTTTCCGCCTATTTACTGGAAAAATTGTAGATATTGAACATACCACTAAAGGTGGATTTAATTTTGGTGAAACTACAATCAAAGGATTAGATAAAGATCAAAACTCTACTGGTAGTATCTCCTTCCAAAACGAGAATATTATCTTCAAAGTTAACGGTAAAGTATTAGCTACTGCTCCCGACCTGATTACTATGGTAGATATTGATACATTGCAACCAGTCACAAATGAAGAAATTAAATATGGTAAACGAGTTCACGTCTTAGGACTTCCCGCTAATGATAAATGGAGAACTCCCGAAGGGATCAAATCAGTTGGGCCACGTTACTTTAAATATGACGTAGATTATGTGCCTATTGAAACTAGATATAAGAATTACGTTGAAGATAGAGGTGGAGAACTTGTTTAAATTAGGAATCGATGTTGGTGGTACCAATACAGATGCTGTGATTTTAGATGAAAATTTGAAAGTCATTTCAAATATTAAAACTCATACTACTAAAGATATTGAGAGTGGTATTAATAATGCTATTCATGAGGTAATTAAACAAAGTAACATCGATGTTAAATCTATTAGTGAAGCAATGCTTGGCACTACACAAGCAACTAACGCCATTGTTGAACGTCATAATCTTGGGAAAGTTGGAGTTATTCGTGTAGGCTACCCTGCCACTGCTTCAATCCTTCCCTACACTGAGTGGCCTGAAGATATTACTAAAATTTTGTCTAATACATATTCTTTAGTTCATGGTGGCTATGAATTTAATGGAGATGAGATTGTCCCCTTTGATGACGATGAAGTAAAAGATGTGCTTGAAAGTTGGAAAGGCAAAGTTGATGGTATTGCCGTAGTCGGAGTCTTTTCTTCAATCAATAATGATCAAGAATATAAAGTTGAGAAACTAGCTAAAGATATCCTTGGAGATGACATCCCTGTTTCTTGTTCTTCATCCATTGGCTCAATTGGATTGATTGGGAGAGAAAATGCTACTATTTTAAATACGGCTTTGTTTAAAGTAATTAAATTAGTAACAAACGGCTTCTATAATGCTTTGAAACAAGAAGGAATTACAAACGCAAGACAATATCTTTGTCAAAATGATGGTACTTTGATGTCCATGGACTATGCCAAAGACCACCCTATCTTAACCATTGGTAGTGGCCCAACAAATAGTATTAGAGGTGCCGCTTACCTTTCTAAACAAAAAGATGCCTTGGTATTAGATATTGGCGGAACTACTTCAGATATTGGTGTTTTGGTAAATGGATTCCCTCGTGAATCATCCAAATCGGTTACTGTTGGAGGTATTCAAACTAATTTCCGTATGCCTGATATTTATTCTGTTGGTCTCGGCGGTGGAAGCATTGTTCGTGAACAGGCTGACGGTTCAGTAACTGTTGGTCCAGACAGTGTTGGATATCAGATAACTGATAAGGCTATTGTTTTCGGAGGAGATACGGTTACTACAACAGATATTGCTGCTAAATTAGGAATGTGTGAAGTTGGTAACGTTTCTCTTGCTGAAAAAATTAGTGATGATGTTGCTAACAAGGCAATGGAACAGATTACTAATATTCTAGAAGATGGAATTGATAGAATGAAAACAAGCTCCAAAGACGTATCGGTTATTCTTGTTGGCGGTGGCTCTATTATTGCCCCTAAAGAATTGAATGGTGTTGCTAAAATTTATACTGATAAATTTGGTGGCGTTGCTAATGCTATTGGTGCAACTATTGCTCAGATTGGTGGAGAATATGAGAAGGTCTATCAATATGTTGAAACCGCCCGTAAAGATGCAATTAAAGATGCTGAAGCACAGGCTAATCAACAAGCAATTAAGGCAGGCGCAATTGATAATACAATTGAAACCGTATCTGTTGAAGAGACTCCTCTTTCCTATGCACCTGGAGATACAACAAGAGTGAAGGTTAAAGTTGTTGGTAGCAATCATTAGTAAAAATATGAAATATTTGATTAATCGACAGTTTAAAAGTAAAAGCGACAAAATTTGTTTATAATGCAAATTTGTCACTTTTACTTTTTTGTTTAGATTAATTATTTTTTATTTCTAAAATCTCATGACCAGATTCAATTTTATCCGATTCCTTTGTAAGAAACTTTAAATCCTTAACTTTCTCTTGAACATTAGTAACTATTGTTAGAACCACGGTTCCATAACCTTTGCTCTTTATGTTATCTATATCCATTTCAGCCAATTGCCTACTTTTATCTACTTTCTCACCTTTTTCTACCATAATATTAAAAGGCTCACCATTTAACTCTACGGTATCTAGTCCCATGTGTACCAGCACTTCAAGTCCATCATCAGTTGTGATACCTAGTGCATGTTTAGTTTCAAAAATAGAACTTACGGTACCTGAAATTGGAGAATAAATTTTATTGTTATCAGGTATTACTCCATACCCTTCTCCCATTAATTTCTGAGAAAAAACTTCATCTTCAACATTTTCCAAAGATTGAAATTGACCGGAGGCTGGTGCAGTAAAAATTGTTTTCTTCTTTCCAAATCCAAATAGACCCATTAGAACTACCTCTCTTTAATTAATTTTATTGTTTTAATTGATTGTCATATCCATGTAAAATACATATGAGGTGACTATTTTGAAATATTCTAAATTTAAAAGTGTAAATAATTTAACTGATAATGAACAGCAAGTATTAGATTTTCTTATGGAAAATAATACGAAAGTTTTAAATTTGGGGGTTCGTGGCGTTGCAAAGGCAAATTTCACGTCAACTTCGACCGTGATGCGGTTGGCACAAAAGTTAGGTTATTCTGGTTTTGTGGAAATGCATTATAAAATAGCTGAATATTTAAATAAGTCCAAAGATAAGGTAGATCGTTCTGCAGAAGCCCAAGCCATTTTATCGGAAACCCCAAACTCAATTTTGGAAAACTTTGCACAAATTCTAAATAAGAAAGACGATAATTATATATATATTTATGCAACTGGTTTTTCAGCAACAGTTGCCGAATATATTTATAAAAAGCTGTTAATGCTCGGCAAGAAATGTCTCATCTCGACTGGTGGAGACTCCATAGGTGTTTTTGAAAATAACCTAAATAATATCTCAGCGCTTATTGTCATATCCAAATCTGGAGAAACACGGCAAGTAATAGATAAGATAAAAATGGCTTCTGATGAAAATATAGAAGTTGTTAGTATAACAGGTAACAATGACAATACCGTTAATTATCTATCTGATCTACCTATCGTATGTAAAGACGATTACCCATCTGATGATTATAATCAATTTTCTAATAATTTTTTCCCAAATGTTTTGTTTGTATTTGAAAGAATAATTAGAATTTACGAGCAGTTATAGTTAACCGTTGATTTCGTTTTGTATTTGTGTAATTTTATCGTATTCAACTTCTAGAACATTCCCTACTTGAACCCACAATGGATACAGTCTTCTATAAACTTCAAAGTTTTCCTTGTTAGGCTCATAGGTACTTACCTTATTATTTCCAGAGTCGTAAAAATTGTTTGAAACTATATTTACTGCATCCATTCCAATCAATACCGCACCTAAACAGGAACTTTCAAAATTATCAGGAACAATAATAGGCGTCTCAAACACATCACTCATGATATGTTTCCACAATTCTGATTTAGCAAAACCTCCAGCCGCCATAACTTTTTTAGCACTCCCAGAAAGACTTTCGACCATTAGTAATATTGAATAGAGGTTATATATGGTACCCTCCATTGCGGAACGTGCCATATGTGCATTTGTATGTGTTCTATTTAAGCCAATGAAAGAGCCTTTAGCGTTTGTATTCCATGTAGGGGCGCGCTCGCCGCTCAAATAGGGATAAAATAATACACCGTTTGAACCTGGAGAAACAGTATTGGCAATTCGGTTAATTTGTTTGCTATCAAATTGATTATTTGGAGTACTTAATACATTATTCTTTAACCACTGGAATATATTTCCACCATTATTTGTTGCACCGCCTATTACCCACTTATTTCGACTAAGATAATAGCAAAACAACTTACTATCTGGATCAATTATTGGTTTATTAACAACCTTGCGTATAGCTCCACTAGTTCCAACAGTTATTGCAATGTCTCCATCTTTGATTGCTCCTAACCCTAAGTTGGATAGTGGCCCATCTGCAGCACCAATTACGAACGAAGTATTTTTTGACACAAGCAATTTGTTTTTTACTTCATTTGTTAAATTTTTAAAAATTGTATTTGTATCTACAAGCTTGGGAAGCTGTTTTCTATTTATACCTAGCCGCTTTAAAATTTCATCATCCCAATCGAGTGTTGAAATATTCAACAAACCACTACCAGAAGCAATTGAATAGTCTACCGAATATTCACCGAAAAATTTAAAAAATAAATAACTTTTTATATCAACAAACCTTGCAGTAGCATCAAATAAAGCTGGGTTTGTTTTTTTTAACCAAATTAGTTTTGACCAAGGTGTCATTGCATGAATAGGAACCCCAGTTTTTTTATAAATATCAAATCCTTCTTTAGAATCTTTGAAATCTTCAATTGATTTAGCACTTCTATTATCTGCCCACGTATAAATTCTAGATAGTGGTTCATTATTTTTATCCATTAATAATAAACTGTGCATTGCCGAAGAAAAGGAAATAAATTTGATTGATTTAGGACTAATAGCGGCAGCCTGAATTACTTGATTTAATGTCGCCAAAACAGCGTTGAAGATATCTTTAGGGTCCTCTTCAGCCATATCGGGGATGTCTTGATATATTTTATAAACCTTCTGACTTTTTCCAACTAGATTTCCTTTAGCATCAAATATTTCACTTTTAGTACTTGTTGTTCCAATATCTACGCCAATAAAATAATCCATTTATAATCCCTTTCTTCAATCATTCAATTTTATCGATTGGATGACCACCAAATTCATTTCTTAAAGCTGCGACAACTTTTCCTGTAAATGTGTCGTCTTCCATTGATCTATATCGCATCATTAAGGATGTTGCTATTACAGGAGTTGGTACTTTTAATTCTAGAGCTTCGTCAACAGTCCATCTTCCTTCTCCAGAAGAGTGCATAATTCCTTTTATGTTCTCTAAATCGCTATCTTTTGAGAAAGCTGACTGAGCTAATTCCATCAACCAGCCTCTTATTACTGAACCATTACTCCAGACCCTTGCCACAGACTCATTATCGTAATCAAATTGGCTATGTTCTAAAATATCAAAACCTTCTGCGATTGCTTCCATCATTCCATACTCAATACCGTTATGAATCATTTTTAGATAATGGCCACTTCCAGCTTTGCCGGTATATAGATATCCATTCTTAGTAGAGATTTTTTCAAAAATTGGCTCAATTTTTGAAAATGCTTTTTTATTATCCCCACCAATCATGAAATTCCCACAGTTTCTGGCGCCATTTGTTCCTCCGGAAGTTCCAACATCAAAATAGATAATTCCTCTTTTCTTGAGCAATTCATTATGCCTGATGGAATCTTTATATGCAGAATTTCCGCCATCAATCAAAATATCATTTTCATGCATTAAATTACTTAATTTATTGACAGAATCGTCTGTAATTTTTCCTGCTGGAAGCATTACCCAAACAATACTTTCTTGATCCATTTCTTCAACTAAACTCTCTATTGAGTCAAATGTATGGATTCCTTTTTTTGACGCTTTTTCTCTAACGTCAGAATTAATGTCAAATCCTGCCACTTTATAACCATTGTCCAATATATTTTCCGCAAGATTTAATCCCATCTTGCCTAAGCCAACCATAGATATTTGCATGATATTCTCCTCAAATAATTTTGAAAATAAAAAGGTAAGATTTTCAACAAAATCCTACCTAATAAAATGAATGTTCTATACTGGTTCTTCTTCCCCAACTTCTGAAATCAAGCCATACTTTTTATCTGGTCTCTTCAACTCTGGCCAGAATTCTTTGTTGGCTTCAATTAAATCATCCAACAATTCTTTAGCAACTTGAGCACTTGGAACAGTTTTAGATAGAGATAAGGCTTGCCATAATTTTTGATAATCGTGTTCAATCCAGGCTTGTACAGCTAATTTTTCAACAGTTACTTGTTCGTACATCATCCCACGTTGGAATAATGGAATATTTCCTTGAGATAGCGGTTCTGGACCATCATTACCGACGATACATGGAACCTCGACCATAGCGTCATCATCAAAGTTTGCAATGGCACCATTGTTTTCAACAATCAATAACATTCTTTCGTGAGTGTTGTATGCAATTGCTCTTGCTAAGTCCACAATGAATGAAGCATGACTATCAATGTTAAATTCTCCTACTGATGAAGTTCCCGCATCAACAATACGTTTTGCTGCTGAGAAAACATTTTTCTCTCTTCCATCCATAACTTCGTTGGCTCTTGTATAGTTTGGATCTGATTCTTCGACAACATAATCAGGATATAGATAATATTTTAGATACGTATTTGGTAAGAATCGAGGGTCAACTGCTAATAAATCTTTAGCTTTTTTATGAGTAGCTTGCCAACTAGCATCCATGTGTTGTGTATCTACTTCAACCTTTGTTAAATATCCATGCTCCGCAACATAATCTCTAATTTCTGGTAAATATTCATGACCATCGTGGTCCTTAACGCTTGTCCACCAACCAAAGTGATTTAATCCGAAGTATTTAACCTCCAAATCATTTGGCGTTAATCCAACAATTTGTGACATTCTTCTTAGTGTTCCCACTGGCATATCACAAATATTTAAGATTCTTGAATCAGGTCTTAATTGACGGCATGCCTCAGCAACAATGGATGCCGGATTTGAATAATTCAACATCCAAGCATTTGGAGAATACGCCTCCATATAGTCGATCAATTCAATAATATCTCCAATACTTCTCATACCATAAGCAATTCCACCAGGGCCACATGTTTCTTGACCTACTACATGATGTTGTAGTGGAATCTTTTCATCAAGTTCACGCATGCGATACTTACCGGAACGAATATGTGCAAATACAAAGTCGACATTCTTAAAAGCTTCTTTAGGATCAATAGTATAAGAAAATTTAATTTCTGGAGCTTTTTCTTTCAACACAATATCTAAAGCTCTACCAAGTTTAGCTTGTCTTTCTTCATCATTATCGTAAAGTTTTAGTGAATCGATTGGAAATCTATCTAAATTGTCCAATAACATCATTACAATACCTGGTGTAAATGTACTTCCACCACCAGCAATTAAAATTGAGAATTTTTTCATTTTTCTTTTCCTCCACTTATTCTAATTCAGCATCCATATCCGAAATACCTAATTCAGCATCTACAGCTTTTCTGACAGCCGTTACTTGTAACCCATAAACTACCTGAACATTTTGTCCTTTTACTATCAGACCACTTGCTCCAGTCTCATTTTTAAGAACATCCTCTTTAACAACCGATGGATCTTTAAGAACCGTTCTAAGTCTTGTATAGCAATTTGTGACACTTTCAATGTTATCTTCACCACCAAGGGCACTAACAATCAGTGCGGCAGGTACTGCATTATTTCCTGTATTACCAACGTCCTTAACAGTTGCCTTTGATTTTTCTTTTTCTTTAAAATCTTTCTTCGAATAAAGTTTTACATCTTTAGCATCGTCTTCTCTACCTACTGTTTTCAGATTCAACAGTGTTATTAATGCTCTAAAAACAACATAATAAATGAAAAAGAATGCGATACCAACTAATATGTACATTGGCCAGTGGGTTTTCCCGACACCCAATGGAACGTTATACAATAAGAAGTCTAAGAAACCATTTGGTCCAATAGCACGAACGTTTAATATGTTTAAAACAACCATACTTAATCCAGCCAAACCTGCATGAACTACGAATAATAGCGGAGCCAAGAACATAAATGAAAATTCAATTGGTTCTGTAACACCTGCTAAAAATGATGTAACTACTGCAGGAATCAAGATAGCCTTAACTCTAGTTTTATTTTCTGGTTTTGCTGTATGGTACATTGCAAGACATGCACCAATCAAACCAAACATTTTTGAAATACCTCGTGCATCCCAAATTACTGATTTTGATAGTAAATGAATTGCTGGATCAGCCATTTCTGCATAATAGATATTTCTTGCACCTTCATAAATATGACCGGCAATTTGTTCTGTACCACCAAGGGATGTATATAAGAACGGTGTATAAACTAAATGGTGTAAACCTGTAGGTATCAATAATCTTTCTAATGAACCATATAGAAAAATTCCAAAATTACCTGTTTGTTTAATGAATCCACCCATACTTGAAATTCCAGTTTGAATAATTGGCCAAATATATGTTAATAAGATAGCTAAAAGTACTGTAACTGGAATGATTACGATAAATACGAATCTTGAACCACCATAAATCTGAAATGCGCTCTTGAATTCTGTATCAATAAAGCGGTTATGAACGATTCCAACTATTATTCCAAGAATAATTCCTAGAAAAACACCCATGTCTAATATTTGAACTCCAAGAACCATCGTTTGACCAGTTCCTTGAAGGTCTTTTGCAGAAATCAATGTTTTATTGAGTTCCATAAATTTATTCATTGCGTTAATAAAAACTAAGAAAGCTAATAGAGCTGTAAATCCTGCTTCAGCTTTCTTCTTCTTTGCCAAACCTACTGCAAGTCCAACACAGAAGATAACACCTAAGTTAGTCAGGATTGAAACTAAAGATCCTGAAAGAATTGTTCCAAATCCAGTTGTTATTGGATTATTTAAGAATGGAACAGCTTCTAATAGTTTTTGGTTTGTAAAAATGTTACCAATCGCAATTAAAATACCAGCGATAGGAAGAATAAGAACAGGAATAAACATTGCTTTAGAAAAGCGTTGAAGTCCGTTCATAACTTTTTCCTTCATTTCCGAAACATCTCCTTTGTTTGATTTAACAATTATAAGTATAAATGTAGTTTTCACCTTTAGAAAGCGTTTTCATCGATTTGATAACGTGTTACTCCCACTTAAAACGTGTTTCAAAACAAAAAAACAATAGTTTCCAATCTTGGAAACTATCGCATCTTATCAATTGTGGTTGATATTGTTATTATTTATTTTTGGTATAAAACAACTAACGGATCTCCATGTTTGATTTCCGTATTATTTTCTTTCTTTATAGCGCTCATTTTGTATTGATCCATATTAGTTATTACATTGATAACATCAGGTTCTTTACCAGCTTTCTTAATTGAATCAATATCCATTTCTGCAACTTTAGTCTTTTCAGTAATATGGTCACCTTCTTTTATTAGAATATTAAATGGTTTACCTTCCAACTCAACTGTATCAAGACCAAGATGAAGTAGTATTTCCGCTCCACAATTACTCTTTATGCCAATAGCATGTTTTGTAGGGAATATTGATTCAACAACACCCTCAACACTGGAATAAATGTTTCCATTTGTTGGTTTTATGGCAAAACCATCACCTAACATTTTCTTTGAAAATACTTCATCGTTTAATTGATCTAATCCAATGAACAGACCGTCAACAGGCGCAAAAAGCTGTGCTTCGGTAGCTGTGTATGAGGAGTAATTTTCTTCCTGTTGGTCGGATACTATTTTAGAAGGATTGAAATCCTCCCAACCTCCATTTTCAATTAAATTATCAACCTCTTCTCGAACATTTGTTACGTCTGGTCCAATGATAACTTGTACAGCATTTTTATTTCTTACAACGCCTTTAGCTCCGACAGCAATAAATTGATTATCGGTTGCCAACAATTCTGGATTACTTATTGTCAATCTGAGCCGTGTAAAACAATTGTTTACTGACTGTATGTTAGAAGCACCACCTAGCAGGTTAATATATGCACCTGCAGCAACTTCAAATGGATTTCTCTTTTCATTATCATTCTGAGAATGTGATTTTTTCTTTTTGTAGTCATCTTTTGTAAACATGTTAACCATTTCATCATCTGATCTACCAGGTGTTTTGAAATCAAATTTAAGTATTAAAAATCTAAAGACTACAAAATAGATTCCAATAAAAATGATACCAATCGCCCACTGTATTGCATATGTTTGCCAGTGGTTTGCCCACATAGGGATGTAATTTTTTGCTGCGATATCTATTAGTCCGGCGGACATATCACCAGTAACACCGAAGGCATACATTGTTGTAGCTAATGATGCTGCCAAGAATGCATGCACGAAGAATAATGCTGGAGCAATAAATAAGAACGTATAATCAAATGGTTCTGTAATGCCAGCAAACGCAGCGGTAAGAACACCAGGTACGATTAGGGCAAGTAATTTCTTTCTATTCTTTGGTATTGCAGTTGAGTAAAATGCTAACGCAATACCCGGAATGCCAAAGATGTTACTCATACCTTGCATAGCAAAGCCACCTTCTGGGAATAATTGAATTAGAGGCTTTGTTGATGCTGCAAATTGACTGATATGTTTTACCCAATATAATGTTGTGCCACCTTCAATTACAGCGGGGCCATATTGGAATGGAGCATAAATAAAGTGATGCAAACCTAATGGTAATAAAGCTTTCTCTAGGAAGATATACGTAAATACACCAAAATTACCTGATTTAACCATGAAATATTGCATTTGTAGAATTCCATGTTGTAGTACGGGCCATACCCAAACAAAAAGCGCAGCAACGGGAATCATCAGGAAAAATCCAATCATGGCAACAAATGCAGATCCTTGAAAGACACCAAGCCAATCAGGAAGTCTTACGTCAAAGTATCTATTGTGAAGCCATACAACAATTCCAGCAATTAGAATAGCTCCGATAACACCGGTATCTAATGTCTTAACACCAGCAATCATTTTCAAACCACTTGTTGCTGAATCCGAGTTAATATTAACTCCAACATTTTTTCCAAACATCTGTAAAATTTGATTTACAAAATAATTAAAAGTCATATATACTACAAATGCTTCTAAAGATGCTCTTTCTTTTGCCTTATTTGCTAACCCTAACGGTAAACCAATAACAAAAAGCACCTCCATATTGTTAAAAACAGTCCACCCACCGGAATCAATGATTTTCCAAATAGTATACCAGGCAGTCCCTTCTTTAGCTAAATCTCCCATAATAGCTGGATTGGTGAAAACTGCCGTCAGCCCTACAATTATTCCAGAAAATACAAAAAATACAACGGGTGTAAACATTGCGCCACCAAAGCGCTGAAACTTAGCCATCATATTCCTATACCTCCATTGAATTAATGCAGTTCTGGCCAATAATTTTTATTTGCGATTATCAAATCATCGAGTGCTAGTTTTGCTTTGTCAGCAGAAGGAACCGTTTGATTCAAAGTAAATGCTTGCAGTACCTTTTGGTATGATCCTTCAAAATATCCATCAACTAATAGCTTTTCTGCGGCATTTTGTGCTTCCATTAATCCCTTATGGAAGTCTGGAATATTATGACGCATTGAAATTGGTTCTGCACCCTTACGACCTACATAAGCTGGAATTTCGACAGCAGCATCATCCCTTAAATTAGGGATAGCTCCATGGTTTGGCAAAATCAACATGAATCTATCATGACTGTCATTCAAAATTGATGTAGCCATGTCAACAATATATTGACCATGCTCACCAAAATCAAAATCTAAAATATTTCCATCCTCATTATTTCTAATTTCGTTTGCCATATCTTTTGTATGCTTTAATCTTCCATCCATAACCATGTTTGCTCTTGTATAATTAGGATCCGTCTCTTCGACTACAATATCTGGGAAGAAATAGTATTCTAAGTAATTGTTAGGAAGATAATCTGGAAATAGGTTCAAAATTTTTGAGAGTTTATTCCATGCATCTTGCCATGACTGATCGCCTTTATTAAAGGATGCAATCTTCATCGGCTTTTTTTTCAACTTTTCAATTAACTCAGGCATAACATCGCGTTCTAATTCTTTATCATAAATTTCTGTATACCATCCAAAATGGTTTAGTCCATAATATTGACAGATCCAATTTTTTCGGTCGTACCCAAAATTACGTGCCATAGTTTCTTCAATAGAGATAGTCATATCACATGCATTTATCATTTTTGCTTTTGGATATGCTCTTCTAATTGATTCGGCAATTAAGGTCTCCGGATTTGTATAATTTAAAATCCATGCATCGGGAGCATATTCTTGTACAAACCCAACCACTCCTAATAAACCTTTAATAGATCTTAATCCATACGAGAATCCACCAACACCACAAGTTTCTTGACCAACCAATCCATATTTTAATGGTATTTTTTCATCTTTTTCGCGCATTTCCATTCCACCAACACGGATTTGAGAGAATACAAAATCACATCCTGTAAATGCCTCCTTTGGATTCAGGGTTGCGTTTAGTTCAATATCATCATGTCCAGTTGTTTTTAACATGTAATCGATAATTAATAACATGTCTTCATTTCTTTCTTCATCAATATCATACAAAGTTAGTTTAGTCATAGGGAATCGGTCTAAGTTATTTAAAACAGCTTGTGTTATTCCAGGAGTATATGTACTACCTCCTCCTGCAATTGTTACGTGTAAATTTTCTTTTTTCATAAAGAACCTCCCATAAATATGTTTTATTTTTATGATGGCTCCAGTATATAATGTATTTGATGAATTTAATTATATTTTAATGGAATCGGTTTCTTTTCAAGCGAATGATTCTTCTTTCAATTTCTGAAACATATTTCATATTAAAGGGGGTTCAGTTTATGAGAACTGAAGAACTTATAAATAAATATTCTGATCGATTGACTGAGAATGACATGGATGCGCTTTCCATCATTCTAAAAAACAAAAATATAATTGGAAGTTTAAATTCAAAAGAAATAAGCGATTTCGTTTATACTTCTCCTGCAGGGTTAACAAGACTGGCGAAAAAATTAAATTTTAATGGATTTACGGAATTTAAATATTTTTTAAAAAATGATGTTGAAAAATCAAAAGATATCGCTCCTAATCACATGGAAATCTTAGTAAATGATATGAACGACACTCTTAAATTAATGAAACAAACAAACCTTCGTCCTCTGGTTACCGCGATACATGATGCTAATAGAGTTTATGTGTATGGTACTGGATGGGGAGAAAAAAGAGCAGCGGAATTATTAGCAAGAAATTTTTTAGCGTATGATAAACCACTATTTCTAATTCCATCTTATACAGAACTGTTATGGGTATTAAACGATATAACGGAAAACGATCTTTTATTTATTATTTCCTTCAGTGGAGAAAATAAGAACCTTGTAAAAAGTTTAAAAAAAATAAGGCTTAAGAATGTACCCTACATTTCTATAACACCTCTTTCGAATAATACTCTATCATCGAGTGCTACGTATAATCTGTATTACAGCAATACAAATCTAAATATTTCTGATGTACCTGGAACAGAATATAACTATTTTTCTCCATTAGAATTAGTTGCAGATGCACTTTTTAGATATTATATGGATACGTATTCCAAATAAATTATGAAAGATGTTTCAAATTAGAGTTTTAATATTGATATAACCACACTATCACTTACAATATTTATATAGAATTCTTCGAAGGAGATGTATAAGAATGAATAAATTAGTAAGTAATGTAAAAAAAACACTAGTTTGGAATTCAAGTAAAATATATACAATAAATTATTTAGTTTTATTGTTCTCATCATTTGTATATGGAATTTATATACTCGTTCTCAAGCTTTCCAAGAATATTAATTTTGAAAGTCTCCTTAAATCCAATCCATACACTTCTATCATGTTTGTTGTTATTTTATTAAACCTTTTGGTAGGTTATATACTTTGGATGAATAGTAATATCAATAAACAACACTATGATAATAAAGTCTTTCTTTTGTTAGGAATATGTCAATTACTGATTGGAAATATTTTTTCTTTCATTACCTTTATATCAACGTTCTTTGTCTTAAAGAATAGTGAGGGGAAAATAATTAAAAAGAATTTAACAACACTTTTCTTATCTACTTTATTGTATTTAATATGCTTTATCTTACTATTAAGAATGGTTATAAAATAAAAAGACAACTACTTATAATTTATAATTCAGGACGTTGGCATTCCTAAGAAATTAATTTATAGGTAGTTGTTTTTTAATTATAAGTCTAAACATTTTTTGCATTTTCTATTTGATATAGTACCGTATCAAATACTTGATCATAAGAATCCATTAACCAAATAGATTCGGGTTTGGAAATAGATTCGAGACTTTTCAGTAAATTATCTTGGGTATCAATATTTTCTTTACTGTCGTTCTTTAATTTATTAATCAATTCACTAACTGGAAGAGATTTGTATAAAGGTGTCTCATCCGCTGATTATAAGATTAATCCCTTTTCCTCTAGTGGAGACAATAAATTGTACATCTTTTATCGTGGTATTCCGGAGGATTTACTTATTTTATATCCAGTAGATGCGTCCATCTGCAGAAGTGTGATATAAACTTTTGCCTCATTATTTGTAATACCAAAACTATTGAGTAATCTAATTTTCTTATCCATTTTTCCTCAAAAAGATAGTGGCTACCATCTGTGACTACTATATAGCCCATTATACATAGTATTTTGTGTTCTCAATCAATTGCCTTTAACCATATAAAAAGAACACTAGTTAAGTATTTTAATACTTAGCTTAGTGCCCTTAATTTTTTCGATTTTAAAGTTATTCAACATCTGATTTGTATGAATAGTCGACTTTACCCATGTATTGACGGAAATCTGTTTGATGTCCACGTTTTTCGCTCAATTCATCACGATACAATACACCCATTTCATAGAATACAAATGGATTGAAGTAATCAACTACGGTGTCTTTGATTTTATCCATTCCAAATTTATTTGCATCAATAACTTCAAGTTGCCCATGATACTTTTCAATGAAATCTCTAGATCTTTCATCCAGTACTCTTGTCTTTCCGGCATTAATACATTGAATAAACACTTTGTCATCTTGTAGAACTTCGAATGGACCATGGAAAAATTCTGCTGAATTAATGTATGCACAATCCATCCACTGCATTTCCATTAATGAACAGATTGCAAATCCATAGGCTTGAGAAGTCGAAGCACCTGATCCTAAAATGTATAGGAATGGTTGCTTTCTATATTTTTGAGCAAATTTAGCTGCACTATCTTTTTGGATATTCTTAGCATTTTCAATAATTGAATCAATTTGGTCGAAGCCATCTAACATATCATCATATTTAGCATAATCTTCTTCAGTTTGGTGTAGGAATTCGTTAACAATTCTGAATTCAATTCCCATTGGAACATCTTTATGACTTACTGACGTTCCCCAATCATAAACAATCAAATCATCGTATAGTGATGAGTCATCAATCTTTGAATTCTTGTCATTAGTGATTGCAATTACGAATGAACCATTCTTTTTTGCAACTTTGGCTGCCTCAATCGCTTCAGGAGTGTTTCCACTATGACTTAGAACGAAGGTAATACTATTTTCATTCCATCTTGGTGAATCGATTAGTACTAATTCTCTTGCAGGTTTACACATTGAATGTAACTTTTTACTTTCGCTTTCAATAAAGTAATGTACTGGGAATAAATCATTTAGTGATCCGCCACATGCTGCAAAAAAGACATCTGTAATATTCTTATTTCTACCTAAAATTTCTGAAACTAATTTTTTTTCATCAAACATTGTAAACTCTCCTTAGTATTTTTTATGCACTTAACAAATGGAAATATGAACAAATCACACCTACGACAAATGTACCTAAAATAATCCAACCGACACTTACACCTTTTTAAGTAGTTTGTACATAATATATGTTGCCAAAAGTGGTAACAAGCCAGGTACGATTTGATTAAAGACATCAGTTTGTAATGATAATTTTGCTCCACCTTTACCAAAAGAAATAGGCGTTTTCATTACGACATAACTAGATGTCATTGCACCAATAACAATCATCCCTAGTATTGACGAGTAATGTGATAGCTTGCCGATAATATCGCTAGAACTCAATTTATCGAAGAAGCTGACCCCCATCGTATAACCGTATTTCAACCCGTACCATCTAATTAAAGTAGTGGGGATGTTGTAAGCTAAGATAAATAATATGGGGCCTAATATATTACCTTTTAAAGCAAACGCTGCGGCAATACTTGTACAAATGATTCTCCAAGTAGACATCATCAGCGAATCGCCAATCGCTGATAAAGGCCCCATCAGACTGGCCTTTATACTACTAATGGTCGTTGGATCAAAATCGTCGTCTGTAGCATATTTTTCTTCCATAGAAGCTGTAATTCCCATAATGGACGAGGAACAGAAATTAGAAACATTGAAGAATTCAGTATTTCTTTTGAGTGATTCCTTAAGCTTTTCAGGTTTATCTTTAAAAATCTTTTCCAGTAAAGGAGTCATAGCATACGCATATCCAACTCCCAACTGCTTACTAAATTCCCAAGATGCTCCCATCGAAAATGTTCTCCAGAATGCTTTAACAAAATCTTTTTTCTTCAAATTGCTAGAAGTCATCATCTTCATCAGTTGACACCTCTTCTTTTTGATTATTTTTATTTTGTTCGTCACGGAAGTACATGATTGCAACAATTACTACACCAAAGAATGCAATACCAATAATTGGAATTTTTAAGTATGCTGCCATTAGAAAACCAACAAAGAAGAATGGGAAAACATCTTTCTTCATAATCATTTCTAGCAACATTGCGAAACCAAAGGCAGGTAATATACCACTGGCAATTACTAGTCCGTCTTGAACAAATTTTGGAATAAAGCTCATGATTGTTTTTGCAAAATAATTACCTAATACAAATGTTACTGTTACTAAAATAATAGATGGTCCAAAATGAAGTAGAGTTCCGCCCCAGAAAGCCCATCTACTAAATTTCTTGGTTTCACCTGTTCCCGCTATATCTTCACATTTATTTACAAATAATGGAGATATAAGAATATAAACAAGATTTTGAACGAATAATACCAACATCGAAACCGGTAGACCAAATGCGATAGCAGTAGAAAAACTACCATTAGTTCTAATTGCAATTGCTGTACCAATAATACTTGCTGAAACCATATCTTGTGGTGTTGAAAGTCCAATTTCTTGAACACCAATAAATGCTAGTTCCATTTGAGCACCAATGATAACACCAGCTTTAAGATCTCCTAGCGCTAATCCAGTTACCGCACACATGACAATTGGGCGATAGGTTTGGCCTCTACCAAATAAAAAGTATTCGGCATAACCAAAGATGGCAACTAAAAATATTAGAAAGGTCTGCATGATTATTTCCTCCTTTTATTTAGATATCTTTTTTCTTATCGGTAGGAACCTGCTGTGTATAGACTCTTATTCCATCTGAAACTAAATCATTTAACTCCTTTTTTTCATCCGGTGTAACAAATACAGCACTCGATAATGATTCCTTTCCTTCTTCAAACTTGGTGCCACCTAAATTAAGTTCTTTAATGGTGTCTACTCCTTTAACAAGCTTGTATGCATCATCGATGGTTTCAACAACAATAAAGAGATTGTATTTGTCAGTTACACCACTATTAATAGCCTTTATAGAATTTTCAATGTCTTTAATAACTAATTTGACACCACTTGGCTTACCCAATTTAATAATTGTCTTTTTTGTTTGATCAGATGCTGCCGCATCATTTGCAACCAATATGCAATTTGCTGATAAATGAGATGTCCAAGAAAATGCAACCTGTCCATGTAGTAATCTGTGATCAACTCTAGTTAATACGATCATTGTTTTTCCCTCCTCAAATTAAAAATCTTCTTCCTTATTAATTTTCTTAATACTTTCATTACAAAATTGAATTGATTTTTTTGAATTATCTAAAACTTGTTTTATCAGTGATTCTAAATCACTGGTTCCTGTGATTTGTGTCATAAGTTCTAAAAGAAATGGAAGATTCAAACCAGAAACTAGATAAAAATTAGGTTCTTTTATGTATTTTAGAAATTCATTATTAACACTCCCACCAAATATATCTGTAATTACCAGTAGTCTATTATTACTATTTTCATCTATCACTTTCTTTACATTTTTTTGTAAATCATATTTTGGATCGATATAACAATCCATTGCGGTTACAGAATCGGTACTCCCATAGAGCAATTTCAAAGAGCTTAAGATGCCAGAAGCAAATTTGCCATGAGATGCCAATATAATTCTTGTTTCCATATTTGATCATCTCCCCTTTACACTTTTATATAAGCAAACGGCGTGCCAATTTAATGGCACGCCGTTAATTTTTTAAAAATCTTCATCTTTTGTTGAATTGTCGGTCTTTCTAAAAATCAAATCATAAACATATGCAACTTCGGGTTTTGGAACTTTGACACTATAATCGCTTTCTATGACACTAAACGCTAATTTTATTTTATTTAGCTTATCTTTTTGACACTTTTCTAATTCTGAATAGCCCTCGTAATGTTTTATAGGAGAATTTCTAACTAGTCTTTCTATTAGGCAACTAACATGTATATATATTGCTAACTTTTTAGCATTGGTTAGATGATAATCTCCTATTTCTTGTACTCTTTTAAGAAAAACGTCGACTTCTTTAACTACTTTATCTGTATCTAAGATGGTAACAACATTCATGACTTTTTCCAAAGAAAAATTGCGAATAATGTTATCGTTAAATTCAATCAAATCTTTTTGATTAAAGTAATTCGAAACCCATGAACATAGCGTATTTATTCCTTCCCCAGATATTAGGTTCTCTAAAGAAATGTATGGCAACTTTTCCATTTTGGGATTGTCGGTTCCAATGATTCCTAGGCAATCATACATTGAAGACAAGGTCTTAACTTGTCCCTTGTCTTTTAGAGCAGCAAAATCATAAGGTAGTACCTTTAATGAGATTGAACTGGGTAAACTCCTTTCTATGAGAGAAGATATTTTAGTAGCAGTACCAATTCCCGTTAGACATGTAGTTATAATCACTTTATCTTTATGTACATCTGGATAAATAATTTTATAATCCATTTTTGTTTGCTTAAGCGATTGTTCAACTTGCTTTTTTAAGGATAACTTTTTTTGAATTTGTTCTCCAACCGCTATAGCTAGTGGTGTTGTTACATTATTCATTATTACTATTGGCGCTTTTATTTGGCTTGGAAAATATTGGTAAATATCTTTTAATGAACCCATGTCTGCCAAGATAATTAAGCCATTTGAAATATCATTCTTTTTACTGTAATCGAGTATTTCATCTGCTATTTCTCTTGGAGAAATATTTATTGGCATGTCAAATGATTCAAATAGATCCTTTTTAAGGAAAGTATTTACTACATCGGCGATACTGCTGGCGGTTGCATATCCATGAGCAACAATTATTGCTTTAGGAATTCCTGCTTTTTTGTTCCATTCATTTTTGGATAAATGAAGTGTCAATATTATTATGTCCATTGGTTGGATATCTATATCCATTTTTGGCTTACATAATTGTAAAATTCTTTTTACATAATTGAAACTATTTGGAAAGGAATCTTTGACTTGCTCTTCCAAATTAATGATTATTTTTTTGAGTTCAACATCTTCTACTGTCCAATTACAATTGATTCTCTGGAATATGTAATAACTTATTGCATATACACTATTACCATTAAAATGTATCTGGTAGGAAGATTCCATCTGATTTAAGATGTTTCTTGTGTATTTGGTTAAATACGTCAATGGTTCATGGTTTTCCTTGAAGTCGGTTTCAAACATTAGAAATTCAAAAAGTGTTTCAACTTCCTCCTTGATTTCAGTGATTGTATTTTCTAATGATTGATCATTTCTTTGAAATATTCGTATTATTCTTTCGTAGGATTTGATAATTCTTTCCTGTTGAGGCCTTTGTTCAATTAATAAGTCTTCTAATTTAGTATCGTTAGTCAAATGAATTGAATCTTGTTTGGATAGCTCACTCGTATTATCAGCATCCATTAAAACCTTTTTTGGTAATGAATAAATACTGATATTGATTGTTTCGTCTTTTATCTGTTTAGAGATTGCTCTAGCAGTAGTTACTTTGATGTTGCTTTTTAATTCACCAATGTTTCCCTTATAAGACTGATTCAATAATAAATTGAGAGCTTGACCAGTCACAGTGATTTCTTTCTTTATTTTCCTTTGTTCGTTTAAGAAAAATGAATATATAAGTTCAAGCCTTTCATCTCTACTACGATCGTTAAGGGAGGGAAGACTGATTTGTATTGGAATTCTTCTAACGAAGGTTGTTAAGAAATCGCTACTCAAACTTTCTGTTGTAGCAAAAAATAATCTTACTTTTAATTTTATAGGGTTATTAGTGTCTCCAACTCTATAGATAATACCCTGATCTAGGAAAGTAAATAATTTTTCTTGTCCCTCGGAATTCAAACGATGTACTTCATCTAAGAATAGTATTCCTCTATCTGCACTTTCGAATGCACCTTTTTTATCTTCTGTTGCTCCAGTGAATGCTCCTTTTACATACCCAAACAGATTACTAGTAAGGAGTTCAGGATTATTAGCATATTGTGCGCAGTTCACGGTAATAAATGGTGCATCATCATCGATTAATCCATTATTTAAACAGTATTGGTAAATTAAATGGACCATATAGGTCTTCCCAGTACCGCTTTCTCCTGTAAATATTACAGGTAATCCATTATCTGGATAGTATAAGGCCGACTCCACTTGATCGATAACTGGCTTTAAACTCTTGTCGTGCCCAATTAACATAGAAAAAAGATTGTTTTTATTGAGAACCATTGGTTTTTCATTTTTTAAAGAATCTACAGACTTATAAGCAGTTTTATCTAATGTAAAATTTTGTGACTCAAATACCTTCTTATCAAAGTAATAAACGGGACGTGATTCAATTTTTATTAAAATTCCACTTTTGTTTAATTCGTTTAAATAATGACTTGCGGTATTTCTTTTTATACTGAATTTTTTGGCTATATCATTTGCCGTAAATATACTGCTAATATCATCTAAATTAATAAAAGATGTTTCATTTTCTAAGTATTCTAATATATCATTTTGCATTTGTTGATCCCCCAGAACTGAAAAATTGGTTCTTATATTTATATGTTAATGTCATATTCAATTATTGGCAAAGTTTTATTTATAAGTTAATAAATATATGCTTTTTCATATACTCTTCATAGTCTCAATATTTTCATTAATAAAAAATAAGCTAACCTCTTGGTCAGCTTAATAAGGATTTTATATTTCGTTTGTTGTTACAGTCCATTGAATTCATCTGATTCATTAGTAAATTATAATTATTGACTATTTAAAATCATGAATTATAGGATTCAGATGATTGAAAGAATATTCTAATCCTTTTTCTACTTCCTCATTATTTGCGGCAAAGCGTCTATCTTCATGTTCAATACTGAAGCAATCATCAAAACCAATTTCTCTCATTACATTATAAAATTGTGACCAATTAATATCTCCTAGTCCAGGAATTACTGGTGTCCAAAAACCTAAGTCTTCCGGATGCTCACGATTTAGCTTTTTGCCGAAAATCCCATAATATTTAAACTTATCCTCATCGACAATCATATCCTTTGCATCAATATGAAAAATTCTATCCTTGTAATCACGCAAAGCTTGTAAATAGTCAATATGTAACCAATCTAAATGAGATGGGTCAAAATTCAGTCCAATACTTTTACTTGGAATTCTTCTAAACATCTCATCCCATAATTCTGGTGAGTATGAAATTGTACCAGGCAATCCATCTTCTTGCCAACCTGGCATTGGACAATTTTCAATCATTAGCTTTACGTTATTGTCTTCTGCTAATTGAACAAAATATGTAAACACTTTTTCATATTCGTCAAAATTCTCTGACAATGATTTTGTTTGATCTTTTCCCACAAAACATCCTACTAAAGGTGTTCCTAATCTTCCAGCGGCTTTAATAACTGCTTCCAAATGATCTGAATAGGATTTTCTGATATCGTCATCTGGATCAAGCATATTATCATAATAGGCTAAACTGGAAAATACGATGTCATATTTTTTCTGTAGTTCTTTAATGCCGTTCACATCATCGTCAGTTAGATTCTCAACGTCAATATCGCTTCCAGAAAAATCACGTGTATTTTGTCTAGGCCAACAGGAAACGTCTAGTGCTGTAAAACCAACATCGTGAGCATACTTCATTTTCTCCTCAAGAGTCATATTTTGTAAACAACCTGTTAAAAATCCAAACTTCATAATAAAATCCTTCCTTTCGATACAATTAATTAAATGATTTGTGCAAAGAAACTTAAGTTACTCATTACAACAGCACCTAATACTGCAATCAACGTACCTGCCGTAATTAATTTCATTTGGTGACTCGTTTTTGTTTCATGAAGAATGAATATTCCACCAAATGCTCCAACGATAAACCCTAATGAGCTTAATGTTGATGAAACAGCTTGTCCAAGATTAGGATTAGCGATGGAAATAAACATTGCAACATTACCAATTGCCCAGATGAAACCGGTAATACTGTTTTTCCAAGTCGATAAATTAAACATATTTTTTGTTTCATGAGTAATTAAGTACACGAATAAAAATCCACCGATTACCATACCAATTGATTGTGGAAAAATAATAGAAATCATGTACTGCACACCATGGTCTGCATTGATAATCGCATCTGATACGTGTAGCCAACGTTGTAGTAGTTTAGGTGCGATGAAATATCCCATAAACCCTAATGTAGAAAAGGTTAGAGGAACGTAGCCACTCAAAGATTTTTTCTTTTTGTCATCTTCACCTTTTTTATCCTTATCCTCAGTTTGAATCCAGACGGCCCCGATAACAATTAGAATAATTCCAATTATTCCTGTAATCCAAGTTTGAGCATCTTGCCATTCTCCAAGAATCGATGCTCCTAAAAGCGCGTTACCAACAATTTGACTAGTCATTGATAAAGGAACTGCTCTTGAAACTCCCATTGACTTAATAGCTACAAATTGGAATCCTTGTCCTACTGTCCATAAAATACCTGAAATAAGTCCAATTAAAATAATTTTGCTATTCATTACATAGTTGTGTGGTAAAACCCACATGAAGTATGTAAGAATACCGAAAATCAAACCACCAAATGTTAAGCCCAAAGTTTGTTGGGATGAATTACCACCAAATTTTGTAGAGAATAGGCCGATGGACCCCCAACATAACGAAGGTACTAATGCTAAAAGAATTGCCATAGTTTTTCCCCCTAGAGTAGTTTTTTATTTTGTTCCAGAAATCGAAATTCTTTTACCTGTTTCATCTGATTCAATGCTTGCAAATACTGCTCTCATTGAATTTATAACCGACCCAGCATCCGCTGAGGGTTCACGTTTTTCTAATAATGAGGAGATAAATTCATCCATTACGCCAGATTTAGTCTGATTATCATTAGTTTGAATTTTATCAATATCATATAGGATTTTTTCACCATCCTTTAAAATTACCTCAATAGAATACTTTGGATCATCGTAAATTCTCATGATTCCTTTACTACCATAAATAATTGTTGAGTTATCTTCCTCGCCATAGTATGTCCAACTAGATGTAACAGTACCAATAACACCATTTTCTAATTCATAAATACTGATAGCATTGTCGTCAACACTGATTAATTGTCCCTCGGAGTTTCTTTTATCCAAAGTAGCTAATTTAGCAGAAACGGATTTAACCGGGCTTTCAATTAAGAATTGAATCAAATCAATTTTGTGAACACCTAAATCGAATATAGAACCATACTTTGATTTATTTTTATCAAAGAACCAAGTATTAGGACCTCCATCGATACTCCAAGTCTCAGGTCCACCATGGCCGAATGTTGACTTGAATGTTAATACATTGCCAATTGCTCCAGCTTTTAAAAGTTCTTTTGCCCGAACATGTGCTTTAGCAAATCTTTGATTTTGATCAATCATTAAAGTCTTATGATTCTTCTTTGCAGTCCAAACCATTTCTTCGCTTTCCTCTAAACTTGTTGCCATTGGTTTCTCACAAAGTACATCTTTTCCTGCATTGAGTGCTTGTATTGAGATAGAAGCATGAGCAGAATTAGTTACACATACACTGACGGCATCAATTTCTTCATCAGAAAACATATCTTCAACACTTTCGTATACCTTTCCACCATATTGTTTAGAGATATCTTCAGCTCTTTGTTTATTAAAATCAAAATAACCACCGATTTTAACATTCTCATTAGATGCATATTCTGGAATATGTCTTGTTTGAGAAATACGACCACAACCTATAATTCCTACTGTAATCATTTTCTTCATCATTTGAGTCCCCCCTGCATTAATTTTTATTACAAGTGTTATAATATTTTACAAACGCTTACATTTTAATAATTTCAAATATTTCTGAAATATTTCATTACGGTAAAATTTCTTTTGTTCACCGTGGAATAAGGGTGTGCGGTGATGTTTGGGAAATTTTCACAAATTAGTTTTTGCTCAATTTTTTGAAATATATTGAAAGATTGTAAAGATTTTTTAGGAGGATTTCTAATGGTTAAGATAAACGCATATCAAGTTGCAAGAAAAGCTCATGTTTCTCCTGCAACAGTCTCTCGAGTTTTAAATCATAGGTCTAAAGTAAGCATAGAAACTGCAAAGAAAGTTGATGAAGCAATAGATAGTTTAAATTTTAGAGTAAATGAAGACGATGACAATAAGCATCTAATTATTGTCAGTGTTCCTGAACTTACTAATATTTTTTATACTGAAATTTTAGAAGGATCAAAAGCTGCAGCAAATGCAGCAAACTTTAAATTATTAATAGATCAGACAGAAATAACCGATGAAACCATTAATGGATTTGTCAGTTATATTGATGAATTGAGAGTTTATGGGATCATTTTGTTGAATCAGTTACCAACCAAACTATTAAACGTTTTGTCAAAACATACGAGAGTCGTACAGTGTTGTGAGTATAATATAGAATCTAATTTACCGGCGATATCAATTGATGATTATGCAGCGGCTAAACTTGCCACAGAGCAACTAATATCTTCTGGAAAAAATAAAATTGCAATTCTTAATGGCCCACACTCCTTTAAATATTCAAGGGAAAGAGAACGTGGCTTTTTGAAGGCACTGTCAGAAAATCACTTGAATTATAACGAAGATTGGAATATGGGACTTCCTGCAATAAGTTACGATATAGCATATCCTATTGTTTCCCAGATGCTTAATTCATTTAACAGACCCAATGCATTCTTTTGTGTTTCAGATACGTTAGGAGCAGCAGTAATTTCAGCAACCAGAAAATATAATCTTAAAATTCCAGAAGATATTTCAGTAATTGGATTTGATAATACGGTCTTGTCAAAAATTATTAGTCCATCCCTTTCAACAATTAACCAACCAAAATTTCAAGAAGGTTATACTGCAGTAGAACTATTACGTAAAAGCGACCATAGAAAGAACCATTTATTTTTAAAAACGGAATTAATAGTTAGAGAAACAACATAATTCTGTAGACAATTTTTATCTAGTTTAATAAATACGCAAAAAAAGGAAGAGCTGACAATCAACTCTTCCTTTTCTTTATCTAGCTGTAATTTGCATTCGACCATTAGTTTTTGAATGATACAAATTCTCATCGACTCGCTTATAAAAATCATTTGGATCATCATCTTTTTTTGACATCTCAGAAACACCAACTGAAACCGTGAAATCAATATGTTGTCCGTTGAAGTCGATTCCTAAATGATTCAGGGCGTTAAAAATCTGAGGTACAATTTTTTGTGTTTCATCCAAGTCATAACTAGGAAGCAAAACATTGAACTCTTCTCCACCCGTCCGATACAACTCAATTCTTGAATCATTTTCATTAATAACCGTTTGTACAACATCAACCACTTGCTGCAAAACTTTATCCCCTGCTAAATGTCCATAGGTATCGTTGATATGTTTAAAGTGGTCAATATCAAACATCATCATCGACAAGTGCAATTGATTGTGATGACTATTTTGAAATAAGCTGTCGATTTTATCCGCGTAGGCAGCATAATTCTTAGCTTGCGTCAAAGCATCAGAGTGAGCTGAGTGTGCTAAATTAGCTTTCAATCGCTGATTTTTATTCAACATACTGATGTAACTGTATAACAACGTTTGAAATATTAAGAAATAACTAATTTCTTGGACAAAAATGTACCATGATAATGAAAATTTGATTTTGACTAAAAACCACAATACCATTCCAAAAAAGGTGCCGGTCGTAAAGTAAATTGGAAACACGTTATTGCTCTTTTGCGACCATCTGTAGACGTGATTCATGCTTCGATAAAACGAAATAATTGCTAGAGAATATATCCAAGATTCCCAATACGAAAATGACGAGTTGATCCACATAAATACTATAACGATTGGCCAAAAGGCTCTAAATGGAACGTGAATGGCCAAAAAATACGCACAGAAAATAACTGCAATCAACTGAAAATTCATAAACAACCAGGAAATGTTTTGCCTCGCAATTCCTAACTGAAGACTATAAACAAAAATTAAAATGTAAATGATACCAAACCATGACTCAATTAAATGTTCTTTAATAACTGGAAATCTTAAGCGAATTTGCGATTTTAACCAATCAACAGAAACCACATATAATGTAAAAACTCCAAGAATGAAAAAGATGCTCGTTAGCACTGGTGTTACTTGCCAGACAGACCATGTCATTAATCATCCCTCCCACCTTAGGTATTAAACTATTCAACTTATTTTACTACTAATTTTTCCTTATTTTAAGAAATATTATTTTTGTTATAAAAAAAGAGACTACTGAACTAGTCGGTAATCTCTTTTAAAATAATATTGATTGACCAACATTAAACACTGAGACAAAACTTAATGCTGTCATTAACATCGTATAAGCCCTTGTAACTGAAGTTTCATTAAGCTTTTGATTGATCAAAGTACCAACGTATCCACCGACGATAGCCATCACACTAACGACGATAGCAACTTTATAATCTATATTAAACAAATCTCCATGCACTCCACTAAGTACTAATTTAGACAATTGAGCAAAGAATATTGTGGCGATTGAATAAATAGTTGATTCTTTCATCGTAAATGAGAACAAAAGCATCAGCATGGCAACATTCAATGGACCTCCACCGATTCCTAAGAATACTGAAATAGCACCTAACAACAAGCCGACTATGAAAATAGAATCAAATCTTTTTAATCGATATTTTCCAAAGTGGTTTTGATTCTTCGTATAAATCAAAATGAAAATTAACATGATTAGTAACAAGACGTTTTGAGTAATTTTAACTTGTGTATTTGAAAATAATGTTACGAAATTATTGAAAATCAATTCACCAATTACACCGCCGGCAACTGATCCTAACGAAATCGATAACAAAGTTTTCAAATCAAATGAGAAGCCACTCTTAGTTTGTTTAAAAATCGAAACGATACTCATGGTAAAGACTGCAATCGCTGAATAAACACCAATCGTAACTGCCGTATCTTGTCCCAACAAGTCAAACATTGGTTTTATTATGACTCCGCCACCCAAACCAGTTAAAGCGCCCAAAATAGTAGCTATCAAAACAACTGCGCTATATACGATTTCAATCACGTTCAACATCTCCGTAACGGCCAATAACTATTTTTTGGAACTCATCTTCACTCATCGATGGCTTACCTAGAAAACTTACCAGAATATCTGAACATTGACTCTTTGGCAAATTGGCAGTATTTAAGCATAGATCATAATGGTTAACATCGTTCCATTTGTCATCATTATTACCAATTCTAAAATACATTCTTCTTAATGAGTCTTCATATACCAATTTACTTTGTCTCAAAGAATCGTCAGTTAAGTTTTTATATCTAGGTTCATATGTAACACGAGAACACTTGGCATTAACGTCGTTATTATAAATAAAGACTTTTTTTACCGTATTATCCTTTGGGATATACTTCTCAATACCAAAATCATGAATTACGATATTGTCACTATTTGTTGTATCTAATATTTTGTTCATTATTTTCTTTTGAATATTACTCAAGTCATTTTTTAAGGATGCATCTGACGAATCACGCATTAATTTTTCAGTAATCAATTCGGACTGCTCAATCAAATTTTTTGAATCCGAGAATTCTATAACAAAACGAGCTTGATCCCAGAAGTCATAATCTAACTTGTTAGCTGCTGCTGAAACAATCCAACGTCCCATACTACAAAATTCACTGTTAACCAATGTTATATTACTCATTTTACATATGCTCCTTGCAATTCATTTTGTCTCTTTAAACTGAGGACATTTCTAACTTCGTCCTCTTCAAGATTTGCACCGTTACTTAAAATTACGTTTTTATACCAATTAAATGATTTCTTTTTGTATCTATTTCCAGTTCCACGTCCAAAGTTATCCATATCTACATAAATGAATCCATAACGTTTAGTCATTTGGCCTGTACTTGCAGCGACAAGATCAATTGGTCCCCAAGCTGTATAGCCCATGACTGGTACTCCGTCTATATTGATAGCTTTTTCTATTTCTAATAAATGTTTTCTTAAATAATCGATTCGATAATCGTCCTCAACTGTATAATGACCTTGTTTTTTGATGAGATTATCTTCTGCACCTAAACCATTTTCTACGACCATTACCGGTTTTTGATAACGATCATATAGAAAGTTCAAAGCAATTCTTAAACCTTTAGGGTCAATTTCCCAACCCCAATCACTCTTTTCTAGATAAGGATTTTCATAACCTGTTTCAAGACCATTTAAACCTTTAAAAATTCCTTTCGTCTTAGAACCACAAACGTGTGTCATATAATAACTGAAACTTATGAAATCGACTGTCCCAGCTTTTAGAATTTCATCGTCGCCAGTTTGTTTTGGCAAATTAATATTTAAACGTTCCAATTCTTTTAATTTATAATTTGGATAATATCCTCTAGATTGAACATCGATATAATAGATCATCTTATCTTGGAAATTATTATTTCCTTGTACATCATCAGGACTGGCACTATTGGCGTATGAAAAATGTCCGCAATACATTGCCCCAATTTTATTATTATCATCAATTTCATGAGCAATCTTTACAACTTTTGCTGAGGCAATTAATTGGTTATAAGCGGCAATATCTTTCGTCTTTTGATCTGCATCTAAAGAAATACCTCCAGCATTCCATGGCATCGTTGACATCACATTGATTTCATTAAACGTTAACCAATAATTTACACGTCCCTTAAAATGCTCCAATACCGTCGTGGCATACTTAACAAAGAAATCAATAGTCTTTTTACTCGTCCAAAATCCATACTTTTTAAGACCCATCGGTGTTTCAAAATGTGACAAGGTTATTAAGGGCTTAATTCCATAAGAAAGACATAAATCAATTACTTTATCGTAAAAAGCTAAACCTTTTTGATTTGGTTCTGCATTATCGCCATTTGGAAAAATCCGGCTCCAGGCAATCGACATCCGATACACATTGAATCCCATTTCTGCAAATAGACGAATATCTTCTTCATAATGATGATAAAAATCTATCGCATTGTGTGTTGGATAGTAGTATTTATCTTCATCGATTGTTTCAGAGATCACTCTTTTTTGTTTTCTACTTCCTAGAGTCATCATGTCTGCTGTACTTAATCCTTTGCCGTCTTCTAAATAAGCACCTTCGATTTGATTAGCGGCAGTTGCTCCGCCCCATAAAAAGTTCTTTGGAAATTTCATATTATCCTCCTCAGGCAATGTTCAATAATGAATCGCCAACGTTGATTTCTTTTAATTTTGATAGTGCAGTAATATTCTTATAATCATTACTATTTGTGACTACAATACTTGTAATCGTTTTTAAATGATGTTCTTTGATAAAGTCCAAATTAGCATCTAGCAATAAATCGCCTTTTTTAATTTGTTGATCTTTTTCTACGAATCTCTTAAAGCCTTTTCCGTTCAAACTAACAGTCTCTAGTCCAATATGAATTAAAATTTCTGCACCATTATTAGTCTTGATTCCAATTGCGTGGTTGCTGTCAAAAACAGCTGTGATGGTTCCATCTGCTGGAGCGTAAACTTTTCCGTCTTCCGGTTCGATGGCGATTCCTTGACCCATAGCACCACTAGAAAATACTTGATCTGGAACTTCCTTTAAAGAAGTAACTACACCGTGCAATGGTGATGACAATGTGTCAGGTATCTTATTTTTGACTACATCTTTTAATTTTGTATTTTTATCATTCTTTTCAGTTTTATCTGGGTCTGTTTGTTCATCTATTCCGATGATCAATTGAGCGACAAACGAAACTACGAATGAAATGGCACAACCAATTACGGCATATATGAAGTTAGACCAACCTTTAGTTCCAATAAAACTTGGTAAGGCAAATAGTCCTGGGGCGACTTGTGCATATCTAACAGTTCCAAAAATCCCGATAAATAATCCTGCAATACCCCCACCGATCATTGATGAAATAAGTGGCTTCTTGAACTTCATATTGACACCATACAAAGCTGGTTCTGTAATACCGGCTACGGCTGAAATACCTGTTGAAAGTCCTAATTCTTTAGTCTTTTTGTTTTTAGATTGAATACCTACTGCAAGTGCGGCACCACCTTGGGCGATATTTGAAACCATCATTCCGGGACCAGCAATAGAGTCAAATCCTTGTGTAGCTAATTGATTAATCCCGAGAGGAATCAAACCATAATGCATTCCGGTCATAACTAACAGTGGTGTGAATGTCCCAACTAATAGCGGAACTAACCATTGAACATGAACATCTAGGAAACTGAAGAATACTCCTAAGATACTTCCTAACCAATAACCAATAGGTCCAATGAATGTTAAAGTAGAAAATCCAACAATCATTAATGTTAATAATGGCGTCATGAATATTTTGATAGCTGATGGCATATGCTTGTCTATGAAGGGTTCTACATAAGACATAAACCACATAGCTAAAATAATTGGAATTACTGAAGAACTATATGTTGCCAAAGTAACTGGTACTCCGAATAAATTAATACCTGTATGATTTGCTTGAGCTTGATTTACCATTTGAATAAATGTTGGATAAATTAAAATTGCCCCAATTGACATACCAACATATTGATTAACTTTAAATTTTTTGGCAGCTGAATTCCCAATTAAAACTGGCAAAAAGTAAAATGCGGCATCTCCCATCAAATTTAAAATTTGGTAAGTTTGCGATTTGCTTGAAACTAAACCGACTAAAACTAATAAAATCAAAACGGTTTTCAGCATCCCGGCACCGGCTAACGCTGGTACGATTGGTACGAAAATACCAACAATGGTATCAAGTACTTTGGAAACAACCGACTTCTTTTCTTCTTTGTCTTCAACGGGTTTTGTCTCACCTATCGAATAATCATCAGTAATCGATTTATAAACGTTCTTTACATCGGGACCAATGATGACTTGATATTGTCCACCTTGATTAACAACGCCAACTACTTTGCTTAAATCTTTTAAATCGTCAGCATTTGCTTTTGAATCATCTTTCAAATTAAAACGTAATCTAGTAGCACAATGGGTTAATCCAGATACGTTATCAATTCCACCTACATTATCTATAATTGATTTTGCGAGCTGATTTTTACTCATTATTTACGCCCTCCTGTCTCTTTACGTTTTTCATAATAGCAAAAAAGAAAGCGCTAACACACAATCGTTAGCGCTTTCATAGGTGTTGCAGCAACATCTCAATATCTTACACAATTCCTGCAACAACGTTTCATTATTTAACTAATTATCTTCTAAAAGTGGATTTCTAGAAGATCGTCTATTTTCGAATAATTTGGAAACTTGTTTTTTATTATTTAATGCTTGTTCTTGATTCTCATTGACAAAATCGGCATATAGGATATCTAACACAAACATCGCAGATAAAACGGAGCTGAAATTACCCAAATTATTAATCAATTTCTCTCTAGTTGAAATGTAAATAACATTATTCGTCAACTCAGTCAACGAGTTTCCACCCATGGTCGTTACTGCTACAAATGGCAATTGCTTATCATTTAATCTATGAGCAATCTTTAACAAATTATCTGTTTCGCCAGAATAAGATAGAAGGATGAAAAGACTATTTGCATCCGAATAATTAGCTTTAAAGAAGGCATTGTCTCCTCTTCTTTCTACTGAAACAGTTTTCCCAACTTTTATCATCTTATTTTCAAAATTTTCTGCTGCCAAAATCAAATCCCCGGCGGCATAAATATATATATGATCACAATCACGAATCAAATACTCAATCGTATTCAGACTGGATTTCTTCAAGAGAGCTAAAGAATCGTCAATTATTTCCTTATACAAAGTACCAATTTTATTATTGACAATCGCTGTCGTATCTTCTGATAAAAAGGGTATATTAGGATCAATATTATTAAAATGTGAATCCAAATATTCATTCTCTTCTTGATATTGTTTTACAAAATCAGGATAGCCTAAGAATCCTAATTTTTGACAAAATCTGGTAATCGTCGAAGCAGAAATATACAGTTCTTTAGCGATAGTATGCGTACTAATTTTTACTAAATCATTCTTTCTCCTCAAAAAGAAATCCCTAATCAATAATTCCGCATCTGTACCTTTTTGAAAATTATTTAGCCTATCTCTTATTAACAAGACATTACCTCCCTTTTAACAATAATTATGCAACGTAAAGAATCAGTTCACAACAACTTAAAGTCCATAAAAATAGCCCTCAGCGAAATAAATTCGTTGAAGGTTATCTTTTTCACTTATCAAATTCCTCTAAATCCGGAATAGTAGTAAGCGTAACATCGTAGACATCGTATTTTTGATAAAGTTCTTCTTTAATCTTTTTATTCAACTGATAAATTGACATCGCAGTATCCTCAGCAGCAACTTTCACAAAAATATCTACAATCAACATATTTCCATTATATCTGCTGGTCAAATCAACCACATCACGAACTTCCTCAATATTACCAATATCTTGGCGCATATCTTTTTCCAATTCTGGATCAACATAATCAATCAAATTCAACGAAGATTCCTGAAAGATCACAATTCCTTGCCACAAAATAAAAATTCCAATTACTATACTTACTGCACTATCGAGAAAAGCTACTTTCAAAGCCATCGACAACAAAACTGTAATCATCGTACTAAAACTAGTCACGACATCACCTAAGCTATCCTTTGCGGCAGCTTGTAAAGAGGTATTTTTCAACTTCTTGCCATTATGATAGTTAAGATACCAAACTACTAACATCAAAATAGTTGCGATACTTGCTCCGATGGCGGAAACAAAGTTAGGACTTTCAACATTGCTTAAATTCATTAGTCCCTTTATGCCACTGTAAACAATTTGAATGGCAATCAAAATAATAATAAAACTAGTCATCAAAGTAAAAACTGTTTCCAACCTAAATCGTGAGAGCTGCAACGAATTCTTACTACGAATATTCTCCTTGGGTAGATCTCGTCCTAAAATATCATCGTCATCAACATTAGTTGCTTCTTTGATACCCAAAATTAATACGCCTGTTGAAATAACACCTGAAAGATTATTTAAGGCGTCCGCCCGCAGTGCTTGGGAATTACCGATTTTAGCTAACCAGTATTCAACAATAGTTATCAAAATATAGATGAATACATTAATGTATAAAAATCTTATTGAATAGTTTAATTTATTTATTTCTTTTTCACGAAGTGATCTTTGTAAATGAGATTCTTTAGAAAAATAATCATTAATTTTTTTCATAATTTGCCTCGGACTAAGTAAATAACAAAGACCAAAAAATGTAAAGAAAATACTCATTTCATCATCGATAAAGCCAAATTCAGGACCTTTTCTCCATTCATAGTTCCAAAATCCTTCATATCAATCACAGAAACCGGCACATCAACCTCTTTGATTACCAAATGATACATGTACTGAATCTGTGGTCCCAACAAAATAACGTCAGGATGATACTTCTTACATTCGTCGGGAATGATTGATCCAGCGGTCGCAAATATTGATACATCAACATTTCTTTTCACCGCTTCCTTCTCCATCTTCGTCACCAACAACGAAGTAGACATCCCTCCAGCACATGCCAACATGATTGTTTTTGACATAAACCTGGCCTCCTTTTTATGTATACGTTTCCATTATACGGCAAAAAAAGGCCCAGAAATCATCCGACTTGTGGGTCTTAACTTATATATCTTATTTATCTAATTCATTAATCTGAGTTTGAACTGGTAATCTTGTGATGCAAACATAATTAAACTCTTGCAATCAAACTGTCATTCAAGCAAGCTGATTCAAGAAACTTATTACAATGCCATGGTAATATAATACAATCCACTTAAACCGATAAAAATATAAATTAAAGTCTTCATAAAACTAATATTTAAGTGGCTGACTAATCTATTAGCAATAAAAGTCCCGATAATTGATCCGATGATTCCAACTGCCACAAATTTCAAATTATTCAACGACAAAATACCGTTAGCAAAACGCAGACTAGTCATAATAAAAGTATCGATTAAAAAGAACGTCTGAACACTTGAGAGGTATTCCTCTTTAGTATCAGAAATTGTCAAAAAATATAACGCCATCAACGGTCCACCAATGCCAAACATTCCGTTGAAAAAACCTGATATTAAAGCAAAAATCACCATAACAAAAATTGGGATTTTACTGATCGTAATCGATTTCCAATTCATCACTACGTAATATAGAGACAAGGTAACTAATAACAATCCTAACAACAGTTTCAAATGACCGGCCGGTAAGCCGCTACTCAAATGTAAAGACACTATTGCCATCAAAATATAAATCAAAAACGGCTTGACAATTTTTTGCCATTTAAAATATTTTCGATAATACCAAACAATCATCACATTGGCTACCACCATTGTTAATGTTGAAACACCGGCACTCTGATTTATTGGCAATAAATATGGTAAAAAGACCATCATCACAATACCTGAACCAAACCCAGTCACACCTTGAACAAAACCCGCCATCATAGCAGCGGCTAACATGATAATTATCCAAGTCATCTGACAATCACTTCACGATTCCAACGATTATTTTTGATAATATTGTTCATCTCCCGGTAGCGACAACAACTTAGGTTTGCGATAAGAATTACATAAGTTTCTTTAACTTGTTGAACCAATTGTTCTATTTGTTGTTTCATAAATATCTCCTCTTAAAAAATTTCTCAACGTACAACAAATTGCAATTATATACAACGTGTCATCTTAATGTTTTGAATTTTAATATGTTTTGAACTTCAATTAAAGAACACTTCTTAACAATATGATTTTTTATGGACAGATTTAAAAAACTGTCAGGTAATTTGCTTAATAATAAAAATTGCATTGGACAAAAAAAAGGCCCAGAAATCATCTGACTTCTGGGTCTTTACTTATATATCTTTATTTATCTAATTCATTAATCTGAGCTTGAACTTGCTCATTACCTCTAAATTCATCATAAGTAGTATCACTACGATCAACCGCGCCATTAGCAGTTAAGTAAATTAATCTGTTAGCAACTGTCTGAATGAATTGGTGATCATGTGATGCAAATAAAATTGAACCCTTGTAATCAATCAAACTGTCATTCAAAGCAGTAATTGATTCCAAATCCAAATGGTTAGTTGGGTCATCTAGTAACAAGACGTTAGCTTTTAACAACATCATCTTTGACAACATGACACGAACTTTTTCACCACCGGATAAAACGTTGACCATCTTAGTAACATCGTCGCCAGAGAACAACATTCTACCTAAGAAACCACGCAAGAATGTATCATCATCTTCACCCTTTTCGGCAAATTGACGCAACCAATCGATAATTGGCGTTTCTTCATCAAACATAGCGTTGAAGTCTTTTGGTAAATAAGCTTGGCTAGTCGTAACTCCCCAAGTAACAGTACCGGTATCAGGTGTGATTTCACCAGTTAAGACCTTGAATAAAGCTGTTGTGACCATATCATTTTTAGCTAAGAAAGCCACTTTGTCATCTTTATTCAAAATAAAACTAACATTCTTCAAGATTTGTTTGCCATCGATAGTAACTGATAAGTCCTTAACTTGTAGCAAGTCATTTCCAATTTCTCGGTTAGGAACAAACTTGATGAATGGATAACGTCTCGAACTAGGTTGGATATCGTCCAAAGTAATCTTATCGAGCATTTTCTTACGTGAAGTTGCTTGTTTAGACTTAGATGCGTTAGCTGAGAAACGGGCAATAAAGTCTTGCAATTCTTTGATTTTTTCTTCTTTTTTGGAGTTTTGATCTTGCTTCATTTGTTGAGCTAGAGCTGAAGATTGTTGCCAGAAATCATAGTTACCAGCGTAAAGTTGAATCTTGCTGTAATCGAGGTCAGCCATGTAAGTACAAACTTTATTCAAGAAGTAACGGTCATGGGATACGACAATAACAGTATTTTCAAAGTTGATCAGGAATTCTTCTAGCCAATCGATTGAATCCACATCCAAACCATTGGTAGGCTCATCTAGTAGCAAAACATCTGGCTTACCAAAGAGTGCTTGAGCTAACAAGACCTTGATCTTTTGACCAGCAGTTAGGTTAGCCATTTTTTCTTGATGCAAGCTTTCAGGAATATTCAAACCTTGAAGCATTTGTGAAGCTTCACCTTCTGCTTCCCAGCCGCCCATTTCGCCAAATTTAGCTTCTAGGTCAGCTGCTCTCAAACCGTCTTCTTCACTGAAGTCAGGCTTCATATAAATAGCATCTTTTTCTTGCATGATTTCATACAAGTCAGTGTGACCCATGATGACAGTTTCCATAACTGTATAGTCATCGTAGTCGAAATGGTTCTGTTTCAAAGTTGCTAAACGTTCATTGGGTCCAAGTTTAACTGAACCAGTTGAAGGTGCAATTTCCCCAGACAAAACTTTCAAGAAAGTTGATTTACCGGCACCATTAGCACCAATCAAGCCATAACAGTTACCGGGTGCAAATTTGATATTCACATCTTCAAATAGCTTTCGGTCGGCAAAGTGCAAACTTACGTCATTAACAGTAATCAAATATATAATCCTCATTTCATAAACATAGTTAATGTGCATTATACGGACTATTTTCAACTGATGCAAGCGATTTGTCACAATGTCATGGCAATATAATAGATCCCACTCAATCCAATAAAGATGTAAATCAAAGTTTTCATGAAACTAATGTTCAGATGACTGACTAAGCGATTAGCAATAAAAGTTCCAACAATTGAACCTATAATTCCAATAGCTACATACTTCAGATTATCCAACGACAAAATACCGTTAGCAAAACGCAAGCTAGTCATAATAAAGGTATCGATCAAAAAGAAAGTCTGAATGCTTGAAAGATATTTTTCCTTGGAATCAGAAATGGTTAAGAAATACAATGCCATCAATGGTCCACCGATTCCAAACATCCCGTTGAAAAAGCCTGATATCAAAGCAAAAATAACCATAACGAACAGTGGAATGCGACTGATGGTGATCGATTTCCAATTCATAATCACATAATACAAGGACAAAATTACCAGCAACAATCCTAAGAGCAACTTCAAATGTCCAGCTGGTAGTCCACTACTCAAATGCAGGGAAATTATTGCCATGGAAATGTAAATCAAAAACGGCTTGATAATCTTTCGCCATTCAAAGTACTTGCGATAATGCCAAACGACCATTACATTAGCAACGACCATCGTTAACGTCGAGACTCCAGCACTTTGATTTATCGGCAATAGATGCGGCAGAAAAACCATCATCACGATACCTGATCCAAAGCCAGTCACCCCTTGAACAAAACCAGCCAACATCGCGGCAACTAGCATGATAATTATCCAAGACATATAGAAACCTCACTATGATTATTATTTTTTATAATATTGTTCATCTCCCGGCAAAGATAACAATTCTGGTTTGCCATAGTAATAACCCTGGCGCAAATTAATACCTAAATTGCTACTCATTTTGGCATCTTCATCATCTTCAATTCCTTCCAAAATCAGACGTTGACCATATTCTTGACTAATTCCTTGCCACATGATCAATTTTTTCTGCAAGTCTGGATCCTCATTTTGTGAATTGAAGTTTTGAAGTGCAAATTTTAATTCAGAAGCCATGGGCAAAAAACATCTGATTGCATCCAAACTGTTATCCCCAGTACCAACATCATCCAACGAAATTTGCATCCCGTGTTCCATGAATTTACGCAAGTGCGGAATCAAGAAAGCATCGGAATATTTCTTAGGTCCCTCTTCTTCAGTCAATTCAACGACTACCTTCGTAGGAAATAACTGTAATTGACTCTGAATGATAGCATCTTCCATCCTCGTATCAAGCAATTGCTCACGATTAACATTGACCGAGCAGTAATCCACTTTCAATCCTAAAATCTTGGTCGTTGCGATCAATAATTTTGAAGTCGTTTCGGTGCTAATTTCTGAAAAGGATCTGGGCAATCTCCACCCTTCTGGAGTTAATTGTTTGATCAATAATTCATAACCAAAGATAGTATCAGTCTTAATATCAATTTGTGGTTGTACAAAATAGCGATAAATTTTATCCATAATCTCAATTCTTCCTTATATATCAAAACGATATATTTACTTTTTATAGCAAAAACGTATATACTTTTAGTATAGTCCAATTAACAGAATAATTATATTTGGATATTAAAAGAAAAGTCGTGATAATTTAATGAAAATAGTCATAATTGGGTGTACCCATGCTGGCATCGCCGCTATGAACCAATGTTTAAAGTACTATCCTGACGCTACCATAACTGTCTACGAGCGTAATCAAAGCATCTCGTATTTGTCGTGTGCTACTTATTTGCACATTGCTGGTTCCGTTAAAAATTTGGATGAGGCCATGTACGCCAATCCAGAGCAATTTATTAAAAAAGGTGTTCAAATGCGGATGCAGCATGATGTCATTGAAATCGACAGCACAGCCCATACTATCTTGGCACAAGACCTACAAACAAAGGAATTCGTCCATGATACTTATGATAAATTAATTATGACGACTGGTTCTAAAACTACTATACCGGTAATTCCTGGTATTGAAAGTACAAAAGTAATGCTTTGCAAAACTTGTGATCAGGCTCAAAAACTTGCCAAAGCATCAAAAAATGCTAAAAAAATTGCTATTCTAGGAGGAGGCTACTCTGGCGTTGAACTAGCCGAAGGTTATTTGAAGTCCGGTCATCAAGTTATCCTCTTCCAACGTCGAGATCAATTGCTAAATCAATACCTCGACACAGAACTCGCTCAAAAGGTCAAACAATTATTATTAGACAATAACGTCAAAGTTATGACCAAAACTGTCGTAACTCGCTTTACTGAAACTGAAGATGGCAAAGTCCTAATTAAAACTAGTGCCGGTGACTATTTAGTCGATATGGTTACAATTACTCCTGGCGTCTTGCCTCAAGCTGATTTGCTAAAAGGACAAGTTAAATTAGCCAAAAATGGTGCCATTATTACTAACGAATACATGCAATCGTCTGATCCTGATATCTTTGCAGCTGGTGATGTTACAGAAGTACATTTCAATCCTACGCTTGATTCCAAGTACATTCCATTAGCATCCCACGCTATCAGACAAGGAGCTTTAGCCGGTGCCAACGTTGTAACTCCTAGGATAAAATCCATGGGTACTCAAGCTACGTCTGGCATGTTAGTCTTCGGACACACTGTCGCAAGTACTGGCTTAACTTTACACGATGCTCTTCAGGAAAACTTCGATGCTCAAGCGGTCTTTTTTGAAGGTAATTATCGACCTGATTTTATGCCTACTAATACTAAAATCAGTATCGAATTAATTTATGATCGCAAGACTCGCCAAGTTTTGGGTGCTCAATTAATGAGTAAGCATGAGGTTTCGCAATCAGCCAATACCATTTCGGTCATTATTCAAAATAAAAATACGATTGACGACTTAGCTTATCTCGATATGTTGTTCTCACCTAATTTTGATGAACCTTTTAATTATCTCAATTTGGTGGCTCAAAAAGCTGTCGACCAAGAGTACCAATACTCACAATCACAGAAATAATTTTTTCGAGGTGTTACTAATGAAATTAAATATCAAACCACAAGCTCAAAAATTTCTAGCTGACAAGATTCCCACTGGTAGCCACGTTATCCTGACAACTGATGATGGCTCAAATAATTATTCCAGCATCGGTGCTACTTGTGAACTAGCTGATAAATTTCAATTGATCATCGTCAATCAACCAGATACTAAATTCTCAACTGTTATCGAGAATAATGCCGGATATAAAATGAACATGCTACCTTTTGAAGAATATTTATTTGGTAGTGGTCTTAATCTCGACTTTTCTCATGGAGCTTTAGTTCTCGGCGACAATGGTGGCGCAATGGATAGAGCAGTTTCTGTCGTCGATTGGAGAAATGTCACTAAAGAAACTGAAGAAGAATTACGTGAGAAAATGAAAAGAATTGGCGATCAAATTTGTTAAGAAAAAGCCAGAATCCCTTTGGACTCTGACTTTTTTATTTTTAATTAAAACCAGTAGGTAATTTTTGATGTGCACGACCGCGTGTTCCGTCAATCGTTGCTTGATATAATGCATTCAAAGCAATTGGTCCGTGTAAGTGACCCATACCCCAAAATTGCAATGATTTATTGAGAGTTGCTGAAACTTGATGATAATCACTTGAACTCGATAGTTGTTTGCTGGCTTTATTCAAAATTTCCATCAAATCCGGATATTTCTTGATTTCCTTATCTTGAATAGCCGTTTGAATAGCTTGCATTAATGCTTGTTCCTTTGTTGCTGACATTTTCCCATCTCCCTAATACTTATAGGTTAACATTAATTTATTTATACTCCAATGGCCACCACAATAAATTCAAATAATAGGATATTTTTTATCAAATAAAGGAGAACTTACATGAGTGAAATTCAAATCAAAGAATTTAATACTAAAGATCTTGAAAAAGTCCGCCAATTCGCGGTTACAGGCATGAAATTCGACAAATACGTTGAAAATCAATTTGCTTTATATTTTTATAGCAAAATAGTAGCTGAAATGGAATTGAAGAACTCCACTATTGCTCTAGGCGCGTACCTAGACAATGAATTAGTCGGATTTGTTTTTGCAAGATGCAATTTTCAACGACTAAAATATTCTAACCCTAAAAGAAATATAACTGTCAATTTTGGCAATAAATTGATTGATCTTTTTGACAATGATGATATGGCAAAAACTTATGATCAAGCTAACCAAACTATGCTCAAACAATTTATGAAAAATAAACCTGACGGTGAAATAACCTTCTTCGCTGTCGATCCTACCATTAAGCACCATGGCATCGGCACACGACTACTGAGAGCTTTAGAGAATAAACTTCATGACCAATTGATTTATGTCTTTACTGACTCAAATTGCGATTACCAGTTCTACCTCAAAAAAGGCTTTAAGACTTTTGATCAGATTAACGTCACTTTAGATAAAGATGATCAAACACCATTAACATGTTTCTTACTCTATAAAAAAATATAAATAAAAAGTCAACTGGAAAATCCCAGTTGACTTATTTTTATCAAATAATATATTTAGCATCGACCCACTCGTTTGTAGCAACACGATGATAAGTGACGCCGTCAATAGTTTTAGTTTGGTCAGTCGCCCAAGGTGTGTTGTTAGCCAAAGCACGATTAGTAATCGTCTTAGTACTGTTGCCTTGAATAGCCACTAGCGGAACATAACTGCCATTGGCATTCTGAAAATTAATTACTCCCTTTGAGGAAACTGCATTATTAGTTGTATTACTACTGTTATTAGTTTGGTTATTAGTATTATCTAAACTAACGGTTTGTGGAGCTTGATAACTTGTAAAGTAGTTGTCATAGAGTTGTGAGACATCAAAATAACCATAGCTTCCATCAAATTCGTAGTGACTTGTCCACTGCCATCCATGAGAACTAGGATACCAATATTGATCAGTTGCATCACTTGGATAAGCGGCAATCCAGCCCTTTTTGACTTGCATAACTGTATCGACCCATGAGCCCATCGTATAAATATCTGAACGATAACCGTATTTGGCCACTTGATTAATAAAAGCAATATTGCTTTGAGTATTTAAGCCAGGGTCATTATGTTGTTGTTCAGTGCTTTCCACGTCCGTTACTAAAACAGATCCACTAGGTAGACCGTCAGCTTTGGCCGTTTGGGCTGCAAAATTAGCTTCAGCAATAGCTTCGGAAACATTACTATAATGTGCGTAGTGATAACCGTGAATGAAAAGTCCCGCAGCTTGAGCTGTTTTAATATTGTTAGCAGCGTAGGCATCCTTATAAGTCGTTCCTTCACTGATCTTCGTAACGGCGGCTTTTACACCATAATTATTATGCATATCTTGGAAATTAGCGACGGTCATATCTCCATTGTGATTAGAAACATCGACCATATCCATTCGTGCAGCATCGACATTAGTGGCACCAAAAAATAATACCATCAACGAAAAAAATGCTGCCACAATTACAGAAATCTTCTTAGACAATAGATTCTCCCCCTATATTAATATATTTATATAAAGGAAGTATAACGTATAAAGCCTTGGTACAATTGATTTTATTTGAATCTTAAGAACAATATAATAATTTTTAAAGCATTTAAGTTGTGCACAATGTTTTTACGTGATATAGTATTAACTGTAATAAAGATTGTACACAACTAAATGTTCAACAACCTATTTAAATTCTAGTTCCCGAAAGGACTTTATATAAAATGAAAATCAATATTAAAGAAGAAACTCAAACATACCTAGCAAACAAGAACGTTCCTACAAATGCAAAAATGATTCTAACAACCGACGACGGTTCTAATAAATACTCAAGCCTTGGTGGTAGCTGTGCTATCGGTGATAAATTCCAAATTGTTATTTTAAAATATGCTGACCCTAATTACACTATTCCTTTGGAAAACGATGCTGGTCTTGACCTAAGTACATCTCCATCTGATGCTGATTTATTAGGTAACGGACTTAACATCGCCGTCTGGCACAATGCCTTAGCCCTCAAGGACAACTCTGGTATTCTTGACGGTTCATTAGCTGTTGTTGACTGGAGAAATGTTAAACCTGAAACTGACCAAGAACGTCGCGACAAAATGATCAAACTCGGTGACCAAATTTGTTAATCAGTTTGTGATTAATTTATCTAATTATTTAAAAATATATTTTGTTTTATTGAGCTGATAATTTGCAAGAATTCACTGTTTGCAGTAACTTTTAAAGAGTAATGAACAATTGTGGACGAATCAGTGTTACACAATTCAAATTATTGTAACGGAAAGGATCTTAACTTATGAAAATTAATATTAAAGACGATGCACAAAAATACTTAGCTGATAAAATCCCAGCAGGAAGCACAATGATCTTGACAACCGATGATGGTTCTAACAAGTACTCAAGTCTTGGTGGTAGCTGTGCCATTGGTGATAAATTTCAACTAGTTATTCTTAACGAAAACGATCCTAAATATACTGTTCCGATTGAAAACAACGCTGGCTACAAGCTAGCTACTGAACCACAATATACTGACTTCTTTACTGCTGGTCTCAATATTTCTCTATGGCACAATGCTTTGGCCCTTAAAGACAACTCAGGTATCCTAGACGGTGCCCTATCAGTTGTTGACTGGAGAAACGTTAAACCTGAAACTGCTGATGAGCGTCGCAAGAAGATGGAAAAACTCGGCGACCAAATCTGCTAATCATTAATTAAAAAATAAAAATACACAAAAAGACCCCGGTATCTTCTGATATCGAGGTCTTATTTTTACTATTTTTTACCAGCACGACGTTGGAAGAATTTAACGATTTCAACAACTAAAATCATCAAGACTCCGGCACCTAAAACAATCAACCATTGTTCTAAGTTTAGTTCAGTCACGTGGAATAGCTTGTTAAATCCAGGAACAGCAATTGTAGCTGCTACCATGATAAATGATGTCAATACACCAATATTGAACATCTTATTCTTGAACATATGAACCTTGAAAATAGATTGATAAGTCGATTTAACATTAAAGGCATGGAACAACTGAATCAAGGCTAAAGTTGCATAAGCCATAGTTAAAGCATCAGCATGCATAGCGTCATTAGCAGTGTGGACTGGGAACATGATAGCCAATCCATAAACGCCTAGAGTAATTAAACCTTCCAAAATACCTTGATAGACAATTGAAGGTCCAATTCCTCCACCTAAGAAACTGGAACGACGTCCACGTGGTTTCTTATCCATGATACCTGGTTCTGTTGGTTCAACACCTAGAGCAATCGCTGGGAAAGTATCAGTTGCCAAATTGATCCAAAGCAATTGAACCGGTAGCAAAATATCCCAGCCTAACAAGGTCATCATGAACAATGTTAAAACTTCACCTAAGTTAGCAGAAAGCAAGTATTGGATTGACTTTTGAATATTGGAGAAGACTTTACGCCCTTCTTCAACTGCCACGATAATAGTAGCAAAGTTGTCATCGGCCAAAACCATATCGGAAGCACCTTTAGAAACTTCAGTACCAGTGATACCCATTCCAATACCAATATCAGCTGACTTCAAAGCTGGCGCATCGTTAACCCCATCACCAGTCATTGCTACAACTTTACCTTTATCTTGCCAAGCTTTAACGATTCTAACTTTATGTTCTGGCGATACACGAGCATAAACTGAGTAAAGCTGAACTTTTTTCTCAAATTCTTCATCACTCATTTGATCCAATTGAGCACCTGTGATAACTGCTGCATCATCGCCTGCTTCAATAATTCCTAAACGAGCAGCAATAGCTTCAGCAGTATCTTGGTGGTCACCAGTAATCATCATTGGACGAATACCAGCTTTTTTAGCATCCGCAACCGCTTTAGCAGCTTCTGGACGTTCAGGATCAATCATTCCAATCAATCCGGCAAAAACTAAATCATTTTCAACGGTTTGAGAATCGATTGTCTGTGGAACTGCATCGATAATCTTGTAACCCATAGCTAAGACTCTCAAAGCTTGCGTAGCCATTGATTTATTTTGCTTTAAGATTTCTTTCTTATCGGCATCAGTAAAATCAACTACTTCATCAGCAGTCTTTTGAAGCTTAGTAACACGTTGCAATAGCATATCAGGAGCACCTTTGACCGCTACTAAGAATTTGCCATCGGATAACTTATGAATCGTTGACATCAATTTACGTTCTGAATCAAATGGTACTTCAGCAACACGTGGCTCCTTCTTCAATTCATCTTCAACTTGATAGTCGTGGTCGAAACCAAATTGAACCAATGCAGTTTCGGTTGGATCACCGACTAAAACACCATCGTTTTGAATCTTAGTATCATTAGCAAAGGTCATAACTTGCAATACTTTATCAGCCCCAGTGATATTTGAAGCTGCATCGTTTAACTTGCCATATTGATAAAACTTTTCGACTGTCATTTTATTTTGAGTCAAAGTACCAGTCTTGTCAGAAGCAACAATATCAGTACTTCCCAAAGTTTCAACAGCTGGAAGTTTTCTAACTAAAGCTTTACGCTTAGCCATTCTCGTCGTACCCAATGCCAAAATAATCGTTACGATGGCAGGCAAACCTTCAGGAATAGCAGCAACGGCTAGTGAAATTGCAACTAGCATCATGTTGATAACTAATTCATTCATTGGCAATCCTGAATGATTATTGAAAATACCAACGACAAAGATCACGGCGGCAATTCCGAGAATCAACCAAGTCAAAGTTTTACCAAGTGAGTTTAAATTATCTTGCAGAGGTGTACTTGTTTCTTCAGCTTTGTTGATCATCCCAGCAATTTGACCAACTTGAGTATCCATTCCGACGCCAACTACGACACCCACTCCACGACCATAAGTAACATTACTGTTCATATAAGCCATATTCTTACGGTCGCCTAATGGAATATCTTCATCTGGTAAAATTTGGGCTTCTTTTTCGACAGGAACCGATTCACCAGTCAAAGCGGCTTCCTCAATCTTCATTGAAGCAGAATCGATCAGACGAATATCGGCCGGTACAATATCACCAGCTTCTAATAAAACAACATCCCCAACTACTAAGGCTTCGCTACTAACGGTTTCTAATTTGCCATTTCGTTTAACATGAGCTTCTGGAGTCGACATTTCCTTCAAAGCTTCAATCGCTTCTTCAGCTTTTGACTCTTGAAAAACTCCAAAAACGGCATTGATAATAACTACCGCCAAAATCAAAGCTGCATCGGCCCACTCCTGAGCGACAAATCCCGAAATTAATGCGGCCACTAATAAGACGATAATCATAAAATCTTTGAATTGATCAAAGAATCTTTGGAACAAATTCTTTTTCTTACCTTGCGTTAAAGCATTGGGTCCATTTTCTTCCAAACGCTTCTTAGCTTGGTCGGTACTTAATCCAGCTTCACTAGTTTGGAACTTGTCCAACAGTGAAGTTTTATCCAGTGCATAATATCGAGTATCTTTCAAACTCAACCCCTCCTTTGGTTTAAAAAAAGAGACTTGCACGCCAAATAGCGTACAAGTCTCACTAATTAAGACAAAACCAGACTTTCGTCTTGCTGACGATTTTGTCACAGGCAACTTTTTCTGCAAGTTACTCCCTTGTTTAAAGTCAGTATATCGAATATCTATATTTAAATCAAAGAAAAGATGCAATAAATTAAATTATGTATTCAGCATTAATCCATTCATTAGTGGCCACCCGATAATACGTTGTTCCATCAACTACTTTTGTCTGATCAGTTTGCCAAGAAGTATTATTAGCTAAAGCACGATTGGTAATTGTCTTCATAGAACCATCCGTTTGTAAAGCTACTAATTGAACATAACTAGAATTGGCATTATTTACTTTGATGACATTTGCATCGCTAGCGGCATTTGTTGTTGAAGAATTATTAGCCAAGTATTGTTCTGCGACCCATTCGTTAGTTGCGACTCGATAATATGTCGTTCCATCAACTACTTTTGTTTGATCAGTTTGCCAAGAAGTATTGTTGGATAACGCACGATTAGTAATCGTCTTCATAGAACCATCCACTTGTAAAGCCATCAAAGGCACGTAACTACTTGAAGAATTATTTACTTCAATCACGCCAACATTACTCGAACTGCTATTTGTGGTAGCTGAATTATCGTCTGACGTGGTTGTAGTTGTAGTAGAAGTACCTGTTGGTGTTTTATAAGTAGTGAAGAAATTATCATACAATTCAGAAACATCAAAATTACCATAACTACCATTAAAGGTATAACTGCTAGACCACTGCCAGCCGTGATTAGATGTATACCACTCTTGGTCAGTTGGATCATAAGGATAGGACGCGATCCAACCGGAATCAACACTCATAACACTGCCGACCCATGACCCCATTGTATAAATCGTAGAACGATAACCATATTTGGCAACTTCTTTCATAAATGCCTGATTATCCGCATCATTTTGTGCTTCAGAAACAGAACTCTGTTCTGAACTTTCCACATCGGTGGCTAAAACTGCTCCAGCTGGCAATCCATCGGCTTGTGCCAATTTTCCGGCATAGTCAGCTTCAGCAATCGCACTTGCTACACTATTGTAACGGGCAAAATGATAGCCATTGATATACATACCAGCTTGTTGAGCAGTTGCAATATTGTTAGCTGCTGTACTATCCTTAAAAGAAGTACCTTCACTAATTTTGGTAACAACAGCTTTTACGCCATAATTATCATGCATATCCTGAAAATTAGCGACGGTCATTGCTCCATTATTATTAGATACATCGACCATATCTGCTCTAGCAGCGCTAACTTTTGTAGCTCCCAAAAACACTACTATAAGCGAAAAAAATACGGCTAAAAGAATTGTTCTTTCTCTTTTTAAAACCATTATCAAATCTCCCTCTTGTTGTTTTCACAACAAAAGAATTATAAAACTGGTATTAAAAAATGAACCAAAAATTACACAATTGTACTTACAAATTAACATAGTAACGATTTTTTAATCAAAAGTTAACTTGATTTATTGTATTTTTTGATTTTTACTTTTAACAACAATAATTACTTATTTACGGAGGATTTCCATGAGCTATCAATTTATCTTGTTCGACCTTGACGATACGATTCTCGATACCAAGACTAATGCCCAAAATGCACTACGCAAAATGTCTGGTATGACTAATTTTCCCTTTGATGATGACCAGATTCAGTATTGGCATAAAATCAATGATTATTTGTGGAAACAATTAGAAAAGAAACAGATCTCTCACCAAGATTTAATGGACAATCGTTTCCAAAGATATTTCAACCATTACGATAAAAAAGTCGACAGTCCTGCTCTCAACGATCATTACTTACAATTATTCAATTATGAACACGCGTTGATGCCAGAAGCCTATGAAACTTTGGAACAACTAAACAAAAAACATCGAATCTTTGCGGCATCCAACGGTACTAGAAGTAAACAATACTCCCAAACCGCTGGGGCAAAAATTGATGTTTTCTTTGAAAAAATGTATTTATCTGAGAATGTTGGTGTCGACAAACCTGACACAAAATTTTTTCAATTCATTGAAAAGGACCTTCAAGCTAGTCCTGAACAAATTTTAATGATTGGCGATTCTCTTTCCTCAGATATCTCCGGAGCCATGAACAGTAAAATCGACAGTGTCTGGTTCAATCAATACTCTAAAACTAACCAAACTAATTTCAAGCCGACTTATCAAATAACTGAGTTATCAGAACTTTTCGATATTATAGAATAAGATTCTATTCAACAGTTAAGACGATTCTCTGATTTTTAGTCTGATGATCTTCCAACAATTGCTGAGCTTTGGCTGCTTGATCAAGTGGCATCGTTAAAATCTCATCCGTCAATAAACGACCAGCCTCAAAATTATCGTTTAAGATTTTTCCTGCTGATTGAATCTGTTTCAAAGTGGCATGACTGATGACAAAACCGTTGATGCTTTGGCTCTTGGTGTACATCTGACGGACTTGAAAGTCGAATTGGTTATCTTTTGGAGCTGTAATCAAAGCAATTTTACCGTATAAGTTCAGATGGTCTAAATTATTTTGCAAATTAACTTTTCCTGAGGTATCGACGATATAATCATAATTGCCTTGGATTGGTTCGTGGTAATCAAACGTCTTATCAGTTCCCAAGTGCTGCAATTTTTCAAAATCCTTAGGATTACTAGTGGTTACCACTTCAAGGCCTAATGATTTGGCCAATTCGATAAATTTTGTACCTACGTGACCTGCTCCACCTTCAATTAAAATTCGATGATTACTTTCTACTTGAAGCACGTCTGATAAAACAATTGCTGCAGTCGCTGAAGAATGGACTGAAGCTACTAATTTGATTGGATCAACCTTGGGAGCATGAAAAAGTCTGGCTTCTGGAACAGCAACTAATTCACTACTAGTACCCATTCGACCGTCATACCCCATGCTGTTAGTCCAAACTAAATCATCTGTTTTGAATTGAGAAACATCTCTGCCAATTGCACTAACTGTACCAACAGCATCGCGTCCAATGACAAAAGGAAATTCTTGTTTAGTTTTAAAGCTTCCAGCTCTAACAAAGGTATCGACAAAATTCACTGAAACTGCTTTGACTTTTACTAAAATTTCATCTGATTTTAATTCTGGGATCGGCAATTGACCAACTTTTATGGTTGATGCTGGTCCATTTTTTTCGATATAAGCTGCTTTCATAATTTCTCCTGACAAAAAAGACATCCGACTTGGATGTCTCTTTTTTTATCTAATATCGTAATCGACTGGATTGATTTCTTTAGAAGCTTTCTTCAAGTGGAACATAGCTCTGAAGAAGATCACTAGCAAAATAACTACTCCGGCCGTAAAAATAATATCGGGAACAGATCTAGCAATAGTTAATCCATTTTCCAATGGTTGACGGTAAAAACTAATTTGTCTAGCATGCCAATAACCATTTTCTAGGGCATCTTTTAATTGTAAATAACCTAATGGCATCAAAGTAATGAAGACCATTCCGGCTAAACCAACGTTCATTGTAATGCATGCCCATTTGATCCACTTCTCAACTTTAGTAGTCCAGAAGTTAGTCTCAGTTAAATGTCTAATGGCAAACAACATGATAGCAACGGAGAAGAATCCGTAAACACCAGCCATTGAAGCATGAGCGTGGGCCGAAGTCCACTGTGTTCCATGCTCAAAGTAGTTGATAGCTGGAGCATTGATCAAGAATCCTAAAGCACCAGCACCTAAGGCATTCCATAAACCTGTTGAAACTAAGAACATGAAAGTACCTTTGTAAGGAAAACCTTTGTGACTGTCTTTATATACACGATAATGAGTATATGCTTCCCAAACTAATAGACAAAGCGGGATTACTTCTAGGGCTGAGAAACAAGCACCCAAGGCTAACCAAATCGAGTGATCACCTTCCCAGAAGTAGTGATGTCCCATACCAACGACACCTGTTCCTAATAGTAAGATCAATTGGAAGTATAGTGCTCTGATAGTTGATTTAATAGTCGTCAACTTCATATCGACCATCAAATAACCAATCAAGATAACCGCAAATGACTCGAAGATTCCTTCAACCCACAAGTGAACGATCCACCATCTCCAATAATCAGCAAATGTGACGTGTGAATTTGGCAAAATGAATAAAGATGCCAAATAGAAAGCTGGAATGGCAATGGAACCGATAATCAATAATTGTAGTAATCTGGAACGATGAAGATTTTTTTTGATCTTAATTGCTGGTACGAAACCACGCAACATAATGAAAATCCACAAGAACATCCCAATGATAAAGAGAATCTGCCAGAATTTACCCATTTCAGCATACTCCCAGCCATAATGACCAAAAATCCACCATTTACCATTGATAAAGCCAAGTGTTGAGCCCCATTCACCTAACATGGAGCCACCAACGACAATGATCAAAGCCCAGAACAAAATATCAACCAAAATTCCTTGACGCTTTGGCTCTCGACCAAGAACTCGTGGCGTGATATAAATTCCAGTTGCTAACCAAGCTGTAGCGATCCAAAAGATGACTAGTTGCAAATGCCAAGTTTTTGCTAGATTGAATGGCCAGATGTATTGCAATGGCAAACCAAAGAAGGTGTCTTCAACGTAGTAATGCGACATCAATTCACCTAAAAGAATTTGAACTAAGAACATCATCATAACTATCAAGAAGAACTTAGCTGTCTTTCTTTGTGAATTACTAATTGGTTCATCCGTTTTAATCTCTGGTATATCAGCGTATGACTCATTAAATTGCATATCGAAGTGATATTTCTTATAGAAATAAATCACTACTCCAACACCAGTAACTAATACGGCGACGGATAAAGCTGTCCAAACCATGGCTTCACTAGTCATAATATTGCCGGCGTCTAAATCATAAGGCCAATTGTTAGTGTACGAGTATGTTTGGTGTGGTCGATTAGTTGATGACAACCAAGCACCCCAGAAGAAGAAATAAGTCAATTGGTCAATTTTATCACCGTTTTGCATGAAATCATCAGTATTGTTGTGAATCATGTTCTCCGGTAAACCTGCTTCGTGAGGATTGTTTCTAAACTCATGGCGGTAGTGCTTCGTCAAATGATTCAAGCCTGCCACTTGTGCAGTAGTCAAAACTAATTGATCCGTTTTACTATTGTAGCGATTTTTACGAATCTCGTGTTTTACTTTTCCTTTAATTCCTGACTGTTTTTCAACACTTAAATCTTTGAAATCAGTTTTGTATTGTTTTTGAGCATAATAATTTTGCATCCCCTGAATATAAACGTGCAAAGATTGTGCTGTGTAATCGGGACCAAAATAAGTTCCGTTTCCTAAATAGGATCCGTAGTCAGTTAATCCATATTTCTCATAGACCGCTTGTCCAGAAAGCAATTGCTTCTTGGTGACGATAGTAGTTCCTGATTCGTCTACCATTTTTGAAGGCCTAGGTGCTTCGTTTTTGAAAATCAAAAATCCACCTGCAATCAAAATAGAAAAGGCAATTACTAGAACCCAAAGAAGCGTTCTATTCAGTCTTTTATAGACTTGCATTCTATCTCCCCCTATAACAAAATCATGGTCAAATTCGAATAATTTCTAAATGAACAAAGAAGACCACACTTTGAGTTTAGTACGCTTACAATTGAATGTAAATGGTTTTTATATAATTTAATTATATTATTGATATATTTTTATAAATATCAAGTTTTATAATTTTGTATATGAGATTTGATGTGGAACCGGTTCGATAGACTAGAATAACCGTGATTACAGCGTTGATTCGTTTACATTGCGTTATAATCGATTTGGTCATAAATAATTTTATTTTTATTGGGGAGGGATTTTTATGTTACATTATTTTGACCTGAAACGTCCTCAAAAATTGGGTTTATCAATTGACGAACAAAAGAACCGTTGGTTTCGTGAATTTTTAAAGTCATTTTTGGTCGTTTTCTTCGTTTATTTCTGTATGTATTTGATTCGGAATAATCTTTCCGCAGCACAACCTCTATTAGTTAAAGATGGGATTTCTACAACTGCTTTAGGTTGGATTGGTTACGGATTCTCACTAGCTTATGGGATTGGCAAAACCGTCTTAGGCTACGTCGTTGATGGCAAGAACACTAAGAAATTCATGTCATTTCTTTTGATTCTCGCCGCAATCATGACCTTGATCATTGGGGTTGCATTATTGATGGATCACGCTCCAGTCGGATTGATCTTAGTCCTCTGGTCATTGAACGGTATTTTCCAATCACCCGGTGGTTCAGCTTCTCTATCTACGATTTCACGTTGGACAACAACTACTACTCGTGGTCGCTACATCGGAATTTGGAATATTTCTCACGAGTTCGGTGGTGCCGTTGCTGGTGTCATTGCTCTTTGGGGTGCTAACCACCTCTTTGGCGGAAACGTCGGTGGTATGTTTATTTTTCCTGCTATTATTGGTTTGATTGTCGGTTTCTGGGGATTGTTCTTCGGTGCCGATGATCCACAAGAACTAGGTTGGGACCCTAGTGAAGTCATCTTTGGCGAAAATGTCTCTAAAGCTGACCAGTCTGCTTCTAAGATGAGTAAGTGGACCATCTTTAAGACCTTTGTTATGAAGAGTCCTTGGGTTTGGCTACTATGTATCGCTAACGTCTTCGTTTACGTTGTCAGAATCGGGATCGTCAACTGGGCTCCTTTGTACACGGTTCAACAACTCCACTTTACAGTCGCACAAGGTGCCAATACCTTATTGCTCTTCCAACTAGGTGGAATTATTGGTAGCGTTGTTTGGGGCTGGTTCTCAGATCTTTTGAAAGGTCGTCGGGCTGTTGTTTCAATCATCTGTTTGGCTTTAACAGCCTTTGTTGTTCTGGGCTATCGTTATGGAACGACACCTATGATGATCAATACTTCATTATTCTTCTTAGGAATGTTGATTTATGGACCACAACTATTGATTGGAGTTTCCGTTATCAGCTTCGTACCTAAGAATGCATTGAATGTTTCCGACGGATTGACTGGTACTTTTGCTTATATCTTCGGTGATTTAATGGCACAAGTTGGTTTTGCGGCTATCGCTGATCCTAAACAAAATGGCCTCTCAATCCTTGGTATGAATCTTCACGGTTGGAATGATACTTTCATCGTCTTCTATTTAGCAGTCGTCTTGAGTATCATCGTCTTAGCTGTAATTGCCGTTGGTGAAGAAAAACGGATTCGTCAACAACTAAATTAATTTGATACCAAAAAAACAGGTTTGATTTTCCCATTCGAAATCAAACCTGTTTTTTATTTTTCTTTTGCAAAATAATCCTCTAAGAACTTAGCCAAACCATCTTTAGCATTAGTCTCGGTCACAAAATTAGCGGTCTTTTTGACTTCCGGTAAACCGTTGCCCATTGCGACTGAATATTTAGCTTCTTTCATCATCCCAACATCATTCATTCCATCGCCAAAAACGAAAGTATGGTCATAATCAATACCCCACTCCTGTTGAATTCTCTTGACGGCAGTTCCTTTATCCGTCTGCAGTGGGATCATTTCTAAGTTGTCTGGACTAGAAGAAGACATTTCCATTAAATGACTGTCGATCAACTCATCTCGAACAGTGTTGAGCTCTGACATATCTCCTCGACTCAAAACTACCCCATTAGTAATATCTTTCATAACGGGTTTTAATTCTGAAAAACTTTCAACTTCCTCATAGCCAAAATCTTCATCAAAATTACCAGCATTTTGAGCAATAAAATCAGGAATTTTTCTAGTGAAATAAGCTTTCTCTGGTGTAAAGAGCATCATTGGCAGTTGATATTTTACTGTCACTTTGTAGGCCAAATCTACTGCTTCTACACCCAACTTAGTAACTTCTCGACCATTAGCACCATCAAAGACGGCTCCATTAGACGTTATCATTCTTACATCAGGATTCAACAATCTTTGCGTAATTTTAGCTAACTCGTACATCCGCCCCGTTGCAATGTAAAAAATTACTCCCTTTTGTTGTAGACTCTCAATCGTTTCTTTAGTTCGTGGAGAAATATGCTTATGATCACTCGCTAAAAGCGTTCCATCAAGATCCATAAATACTAAATATTTTGGCATGAATTTTTCCCTCGATTTTTAATTAATTTCATAATCTATTGTAGCAAAGTTTTTGTAATCGGTTACTTAATTCGTGCCAATTGTTCAAGTAATTCTTTTCTCTGTTGCTTTAATTTCTCTCCAACATCAGTTTGAGCGACTCTTTTTCGACTAACAGCTTGTTCAATCACTCTCTTGGTGGAAACAACATCGGTCATTTCCTTAATAGCTTTGTCTCTAGTTGTAAAAGGTTCATGCGTCACTAATTGCAAACCGTAAGAATTCGAAAGTAAGGTATATCCACCAATTCCAGTTGTCTTGTGATAGGGTTTCGACATCCCGCCATCAATCACAAATATCTTTCCATTAGCCATAATCGGCGATTCTCCAACTTTGACCGGCGTATGACCATTGACGATATGACCGTTTACTAATCCAAAATCTTGCAATAATTTATCTGCAAACCACTCCTCTTGCCGCAAAGAATAATAAGGATTCAAAACTTCCAAATGGGTCTGCTTGTCAGCAATAAAATAGCGTTCAAACGTTGTCATCTGATTCTTTCCAAACAAAGGCGACAATTTCCCCGTCCACAAATACCAAATCATGTCGACATTTTGGTTAGATTGCTGATTTTTCAAAGCTTGACGAATGATTCCATCAAAATAATCAAACAAAGCATGGCCAAAATACCTATGATTATGAATTTCTAAGCTCAACAATTTACCTTCACTATCGACAGGAACGCAACCGTGCAATAAGAGATTGCCGTTGTATTTCAGGTACATTGAGCCATTATCAACCAAATAATTAATGTGACGCTGCAATTTCTCTGATGCTGAGAACTGTTTCATCAAATAATCGATCATCTTTTCTTCACTTGCGGTTAATTGATAAGGATTGTCTTGATCGACTAATTGAAAACAGCCATCTTGAAGGGAATATTTATGATTTTTTAATTTAATAGTTTGATGTTCAAAATCAATTTTTTCTAGCAAAAGCCGGTCATCCATATCGAATTCAGGATGTCTCTTGATCGTCTGACCTTCCAATTTAAATTGCATAATGGCTGCCGCCTGCTGAACACAACTGTCGATTTCAACTTGTGCAGCAGATATTTTTTTGCCAGTATCTGATTTCGGTAAGAAAGCCGTCTGAGAGTGATAATTTTTTAATGAGAAATCAATCATCTTCTGTAGATGAATCCCATAAGCGTCTTGTAAAATCGTTAAGTTGTCGTAACGTGCACAGATTCGCAAAAGATTTAGCATACATAATTTTGAGCCAGCTAAACTACCCATCCACAAAATATCATGATTACCCCATTGAAAGTCAAAACTTTGCCAATGTCTGGCTAGATGTTCAATCACAAAATCAGGATGTGGGCCACGATCATAAATATCGCCGATGACGTGAACATGATCGACTACTAAGCGTTGAATAGAGTGACACGTGGCAATGATAAAGTCGTCAGCCATCTTCAAATCGATAATACCATCCAAAATATTTTGATAAGATAACTGTTTTGTTTCAGCATTATTGTCAGCGTAAAGCAACTCTTCAGTCACGTAAACAAATTCCGGATCAAGTGTCTTTCTAACTTTAGAGCGAGTGTATTTATTGGCTGTATAACGTAACATCTCAATCAAATTATTGAAAGTATCCATATACCATTGAGTCAAATCATCTTTATTCGTTATCGTTTTTTTCGTTCTTTTCAAAATTTCTGATGGATAATAAATCAAAAAAGCTAACTTCTTTTGAGAAACATTTGATAAACGACCGGTGAATAATTCAGCAATTTTTTGTTTAGTATTACCAGACCCATTGCGCATAATATGGGCAAATTCGTCGTATTCGCCATGAATATCACTGACAAAAACTTCCGTACCTTTGGGTAATCCTAAAATTGCTGACAAGTTGATCAACTCAGTCTTTAGTTCATTTTCGGTAGTTAATTTATCATTCATTTGTATATACCTTTCATAATTTATAAGAATTGATTGGTGTTCTAACAATGACAATTAAAACTATACCATTTAAGGAAAACGATTCCAAGACACAAAAAAAGACACCCCTTGGATGTCTAATTTTAAAGCTGTTAATTCAACTTTCTATATTTATATTTATTAGTGTAGCTCACTTCTTGATTAGCAAGTAGAATCGTATTGCCAAAATCTGGATGGTGAATTGCATCGGGCAAAGTCTGCAATTCCATGGCAATTGAACTGAACTCATGATTTTGAGCTTTCAGCGCATCGACTGGATTAGCCGTGAAAATAACCAAACCATCTCTATCGGTATACAAATCAATAGCACGATGTTCTGACTTCAAAGTAGCTGCCTTCTTATTCACAACAAAAGCATCGTCAAATTCCACTTTATCCAATGGTTTGAGTTGCTTTAGTCCTTGACCTATTTTTTTGAAATTCTTGAAGTCGTAGGCATTGGTCGTTGCTAACAATTTCCCAGTAGGAATTTTCTTAGCATCGACATCGACAAAGCGTTTTGAATTGATTTTCAACTGTTGTTGACGAATATTTTCATCATCGATATCAAAGTAGACGTGACAGGTTGGATTGAACAACGTATCATGGTCAGTTTTAGCGTTATACGTAATCTGCACTTCGTCATCATCGTTTAGACTGTATCTAACTTCCACCGTCAACGTTCCAGGAAATTCATCCTCACCTTTAACCGTATGCGTGAACAAAACTGAATTGTCGGAATCAATCGTACTGTCGAAGTTTTGACTCTGTAGTCCGTGATCACCACTGTGCATGACGTTTTTTCCATTATTAGGTGTCATCTGGTAGTCAACGCCATTGATAGAAAACTTGGCATCCTTGATTCTTCCTGCAACTCGTCCAATAGTCTTACCTACCATGTAAGGTGTCTTAATGTAATCATCCAAGTTATCGAAATGCTCAATCAAAGAATGCTTGACGCCATCTTCAACCACTTCAAAGTTTTGCCAAGTAGCTGCATAAGTCAAAACATCAATGCTAGTTTCGTTTTTATTAGTTATTTTGTATGAATAAACGGGATCAGTTCCAATTTCCCCAAAAATTGTCTTCTTTACTGTCATATTTCTACCCATTCTGTGCAATCAATATCCGATACTGCGATTAGATAATTAATCCATAGCCTTTTTAATATTTTCAAGCGTTACTTCAGAAGTATCGTTGAAGTTTAAATCTGCTTCGTTAAGAATCTTTGGATCACCGATTCCCAGAGAAGTTTCATGTGCACCGTTGATTGACTTAACGCCAGCGATTGCATCTTCTAGTCCGATACATTCTTCAGGCTTCAAATTCAAAACTTCAGCTCCACGAACATAAATTTCTGGATCAGGTTTTCCGTGTGTCAAAGTAGCTGGGTCAACTTTTCCATCGAAGTACTTGGCTAAATCTAATTTTTTCAAAACAATTGGTGAATTCTTAGAAGAAGAAGCTAGAGAAACTAAATAGTGATGAGCTGATAGATCTTCAATGAATTCTTTCATTCCTGGCAAAATGTCATCTTGGCTCAAAGAATCCAAAAGTCCTAAATAGTTCTCATTTTTCTTAGCAGCTAATTTTTCTTTTTCAGCCTCGGTATAATCATTTTCCTTGCCGCCAGCTTTTAAAATCAAGTTCAAGGAATCCATTCTAGCGACACCTTTTAGTTGGTTGGCTAAATCTTCGGTCCAAGTAACACCCAATTCATCAGCTAATTGATGCCAAGCTTGACCATGATAAAGTGAAGTATTAGCAATCACACCATCTAAATCAAAAATAAAACCTTTAATTTGTTCAAATTTAACCATACTATTCTCCTTTGATAAAAAAGTGCCTGAATAAGATTATCCAGACACTTTTATTTTTACAATTATTTAAGCATTTGTGGCTTGTCATACACTTGAATCTGTAATGGTTCTCCAGAAATCAACTTGAATTGTGGTCCGTCGCTTGAAACAGACACTTCAATTACACGATTTCTAAAGACTTGTCTAAATGAATAACTGTTCCATTTCTTAGGCAAGAATGGCTTGTAGCTAAGAGTTCCATCATCAGCTACACGCATACCAGCAAATCCTTGTACCATTGCTAGCCAACCACCGGTCATTGAAGTAATGTGCAATCCATCTGCGGTGTCATTATTATAATTGTCTAAGTCTAGTCTAGCGGTTCTCTCATATAATGCAACCGCTTTCTCTTCATAGTGAAGATCAGCTGCTAAAACTGAGTGAATTGCGGGTGAAAGACTTGATTCATGAACTGTCAAAGGTTCATAGAAATCAAAGTTACGTTGCTTTTCACGTTCCGAAAAATCATCTATGAAGTCCCAGATGCCTTGTAATACATCACCTTGTTTAATGTATGGTGAACGTAAAATTTTATCCCATGACCAATTTTGATTAATTGGTAGTTGTTCCTTTGGAATTGCACTGACAGGTTCTATATCTTTATCCAAGAAGCCGTCATGTTGAACAAATATACCTAAATTCTCATCAAACGGTAAGTACATTCTATTTTCAATATCTTGCCATTTATTTATCTCCTCTTGAGAAACATTCAATTTAGCAAATTGTTCCTTGGAAACCTCTTTTAAGATTTGAAGTGTATACTTCAAAGTCCATTTAGCAAGAAAGTTAGTATACCAATTATTATCTACGTTATTTTCATATTCATCAGGACCTGTAACACCATGGATCATATATTGATTATTACGCTTACTAAAGTGAACTCTATCAGCCCAGAAACGTGAAATTTCAGTTAATATCTTACTTCCTTCATTCATAACAAATGACTTATCACCGGTATAACGAGTGTAATTATAAATTGCAAAGGCTATATCACCATTACGATGTATTTCTTCAAATGTAATTTCCCATTCGTTATGACATTCAATTCCGTTAAAAGTTACCATTGGGAATAAAGCACCCTTTAATCCTTGCTGTTGTGCATTGACATAAGCTCCTGGTAGTTGATTGTAGCGGTACATCAATAAATTACGAGAAACTTCAGGTTTGGATATACCTAAATAGACTGGTATACAAAATGCCTCAGTATCCCAATATGTTGCTCCACCATATTTTTCACCAGTGAAACCTTTAGGACCAATATTAAGACGAGAATCTTCGCCGGAATATGTTGTGAATAATCCAAACAAATTGAAACGCATTCCCTGTTGAGCATCGATATCGCCTTCAATTTTAATGTCCGCTTGATTCCAGCGATTATCCCAAACCTTAGTATGTGCTGCAAGCAACTCATCATAAGAAGAAGATTTAATCTCATTACTAATTTTGCTCAAGGCTTCATTCAAATCAGATATTTCTTGATAGTCTCTTGAAGTAACGACAACAACACGCTTTTCAATTGTAGCTTCTTCATTAGTTTGTAATGTTTTTTTGAATACTTGACTAGTTTCTAAATCAGTAACTTCTGTATCAACTAAGTCTAGATCTGTAACGTAGCTAGCTTTCATTCCTGAGGTAAATCTTGGTGTGCCAAAGTCATTAGGTTTAGTCTCAGCAACCAAACTATCCTTATCAATATCTAGTACTTGCCAAAAATGTTCATCATAGTTGGCATCTTGATTTTTAACATTGGCATCAATAGAAGAAATCACTTGAATATCAACCGCATTATTCGAAAGATTTTCAAAACTTACTTTTTGGACTGACAATTCTTTTTGAGCAACACTCAAAAATCTCTCAAAATTAAATCTCACTTTGCTACCATCTTTATCAACCACAAAAGAACGCGTTAAAGTAGCATTTTTCATATTTAAGTCTAATGTAAAATCAGTGATTTTATCTGTATATAAATCGAGCTTTGATCCATTTATCAAAAAGTTCATTTTAATAAAGTTAACTGCATTGATTACCTTACCAAAATATTTTGGATAACCGTTTTTCCACCAACCGACACGGGTCTTATCAGGATACCAAATACCTGCAAGATAAATACCTGCAAGACTATCCCCGGTATAATCTTCTTCAAAGTTTCCTCTCATTCCCATGTAGCCATTTCCTAAACTAGTTAAACTTTCTTGGAGTCTCTTATTATCTTTATCTAGTTTATGAGTAACGACATTCCAAGGATCAACTTCAAAAATTCTTTGCATAAATTTGTCCCTCCTACAATTATATAAACCTAAATTATTAATCAATTTCTATTAGAATAGTTTGATATTCAATCATTTATTATATTTATTACATTCCTATTATTATGCAGGTCGATTGCTGTTGCAATCGTTTTCACCATGTTACCGATAACAGCTTTATTTCGAGAAAATGATGAATCCTTTTGGACTTATAGTTACCTTTTCTTCAGCAAATGAAACCAAATTATCCATTTTTACAGTACCCTCAAAATCTACTTTCTGAACAGAATTACTATTATTAAATACTCCTGTTATCTCCCTACCGTTGAGGCTTCGTTTGAATATTACGAGATTTTTATCTACCAATGTATCATTCCAATTAATAGAGCCCTTTGACAAAATATCGTTATTTTTTCTTCTTAACGAAACTAGATTCTTGAAGAAAGCATACAGACTCAAGTCTTGTTTTGACTTATCCCAAATCATACATTTACGACACTCGGGATCTTCTCCACCATCAATTCCATATTCATCTCCATAATAAATGCAAGGAACACCAGGCTGTAGATATGTGAAAGCCAAAACTTGTTTCTCTAAATCCTTATCATTATTGGCCACTGTTAAAATCCTAGCCGTATCATGAGAATCCAATACATTAAATTGAACTTGATTAGTTTGTTTACGATACATCATTAATTGATCATTAATATTGGAAATCAATTTTGATAGTGGCAACTCTTTTTTAATAAAATATTCCTTAATAGAGTCTGTATAGGCATAATTCATGACAGCACTAAATTCATCACCATTAAGCCAACTCTGAGATGAATGCCAAATCTCACCCAAGAGATAAAAGTCCTTTTTCGAAGCGTCACAAACACGTCTAAAATCTCGCCAAAATTCATGATCAACCTCATTTGCGACATCCAATCTCCAAGCATCGATATCAAATTCGTCAATCCAATATTTAGCTACACTTAATAAATATTTTTTAACATCTGGATCAGCTGTATTTAATTTAGGCATATGAGGAGTGGATGCAAAGACATCGTAAGTAATATCTTTAGCGTCTTCAAAATTATCGCCCTCTTTATATGAAACTGGGAATTTTTTTATATGGAACCAATTAGCATATTTAGAATTTTGACCATTCTTTTTAACATCCTGCCATTGTGGAGAATTATCTCCCATATGATTGAATACGGCATCTAACATTACTTTGATATTTCTTTTATGACACTCTGTTACTAATTTTTTAAAGGTTTCTTTTGTTCCAAAACTTGGATCTATTTCAAAATAATCAATTGTGTCATATTTATGATTTGAATGCGCCTTAAAAATCGGGCAAAAGTAAATTCCATTAATACCCAAATCAACCAAATGATCTAAATGATCAATTACTCCTTGTAAATCTCCACCAAAGAAATCTGTTACTCCCGGTGTCTTTGAACCCCATGGTAAAACATTCTTGGGATCATTAGTCTTATCTCCATTAGCAAAACGTTCAGGAAAAATTTGATACCAAACTGTTTCTTTTACCCATTCTGGTGCCTTAAAACGGTCTACTTCATGAAAATACGGCATTCTAAAATAATTATTGTCTTTTTCTAGAGTCTCAATCGTAAAATCAAAGAATCCTTGATCTCCATAAAAAATCTCTTGTTTATTAAAATCTACTAAGTGAAAGCCATAGGCACAGCGATTGAAAGGTTCTTATATCTCAATTTCCCAGTAGTCATAAATTTCGGTCGATAAAGTTAAAGCCATTTTGCTTTCATTATTTTGCCAATCTTTTTTATTCATTTTATAAGGATCACCGTGAATTAGACCAACGGATTTAATATCTTTTCGAGCCGTTCTAATCCTAATATGAAACAGGTCCTTTGTATAAAGAAAAGCATATTCACTTTCAGGACGATGATAAATAGCAGCTATATTCATAATTTTCTTCCTTATCTTAATTAGTAAAAAAAGCCCTGCAAAAATAAATCTAATACAACTAATAATGATTTATTTTCTGCAGAGCTTATGCATATACCATATAAAAAAGGTAATCAGGTAAAACCACCTGATTACCTTTTAATGACTAAATAATTGTTTCTTCAGTATCCTTATCAAAGTAGTGACCTTTTGTCATTTCAAAAGCCATTTGAACCTTGTCACCTGGCTTGTGATGATCACGTGAATCAACTTTAGCAATGAAGTCTGTTCCACCCACTTGTGAATAGAGCATTGATTCAGCACCAAGTAATTCTGAAACTTTAATATCCGCATCAATAACAGCACCAGGGAAGGCTTGAATAGCCACCTCTTCAGCATGAATATCTTCAGGACGAATACCAAATGTCAATTGTTTACCTTCATAGCCCTTTTCCTTTAAGATCTTGTATTGACCTTCAGGAACAACAATATTCAAGCCACCTTCGTTAACAATCTTGCCATCCTTCAATGTAACATCGAAGAAATTAGTTGCAGGTGATCCGATAAATCCAGCGACGAACTTATTAGCAGGCTTGCTATACAATTCAGAAGGTGTACCAACTTGTTGGATTTTACCATCATTCATGATAACAATTCTATCAGCCATAGTCATAGCCTCAACCTGATCATGAGTAACATAAATCATATTAGTCTTCAATCTTTGATGTAATTGAGCGATTTCTGTACGCATTTGCACTCTCAATTTAGCATCCAAGTTTGATAGTGGTTCATCAAGTAAGAACAACTTAGCATCACGAACAATTGCACGTCCTAAAGCAACACGTTGTCTTTGACCACCAGACAAAGCAGCTGGCTTACGTTCCAAATAATCTGTTAGGCCTAAAATATCTGCGGCATTAGCAACACGCTTTTTAATTTCATCCTCAGGCATTTTACGAATCTTAAGACCAAATCCCATATTGTCAGCAACTGACATATTTGGGTACAAGGCGTAGTTTTGGAAAACCATGGCAATATCACGATTCTTAGGAGCAACATCATTCATGACCTTGCCGTCCATAACTAATTCACCTTTAGTAATATCTTCCAAACCAGCAATCATACGCAATGTAGTAGATTTACCACATCCAGATGGTCCAACGAAAACGATAAATTCTTCATCACCAATATCAAGATTAAAATCAGTTACAGAATAGTTTTCGTTGCCATCATATTCCTTATAAATATGTTTTAAATTAATTTCAACCATTTAACTCAACTCCTAATTACTAATTAATAATATATTATTTAACTGAACCACTTGTAACACCGGCAATAATGTATTTCTGGAAGAATACGTACATTATTAATACTGGTAGTAGAACCAATACATAGGAGGCGAAAGCTAAATTATATTGTGTTGAAAATTGACCTTGGAATACGTATTGAGCCAATTGCAACGTTTGTTGACGTGGATCACTTAAAAGAACAAGTGGCATTAAGAAATCATTCCATGTCCACATGAATGAAAGAATAGCAACTGTTGCATGCATAGGCTTCATCAATGGGAAGATAACTTTGAAGAAGACTTGTAATGGAGTTGCTCCATCCATTTCAGCTGCTTCTTCTAGAGCAACTGGAATTTCCTTAACGAAACCTGAATATAAGAAGATGTTTTGTGGAAGACCAAAGACAATATATAGGAAAGTAATTCCGAAAATATTATCCATATGGAGTGCACTAATTTCCTTAACAAGAGGAAGCATAATAACGTTGAAAGGAATGAACATTGCACTAATGAAATAGTAATACATAACGTTGAAGAACTTATTCTTCATTCTGAATCTTGTAATAACGTATGCAGCCATTGAATTAGTGAAAATTGTAAAGATAATATTTACAATTGTAATAAACAAGGTGTTAAAAAACATTCTAGGAAAGTTAGTCATTTGCCAAGCATTTGAAAAGTTTTCCCAGTGGATCTTTGATGGTAAACTTAGAACATTTGTCATCTGTGTTGGATCCTTCAAAGCAACCACAATTGTGATATATAAAGGTCCCAAGATAGCAAAAATAGCAATGACCATTAAAACACTTGTTAGTGTCCAATTAATATGTTTATTCTTAAAATGCTTCTTAGGAGTCGATAGTTTTGTATCTGCTTGCATTATCCTAATCGCTCCTCTCGTTTATTTAATATTCTCAATTGAATCAATGAAATTGTTAATACGATAATGAACAATACAACCGCATTAGCTGATTGGATAGCAAATTGTGAACCTTGGAAACCTTGTTTATAAATTTCAACTGAAATAGATGTTGTACTGTTACCAGGACCACCATCTGTCATAGCCATAATTTGATCGAATACCATTAAGTATCCTTTAACAGATAGAACTAAGTTAATTGTGAAGAAAGGTGCAATCAATGGGAATGTTAAGTGTATGAACTTTTGCCATGGATTTACACCATCCAGATCAGCAGCTTCATAAATCTCTTCATCAACTGATTGTAAACCAGCTAGATAAATCAAAGTATTGAAGGCTAATCCTTGCCAGATTGTCATAATTAAAATACCAATCCAAGCATGTGTGGTACCTAAAATGTTACTTGATAAGAATCCGATGTGTAAAGCACGTCCAAGATCAGGAACTAAGTTTCCAAAAATGAACTTAAATACGAATCCAACAATCAATGAACCCAACATGTATGGTAAGAAATAAATAGCTTTCATAAAGTTTTGGAATTTAATCTTACCATTAAGTCCAACAGCAATTGCCAAGGCAATCGCATTAACTAAGATTGTTGCAAATAAAGCAAATTTCAATGTGAACCAATATGCATGGCCAATATTTGCATTACCAAACATATATAGATAATTCTTTAAACCAACGAACTTCCAATCGCCATAGCCACTCCAGTCAGTGAAACTATAGAACACACCTCTTAGGAATGGAATTGTATGGAAAATAAAGAATAAGATTCCGATTGGAACTACCATCATGTAATAAGAAAAGGGAATCTTCTTCTCTTTTTTCTTACTCTTATTTAATGCCATATATAATCACTAACCTTCTATTTAACATTGGCTGAATTATAAGCAGAATCAGCTTTCTTCAATGTCTTTTGAATATTTGTTGAATCGCTCATACCTTTAGTTTCGTTAACACCTGCTTGTGAAAGAACAGCTGTCATATCGAACCCATCTGGATAGTAGTGATCAGGATAGTTTACAACCTTACCATCTGATAAGTATGATTGAATACCTTGTACTGTTGATGACTTTTGTTCTACACCTTTAATAGCTGAGAATGAGAATTCTCTCTTGTTGTACATTTCAGCGTTCTTCTTTTGCATTAGGAACTTAACAAATTTCATTGCAGCATCTTTGTTCTTTGACTTGTTTGAAACAGCTAAGGCAACATCAATACCTGAAGTTACTTTTATCTTTGAAGCATCATTTGTTACAGGAAAAGCAAACATATCAAGGTTAGCATCTTTATTTGATTGCTTCATTTGTGGAATTGAGAAGTTACCATTAATCATCATAGCAGCTTTACCATTAGCAACAGCTTTTGTACCGTCGTTATATGGTGTACCCATGTAATCTTTTTGAGCATACTTAGAAATTTCTAAATATTTTTCCATAACAGGCTTGTAATCTGCAACGAAAGTTGTCTTATCTTTTAATCTCTTATCATTCCATGATTGTGGAATCATATTTGATGAAATTTGGTTAAATACACCCATTGTTGTCCAACTGTCTTGGAATGGTAGTTCAAATGGTGTAATACCCTTTGACTTCAAAATTTCAGCATCTTGCATCAATTCATCCCATGTTGTTGGTGTTGATGTAATACCAGCTTTTTCAAAAAGATCTTTGTTATAAATAATACCTGAAGCATTTGTAGCATAAGGAACAGCGTCCAACTTGCCACCCTTAGAAATAGATGTAATCATCTTTTGATATTGTGGCATTGTTGTCTTTGTGAATGATTGTTTGCTCATATCAACCAAAACACCAGCTTTTTGAACTTGTTTATAGTTGACATCTCCACCCATAGCCATAACATCTGGAACTGAGTTCTTAGCCAAATATGACTTCAAAACTGTTCCGGCGTTACTTGGTGATGAAAGTTGAACTTTGATCTTTGGATTTTTCTTTTCAAATTCACTAATCATCTTCTTATATGTAGCGGCATTTTCTGTCTTTGTTGAGAAGAATTGGATAGTTGTTTTTCCTGATGAGCTATTGCCACATCCGGCTAAACCAACTGAAAGCAAAGTTAATGCTGCTGCTGACAATAAAAACTTAATACTCTTTTTCATTTCTATTTCCCCTTAAATAAAATTAATCAAGAACATATAATTTAGCTTCGTAAGGTCTCAATTTATTAGCCAAGTCATCATCATAATTACTTAGCAATAATTTATCATCCTTAGATATTTTCAAAACTGGACGATCTATTTCTTTATCTGTGTAATTGGCAACAACCATTAATGTTTGATTGTCATCCTTTCTTACATAAGCATAAAGACTATCATCATCCTCGGTCCCCTCTACTTGTTCATAAGTGCCATCTGTAATAACGGGTAAACTGTGACGTAAACTAATAAGTTCTTTATAAAAGTTATATACAGAATTAGGATCACTAACTTCTTCTTTAGCATTAATTGACTTGTAGTTAGGATTTACTTTGATCCAAGGTTCTTTATCACTGAAGCCTGCATAATCATCATCTGACCATTGCATTGGTGTTCTAGCATTATCACGAGATTTGGCTTTTAAATAGCTCATCATTGTTGGACCATCTACAAGCTTCTTCTCATCAACGAATTCATGATATGCATTTATTGATTCAAGGTCTCTATAATCATCTAGTGAATCAAAATAGATATTTGTCATACCTAATTCTTCACCTTCATATATATAAGGTGTTCCCTGCAATAAATGCAAAACCATTGCTAACATTTTGGCTGACAATTCACGATATTCTTTTGAATCATTACCAAATCTAGAAACAACACGAGGTTGATCATGATTATTCCAATATAATGAATTCCAAGCTTTTCCATACAAACCTTTTTGCCATTTAGATAAGTTGTTCTTCAGATCAACTAAACTAGCTTTTTGATCACTCCACTTACCTAATGCAGGATTAGGGTTAGAATCTAAGCCCATATGCTCAAATTCGAAAACCATATTCAATTCACTGTCATCCAAGTTAGCATACTTCAAAGCTTCTTTGACGTTAACACCAGGTGTTTCACCCACTGTCATCAAATCATGCTTCTTCATAACATTTTTATTCATTTCCCTTAGATAATCATGAATATGGGGACCATTTGAAACATATTTTCCGGAATCAGTTGATTCCTGCAATTCTTTGTTGTCGAAATCTTCTGGCTTAGAAATTAGACTAATGACGTCCATTCTAAATCCGTCAACGCCTTTGTCTGACCACCAATTCATCATATTATAAACATTGTTACGCATTTCTTCATTTTCCCAATTTAAATCAGGTTGTTGAGGAGCAAACAAATGTAAATAATATTGCTTAGTAGTATCATCATAAGTCCAAGCTGGTCCTGAGAAAGATGCTTCCCAATTTGTTGGTGCATGTCCATCAACAGGATCTTTCCAAATATAATAATCACGATACTTATTATCTTTAGATTTTTTACTTTCAACAAACCATTTATGTTGATCGGATGTATGATTTACTACCAAGTCCATTACAATCTTAAGGTTCATTTCATGGGCCTTGTGTAAAAGTCTTTCAAAGTCTTGCATAGTACCCAATGATGGATTAATAGATTGATAATCACTAATATCATATCCATTATCGACTTGTGGTGACTTGTAAACTGGATTTAACCAAATTACATCAACCCCTAAATCTTTAATGTAATCAAGTCTAGAAGTAATACCATTTAAATCTCCTAAACCATCTCCATCTGAATCTTGAAAGCTCTTAGGGTAAACTTGGTAAACCACCGCGTGTTGCCACCATTTACTATTAGAATTCAAACGCTTACACTTCCTTCTAAAAAAATATTAATTAACTAAACTTACTTTGCTTGTAATACCCTTGGTTCACTATTTATATTAAACTGCCTCAAAATAATTGCAATCGTTTTCACAATGTTACCGATAACAGAATAACAACTGCGTTCTATTACTTATTAATATCTTCATTCAAAACGAATTTACTAATGGCTACTCCCACGCCGCTATTATTGTTATCCAGTGTAATATCATCCGCAACCTGCTTAACAATATCAACAGCGTTGGACATCGCTATCCCCTTACCTGCTACTTCAATCATAGGTATATCATTATCCATATCACCTATTGTTAATACCTGCTGCATATCAACATTTAGTTTTTTGGCCAGCTTTTCTATCGCTATACCTTTATTAACTCCTTTAGGAAGTATCTCTAAAAACTCATCGGCAGGTCTAACTACATAATAATTTTCATCAAATACTTGATGAATCATCTTAGATATATTGTCTAATCCACTTTTATCATCTTCCAACAATACTTTAGCAATCCCCAAACCCCGGTTATTATTTTGAAAATTCAACCAATTATTAAAACTAAACTCTTGTCCATTAATTTCAACTAGTTGATAGCTTATATTATTTTGACTTAACCAACTAGAAATCTTTTCACAATCATTATTTGATAGTGTAGTTTGAATAATCTTTTGACCATTCGCGTTTTCTATGACGGCTCCACCATTAGTTATCAGATATTGATTGCTGCCTTTAATTCCTAAAATATCAGCATAATCAATCATTTCCTTGTGAAATCTACCCGAGCAAAGAACTATTTTACAACCTTGATTTAAAGCTTTTCTTATTGATTCTTTATTTAAATCAGTTATCTCCTTAGAATCATTCAATAAAGTATTATCCATATCTATTCCAACTAATCTATATTTCATACTAATCTCCCATTTTTTAAAATAAAAAAGAGTAGGCACAGCGCGTCCTACTCTAATGATCATTATTCATTCGTTTTAACTTGTATAATGATTGGATCATAATCAATCTGTAAAATTCCATTGTCTACATGAATCAATTCATTGTCTATCATGTTAGTGTAATTATCACTTGGTAATGCGACTGGGGCTTCGCCTGACATCCCCTTTAATGAGAATAAACCAATTCGAATAATTTCACCCATCTTATAGGTAACTTCTACAATATCATTTTCCAAAGCTGTTATTTTATATGAACCAGATACTTGAATATCACTTTGACTCATTTGATGCATCTTAGATATTAAAGAGCTCAATTCCATCTTATGAGCACTCCAATCTAATTTATCCATATCAAACAGACTTGGTGTATGTTTAAATCCGTATTCTTGACCAGCATAAACTAAAGTTGAACCTTTTTGAAATGCGGAGAAAGCTGTCCAATTGTACAAATCATTTTCATTAATAAACATAGAATGAGCTCTTGGTTGATCGTGATTTTCTAAGCCTCTCATTTTAATGTAATTAGATGGATAAATAACACCTTGAGTATTTAAAGCATCGACATACTTTCTTAAAGTCACGTTTCCTTTAACGTACCCACGCCAAATTTGATCAATATCATAATCATAAGTCATATCAAAAGCGGAATATAATTCACTATCAGATGAAACATGGTACCCTTTTTGCCCTAATTCCTTAATGTAATCCTTGCTAGTAGATTCAGCTAACCAAACGGTCTTAGGGTTAACCTTGGCAACTTCTTTTCGAGCTTCTTTCCAAAATTCGATTGGTACTTGTGGTGCAACATCGCATCTGAAACCATCAACGATTTTAGCGTAGCGCTTGAGAGTTTCAATTTGATAGTTCCACAAAGCCTTGTGAGAATAATCCAGTTCCGCTACATCAGTCCAGTCTTCATTCTTATTGAATAAGTTGCCTTCATGGTCATGCAAGAACCATTCTGGGTGCACTTGTAATAAAACTGAATCACGAGAAGTATGATTGTAGACAATGTCCAACATAACTTTCATACCACGGTCATGGATAGACTTAACTAAATTCAAGAAATCTTGCCATGTTCCAAGCTCAGGATCGATAGCACGGTAATCCTTGATTGAATAAGGTGAACCTAACTTACCTTTACGCTCTTTTTTGCCAATTGGAAAAATAGGCATTAACCAAATACAGTCAGTTCCCAAACTCTTAATTCGATCTAAGTCGGGCTCAATTGCTTTTAAAGTACCCTTTTTAGTATGGTTTCTTACAAAAATGCAATAAATCTGCAGCTTTCTTAATTTAACATCTGTTTGACTTGCCATTATTACACCCCTCTAATTAGATTCCAAAGCACAACATCCCCATGGACCTAGTTTCACGACCCCATCTTCAACCTCACTGGATTCGTTAGTTAATACTTTTCTCCAAACAGTCTTTGGCAAAGTAAACTCAGTTTTTTGATCAGAGAAATTAGCTATTACTATACCTTGTTTATCAGCCGTCTTTCTTTGATAAGCATAAATATTCGAGTCCGTGATCAATAAACGATAATCGCCACTAGTGAAACAGTCATGCTTCTTAATTTTTAAAAGTTCTCTATAAAAATTCATAATACTGTCGGGATCAGCAATTTCTTGGTCAACGTTATTTGAATCAACCAGAGCCCAATTCCAAGGCTTCTCCTTTGAAAACCCTCGATATTGCGTTGAATCCCATTGCATTGGACCTCGAGCCGTCATTTCATCTTGATTATTCAACAATCTAAGAATTTGTTTGTCAGTAAAGCCCTTTTGACGCAAATTACTGATCAAATCAACCGCTCTTTGGTCAGAAAAGTCAGCAACTTTTTGATACTTCAAGCCGTGCATCCCGATTTCTTCACCATAATAAATTACTGGTATACCACGTTGCAAGAACAACATCATTGCTAAAAGTTTAGTGATTTTATCGTCATGTACAGGTAAATTCAAGCGATCCAAAACACGACTAATATCATGATTACCCCAAGTCAACGTAGGTAAACTGACATGATCTAGAATGCTTTCCCAAGTAACATAAGTCTGTTTTAACATTTCAAGCGATAATTTCCGATCTTGGAAAAACTTAGGAATATCAGGATTGCTATCGTCATAAACTTCTCCATAATTATCCGAATTAACAACCACATCGCAAACGTGCTCATCAGGACGCGTATACTCAGCCGCATCACGAGCTTTAGCGGACGAAGCTTCTCCAAACAAGAAGACATCTGGTTTAAAGGCTTTGATTTCTTTAACGAAACCTGACATATAGTCTTTTACTGCAGGCAACTTAGCATAAAATTTATCATCAATTGGGAATTTAGTACTGCTATCCAAAGAATCTTGTTCGAAATTAGCCTTGGCAATATGAATGAAGGCATCCAAACGAAAACCGTCAACGCCTTTTTCAAGCCAAAACTTGGCAATATCAGCGACTGACTTTTGAACTTCAGGATTCTTCCAATTCAAATCGGGCATCTTTTTATCAAAGAGATGGAAGTAATACTCATCAGGATTCCTCGGATTCTTTTCCCAAACGCTGCCACCAAAGAACGAACCCCAATTATTAGGTTCATGTCCATCAATCTCCGAATGCCAAATGTAATAATCCCTAAAAATACTGTGGGGATCGTTTACAGCATCTTGAAACCATGGATGTTGGTCCGACGTATGATTGATCGGTAAATCCAAAATAATGTGCAAGCCCAATTCATGTGCTTTAGTCATCATCTCAGAAAAATCATTCGTATCCCCTAATATTGGATCAATGGCAAAATAATTAGAGACATCATATCCATTGTCGACTTGTGGCGAAACAAAGATTGGATTCAACCAAATCGTATTGAACCCCATGTCTTTAATGTAGCCTAAATGTTTGATAATCCCTTGTAAATCACCAATACCATCATCATTAGTATCTTGAAAACTCTTAGGATAAATTTGGTAAATAATTGCTTGATCATACCAACTCATGATAGTTGCCTCCCTTTGCGTAAACCCTTACACCCCAGTATAAAAAAGTAAGCCTCGCCTAAGCAAGACTATCTGAGATGTTATCGGTAACAGGTTAATCCCTAAGAGTACCGCCGAAACTAATCTTGGGTTCGAAGACTAATGCGCCCTGTTTTTCTTTTGTTTCAATCTTATCGAGTAAGTTTTCGCCACAGGCACTGCCCATTTCGATGATTGATTGTTTAATCGTTGTAATCTTTGGTGAAGCTACTTGATTCAAAAAGACACCGTCAAAACCAGTTACTCCAAATTCATCAGGAACTTTGCCCCCACAACGCACGATACCACGCAAAATGCCAATTGCTAAACGATCAGAAGCACAAATGAAAACAGTATTTTTTTCAATTCTCTCCCAATTGCGTTCAATGAACTCCTCAGCTAAATGACTGTGATTGTCGAATCGATGCAATTCTGGCAACATTCGTTTTTCTTGAACTTGCTGCAAGTAACCAGCTTCTCTGGAATATTCAAATGACTCTTTACTGTCGATTCCGATATAAACTAGCTTATCATAACCCTTTTCAAGTGCCAATTGAGCCAACTTATAAGTCCCAGCTTTGTTATTTGTATCCACATAATCATAACCATAACGGTTCTCGCCAAAAATAATAACTGGTTTCTTGAGATTATTGATCCAGTCAACATCTTGCTGACGCATCCCAGTGATAATATAGCCGTCACAATTACCAATGTCAAAGTTCCTACGGGTAACTAATTGCAGTGAATATTGGTGCAAATCCAAAGTCTTAGCTATACCAATCATTAAATTCATGTAGTACGGTTCAGTTGTATCGATATCTTCCAAAATACACAACTTAATAATTCTCGTGCTTTTATCCACCAATGCTTTAGCAATCATATTTGGATGATAATCCAACTCTCGCATGGCTTCATAAACTAACGCCTTCAATTCATCGGTAACTTTGTCTGGATGATTGATAACTCGAGACACAGTCATCTTCGAAACGTTGGCTTTCTTTGCAACATCAACTAAAGTAGTCATGCTCTTCCCCTCCATATACCACAATTTTATTATACCAATTTAAAGCCTTTACAGCCTTTTTTTTATAAATTTATCAACATTTTTAAATTATATTTTAATTAATATATCGTTTTGACTTACAAAAATGATATTAGACCAGTTGTTTGAACATCTTTAACATCTGTGCAAAAATTTAGTTGGATAAACTACTAAAGAGATGATGCAGATGATTATTTACTTGATTGCAATTACTGTCTTTATTATCCAATGTTCGATCATGTATTTTATTTATTTCAAAGATCACAAGCTTTTTAAATCAGAAATGGCCGCCGCTTATCACGCTAATAACAATCTAGACCAATTCTTTTATTTTTTGCTTGTTCCTTGTTTAAATGAAGAAAAAGTTATTCAAAATACTTTACAAAATTTGTTAAACTTAGCTGGTCAAAAAGAAATAGTTGTTATTGACGATGATTCAGACGACCAAACAGTTCAAAAAGCAAAATCAATGTCTGGTCCTATTAGTATAGTAGAAAGAAAACTACCTAACGCAAGAACTGGCAAAGGTGATTCTTTGAATGACGCTATGTCATTAGTCTACAAAATTATCAAACAAAGACACCTCAATCCTAAAAAATGTATCGTTGGCGTCATCGATGCTGACGGAATCTTGAGTGCCAACTGTATTTATAAATTAAACAACGCCTTTGAGGACGACCGCGTAGACGCTGTTCAATTGAGAGTCAAGACGAAAAATCCCACTACCGTCTTACAGACATTTCAAGATATCGAATTTTACACTATCAATCATCTGATTCAACTAATTCGTGGCAAGATGCACGCAGTCGCTCTATGTGGCAACGGTCAATTCTTTAGATACAAAACCGTCACTCAAAGAATGGGCATCACACCTTGGGGCAACGCTTTATTGGAAGACTTTGAACTCACCTTGAAATTTGAATTGAACGGTTTGAGAATCAAATATTTAGATGATGCTTACGTTGACCAGGAAGCTCTGTTAAATTTCAAAGCTTTAGTCAGACAAAGATCTCGTTGGGCACAAGGTGGCTTGGACTGCTGGAAATATTTGCTACGAGTCACCAAATCGCCAATTATGTCTAAAGCTCAAAAGTTCGACACTTATTTCTTTTTGACTCAACCCTTATTAAACGTATTGGCCGACTTCAGCATTATTTACTTAACAGTCAAATATGTCATTTATGCCCTTGGCAATCCTGATTTCTTCCTCATTTCTCTCTTCTTCTTAGTGATTATCGGTTCAATTTTTGGAATGATCTTTACTTTGATCTATCTTCACGAATTGAGAATAACTCAAAAAGCCGATATTGCGATTGAAAAAAGCGATATGTTGAACCTGGATATGAAAGTTGGCAAATTCTTATTGACTGTCGGACTCTTGTCTTACATCTACGTGGTTTTATTCTTGAGTTTGATGAAGTCGATTTATTCTAAGGTTCGTGGCAACACTACTTGGATCAAAACTAAACGCAACTAAAAAAATAAGCCATCCCGATTAAAGGATGACTTATTTTCTAGTTACGGAGTCAACATAACTTGCATGTACTTTTTTATTTTTAACAAATATCTAAGATATCTGTTGACTATCATTATTCACTTTATTCCTTTTGTTGTAAATATCTGATCGACTTTATAACTAAACTGTTAGTTTCATGTGACAGAATTGTAAGATGGTCTTAATTATGAAATACTAGAAGCATACTAATATGGAAGTGATCAAATGCTTTTCCCGACTCAAATGATTTTTAATATTACCATTATCATCATCACTGTTGCTTTAATAGTTGGTGTAATCCTTGGTTCGATAGCCCTTTTTAGGATAGCGCACGCTTTAAAACTTCGAAATCAGATGTTGCACCAAGTTAGTCGTGCTTACTTAAACTGTACGAAAAATAATAATCAATTGGAAATTCGCAATATCGGTCAAATTCCTCTGACAATCGATAAAATAACTTCTGCAGAAAAGTTCTCATTATCGCAAACAATTATTCCACCCAACCAAGGATATTTTTTTCAGATCAATGCCAATAAGAAATTGTCAATAACGGTCGATTATCACGATCAGCTCAATCACTACACCGAAAAATTCGAACTGTAGTCTAACATTTTTCTACTATTAATATGCTGTTATTACAAGATTCATATTTTGTTTCTTACAAACCTTACAAAACCGTTAGTATCCAAGCTTTTTAAAGCATGATATTATCCTTATAAGCTTTGGAGGGATGAAAATGAATAAAAAAATCTGGTCTTTTTTAGTAGTAGGAATAATTTTATTAATACCCATTCTAGGATATGAATTATGGTATGCACCTAATTATGCTGGTGACGATTATTACACTTTTATCGGCGACTCATATCAAGAAGTAATTGAAAAGGATGATTCTGGCAATGATTTCCACGCTTATTATTATAACCAAAAATCATTTGATAAAGATGGCAATGAAAAACTCTTAAAGTTCAACAGTGCTATCGGTCGTCCAATCAAACCAGATAACTTTATCAAAATCACTTATAATGAAAAACGAGGTCGAGTTTTGTCATGGGAAAAAGTTCAAAAGAATGAAGTACCAACTAAATCACTCGACGCTATAAACAAATAAAAAGGTAAGTAAAATCGGTTAAAAACCATTTTACTTACCTTTTTTTATTTAAAGTACTCTTTAGCAAAGTCGATCGTATTAGTAACGTATTTTTGACCGGCAACCTTTTTAGCTTCGGCGTGTCCTGCTCCTTTAACTATCCAGAGTTTCTTTGGACCTTTAGCATAGCGATAATTCTTATAAGCATTCTCGGTCGGAACGAATTTGTCCTTTGAGCCGTGAATGATGTACAGAGGAACTTTACTCTTTTTCAGAGTGTCCTTGGTACTAGCTTGATAAAAATTATAGCCAGCTAGAGCATCGCCATACAAACTAGCCGTTGGTACGAGTGGAAAACTTGGTAAGCCAAACATATCTTTAATTTGATAGTTCAACTCCCCTGAGATAGTGGAATATCCACAATCAGCAATCGCAAATTTCACATTTTGAGGATGTTTTCCCAAAGTGTACATTACTGTTGCTGCTCCCATACTGACTCCAAACAAACCAATCTCTGATTTCTGACCAAATTTTTGATTAATCTGCTTGATCCAGTTCACGATGTCGTCACGGTCTTTCCAACCATAACCGACATATTTTCCTTGACTCATCCCGAAGGAACGATTGTCTGGTGCTAAAACGTTGTAACCCGCATCATGAAACATTTTGGCATAGTCACCCATGTAACTGCTGCCCGTACCATAACCGTGGATCACAACGACAGTTTTAGCAGTTTTCTTTTCTGCTGGTAAAAATCTAGCCTTCAACTTCAATTTATCTTTTGAAGTCTGTTGCCAAATCTCAGCCTTAGAATTCACAAACCATTTATCATCTTTTGACAGTGGTCCTTGTGGTTTACTGCTATAACCATTTTTACTGAAGGCGTAATGGAATAAATAACCACTACCACCGATATCAGCTACTAATGCAACCCCAATTGCAATAGAAAGAATAACTTTAACATATTTTTTTACTCGCATAAATCTACCCACTTATAATTTGTTGCTCAATAATCATAAGCTATTTTACAAATTAATTGCAAATATTATTTATGCTTGTTCGCGAGCTAACTTTTCGTCACGAGCGCGGTTCTCATTAGCATTGCTGTGGAACCAGTGGATGTGTGAATCGAAGAAGGCAATCATATCATTCATGAAGTACATAATGTATGTCAAGAATAGAACTGGACTGGCGTCACCTTGAGTTGCAGTAACACCCCAAAGAATGATTGACATAACTCCTTGAACTGTCCAGAAATAATATTGTTCACGGAAACGCAAAGTACACAACAAGGCACCTGTAAATCCGATAGCAGCTGAAACTGAGTCAATGATAGGACGAGGACTGATGAACAAGTTAGTATCCATCAAGTACAATAGACCCCAAACAACAAAGAAGAAAACAGCTGTTAACAACCATTTCTTAGCTGTTAGTCCGTGGATATGCTTTTCAGCGTCTTTAGCCCATTGTGGACTGATCAAAACTGGAATATCCAACAAGACAATGTAACTCAATTGTAGAACAACGTCAGAAAAGTTCTTAGCGTTGATAGCAACAAAAATATAAATAAGTGCTGAAACTAGTCCTAAGACACCGTTTAAAGGCTTAGCATTAGTAATTGCAACGGTACAAGTAAAACCAAGCGTACCAGCCAACCAAGTCCAAATAGCGATACCTGTGATTTGGTGTGAAAGTGTTGATGCAGTGATGGCCCCTAGACCAAACATTAATAGCATGTAACTTCTGAAACTCCAATGTTTCATTTGTTCAACATACCATCTTGGGTTGAAAATGCTCATGGTTCAATCTCCTCTTAGACTGAAATCGATTATTTGATAACCAAAATCAATCAAATTAATTTATCCCTCAAACTGTATTTATATTCAAATACAAATTTAACGACAGCTAAAATCATACCACCAATCGAAACTAAAATGCGAGCCGAAATGTTCGGTGTAATGAAGCCATATCGATGTAAAGCGTTTACCTTTGTTGGTGCGATAGTAATTTATCATTTGATACAAGATATTGATTTCCATCCTTTTGTAACACTATATCTTGTTATAACGGTCTAGAGCTTTAGTGGTTTTATCGTTATAACAAAAAAACTACATGCCATTTAGAGGTTCCTTCTTAACTTCGGTTAGTTGTAATATTGCCGTCCTCCATAGCAAAGAAAATTTGGCTGGAACGTAGTGGGCACGATTTTGAGCTTTTGCATAAACCAAGTGCGCAAAATCTCAAAACTCGACCTTATTCTAAGCAACAAGTTGCTAAGAATAATTCACTACTGAGCCAATTTTCTTTGCTATTCCGGACTAGATAATGGTTCTACATTTTTTATCATCAAACAAATAAGCATCAATTCAGGTAAATAGTTAATTATCGCAAATCGACTATATCTGAATTGATGCTATTTTGATTTACTTGAAATAAATAATAAAAGACGTTTTCCAGTCGGGAGTGGCGGCTTTGTGGATGCTCAGTACTGAAATTTCACTTAGTAATTTATTGCTTAGTGAAAGGTCAATCTTGGAGATGATTCCCAGTTCTGGAATTAGCTTCAAGTTGCGCCCAGTACGTTCCAGCATCCACAAAGCAGAACGGACGACGACATCTAGCGCCAACCTAACTTGAGAAAGAACCATTTAGACACGTAGATTCAATAAATTGTTTTTAAATTTTACCAACTAAGTCGCCACTAGGTTTGATTGTTTCTTCCCCAGGATGCCAATTAGCTGGGCAAACATTATCGCCGTGTGCTTCAACGAATTGAGCTGCTTGCAAAGTTCTCAAAATTTCACGAGCATTACGACCAATCCCCATAGCATTGATTGTGTACGACTTGATGAGACCTTTAGGATCAATGATGAAGACGCCACGATAAGCTTGACCACTTTGTTCATCTAAAATATTAAAGAAGTCAGTCAATTGATGCTTTTGGTCTGACAACATTGGATATTGGATTTTTCCAATCGTATCGGTCGTTTCAGCCCAAGACATGTGCGAAAATTGACTGTCGACTGAACATGAATAAATCTCCGCATTAGCAGCTTTGAAATCTTCATAAGAATCTTGTAAATCACTCAATTCAGTTGGACAAACAAATGAAAAATCGGCTGGATAAAAGAAAAGGATTGACCATTTACCGAGTAGATCCGACTTGTTAAAAGTCTTCAACTCCCCTTTTTGATAAGCATTAACAGTAAAATCAGGAATTTCTTTATTAATATAGTTCATATTTTGCCTCCTAGACTTTGTTTAAACATATATATAATAACAAATAATTTTTTTATTTTAAACAAAAGCCCTTTTGTGTGACAATAGAACTATTCTGATAACGAGGGATGAGGACATGACCAACCAAGATCAACTTATAAAAGTAAAAGAATTCTCTTACAATAAGATGAAAAATGACTCCACTGGACACAATTTCGACCACATTCAAAGGGTCATCAAAACAGTCCAGAAATTATTAAAGACGGAAGCTGCTGATCCAGTTATTACTTTATCAGCCGCCTACCTACATGATGTGGCCGATGACAAACTCGTCAAAGATCCTGCAAAACTTGAGACTGAGATTCGCCAATTCTTAAAAGATACTGATTTCACACCTGAACAGATCGACGAAATACTATATATTACCCACAACCTATCCTTCAGTAAATCTTTGAGCAAGAATCCACCCAAACTATCTCTTGCAGGACAGATTGTTCAAGATGCTGATCGACTAGATGCAATCGGTGCAATTGGAATCACTCGAGCAATTTATTATGGTGGCGCAAATTCGGAAACGATTTATGACCCAGAAATTTTACCGCGTGAAAAGATGGATAAAAAAGAATACCGTAATTTATCTGATGAAACGATCATCAATCACTTTTACGAGAAATTATTGAAATTAACTGGTATGATGAATACCCCAACAGCCAAAAAAATTGCCGAGAGACGCCATCAATACATGCTTGATTTTCTCGACGAATTCAAAGCTGAATGGAATAGTGAAAAATAGAGAGGGAGTATATAATTTGGTTTCATACGAAGAATTAGATAAGCAATATTATGATCACATTATTCGGAACCTTAAGGACCGTGGCGTTGACTTAAAAGATATCGCTGAGATCGTGATGTTCTTGGAAAAAGATTATGTCAAAGGACTTGATGAAGAAGTTTCTATTCACGCCATCAATAAAGTCCTCCACAAACGTGAAGCTCAAAATGCCATCATGACTGGTATTGAACTCGATATCCTAGCTGAAAAAGGTCTTTTGTCCGCTCCTATGCAACGAATCATGGAAACTGATGAATCAACTTATGGTATCGATGAAAACATGGCGATAACTTTAGCTAGCCTTTACGGATCAGTGTCAGTTACCAATTACGGCTATGTCGATAAATTAAAACATGGCGTTCTCGGAAAATTAAATGACAAGTCCACAGGTAAAATCAACGTCTTCTTAGATGACCTCGTTGGAGCTATTGCTGCTGGTGCTTGTGGTTGGTTAGCTCACAATGAACATGAAGTTCAAGAATTATTAAATCAAGAAAAATAAAACAATCCTATTAGAGTAACGCTACTCTGATAGGATTATTTTTTAAGCTACAATTAAAATATTAATATCGCTGTGTTCTGAAACATAACGAGTAACTGAACCGACAAACACTCTGGTAAATGAATTCGTTCCTGTCTTACCCATGACGATCAAATCGATGCCGTTTTCTTTAGGAAATCTCGTTAACTGTTCTCTCGGTTCCCCATCTAAAAGTTGGACGTAAGGTGAAATCCCAGCATGTTTGGCAATATCAGTTGCTTTATCCAAATCTTTTTGAGCACTAGTTTTTAAATCATTAACTAACCCAGGTGCATAAGAAACGCCGACATTCATCGGTAAATTGGCGGTGTTCACAACTGAAACTAAATACAGTGCCGCCTTAAATTGTTTAGCCATATCAATTGCTGCATCCAAGGCATTGTAAGAACTTTGACTACCATCAATAGCTACTAAAATTTTTTTATACACGATAACAACCTCCTTTTTGATTCTTTACATAAATTTTACCAAGTTCCGGACAAAGATGGTAATTTTATATATCAACTTTGATATACTTATTAATGAATAGTAAATAATTTTTATAGGGGATTAGTTATTATGCAAACCAAACAGAGACTGGAGCTTATCGAACAAGAATGTCAAATTAGAACTGATTTAAAAGAAATCCAATTTACTCATTACTTTACCAATCAATTCATGGAACAAAATACGCAATTTTTCTGCATTGAAGAGTTCTTTGAATCGATTGGCGTGACTAGTCAAAGGGCCTTAGAACGCCTACCGCTTGATGCTTGGGAAAGACATGTACAAAAATCAACTATCTTTTCTTCATGGCAGGAGATGTTAAATTCTGCTGGTGAGGAATATGCTAATAATAATTTCTATTAAAAAAATGATTCCGCAATTGGGAATCATTTTTTTATTGGGTATAAATAAGGCATATGAGCCATTTGTGGAACCTCATCCCAAGGAACTGGATATCCAGCGCCGTGAGCACAAAAAACTGAATCTGGCGTATTTTCCAAATCTGACACTGGATCGTAATCCTTATTCTCGATTATTTCTTCTGCATTGTGACAAGCTTGATAACCGAGCACAACGCATTCTAAATTCCCTAAACCATGCGTGTATGAATTAACGGTTTGTGAATAGCCTTGCATCGTTGCTACTGGTGCCGTTCCTGAAATTATCGTTAAGTCTGATCCGTCAACCATCTCTGGCGTTTCAAAAGTTCCGTTCATTTGTTGAATATCATTCATAGCCCGGCCAACTTGATCTTGTGGTACTTCTAAACGGAATTGATACCATGGTTCTAATAACTGACTGCCGGTATTTCTTAATTCCATTAAACCTTGTCTGACTGCTCGCCAAGTAGCTTCCTTGAAATCCCCACCTACCGAATGAACGTTGCTAGCTTTTCCACCAATCAAGGTAATCTTCATATCAGTGATAGGAGCTCCAATCAATACACCTAAATGTTCTTTTGACTGCAAATTGCTCAAAACCTGATGTTGCCAGTTGCTTGCTAAAATATCCAGACTACAATTCGAGGTGAATTTTAAACCACTGCCAACTGATCCAGGTTCTAACAATAGATGAACTTCGGAATAATGACGTAAAGGTTCGAAATGCCCTACAGCTTCAATTGAGCGTGTAATAGTTTCTTTATATAGGATACTGCCCTCGCCAAAACTTACATCTAAGTTGAATCGATCTAACAATAATTGTTGAATAATTTCTAACTGTACTTGTCCCATAACTTGAATGCGAATTTCTTGTAAGTGACTCGACCATTGAACATGCAATTGTGGATCTTCATCTTCTAATTGGCGCAATGCTTCTAAGCATTGATGAATATCGTTATCCTTAGGATCTAGAGCAAAATTCAAGACTGGTTGAATCGTGGGTTTTTCACTATTTATTTGTTTTCCTAAGCCTAAACCTGGATAGGTATCAGACAATCCCGTAACCGCGCAAACTTCACCTGCAACTAAGTTTTGAGTCAAATCAAATTTTGAGCCATCATAAACTCTCAATTGATTAGCTTTTTGATCATTATACAAAACAGCCTTGTTTTCCAAACTACCACCAGTAACTTTGACCCATGTCAAACGCTCGTTGCCAGCGTGCGAAATTTTGAAAACCTTAGCACCGAATTCTTCTGGGTAGTTATTTTCGGTTGAGAAACGTTGAACTCCTTGTAAGAATTCTTCAATCCCTTCCATCTTTAACGCTGAACCAAAGAAACATGGGAAGACTTTACGTTGTTGAATCAATTTTTGAACAGTCGTATCTTCTAGTTCTCCATTATCTAAAAATTGCTCCAAAACATCATCGTCAGTCATTGCCACTTCTTCGTTAAAGTTGTCAGATTCAAAATCAATACAGCCATTAGCCAAATTATTTTGTAGATCTGTCAAAACTTTTTGTCGATCTGCTCCGATTGCATCCATTTTATTCACAAAAATAAAAGTCGGTACTTGATAATGCCCTAATAAACGCCACAAAGTTCTCGTATACCCTTGCACGCCATCGGTTGCTGAAACTACCAAAATTGCATAATCCAAAACGCTCAAGACTTGTTCCGTCTGGGAGGCAAAATCAACGTGTCCTGGAGTATCCAAGAGCGTCAATTTCAAATCTTGATACTGTAAATTTGCTTGATGAGAAAAGATGGTGATTCCGCGCTTTTTTTCCAAAGCATCTGGATCTAAAAAGGCACTTCCCTTATCAACTCTTCCTAATTTTCTGAGTGCACCCGTTTGATACAGCAAAGCTTCTGACAGAGTTGTTTTGCCAGCATCAACGTGCGCTACGATTCCTGTTACTATTTGCTTCATCTTAATTCCTCCAGAGCTACTGCAAATAGTTTATCATAGCGCGTTCATAATTAAGTGAATTAACCATAGATGTGCGGGATAAAAAACGTAAAAAAGATACTTCAGTTGTCGACTGTGTGGCCCGATTTTACCGTTGTAAAAATGCAATAATGGAATTATTAACACAAAGAAAATATCACTAGCATTCATCGCAATACTATCAAACAGCATCAAGGAATTGTTAATCGGTATAGATAAAGCCATTGGCAACTCAATTAATGCTAAAAATACCATTAAACCTATGTAAAATAAATTTCTCTTTTTAACATTTTGATGTGTCAATTGCGTGATAAACATGAATGGAACTATAACCGTACTACCTTCAAGAAATGGCACGATACTAAAAATCAACAGAACCACTGATAATACCCGTAACCTTTTTTGAGAATTTAGATTCTTCACTTGATTGTCCCAAAGCCAGATGACTACTAGTCCTAAAGCTAAGGTAGCAAAAATATTATCGCCAAGGATGGACATTTGATTTGGTTGTCGTAAAACAAATATATTTAATAAGTAATTTCCTAAACCCATAAAAATACTCCAACCAATCAAACGTGTTAGATAATTTTTACGGCTATGTGTGTAGTGCATTCCCTCTACTACTAAGTACGCGAAACCAACCGCAACGATCCTAGTAATAATGTGAAAAAAATCAGCTAAATATGGGGAAATGAAATATTCAATATGATCTAAAACCATCAACCCCATCAAGATGATTTTAAAAGTCTCACGATTCATCGCCTTATTTGAAATGTTTGGTGTGAATTGTTGCATAAATAATCTCCTCTTTTATCGATAATTCACATTATCCAAACTTCCTTAGGGCTTGTAAATATACCTAACACAACCGTTAGTGCTATATTACAGATTAGTAAGATTAAGGGGCAAATTATGCAAAAATTCAATCGATTCTTACATTCAGACAGTTATTACGTGGTCATCGTCTTAGCGGGATTATTATCATTGGTTATTTTAGTCTTGAGTTTTATTCCTGGATTTAATATTTCCAAATCTCCATACATCGAAATCGACTTCACGACCTTATTTATTTTTGGCTTCGATTATTTCGGTCGATTAGCTTTGGCTAAAAACAAAATGCACTTTTTTCGCCATAATATCGTTGATCTCTTGACAATCATGCCTTTCTTTACCATCTTCAACGTCTTTCGATTCTTCCGAGTTTTTCATATCATTCGTTTTTCGAAAATATTCACACTCGTTCGCTTGATTGGAACTGCTGGCAAAATGCAAAAGAACGCTAAGAAGTTTTTAAAGATCAATGGTTTCATTTACTTACTGATTATTTGTGGAATCGTTCTTGTAACTTCAGCAATCACTTACTCACTAGCTGAAAAGGCTTCTCTAAGCAATTCTTTCTGGTGGGCAATCGTCACGGCTTCCACGGTCGGCTACGGTGATGTCGCTCCACAAACTTTAGCCGGTAGATTAGCGGCTGTCTCCCTGATGATCATTGGAATTGGTTTCATCGGAACCTTAACCAGTACGATCACAAGCTATTTTACGAGTGAGCACAACCATGAGAGCGATGATAAATTGGAACAGATCTTATCAAAATTAGATAAAATCGAGTCCGAAAATCAAAAAATGCATCAAGAAATCACCCAATTAAAACAGAAACAGCAAGAAAATGACAAAGAAAAACTTAAATAAAGCACAATATATTTTAATATAGTAAATTTAATATTTTAATAACGTTTTCATTGATATTAATTTCTAGAATTTGTTTATTTTTTGTTGAGTTGTAATATAATTATTTTGTTAGGAGAAACCCAAAATATGCAATATTAAAACTAAAATTCTCACTAGTACGATTCTTCTATAGAATATTCTCCTAACAAAAAGAACACTGCCTAATCGCGGTGTTCTTTCTTTTATATATATTAAGCATATTACATTATCACATTTTTGTTATATAATATAAACCGATAGAGATATTCACAATAAAAACCTAGAAAAATCTATTCACACATATCTCTTTCATGATAAAGATCACTTCGAAGTGGTCTTTTTTTATTTAAATAATCGTAATTCATCAAAAAATTTCGGTTGAAGCAATATATCAAATTCGTGTGGAATGTTTTTTAGAATTTCAGCTATAATGATGCAAAATAATTAGGAGCGTATCGATGAAATTAAAGCTTATTTTGCTGAATTTATTAGCTTTAACTACTTTTATGGGTCTTTTCGACAATGTTCAAGCTAGTAAGAAAGATTCAACAGACAACTTGTCTATCGAGGAAAAAAGAGATAATCATTTAGCCAACAAGATCAAAAAGGTCAATCATGCATTAAACAAACGAATTTATGACTTCAAAGAACATCCCCACAAGCAACTCAACACCGAAGAAAATTCTTGGATGACTTACGTAAAAAACGTCAATTACTTAAAAAACAACCAACTAGAAATCTACGTTAATCGCGACTTTAAAAAACTCGATGACAAAAAGCGAGAAACTATTGTAACTACAGTCCAACGGATTTCTTTATCAGAAGTACTCAAAGTTTTAGATATCTCCTCTGAAGACTATATGGAAGGTCTCAGCTCAATTATTTACTACGACAGTCACTGCCTAGGTCGTTCAGTCTTTTTAAATACTAAAGAGTTAAAATGGTACGATTAAAATATGCTATAGTTTAGCTAAAAAGAGGAAAACGACTTTGAAAAAGAGATTTAAGCGAATCTTACAGCTAAATACTTTTTTAACGGCATCAGTAATCGTAGCCGACCTATTCTTTTTGCACCACCACAACGAACCAGATTCACATGTGCGTCAAGTTACGACTTCAAAGAAAATGTTATTGAGACCAATTTCTAAATTGCGTAGCATTCAATCCAATGAAGAGGAAGAATTTAATGATAAATAATGAAGATGGACAAAAAATGTTCATCTTTTTTCGTATTTTCTTCTTAAAGGAGTGAAAATAATGCTAAACTTTGGAGAAATTTATGCCTTATCAATTTTGGATGGAAAACGCGAAGACTATTATTTTAATTCACATATCCTCAGAAATGTCTTTTTGGTCTCAGAATCTAGTATTGCTGCCAATTTAGTAGAACAAGGATTACTAAGTCTAACCTTTGAAAGAGAATTGAGCTTATCAAAGCTTTACGTCGATCAATTGAAAGATATCCTCTTCAAGCACGACCTTTCCACCACCGGACGCAAAGCCATTCTAGCCAATCGTATTATTGAAAATCTCGACGATGAAGAAATTAATAAAATTATTAAAACGAAAACTTTTTTACTTACAGATGCGGGTCAAGAATTGCTCGATAACAATCCATTCGTTCACTTTATAACAGAAAATTACTGCGACAACATCATTACTTTCAAAACGGCAGAAATGGCCGGTATATCCAACAATCAAAACGATCCAATAATTATCATTGACCAGATAACTGACTTCTTAGTTGAGAAGTATACCTTAGAAAAACGTTACAAAAAATTGTTTGAAGTCCTCAATCATAGACTCTTTAGCAAACTAAAATACAACATTGACCAAACCGACTTTTTGGATACTTGTTTAAAAATAATTTTCTTATCACTTTCAGGACAAGCATCAAACATCACCAATTACCAACTCCCCGACCTAAAACGACAAATTGAAACTCTTGACGATTTGAAATCAAAGATTGCCGTTTTTCCTATGAATTGCATAAATAAACTGATTCGATTTCAAGCTGGCAACGGAGTTTCTGATGACAGTCTCCTCTTGCAATTTCATTGTATTTTAGACGAATACAGACAAATCGACAGTTTATTCTCTGACGTTGAAATGGTCGCACTTTTAAAAGCCGGCTTAACTTATAACTACGCAGCAATCGATAATATTTATCAAAATAATTTCTCGGTTAACAAAAAGGAATGCCGTTAATTCGGCATTCCTTTTCTATTCTTAAGGAGAGTACAGGATTTGAACCTGCGCGCCCGCTATAAGACGGGTTCGTCGGATTTCGAGTCCGATGCATTACCACTCTGCCAACTCTCCATAATAAAGGCCAAAGCCTTTTATATTAGTATTGCATAAGAGTATACATATCATACCCTTTAATTTTATCACGACCGTGCAAATCAGTTAATTCGATTAAGAAGGCTGTTCCAACGACAATACCACCTAATTTTTCGATCAACTTGATTGTAGCGGCTAAAGTACCACCAGTTGCCATCAAATCATCTACTACTAAGACTTTTTGACCTGGCTTGATAGCATCTTTTTGCATATAAAGTGATGCTTGACCGTATTCCAAATCATAAGAAACTGAGACCGTTTCTCTAGGTAACTTACCTTTCTTACGAGCAGGTGCAAAACCGATGCCCATCTTGTAAGCCACTGGACAACCCACGATAAATCCACGGGCTTCTGGTCCAGCAATCATTTCGGCTCCACGGCTCTTTGCATATTCCACAATCTTATCGGTTGCGGCAGCATATGCCTTGCCATCAGCCATTAATGGTGAAATATCTCGAAATAGTACACCAGGTTCTGGAAAATCTTGAACATTAGCTACGTATTTCTTAAAATCAATATCCATTTTTTTAAATTCCCCATTCAATCTAACAGTGACAATCGTAATCACTCATCCATGACAATAAATCGTCAAAGCTAGATTCAATTAATATTTTTTCAACGTCATTACGTTGCAATCTCTTCAAGTATGTCGGAGATTCGATTAATTCACGTTGTTGTGAAGCATTTGCTTTTTCAACAAAACCATTTACTATTTTAACAAAATTTAACTCAAAAAACACTTTTAAATAAAAATCTACGTCATTTTTTTGCATATTCAAGAATTTAGCAACCAAATCCATCCCTTCCATCGTAATATTTTGATGGGAGTAAAGATATTTCAAAAGCGTTTTCATCTTTATCATATCAGGTTTTAGATATCTACTTGCCAAATCCGTATGGAAGAATAACGCTGTATGTTGAGTTTTATTGTTTTTAATAAATTTTTGGAATAATTCTAAATTGTGAGGTCGATCATAGATCAATACATTCTTACCATCACAGTTTTCATTATACATAATTAAATCAGTTTTCACATCGAAACGTTTGGCCGCTTCTAAATATGCTTCATTAAAGAAAACTACCGCATCAAAATGTTCCAGAATTTTCGTCGACAAGCCTTTATTACGATAATCTAAGTAAACATCTTTTAAGTCGGCGAGAACTTGTGCCTGTGGTGAAACTTGGAAGTCATCGAGCATTAACTGCAAATTCTTTTTGCCGCGCCACTCATTCACGCCTAATTCACCATAGACATCACATAGATTAGTCGTTAAACTAGCAGCTTTTTCATACATTCCAAAGCCTATCGCATCGATTCTATGTTGTTCATCTGTAACCTGTGTCTTTAAGTGACTAGCATCTTTACCGATTGAACGCATCTGCGACAACGAGACATTGCCTAATTTGATGACTGGCTTTGGATTACCCATTCCAAATGGTGCTAACTGTTGAACCTGCTTGATTAGATCCATACTCAAATCTGCAATATTTAACTGTAGATCATAATTTTTAACTACTGGTGCCTTAGGGTCAAAATCTTGTTGTGCAGGTTCTACTTGCAATAGCTTCGTCAACTCATCTAACTTATCTTCCTCAATTGAAAAACCACAGGCTTGAGCGTGTCCTCCAAAAGCGGTAAACAAATCACGATGCTTATCTAAAGCTGTGAACAAATTGAAGCCTTCTGGAGAACGACCGGAACCCTTCATAACACCACTATTATCGTCAAATTGCGTGGCTAAGACAGGTTTATTTTCTTGATCCATCGTTCTACTAGCAACGATTCCTAAAATTCCTTGGTGCCAACCATTGCCTTTTAACACGATCACGCCATTTTCTTTTTGCGCTTGAATCTGAGCTTGTGCATCCTCAAAAGCACTGGCAACCAAATCTTGTCTTCTAGAGTTGATTTCCTCGGTCTCATCAACAATTTCTTTGGCAAATGACTCATCACCAGTCGTCAACAATTCGACCCCTGAGGAGGCATTTTCTAGACGACCGAGAGCATTGATCCTAGGTGCAATCCGAAAGCCAATATCTTCTTCAGTCACATGGGATAATTTGACTTTGCATTTATCTAGCAAGGCACTCAATCCAACGTGATTATTATTTTTCATTTGTTTGAGCCCTTCGGTAACAATGACACGATTTTCACCCTTCAAAGCCACCGCATCGGCGACAGTTCCAATTGCAGCCAAATCGATCAATTGTAAGGCTTCATCGCCCAATAAAGCATCAGCTATCTTAAAAGCCACACCGGCTCCAGATAAGTAAGGACAAACATATTCAGAACCTGGGATACTAGGATGGACGATAGCATCAGCTTCAGGCAATTCCTTTGGTAAGTCATGGTGATCAGTTACGATTACTTTAATGCCACGATCTTTAAGATACTTGATTTCATCTGTACCACTGACACCATTATCAACTGTGATCAACAGATCAATTCCTTGATCAGCCAATTCTTTATATCGATCCAGATTAGGTCCATAACCATCCTTGAAACGATCAGGAACATAAAAAATCGGTTTATTGCCGAGTTTTTGCAGCGTTAATTTCATGATTGAAGTACTAGTAACACCATCGGCATCATAATCACCGTATATAGCAATCTTTTTTTCTGATTCAACGGCTTCATCAATCAACTCCAAAGCTTTATCCATGTCATGAAGTCCAAAAGGATCTTGTAGTTCAGTCACGTCACTGTGCAAAAAAGCTTCGATATCACTATCTTCAACGATATCTCTTTCCAGTAATAATTCCGCTACCACAGGTGTAACGTGCTTACTTTCTGCAAATTCATCTATCTCTTGTTTTGTGGGATTCTTTCGCTTTTCCCAATTAATTAATGTCAATCCATCACCTACTAACAATTATTTAATTATAGCAATTATCGAACGCAAAAAAAAAGTCTTGAAACTAATTCCAAAACTTTTTAAGGAGTATTTAAGAAAATACCGCTAAAGTATTTTTATTGGCTGGCTGGCTTTTCACTAGTGAACCTTGTAAGGCCCAACGATTAGTACCACCGTCAGCACAAGTTATCAAAGTTAAGATGCTCTGATTCTCAACGTCATCTAACAAATAGACGGCTGTTGGTGGAACGATTTTCTTATAATAAATTTTGTAAGTATAAACTCGTTTCATATCGGTTATATAGGCCAAATCACCAATCTTGGCATTTTCTAATGGTGAAAACAGAGCTCCCTTATTAGTCATATAATGACCCGCTAAGGCATAATTGGACTTGCCCATCTTCTCATTTTCTTTCATCGTACCGCCACCAGTCGATAGCGCATTGTCACTCAAACCAACGACGATCGGTAAACGCAAGTTAACTGAAGGAACAGCCATTTTTCCAATTACAGCTGCATCATTATTGACTGAAGCTTTGGCAACTTGAGTCGCTGAAATTGGTTTTACTTTATTAAAATCAAACTCGCCTTTTTTCTTAGCATTACTAGCAGCTTTTTTGGCAGTCAGAGTCGTCAAATTGTGCTCGGCGATTCTTTTGACTGCATATTCTTTGATTGGCTGATTAAAAATTAAAGCAACAGCAACCAATAATAATATAATTGTTCCAAAAATCGAAAAGAACTTTTTCATTTTTCCATTCCTTGTTCCATGAATTTGCAATATATATTTAATCTTAAAACATCTATCAAAAAAAGTGTAGTGATTTAATTTTACTATCTTTAAACTTTTCTAAGTAAGTTATAATGTACTTATAAATGAATCTGGAGGTAATTATATGAGTATTCTTGTTTTAGGTGGCGCTGGCTATATCGGTTCACATACAGTCGATCATTTATGTGAAATGAATTACGACGTCATTGTAGCAGACAATTTAGCAACTGGTCACAGACAAGCCATTAATTCTAAGGCTAAATTTTATCAAGGTGATGTCCGTGATAAAGAATTTTTGATCAAATTATTCCAAAATGAAGATATCACTGACGTCATTCACTTTGCAGCCTTTTCAATCGTACCAGAATCCATGAAAAACCCACTCAAATATTTCGACAACAATACTGCCGGTATGATTTCTCTATTACAAGTCATGCACAATTTTGGAGTTAAGCACATCGTCTTCTCTTCAACTGCAGCAACTTATGGCGAACCTAAACAAATCCCAATTAAGGAAACTGATCCAACAGTTCCTACCAATCCATATGGTGAAAGTAAACTAGCTATGGAAAAAATCATGCACTGGTGTGATGTTGCCTATGGTATCAAATTCGTAGCTTTGAGATACTTCAACGTCGGTGGTGCTAAGCCTGATGGAACTATCGGTGAAGACCACAATCCAGAAACTCACTTGATTCCTGTTGTCTTACAAGTAGCCGCTGGCCAACGTGACGAATTGACAATCTTTGGTGACGATTATGACACTAAAGATGGTACTAACGTCCGTGATTATGTCCACGTAGAAGACTTAGCTGAAGCTCACCGCCTGGCTATGGAATACTTGCGTGCTGGCAATGACAGTGACGTCTTCAACCTCGGTTCTTCAACTGGTTTCTCAAATAAAGAAATCCTTGAAGCAGCTAGAATCGCTACTGGTAAAGAAATCCCTGCTAAAATTGGACCACGTCGTGCCGGAGATCCTAGTACTTTGATTGCTGACTCAACTAAAGCTAGAACAATTTTGAAGTGGCAACCACAATACGATGACGTTCAAAAAGTTATCACTGATGCTTGGAATTTCAAGTCTAAACATTTGAATGGTTATGAAAACTAGTAATATCTAACCTCTCGTTAAATTAGCGAGAGGCTTTTTTATTTTTTAATTATAATTTTTTATTTATTCATTTCATTAGTTATTTGTAGACAAAGTTTCCAGAAATATTTTAATATTAATTTACTAACAAAGAAGATATTAATTCTTTGCGGAAGGGAATGGTTAATATGTTACATGCTATATGGATCATTATCGTGGGTGCCGTAATTGGTGTCATTGCTAGTATGATTATCAATCGCAACATGCCTTTAGGTTGGGTTGGAAATGTTATTGGTGGATTGATTGGCGCATGGCTGGGGGAAAGTTTATTAGGAACTTGGGGACCAAATGTCGCTGGCATGGCAATTGTTCCAGCCATCATTGGTGCCATTATCGTCGTATTCTTGACTACTCTAGTTTTGAGTGGCTTCAATAAAAAAACTTAGGTAAACATTATGAAAAAAGCTAATAAGATTATTCTCATTGCCTTAACACTAATCGGTTTGTTGCAAGTTTTTTGGTTCACTGCCTTAACTTATCCAATCAAACCGATAATTAATTGGATCAATTCTTTAAATGTACCAAAAAATTGGCTGACATATCTTTCTTTAGCTTTAGCGGCCATCTCAACACTCATTTACATTTTTATTTTGATGTATGCCCTCTTCAGTCCTACCAAATATCAAGAAATTAAATTTACTTCTTCCAATGGAAAATTAAGAATTTCTACTAATGTTGTCGAAAAAATGATTACTAGACGATTGGAAGAAATACCTTCTTTACAAAAGGTCAACGTTCAATTAAAAATTTTGGGTAAAAAACGCCACGCTAAGATGTTAATTTCAGTTCTCAGCAATGAAACTAAAAATTTACCTCAGCTGGGCGACTACATTAAAGAAATTGCTAATGAACAATTAATCGACCACCTAAATGTACCTATTAAGAAAACAATTATAAATCTAAGTTCCAATACGACTGATAAAAAGATAAAAGTAACGTGAGGACAAAGATATGAGACGAGGTTTATTCGGCTTTATTCTCGCAAGTTCACTAGTCTTGATTTGAATCATTCTAGGATTTGGCAATTTATTACTAGTTTTGATAGCTGGAGTACTGGGATACTTGATTGCCATCTTGACCGGCTCAACGCGAGACAAGCAAGCTTTACACTCAAAAATAATTAAAATTTTACAAATAAAGGAGTAACCTATGACAGATCAACAATTGAACACTACTTTACTGAACAACAGTAAACTTAAATTTAATGACGACGTAATAGCTAAGATTGCTGGTATGTCGATTCAAAACATCGATGGTATTCTTTCGATGAACGGCAATGTCTTCGATAATTTGGCCGATAAAATCAGAAGCAAAGAAGATATTACCAAAGGAATCGATGCTGATGTTGGTGAAAAACAGGCTGCATTAGATTTAGAAATTATCTTGGAATACGGTAAAGACGCTCATCAAATATTCCAAAACATCCTTCAAGAAGTCGGTAATCAAATTAAACGTATGACTGGGTTAAATGTAGTTGAAATCAACGTTTATATTAGTGATATGATGACCAAAAAGGAATGGCAAAAGCAATCAAAATCTCCTGATAATAACCGGGTTAAATAGAAAGGACTAATCACTATGACTAACTCACAAAAGCCAAATTCTGTTAATTCAATTCAAAAAGAACTCAATTTCTCAGATCAAGTTTTAGAAAAAATTGCTAGTCAAACAGCCAATTCAATCGATGGCGTTTTATCCCTTACTGGCGGTGCTATCAGCAATTTAACAGACCGATTCATCGATAATCCTACTAAAGGTGTTGATGTCGACAATGATGACAACAAATTATCTTTTGAATTAAAGGCTATTCTAGAATACGGTAAATCAGCACCTCAAGTCTTTGATCGAATCGTTAACACCGTTACTCGTAACGTTAAAGAGATGACTGGCAAAGAAGTTGGTAAAATCACTCTAAACGTTGATGATTTAATGACCAATTCTGAATGGAGCCGACAACAAAACAATAAGAAGAAAAAAGATTAACCTAAAAAACGATGATAACTTCCATTTTCAGCGGAAATTTATCATCGTTTTTTTAGATCAAATATTCCAAATCACTAGCAGCAGTTGGATAGGCAAAAATCTCTTTAACAACATCTTCATGACTCATCTTTTGTTTGATAGCCAGAGTCAATAAATTGATCAAACTATCAGCTTCATTACTCAACAAAGTGGCACCGATAATTTGTTTTTTATCATTCAAAACAATCTTTACCTTAGCAACTGGTTCATTAGTGTGACTGTACGTAAACCAACTAGTTACATCTTGTTCAACTATTTTATCGCCAGTTTGCTCACCAACCTTAGCAAGTTTTGGACTGCCATACACAACGGTTGGAATCAAAGGCAATTCAAGCTTTTTATCAGTCTTTCCCAATAAAATATCACTGACATAGCCAGCTTCAAAACCACCAACTGGGGTTAATTTAGGTTGTTTAGTAGAAACGACATCCCCAATCGCATAAACGTTCTCATTAGTTGATTGCAAGTGATCATTAACAACTACACCGTGACGATTGTATTGTACGTTGGCTTTCTCTAAATCTAAGAAATCAACGTTAGCAATTCGACCAGTAGCACCAATAACTAAATCGGTAGTCAATTCAAAATTATCAGCCTTCAAAAGGTATTTGCCATCTTGAGCTGTGATTGATTGTGTATCAACATTAAAGTTAAAATCAATGCCCTTATTTTCGAGCTGTTTAACTAATTCCATAGCATATTCTTGATCAAATTCTTTTAATGGACGGTCATTATGATGGATAATATGAACCTTAGCTCCAGTGGCATTGGCAATCGTAGCTAATTCAAAGGCAATATATCCAGCACCAATGATCGTAATATCTTCTGGCATCTTCTTGAGCGATAGGAAGTCAGTACTAGACAATAAATGTTCTTTCCCAACGATATCTAAATAACTAGGACGTTGACCGGTAGCAATGATAAATTTATCGGCTTGGTATTCAATTCCATTGACAACTAAAGTATCCTCAGAAGTAAATTTTGGCTGTCCATCAATTGCCGTGATACCAGCATCGACGATTCCTTTACGACTCCCTGTAGAAACTGGTTTTGTGAATTTTTCTTTAAAAGTTTCCAATTGTTCCCAGTTAACGAAAGGCACATTATCAAAGCCCTTGTTTTGGAGTTGTGCCATTCTATCTCTTGCTTCGACACCACTCAACAAAACTTTTTTAGGGTCGCAGCCACGATTAGGACAAGTTCCACCCCAGAGATTATTTTCAATCACGGCAACGTTTTGACCATTACCTTTTAAATTATAAGCAGCAGCCAATCCTGCAGGTCCTGCTCCAATAATAATCGTATCGAATTTTTCCATACAAATTTCCTCCAAACAAAAAACACTTATGATGCAACGTATAGTTACATTATAAGTGTTTTCTTAGTTTTTACTGTCATCTTTGCCTCGGTTAAGATCCAAGACCGACATGAAGGCTTCTTGAGGTACGGAAACTTTTCCGACTTCCTTCATACGCTTCTTACCAGCTTTTTGCTTGTTCAACAATTTATCACGACGAGTTCTATCACCACCATAAAGTTTGGCAGTAACATCTTTACGATAAGCTTTAACATTTGAACGAGCGACAATCTTGTTACCGATAGCTGCTTGAATTGGAATTTCAAACATTTGTCTAGGAATTACTTCCTTCAGACGAGCTACGATATCACGACCACGTTTTTGGGCAAAGTCTTTGTGAACAATGAAACTCAACGCATCGACTGGTTCCCCATTCAACAAGATATCCATCTTCACTAGTTCACTAGGTTCATAATCGTCGACACTGTAATCTAGCGATGCATAACCTTTGGTATTTGACTTCAAATCATCGAAGAAATCAAAGATAATTTCTAGCAATGGCAACTTGTAAACCACATTGACTCGATATTTGTCCAAGTAATCCATCGTTACGAACTCGCCACGTTTTCTTTGGCAAAGTTCCATAACAGGACCAACGAAATCTTCTGGTACCATGATTTCCGCACGAACAAAAGGTTCACGAATTTCTTTGATATCCGTTGCATCTGGCAATTCAGCCGGGTTATCAACGATGATCTCTTCTCCGTCAGTCTTTGTAACGTGATAGTCAACTGATGGCGATGTCGTGATCAAGTCGAGGTCAAAATCACGTTCCAAACGTTCTTGAACAACATCCATGTGCAACAAGCCCAAGAATCCAACACGGAAACCAAACCCTAAGGCTTGCGAAGTTTCTGGTTCATATTCCAAAGCCGCATCGTTTAATTGCAACTTATCTAAGGCTTCGTGCAAATCTTCATATTTAGCATTATCAACTGGATAAAGTCCAGCATAAACCATTGGTGTACTCTTACGGTAACCAGTCAAAGGTTCGTCAGTTGGATTATCGGCTAAAGTAACCGTATCACCAACTTGCGTATCCTTAACCGTCTTGATGCTGGCTGTAATATAACCAACATCCCCTGCCATCAAATAATCACGTTTAACGGCTTTAGGAGACATCACACCAACTTCTGTAACTTCGAAGGTCTTCTTATTACTCATCAATTCAATCGTGTCTCCGACCTTAACAACGCCTTCACGAACACGTACGTCAAGGACAACACCACGATAACTGTCATAAACTGAGTCAAAGATCAAAGCCTTGAGTGGTTTATCCAAATCTCCAGTTGGTGCTGGAACATCCGAAACGATTCTTTCGAGCAGTTCGTCAACACCGATACCAGTCTTAGCACTCATCAAAATTGAAGATTCAGCATCGATACCGATCATCTCTTCAATTTCTTCTTTGACCTTATCTGGTTCAGCAGAAGGCAAATCGATTTTATTGATAACTGGTACGATTTCTAGGTCGTTATCAATCGCTAAATAAGCGTTAGCTAGAGTTTGTGCCTCGACACCTTGAGCAGCATCTACTACTAACAAAGCGCCCTCACAGGCAGCAAGAGAGCGTGAAACCTCATATGAGAAATCCACGTGTCCTGGTGTATCGATTAAATGGAAGATGTAAGTCTGTCCATCTTTGGCTTCGTATTCTAGTTCGACCGCATTCAACTTGATAGTAATTCCACGTTCACGTTCCAAATCCATATCATCAAGGATCTGAGCTTTCATTTCACGTTTTGAAACTGTCTTAGTTCTTTCCAAAATTCGATCGGCAATCGTTGATTTACCATGATCGATATGCGCTACGATAGAAAAATTACGAATTCTTTTTTGTCGTTCTTTTAATTTATCGAGATCTAAATCCATAAATTATTCCCTTCTATCAGAAATTTATCATTCTTTCTATTTTACACTATTGTACACCGATGTTCTAGACAACAAAAAAGAAGAGGCTAAAACCCCTTCTTTTAAATTATTCGCCTTTAAAAGCATCTCTGACTTTATTGAAAAAGTTACTATCTTTTTCTTTGACTTTGTCTCCGCCGGCTTCAGCGAATTTCTTCAAAGCACTGCGTTGTTCAGCTGACAATTTACGTGGAGTAACGATATTAACTGTTACCTTTTCATCACCGATACTCTTGCTGTTAAGAACTGGAGCACCTTTGCCACGCAATCTAAATGTTGTACCAGTTTGAGTACCACTAGGGATATTCAAATTGACTGGACCGTGAACTGTGTTGACTTTGATTTCATCTCCCAAAGTAGCTTGTGGGAAACTGATATTAACTGAAGCGTAGATAGTTGAGCCATCACGTCTGAATTCTTTACTTGGAGCAACGTGGAAGACAATGTATAGATCACCATAAGGTCCACCGTTAGTTCCGGCTTCACCTTGGCCCTCTAAGCGCATTTGTTGTCCGTCTTCAACACCAGCTGGTACTGTAACCTTCAATTCATGCTTTTCATTTACCTTACCTGAGCCTTGGCAAACGTTACACTTTTCTTTGATTTCCTTACCAGTACCATTGCAGACATCACAAACAACACGTGTACGCATACGACCAAGTGGAGTTTGACGATCAACTTCAACATAGCCTGAACCATGACATTTTGAACAAGTCTCTGGATGTGTTCCCGGCTTTGCACCAGAACCACCACAGGTAGAACACTCTTCCTCACGATTGTAAGAAATATTAGTCTTCTTACCAAAGACACCTTCTTCAAAAGTTAAGTCCATACGATATTGAAGATCGGAACCTTGTCTTGGGGCATTAGGATTTTGACGAGCAGCACCGCCGCCACCGAAGAATTGACTGAAGATATCTTCAAAACCACCGAATTGATCTCCAGCACCACCAGCGCCGAAGCCACCAAATCCTCCTTGGCCACCATTCATGCCGGCAGAACCATATTGATCATATTGCGCACGTTTTTGAGGATCTTTTAGAATTTCATAAGCGGAATTAACTTCCTTAAACTTCTCTTCAGCATCAGGAGCCTTATTCAAATCGGGGTGATACTTTTTAGAAAGTTTACGAAATGCTTTTCTTATATCGTCATCAGAAGCGTTTTTATCAACGCCTAGTACGTCATATGGATTTTTATCTGCCATTAAATCACCTTTATGCGACAGGACTTTTACGTCCTATTCCTTTTTAACGCTCAAAAGAGCAGTTATTGTTCTTACTATACCATAACTGGTTTTAGTAATTAAACCACTGCTCTTTATCACAATTATTATTTCTTGTCTTTATCAGGATCTACTTCGGAAAAGTCACCGTCAACTGTATTGTCGTCTGACTTCTTGCCATCAGTTGAACCTGTACCAGTAGCACCATTATCGCCACCAGCTTGTTGTTGTGCTTGTTGAGCTTGTTGATAAAGTTTTACAGACAAGTCTTGAACGATCTTGTTCAAATCGTCACGTTTCTTCTTCATGTCTTCAAGGTCACCTGAGTCTTGAGCTTTCTTCAAAGCATCACGAGCATCTTGGGCTTTCTTGATTTCATCGTCAGAAACTTTACCCTTAACGTCTTTTAGAGTCTTGTCAGTTGCGAACAATGTTTGTTCAACGTCATTCTTAACATCGACTTCTTCCTTACGTTTGTTATCTTCTTCTTCGTGTTCCTTAGCTTCCTTCATCATTTGGTCGATTTCTTCATCGCTCAAACCTGATGAACTCTTGATAGTAATCTTTTGTTCCTTGTTTGTTCCCATATCCTTAGCAGATACATTAACGATACCGTTCTTATCAATATCGAATGTAACTTGGATTTGAGGTACACCACGAGGTGCAGCAGGAATATCTGTTAATTGGAAACGACCTAAGGTCTTGTTGTCGGCAGCCATTGGACGCTCACCTTGAAGAACGTGGATATCAACAGCACTTTGGTTATCAGCAGCAGTTGAGAAGACTTGTGACTTGCTTGTTGGGATAGTTGTATTTCTATCGATCAACTTAGTGAAGACACCACCCATAGTTTCGATACCAAGTGATAGTGGAGTAACATCTAGTAGAACAACGTCTTTAACATCACCAGAGATAACACCACCTTGGATAGCAGCACCAAGAGCAACGGCTTCGTCAGGGTTGATTGAGTGGTCTGGAGCTTTGCCAGTCCATTTAGCAACAGCATCTTGAACAGCAGGAATACGTGTTGAACCACCATTTAGGATAACCTTGTCGATGTCTGAAGTAGTTAAGTTAGCATCCTTCAAAGCATTGTCAACAGGGATCTTTGTTCTTTCAACTAGGTCTGAAGTCAATTCATCGAACTTAGCACGTGTCAATGTTTCTTCCAAGTGAAGTGGGCCATTAGCACCTGATGAAATAAATGGAAGACTGATTGATGTTTGAGCAACACCTGATAAGTCTTTCTTAGCTTTTTCAGCAGCATCCTTTAATCTTTGAAGAGCCATCTTGTCTTGACTCAAATCAACGCCATTTTCAGCCTTGAATTGTTCAACTAGCCAGTCGATGATCTTTTGGTCAAAGTCATCACCACCAAGACGTGTATCACCATTTGTTGAAAGTACTTCGAAGACTCCATCACCTAATTGAAGTACAGAAACATCAAATGTACCACCACCAAGGTCATAAACAAGGATCTTTTCGTCACCCTTGTCGTTATCTAGACCATAAGCAAGAGCTGAAGCTGTTGGTTCGTTAACGATACGTTGAACGTTCAATCCAGCAATCTTACCGGCATCCTTAGTAGCTTGTCTTTGTGAATCGTTGAAGTATGCAGGAACTGTAATAACAGCATCTGTAACTTTTTCACCTAAGTAGTCTTCTGAGAACTTCTTGATGTGTTGCAAGATGAAAGCTGAAATTTCTTGTGGTGTGTATGACTTGCCGGCTACAGTAACTTTGTAACCTGCTTCACCCATGTGACGTTTGATTGATGAAACTGTATCAGGGTTTGTGATAGCTTGTCTTTTGGCAACTTCACCAACTTGAATTTCACCATCTTTAAATGCAACAACTGAAGGAGTTGTTCTTGCACCTTCTGGGTTTGTAATAATCTTTGGAGAACCGCCTTCCAAAACGGCTACAGCAGAGTTTGTAGTACCTAAATCAATACCAATAACTTTAGACATAAACCTAAACCTCTTTTTAATTTTTTATTTACTAATTATTGTGCAACGACAACCATTGCTGGACGTAAGACACGGTCTTCAAGTTTGTATCCCTTTTGAAGGACTTGAACAACGGTATCTTTCTTGTGGTCATCATCAGCTGGAACAGTTTGAACAGCTTGAGCAACTGCAGGATCAAACTTCTCACCTACATTGTCGATAGCTTTGACATGGTTGTCTTCCAATGCTTTAACCATGTGTTGTTGAACCATCTCGATACCCTTCTTCAATTGCTTGCTTGAGTCATCTGTGGCTTCAACATTCAAAGCACGTTCCAAATTATCCAAAACGGGAAGAATTTCAGTAGCTAGCTTTTGTCCGTCATATTTAAGCATACCAGCAACTTCTTTTTTATGACGATTATTCATATTTTGAATTTCAGCTTGGCTTCTTAAGAACTTGTCTTCCAAGTCCGCATTCTTGGCATTAAGATCTTTGATCTCTTTGTCTTTTGGATCTTGTTTTTCAGCTGTTTTCTTTTCAGCTTTTTTATCAGTCTTTGAAGTTTCTTCTTTAGCAGTCTTCAAATCTTGATCTTTTTGTTTATCTGCCATTACTTCCTCCTAAATTTCAAGAATCATCATACCTTGAATAATAATCAATCAACCTTTTCGCTAATTCAACTCTAAATTCGCCTAACAAACCAATCAATTGCGAATAATGCATCGTAGTTGGGCCAAGTAAGGCAATGACGCCTTTACCGTGATGTCCAACATCATAATTAGCAGTAATGATACTGTAATTCTTCAATGCATCACTACCTAATTCGCTTCCTAAACGAACTTTTATTCCATCATCTAAAATCGATGGATCTAACAGTTTTCTCAAATCGTTGCTTTGATTAATTATCGAGAACAACGACTGAACCTCTGACATATCGTCACTATTAGCATAATTCAAAAGATTCAATTGACCGTCGACATAATACTTCTCTGATTCAGCCTTCTTAAAGAGTGAATCCATCATATCCAACAAACCATCAGTTGAATACATATATTCGGAAAGAATTGCTGGGACATCGCTGTGAAGCATTCGAAGGACTTTATTCAAAGGTTGTCCAACTAATTTATCATTCACGATGTTGACGATTTTTTCAATTAATGAAGTATCAAAATCATCATCGACAGTATAAATATTATTTTCTACATTATTATCACTTGTGACAATGATTGCCATAAGTTGATGTGCATTCAATGGGACGATTCTAAATCCAGTCAAACGAATCGAACTGCTTTCAGGTCCCAAAGTAATTGCGGTGTAGCTAGTTAAATGAGATAAGATCTTGGCGGATTGTTCGATAATATCACCGATTTGATGATATGTTTTACCGAAATCCTCGTCAATTCTTTGAGCTATATCTTGTGGCACACTAGTTGGTTGTACCAGATGATCGAGATAATAGCGATATCCCATTGCCGAAGGAATTCGACCTGAAGAAAGATGGGTCTTCTCGAGGTACCCAACTTCTTCGAGCATTGCCATTTCATTTCTGATTGTCGCAGAACTTACATGAAATGGTAATTCGTTCATCAATGTCTTCGACCCAACCGGCTGGCCGGTATCTGTAAATATGCGCACGACTTCTCTCAAGATTGCATCTTGACGTTGTGATAGCATTATACCGTCCTCCTTTTTAGCACTATTCATACCTGAGTGCTAACAATGTAAAATATAACAATCTATCCTAATAGTGTCAAGTATGCACGCTCAATTTCCATAATTATTTCCATAACTGACCTTTTTTATAAACAATGAAAAAGAGAACCTCTTGGCTTACACCATAAGTCCTCCATCTATAAAACTTTTAAAGAATTGCTTTTATCTAATTCTAACTGTTTGATCAAGCCTTCTGCACCATCGAACTTCACTTCGCCACGAAGATACTTGACCCATTCGATCACAACCGGTTGACCATAAATATCCTGATTAAAGTCAAAGATATTCGACTCGATCGTAATACCGGTATTCTCTTTGAACGTTACGTTATAACCAACTGAGGTCATCGAATTGTACCAAACGCCAGCTACTTTTATTTTAGTAGCATAAACGCCGATTGACGGAATCAATTGATCTCCATCGACTGCAATGTTAGCTGTTGGATAACCGAGTGTGCGACCACGTTGCAATCCGTGAATGACCTTACCTTGATTTTGGTAATTGTAGCCTAAAAATTTATTGGCTTCAGAGATTTTGTCACTAGTGATGAACTCTTTGATAGCACTGGAACCAATCTTTTGATCATTGATCAATTGTTCTGGCACCATAACAGTTTCAAAATTACCTTTAGAATAATTAGGTAGATTAGCCATGTTAGCAACATCTTTTTTACCATAAGTGTAGTCAAAACCGGCAACAACGTATTTAGCTTTGAGGTCGATCATGTATTGATCCACGAATTCTTGTGGCTTAAGGTGGGCGAAATCAGGCGTGAACTTCACAAAATAAAGATAGTCCACTCCTAATCCTTCAACTAGCTGAGCTTTACGGCTTCTCGTTGAAAGATATTTAAAATTAGTTTCGTGTTGATAAACAGTTCTAGGTGATCGATCAAAGGTCAAGAGGATTGATTTCAAATTATGCTCTTTAGCTAATCTCACACCCGTCTTGATAACCTTTTGATGTCCTAAATGTACCCCGTCAAAAAAGCCCATGATCAACACTGTTGCTTCGGCTGGCAATTGCTCTTTTTTTAGCGGATGTTTAACATTAATAATCTGCATAATTACCCTCTTTTACTTATTGTTCAATAACATCAAATCTGGAATCCACATATTTCTAACTTTATCATACTTGTAAAGTGCTTTGGTTACGCCATCTCTTTGGACACGTAATTGTTTAGTTTTGTCAGAGTCAACGTCTTTTTCTTCTAAAAATCCCCCATGACTGACACGAACATCCCACTGTTCATCGTTCAATTCTAAACTAGGCACCTCTTTTAAAACTTCATCGATCGACTTCAAGAAATGATAATCATCTTTTTCCATCATCTCTTCAATTTGACCTAAGGTAAAAGTCTCTTCAATTGGAAAACCAGCACTTTTTACTCGCGTCAATTGCGACATAAAGGCAGGATATCCTAATAATTTACCAAATTCTACAGCTAAAGTTCTGACATAAGTTCCTTTAGAACATTTAACGTGAAATTTAATCGTTTGATAACCCGTTGTTTCGTCGAAACTAGGTTCTGAAGTCATTGAAAAGCTATAAATGTGAATTTGGCGAACTGGTCGTTCTACTTCGATACCAGCTCGAGCATACTCATAGAGTTTCTTACCATTCACACGAACAGCTGAAAACATTGGTGGAATCTGCTTTAAGTCCCCGGTCATTTGTTCAAAAGTCTGCTCTAATTCTTCATTAGTGAATGGCTTTGACAATTTCTTTTCCTCAACAGTTTCGCCTTCACGGTCTTCAGTAGTCGTTGAACGTCCAATAGTGATTTCTCCGGCATATTCTTTAGGAGAGCCCGTCAAAGTGTTTACCAGCTTCGTTGCTTGTCCAACGCAGATTGGCAAAACTCCATCAACCAACGGATCCAAAGTTCCTGTGTGGCCAATTTTTCTCGTGTGCAAGATTTTTCTTAATTTATATACATAGTCCGAACTAGTTTGTCCGATTTCTTTATTTAATGGAATTACTCCGTCCATAACAAATCTCCATTTTTCGTAATATCATTAATAATTTTACTAGTCTTCCTTAACAATAGAAAGTTTTCCACAAAAAAACAGGCAAGAAAAAAATTCCCACCTGTTTTTTTTAACGATTAGCTTCGTCTTGGTGTAACTTAGCAATCAATTTATCAATCTTTTCTCCGTAACGAACTGATTGATCTTGCTTGAATTCGAGTTCAGGGACTTTGTACAAAGTTAACTTTTGACCTAATTCACGACGAATCAAGCCTTTAGCTTTATCTAGTCCTGCTTGAGTTTTTTCAACATCACTAGCTTTTTCAGATAGAATGCTGTAATAAATTGTGGCTTGTTGCAAATCACCGGTCATTTCGACACCTGTGACTGTAACGCCTTGAACTCTAGGATCTCTTACACGTTTAAGAAGAATATCGTTAACTTCTTTTTGAATTTCTTGTTCAACACGACCTATACGATGTTTTACCATGCTGTACCTCCATAATTATTTTCAAACTATCTCTAGTTTACTTGTCATCTTTTAATCATCACTGCTTGATTATATCACATTACTTGGCAATTCTTTTTGTTGAATAATTTGTCAAAAAAATAAAGTCAGAATGTTTCAACAGCATTCCGACTTTATTAGATAATTAACTATTTAACTGGAACTTGTTCCATAACATAAACTTCGACTTCATCGCCGATCTTAATATCGTTGTAGTTTTCGATTGTGATACCACATTCGAATCCTGAACCAACTTCCTTAACGTCATCTTTGAAACGTTTTAGAGAAGCTAGCTTACCTTCAGTAATAACGATACCGTCTCTGATAAGTCTTACGCCACTATCACGTTGGATCTTACCACTGTTTACATAACAACCAGCGATAGTACCAATCTTAGATACGTTGTATGTTTCACGAACAGTCAAGTTACCAATAACTTTTTCTTCGTAAACTGGTTCCAACATACCCTTCATAGCAGCTTCGATTTCGTCGATAGCCTTGTAAATAACTCTGTGTAGACGAATATCAACATTTTCATCCTTAGCTTGAACCTTGGCTTGAGCAGTTGGACGAACGTTAAATCCAATGATGATAGCGTTACTTGCAGCAGCCAAGTTAACATCACTTTCAGTAATGGCACCAACGGCAGAGTGAATGATATTGACACGAACGCCTTCAACTTCGATCTTCTTCAAACTTCCGGCAATGGCTTCAGCAGAACCTTGAACATCGGCTTTAATAATAACGTCGACTTGTTTAAGTTCTCCCTCTTTCATTGTTTCGAACAAGTTATCAAGAGTTACAGGGTTAGTATTTTGACGTTCCTTTTGAAGAGCACGACTAGCACGTTCTTCACCGGCGGCACGAGCTGTCTTTTCATCATCGAAGACAACGAACTTGTCGGCTGATTCAGGAACATCGTTTAGACCAGTAATTTCAACTGGCTCTGATGGTTTAGCATTCTTGATGTCTTTACCATTGTAGTTTGTCATTGTTCTGACACGACCAAAGGTATTACCAACAACGATTGGATCACCAACATGTAGTGTACCTTGTTGAACTAGCAATGTAGCAACTGGTCCACGACCCTTATCCAACTTAGCTTCGATAACAGTACCGATAGCCTTTTGTTGAGGGTTAGCCTTTAATTCTAGAACATCAGATTCTAGAAGAACCATTTCTAGCAATTCGTCGATATTTGTACCCATTTTGGCAGAAATATTAACAAAGATAGTATCCCCACCGTAATCTTCTGGAACTAAGTCATATTGCATTAGTTCTTCGATTACGTGTTGTGGGTTAGCACCTGGCTTATCGATCTTATTGATAGCTACGATAATTGGGTCATTTGCGGCCTTGGCGTGGTTGATAGCTTCAATTGTCTGTGGCATAACACCATCATCAGCAGCAACAACCAAAATAACGATATCAGTAATATCAGCACCACGAGCACGCATATTAGTAAAGGCAGCGTGTCCTGGAGTATCCAAGAATGTAATCAATCTGTCTTTTAGACGAACTTGGTAAGCACCGATATGTTGAGTGATACCACCAGCTTCACCGGCAGTAACATGTGTGTGTCTTAGGTGATCAAGCAAGGTTGTCTTACCATGATCAACGTGACCCATGATTGTAACTACTGGTGGGCGAGTAACAAGGTTCTCCGTTGTATTAACTTCAGCATCGAAGTACTTGTCGATATCGGCAACATCTTCTTGAACCTTTTCTTCTGACTTAATACCGTAATCTTCAGCCAACAATTCAATGGTATCTTTATCCAATGACTTGTTTTGGTTGATCATAATACCAAGCATAAAGAGTTTCTTAACAATTTCAGCTGGTTCTCTGTGAATCAACTTACCAATATCTTGAGCGTTCATACCCACTGTATAAACAAGTGTTTCTGGTAATGGACGTTCCTTTCTTTGTGGCATTGGCTTCTTAGGTTCAGTACGTTGACGTTGTTGACGTTTACGTTCTTTCTTCTTCTTACGACTACCAAATGGATTAGCAAGATTTTGTTTGTGGCCAAAGTCACGATTATTGTTAGTTGGTTTTGGCTTCTTGTATTCTGGCTTTGGAATATTAACGTTTGCTACAGTTGACTTAGGAGTTTCCTTAGCCTTGGCAGCTGCGTTGTTGTTATTAGGTCTTCTGTTTTGATTTTGGTTATTGTGATTATTATTGTTGTTACGGTTATTTACATTATGGTTGTTGTTGTTCTTGTTATAACGATTGTTGTTCTCGTTATTATTGTTAGGACGGTGATTGTTTCTATGAGCATTGTCACTGTTATTTGTGCGGTTGTTATTAGGACGATTGTTATGATTTCTAGTTGGATGACTAGGAATACGACTAGCATCAGCGATGTTTGTCTTAAATTGTTCTAGATACTTGTTACCAGCACTTTGTCTTGGACGTGGAGCTTGTGCTTGCACATTTGAACGATCACGTCGGTTGTTATTGTTGCGATTGCGATTATTGTTGTTATTACGATTCTCGCCATTGCGGTTGTTGCGTGTTTCATTGTTACGATTACGGTTATCACGATTTTGTGAATTACGGTTATCGTTTCTATTGCCATTATTAGCATTGTTTGAATTGTGAGAATTGTTGCCATTATTTGGACGATGATAGTTACTATTATTGCTGTTTGGACGATTACTGTTGGAGTTGTGATTATTGTTACGATGGTCAAAGTGACCTTTACCCTTATTAGTATCTCTTCTTACAGCAGTAATCTTGATCTTAGTTTTGTGATCACCTGAATTGTGATTACTACCTTCGCGCTTTTCATCAGTCTTTGATTGTGCTTTTGGTTGACTAGCGGGCTTCTTACCACCCTTTAAACTGCTGACGATTTTCTTTTCTACACTTTCATCTACTGATGACATATGGTTTTTAACATCAATGCCCAATTTTGCGGCGGCATCTAATACTACTTGATTCTCAACACTATTTTCTTTTGCAATAGTATAAATTCTTTTTTTGACCATCCTATCACTCTCCTTAATTGTCCATAATTTCTTTTAACCTTTTAGCAAATCCAAAATCTGTTATTCCCATAACTTTTCTGTCTTTTCCAATAGCCGTTTTTAACTCTTCACTACTTATCGTATCTATCACAGGTACATTATAATAACTTGCCTTATTGTGCAAATCTTTTTTTGTTCGAGCACTACAATCTTGCGCCATGATAACGAGTTTTACCTCACCACTGCGCATTCCATTAATAGTCAGTTCAGTTCCACTAATAAATTTTCGAGCTCTAACTGCAATACCTAAGAAATTTAAAAAGTTCTTCATTAATGTTTCTTACCCAAATCTCCAAAAAGATCCATACGGGCCTTTTGGTGATCTACGAAATCAAATAGTTCATCATAAAAATCTTCTGGAACTGCATGTGAAAATACTTTTTCCAGAATCTTTGCTGATTTAGCATTTTTAACGGCTTCTGGATCTAGACCTACATAAGCCCCACGGCCAGGTTTCTTTCCAGTAGGATCAATCGAAATATTGCCTTCTTTATCTTTGACAATTCTTACCATTTCTCTTTTTGGATACATCTTATTTGTCAAAACATCTTTACGCATAGGTATCTTACGAGTTGCCAAATCCATCACCCCTTTTTAGTTTTCTGAATCGGAATCGCTATCTACATCATCTGAGTCTGAATCATTATCTTCATCGTCTTGTGCAGCAGGATTCTTTGCGTCATCTGCATTAGCAGCATTTTCACGAGTCTTCTCTATGTCAATCTTACCACTCTCAATATCGTCTAAATCAACATCTTCGTCGTTGTCATCAACAAATTCAACTTGCGATTCTGGCTTGATATCAATCTTATAACCAGTTAATTTAGCAGCTAAACGCGCATTTTGCCCCTTCTTACCAATTGCTAATGACAAGTGGTAGTCAGGAACGATTACGATACATTGTTTCTTGTCGTTTTCGTCAAATTGAACCGCGATAACTTCAGCTGGATTCAAAGCGTTAGCAATGAAATCAACTGGATCATCAACGTAAGGTACAACATCGATATTTTCACCGTTCAATTCATCAACGACTGCTTGCACACGTGAACCCTTTGGTCCAACACAAGTACCAACGGGGTCAACATCTGGATTATCTGATTTAACAGCAATCTTAGTTCTGTCCCCAGCTTCACGAGCAATTGAGACGATTTCAACAGTTCCATCATAAATTTCAGGAACTTCTTGTTCAAATAATCTCTTGACCAAACCTGGATCAGTTCTAGAAACAAAGACTTGAGGTCCTTTAGTAGCATTTTCTACCTTTGTAACATAAACACGAATTCTATCACGAGAATTGTATGTTTCACCAGGCATTTGGTCAGCCTTAGGCATAACTGTTTCGATACGTCCATAAGTGATGTAAACATATCTGCTATCGCTACGTTCAACTGTTCCTTGAATGATTTCGTGTTCATACTGACTGTATTCATTATAAATGATATCACGCTCAGCTTCACGAACACGTTGCATGATCACTTGCTTAGCGGTCTGAGCAGCAATTCTACCAAAGTCTTTTGGTGTTACTTCTTCTTTGATATGATCGCCAATTTCATAACCTTTACTCTTTTGTTGGGCATCTTCAAGACTTACTTCTAGACGATCATCCACAACATCTTCGACAACTTCTTTAACCGCATAAACATGTATATTACCCTTTTTAGCGTCAAATTCAACATCAACGTTTTGGGCTTGGTTGTAATTTCTCTTATAAGCAGCAACTAAGGCAGCTTCTAATGATTCAATAACGTATTCTTTTTTGATACCCTTTTCGCGTTCAAGCGCATCGAGGGCTTCAACCATTTCTTTACTCATGATTTTCTCCTTAGAATTCGATTGCAAGACGAATCTTAGCGATATTTTTGCGGCTAATTTCTACTTGCTTCTTTAAATTCTTAACTTTAACGATCAAAGTTATCTCTGTGTCTGTTACTTCTGTAAGTGTTCCTTCAAAAGCTTTTTCACCATTTACTTTTTGGTATAAAGAAACATGAACGTAGTCGTCAACGTAGTTAGTTAGACTTTCATCGTTCTTTAATGGACGTTCTGCACCCGGAGATGAAACTTCTAGATAGTAAGCTGGTTCGATTGGGTCCAACTCATCTAGCTTTTCTCCATATTCCTCACTAATAACGGCACAATCATCGATACTGATTCCACCTTTTTTATCTGCATAAACTCTCAAGTACCAATCCCCATGTTCGTGCACGAATTCTAAATCAACTAAAAAGAAATCGTGTTGCTCCAAAATGGGTTGTAAAATGGCTTTTAATTCTTCAACTTTTGTATCCAAGGACATTCCTCCAAAGTAATCGGCAATAAAAAGAGTGAGCATTTCTGCTCACTCATTAATCAATAATTAACTAGTAGTTAATTTAACATATATTTGTTATTAAATCAACTTATAACAACCATACCTAAAATAATGATAACTGATTTTCGTCTGGCATGCCATCTAAAACATGATTTTCTGTCATATATTCGATAACAGTCTTTGAAACCTTACCACGAGTACCTAAATCTTGCTTAGATAAGAAAGGTTGTTCTTCACGTGCGGCAATGATTTGCTTAGCAACGTTGTCACCAAGTCCAGGAATAGCATTGAATGGTGCTAGAAGTGTTTTATCATCGATGATCTTAAATTCAAAAGCATCTGATTTTTCGATATCGACCATCTTGATCTTGAAACCACGTTCCAAGCATTCGTTAGCCAATTCCAAAACTGTCAACAAATTCTTTTCTTTAGTTGAAGCATCCATTCCCTTATCGTTGATAGCTTTCATTGAAGCTTTGACAGCATCTTTACCAGTCGTCATCGCTACCAAGTCAAAGTCGTCAGCACGAACTGTGAAGTAAGCACTGTAATAGTAAAGTGGATAATGTACCTTAAAGTAGGCAATTCTTAACGCCATAATAATGTAAGCTGTGGCGTGAGCTCGAGGGAACATGTATTTGATCTTCAAACAAGAATCAATATACCAATCAGGAACATCAGCATCTTTCATAGCTTGTTTCCAATCATCAGGAATTCCGCGTCCCTTACGAACGTGCTCCATGATTTGGAAAGCCATCTGTGAATCCATACCATAGTGAATCAAATCCATCATGATATTATCACGACAACCAATAACTTCCTTCAAAGTAACGATACCTTTATCGATCAATTCTTCAGCGTTACCTAACCAAACATCAGTCCCGTGAGACAATCCAGAAATTTGTAGCAATTCGGCAAAGGTTGTTGGATGAGTCTTTTCAAGCATTCCTCGAACAAAACGAGTACCGAATTCTGGCACCCCTAGTGTTCCAGTTTTTGAAAAGATTTGTTCAGGCGTAACACCTAAAGACTTAGTTCCACTGAACAATTCCATGACCCCTGGGTCTTTAACCGGCAAAGTCTTAGGATCGATACCAGATAAATCTTGAAGCATACGAATCATCGTTGGATCATCATGTCCTAGAATATCTAGTTTCAAAATATTATCGTGAATTGAGTGGAAATCAAAGTGAGTCGTCTTCCAAGCAGCATTTTGATCATCAGCCGGATATTGAATTGGCGTGAAATCAAAGATATCCATGTAGTCAGGCACAACGATGATTCCGGCCGGATGTTGACCAGTGGTTCTTTTGACACCAGTTGAACCCATGGCTAATCGCTCTTCTTCGGCATTACGAAGATTTTGATCAGTCAATTCTTCGTAATTTTTCACGTAACCAAAAGCAGTTCGATCAGCAATTGTACCAATCGTTCCGGCTCTAAATACGTGATCTTCCCCAAACAATACTTTCGTATAATTGTGAGCTACTGGCTGATAATCACCAGAGAAGTTCAAATCAATATCCGGAACCTTATCACCTTTAAATCCTAAGAAAGTTTCAAACGGAATATCTTGACCATCTTTTTTGAGATCAGCTCCACATTTTGGACATTTCTTATCAGGCAAATCATATCCAGAACCAACTTCACCTTTAGTAAAGAATTCGGAATACTTACACTTAGGACAGCGATAATGCGGTGGCAAAGGATTAACTTCAGTAATACCAGTCATCGTGGCAACGAAACTTGATCCAACGGAACCACGAGAACCTACCAAATATCCATCTTTATTTGATTTGTAAACCAAACGTTGTGAAATCAAGTAAATAACTGAGAATCCATTACCAATGATACTCTTTAACTCTTTGTCCATTCGCTCCTGAACGATTTCTGGCAATGGGTCACCATATAGTTCATGTGCTTTGTTCAAAGTCAAATTACGAATTTCATCTTCGGCACCCTCCATTTTAGGAGTATAAAGCTTATCTTTGACCGGAGACATTTCATCGATTGAATCCATAATTTTCTTAGGATTATCAACGATGATTTCTTGTTGAGTTTGTGAGTCCATGTAACTGAATTCATCAAACATCTCATTAGTCGTTCTAAACTGTACATCTGGCAACTCTGGTCGACGTGCTAAAGCATTACTCTTGACGGCTTTAATAACGATATCTCGATAAACTTTGTCATGTGGATCTAGGTAGTGAACGTCACCTGTTGCGACAACTGGCTTATTGAGTTCTTTACCTAATTTGACAATATTTTTCAAAATCTCTTCCAGAGCTGTTTCGTCTTTGATAATTTTGATATCAATCAAATGTTGATACAAAGTCTTCGGCATGACTTCTAAATAATCGTAATACTGAGCCAATTCTCTAGTATCGTCATATCCTTTTTGCATCATACTAGTAAAGACTTCACCATTTTCACAGGCGGAACCTACGATTATACCTTCACGATACTTGTTCAACAATCTCCTAGGGACACGAGCTGTTCGATAATAGTACTGTGTCATTGAATACGAAACGATTTTGAACATATTCTTCAAACCAGCTTGAGTCTTAGCTAACAAAATTGCATGACTTGGACGAGCTTGCTTATATGCTTCTTCACCACCAATATGATCATTTAGTTGATCGACATTGTCAGTTCCAAATTTATCTTCCAATTCTTCAAACAGCTTGTACATCAAATAACCAGTTGTTTCCGCATCGGAATCCGCTCTATGGTGGTGTTCCAAAACGATATTGTAACGTTTAGCCAACGAATCCAACTTGTGATTACGATATTCTGAATGCAATGTTCGTGACATTTCCAAAGTATCGATCACTGGCATTGACAAGCGTTCTCGTCCCATTCTCGTCAAAGCGGCATTCATAAAGCCCATATCGAAAGTTACATTGTGACCAACTAAAATATCATCGCCAATAAAGTCCATGAATTCACCGACAATCACTGATTCATCGGGTTCATTTTCAACCATTTCCGTTGTGATACTAGTCAAATTAGTCGTTACTTCTGACAGTGGGTGACCAGGATTGATAAATTTATCAAAACGATCGATTACTTCGCCATCTTTCATCTTAGTAGCACCAATTTCAATGATCGAATCGTAAACAGCTGACAAACCAGTCGTTTCAGTATCGAAAATCACATATTCTGAACCAGCTAATTTTTGATCACGAAGATTGTAAGCAATTGGATTACCTTCATCGACTAAATCAATTTCGACACCATAAGCAATTTTGACGCCGAATTTTTTACCAGCACTAAAAGCTTCAGGAAAGGCTTGTAGAGCATGGTGATCAGTTATGGCGATTCCCTTTTGACCCCAGTCGCTAGCACGTTTGATCAAATCAGTTGCACTAGGAATGGCATCCATTTGACTCATATTAGTGTGGGCATGCAATTCGATACGCTTATTGTCATCTTCTGCAGTATCGATTCTTGGTTGGTGTTTGATAACATTAATATCATTTGCCATGATAACTAATTCACGCGAGAAATTATCCTCTTGAACGCTACCACGAACTCTGATCCAAGCGCCTTTATCTAATGAATTGAAGAAATTTTCATCGTCTTCACCATTTGAGAACTTCTTGATACTAAATGACGACGTATAATCAGTCACCTTTAAAATCAATAGTGAACGACCTGATTTTAACTTTCTAACATCGATATCAAAAACATAGCCTTCAACAACTTTATTTCTCTCTTCTTCGACGATATCGACCATTTGCGTAATTTCTTGATCGTCAGGAATTTTGCGTCCAACTTTAGAAACATTGACGGGTTTAGCTGCCTTTTTCTCACTGACTTCTTTAGCCTTAGCTTGGAATTGCTTGTTCTTTTCCACGTTCATGGCCTTCATCGCAGCTTCTTTTTCTTGATTCTTCGATTCATCGATATTGGCTCTGATTCGAAAATCTGGGAAACCTAAACTGCTGTATTCAGATTGCAAACCATTGACCAACTTGCCATCAACAATATCCGCCATGAAACTATTCGAAACATCTAAAAAGACTTGACCATTTTCCATATGTGGCGGCGTTTGACTGATTTTATCCAAAACCATTGGCGATTCAACAGAACAGTCATTCAACACGTAATTCCAATAATCGGTAATATCTTTTTGTCTTAATTGTGCTTGGGTAGTCTTGATTTCAAAATTTACCTGTGCAATACCCTCAAAACTAGCCTTCAACGCTTTGACAAAAGTTAGAAATTCTTTAAATGGCAAAACATCCTTGAACTCAAAGTAAAAGGTCCAACGTTTACTATTCTTATGAACTTCCAATTTGTTCAATTTACCATCGGCAAACGAATCGTTAGATTCTAACAATTGGTCCAATTTAATTTGCTTAACTAGTATTTCAAAAAGTTGTTTTGTATCTGCCATATTCTACCTTTCAAAAAATAAAAAAAGGCCTAAGCCTCATTTTATGATTTTTCTTAAGTTAAGTTATTGAATTCCGCCGCCGTTCATCTTTTGTTTCAAATAATTAAGAAACTAAAAAATAGAACCACTATCTAGTCCGGAATAGCAAAGAAAATTGGCTCAAATGTGAAATTTCTCTTGGCAATTTATTGCCTAGTGAAAGGTCGAGCTTGAAGACTTTGCCCGCACTTGGGCTTAGCAAAGTCTTCAAGTCGTGCCCACATTGTTCCAGCCAAATTTTCTTTGCTATGGAGGACGGAATATTACACTAACCAAACTTAACTAAAAAAATCTATTTCTGATTCTTAAGCAATATTTTTACTGAATTTACTAATTCATCTTTACTTACTTCGATTGTTTCACCAGTGCTTCTAAGCTTTAGTTCAACAATTTCGTCAGCTGCTTTTTTACCAACAGTGATTCTGATTGGTGTACCGATCAAATCAGAGTCAGCAAACTTAACACCAGGACGTTCTTTACGATCGTCAAGCAAGACATCATAGCCTTCATTTTCCAACAATTCAACAATTTCGTCACTTAGTTTGCCTTGAACGTCATTGTTGTACTTGATAGGAACAACGTGAACTTGGTATGGAGCCAAACTTACTGGCCAAACGATACCATTTTCGTCGCTGTGTTGTTCAACGATAGCTGTCAATAATCTTGAAACACCGATACCGTAACTACCCATGATGATAGGATTTGATTTACCATTTTCATCTAAGAAGTTAGCGCCCAATGCTTTAGAGAATTTAGTTCCTAGTTTGAAGATATGACCGATTTCAATACCACGAGTAAATTGAATCTTACCGTGACCATCTGGTGAAGTTTCGCCTTCTTTGATCACACGGAAATCTCTAAATTCTGGCATTTCATCTGTGATATCTTCAAAGTTAGCATTGACAAAGTGACGGTCAGCCTTATTAGGTCCAACGACAAAGTTTGTCAAACCAACTAATGAGCTATCGTATAAGACTTTAACATCTTCTTTGATACCCTTAGGTCCGATAAATCCAGGAACACTGCCAAATACGTCAGTTACTTCTTCATTAGTTGCTTCACGTAAAAAGTCTGCTCCCAAATAGTTCTTCAATTTAACATCGTTGACATCGTAGTCACCACGAATCATAACCATTACTGGTTTTTCATCAGCAATATAAGCTACAGCCTTCATGATTCTTGAAGCGTCGACTTTAAGAAGTTGAGCCAAGGCATCAATTGTATGTACATTTGGTGTGTTGACTTCTTCCATTTCTTTCTTATCTTCAACTGGGTTCTCATCCATTTTACTTGCAGCCATTTCTAGGTTAGCTGAGTAATCTGAATCGTCTGAATAGGCAATGGTATCTTCACCGATATCAGCAATAGCAGAGAATTCCTTAGAATCAGTACCACCCATGGCACCAGCATCACCGATAATGACACGATAGTTCAAACCACAAGCGTCAAAAATATTGCGATAAGCTTGTTCCATTTGATTGAAGATAACATCGAGTTGCTCTTTGTTAGAAGTAAATGAATAAGCATCTTGCATGATAAATTCACGACCACGCAACAATCCATTACGAGGACGGTCTTCATCACGATACTTCATTTGAATTTGATACATAGCGATTGGCAACTTCTTGTAACTGTTCAAACCTTCTTTGACGATACTTGTGAAAGTTTCTTCGTGTGTAGGTCCAAGAATGAAGTCACGATCATGACGGTCTTTGAACTTGAAAAGATTGTCGCCATAAGTTGCATAACGACCACTTTCCTTCCAAAGATCGGCTGGCAAAATAGCTGGCATACGCATTTCAGCAGCATCGATGTCCTTCATTTGTTTTCTGATAAGTCCTTCGATCTTTTGGATTACTGACCAAGCTAATGGCAAGTAAGCATAAACACCGGCAGAGACTTGTCTGATGTAACCGGCACGCAACATCAACTGATGACTGATTGCTTCAGCATCTGAAGGAGTTTGCTTTAATGTTGGAATATATAATTTTGACTGTTTCAAGTTCTTTTATCCCCCTATTTTATAAAGAAGCGCTGGATATCATTCCAGGTAACGGCAATCATTAATAGAACTAAGATTCCGACCCCAATTAAGGTAATCACATTTTCATATTGTTCTGGAATTGGTTTTCTTCTAATAGCTTCAACGATATTCAATAAAATCTTTCCACCATCAAGTGCTGGAATTGGAATCAAATTAACGATTCCTAAGTTCATAGACAGCATTGATGTGAAGAAAATAATATTGATCAATCCAGTTGAGGCAACTTTAGAAGTCATCGAATAAATTCCTACCGGACCAGATAATTGATTAATGCTAAACCCACCTGAAACCATCTTTCCTAAAGCGTGGAAAATCGTTAACGAAGTGCTCCAGCTATAAATGAAACCATATTTGATCTTAGCCATGGCAGAAGAATCGGTCTTTTGCATAATACCAATCAGTCCATAACTTTGACCTGAAGATTTAACTGTCTTAGGCGTTACTTTGATAGTCTCAACCTTTTTACCAGATTGAACTTTCATCGTTAATTTCTTACCAGGATTATTTTGAATATTCTCTGACAGATCCGTCCAAGAAGCAGTTTTCTTCCCGTTAATACTTAAAATTTTATCGTTGGCCTTTAGACCAGCTTTTTGAGCCACTGAATCCTTTTGAATGCTGCCTAATTGATTAGAGCCAGTTCCAACTGAACCCATCATAAAGGCAGCGATAATAGCAGCCACGATTGCTAAAACAAAATTGTTAAATGGACCAGCAAAGTTTGTGATCATTCGTTTCCAAACAGAGACTGATTGCAATTGAACGTCACGAGGTGCAATTTGCACTTCCGTACCATCTTCTTCAACAATCGTTGCATCATGATCAACTGAATACTTTTTAGTGACAGTTTCATCACCATTTTCGTATCCTTCGATTACTAAATCATCAACAAGATCAGCTTTAGAGATTTGAACTGGAACCGCGTTTGCATCATAAACCTTACTTGAAGTTATAATTTTTGTTACTTTATCGTCATCATTAATTACTAATGATGCCATCGTTCCCGGTTGAATTTCAGAATCATCTTCTTGCGCACCAGCCATGCGGACATACCCACCTAAAGGCAGCAGTCTCAAAGTATAGGTCGTATGATTTTTGCGGTAAGCGACGATCTTCGGTCCCATACCAACAGAAAACTCACGAACTAAGATTCCTGATTTTTTTGCAGCATAATAGTGTCCAAATTCATGGACAATTACCAAAATTCCAAAAACGATTATAAATGTAATTATCGCGGTCATTTTAACCTCCACGAGCTAATTTAGACTAAACCAAAAATGTGTAGCAATGGTAGTACGATCAACATACTATCAAAACGATCCAAGATTCCACCATGACCTGGCAAAATATTTCCTGAATCCTTAACTTTGTAAAATCTCTTGTAGGCAGATTCAATCAAATCGCCCATTTGTCCCATAATAGACAAGACAAAAGCAATCATCAACATTGAAGTGATGGAATATTCTTGTGGGACAAAAATCATATAAACTCCAGAAAGAACTAATGCCATAATAATACCAGCAATTGTTCCTTCCCATGTCTTATTAGGACTGATAGCAGGCCATAATTTATGCTTACCAATTTTTCTACCAAACGTATAGGCAAAAATATCAGTTGACCAAACAACGATCAAAGCATACATCAACAAACCTAGTCCTGGCTGTGAATTTCTGACAGCTGCTAAATAGTGGAATCCTGTTCCGATATAAAGCATTGAAACTACTGAAACACCTGCATCTTCAAAATTAAATTTGTTCTTAGTCAAAACAGTAATGACTAACAAAATAACTGCGAAGACATAAAATAAATCAAGACGTGAGAAACTCTTAGGCAACCAACCGCTATAAAAACCGTTTGGTACTACTAAAGCTAACGTTCCTAAAATTGTCACTAAAAAGTCGACTGAAACGATAATTCTCTTGCGCATGATATAAACTTCAAATACACCAACTGCTGCTAGTGCTGCTGCTGCAACTTCTAGCCAAATTCCACCTGCAAGCAATATGGGAATAAAAATTGCCAAAGCAATAACGGCAGTAATTACACGTTGTTTCATGATTTTCCCCCAAACTAACTAGACCGAACCGAAACGGCGATCTCTTCTATCGAATTCTTGAATATCCTCAATCAAATTATCAACCGAATAATCAGGCCAAAGAGTTTTATCAAAGACCATTTCCGAATAGGCTAATTGCCATAACATGAAATTAGAAATTCGCTCTTCGCCACTAGTTCTGATCAACAAGTCTGGGTCAGCTAACTCACCCAATTGACTAGTTAATAATTGACTAGAAAACAATTCGTCGTCAATGTCTGTTGGATCTATTGAACCATCCTGAGCTTTAATTGCCAACTCTTTTGCTGCATGGACAATTTCAGCACGACCGCCATAATTAAAAGCAAAGTTGAGGATCATACCGGTATTATCCTTCGTATCCTCAACTGCTTTCATAACTACTTTTCTCGTTCTATCAGGCAAATGGTCCGTAAATCCGGTTACCAATACTTTAATATTTTCTTTGATTAAATCGGGCATAAATGTCCCAAAGAAGTCAACTGGTAGGCGCATCAAAAAATTGACCTCTTTGCTAGGACGACTCCAATTTTCAGTTGAAAAGGCATAAAGGCTCAAGACTTTAACACCTAAATGACTGGCAGCAGTTGCAATCGTTTTGACATTGTTCATGCCTTCTTTATGACCAGCAATTCTTGGTTGACCTAATCTCTTAGCCCACCGTCCATTACCATCCATAATAATTGCTACATGCTTTGGAATCGAAGCATCTGGATCTAATCTCTTCCTAATATCTTCTGTCATATAAATTAGCCTTCAGTAATTTCCTTTTCCTTATCTGCAGCTAGTTTATCCATTTGAGCAATGGCATCGTCAGTAACTTTTTGAACATCTTTTTCTAAAGTATGCAATTCGTCTTCTGTGATATCATTGTTCTTTTGTTGTTTCTTCAAATCATCCATAGCTTCACGACGAACGTTTCTAACAGCAATACGTCCACTTTCAGCTTCCTTACCTACTTGCTTGGCAATTTCTTGTCTACGTTCACCAGTAAGTTGTGGAATAACCAAACGAATCACACTACCGTCATTAGCAGGATTTAAGCCCAAATCTGATGAGTTGATAGCATGTTCAATGTCATCTAGTGAAGACTTGTCATAAGGTGTGATCATCAAAACACGTGCTTCAGGAATATTGATAGAAGCAACTTGATTCAATGGTACTTCTGTTCCATAATACATAACTCTTACGTTACTTAAAATTGAAGCATTGGCCTTACCGGCACGAATATTAGCTAGTTCACGACTCAAAACGTCAACTGACTTGGACATATTCTCTTTTGCTTTTGTAATAGCTTTATTTGTCATCATTACCACCCTTTATAATTGTTCCGATATTTTCGCCTTGAACAACCTTCTTGATGTTTTCTGGCTTGTTCAAGTTGAAGACGATCAATGGAATATTGTTATCCATTGACAATGAAGAAGCTGTTGTATCCATAACACCGAGGTTCTTATTGATAATATCAAGTTGTGACAATTCTGAATACTTCTTAGCATTTGGATCTTTCTTAGGATCAGCTGAATAAACACCATCAACATCATTCTTAGCCATCAAAATAACATCAGCTTCAATTTCAGCAGCACGTAGTACTGAAGTAGTATCAGTTGAGAAGTATGGATTACCAGTTCCACCGGCAAAAATAACTACACGGCCTTTTTCTAGATGTCTAACGGCTCTTCTTCTGATATATGGTTCTGCAACTTGACGCATTTCAATTGAAGTTTGCACACGAGTTGGGACACCAATATTTTCCAAACCATCTTGTAAAGCTAGACCATTCATAACTGTAGCCATCATACCCATGTAATCTGCTTGAGCACGATCCATACCCATTTCAGCACCAGTTTCACCACGCCAGATGTTTCCACCACCACAAACAATGGCAACTTCAACACCTAAATCATGAACACTTTTAATTTGTTCAGCGATTTTTTTGATAACTGGGGGATTAATGCCAAATCCTTTTTCTCCAGCTAAAGCTTCACCAGAAACTTTTAAGATAATTCTTTTATACTTGATATTAGGCATAAGTACTCTCCTTTAATTTTGCTATTAAACATTTTAACATATTAGAAACACTAAATTTATCTAAACACTATTTTTAAATAAAAATTGCTCGGATACAACCCTTTATACAAAGAAAAGGTCGTTTAATTCAAATTGAATTAAGCGACCTTTCTCGAAATTGTTAAAAAATTACTTCATTTGGTTCTTTACTTCTTCAGCAAAGTCTTCTTGTTTCTTTTCGATACCTTCGCCAACTTCATAACGAACGAATGAAACTAACTTACCATTCTTTGATTCAACGAATTGTTGAACTGTCATGTCTGAATCCTTAACGAATTCTTGGTCAGCCAAACTAATTTCTGACAAGAACTTGTTTAGACGGCCTTCAACGATTCTAGGAATGATCTTTTCAGGTTTACCTTCAGCCTTAGTTTCTTCAGTGAAGATAGCTTTTTCATGTTCTAGACGATCAGCAGGAACTTGATCACGATCCATGAATTCAGGGTTTACGGCTGCAACGTGCATAGCAACGTCTTTAGCAGTAGCTTCATCAGCACCTTCAAGAGTAACGATAGCACCGATCAAACCACCATTGTGTAGGTATGAACCGAATACTTGTGAATCAGTCTTGTCAAGAACTTGGAAACGTCTCAATGAAATCTTTTCACCGATAACAGCTGTTAAGCCAGTGATAGCTTCGTTGATTGTTTGGTCACCAATCTTAAGTTCCAAAGCTTCGTCCATTGTCTTTGGTTCATTAGCAACAACAGCTTTACCAATTTCGTTTACTAAGTTGATAAATTTGTCATTTGATGAAACAAAGTCAGTTTCAGAATTAACTTCGATGATAGCAGCCTTGTTACCTGAAATTTCGATATGTGTCAAACCTTCAGCAGCAATGTTACCACTCTTCTTGGCAGCCTTAGCAATACCCTTTTCACGAAGTTTGTCGATAGCTTCTTGCATATTACCGTCAGCAGCAACCAATGCCTTCTTAGCATCCATCATACCAACGCTTGTCTTATCACGTAATTCTTTAACTTGAGCAGCAGTAATTTTAGCCATTAGTAATCCTCCAGTCGTATAAATAAAGCCATCTTACTCAGATGACTCTATTTTACGTTTATTATTTTAATTATTTGTTATCTTCGCTTGTGTTCTTAGCTTGTGCTAAATCTTCGATAGATTTTGCATCAGCAGCATCAGAATTTTCGTCGTTGTTGTCATCCTTAGCAAAGTCTGCATCTGAAACAGCTTCTTCACCTTGTTTACCTTCAACGATAGCATCAGCCATCTTAGATGTGATTAATCTAACGGCACGAATAGCATCATCGTTTGAAGGAATGATAACATCGATAGGATCTGGATCTGTGTTTGTATCAACCATAGCTACGATAGGAATGTTAAGCTTCTTAGCTTCGTTAACAGCAATGTTTTCCTTGTGAGGATCAACAATGAACATAACATCTGGAATTCTTGGCATATCTTCGATACCACCAAGGAATCTTTCAAGCTTAGCTTGTTGCTTTTGTAGTAAAGCAACTTCTTTCTTAGGTAGACGATCAAAAGTACCATCTTCAGCCATTGCCTTGATGTCCTTTAATCTCTTGATACGTTTTTGGATTGTGTTCCAGTTAGTCAAAGTTCCACCTAACCAACGGTGGTTAACGTAGTATTGACCGGCACGTGTAGCTTCTTCAGCAACAGCGTCTTGGGCTTGTTTCTTTGTACCAACGAATAGGAAAATTCCATCATCACCGGCAACAGCCTTCATATAGTTGTATGCATCGTCGATCATGCGTACTGTTTTTTGTAAATCAATGATGTAAATACCATTTCTTTGTGTAAAGATAAATGGCTTCATCTTAGGGTTCCATCTTCTTGTTTGGTGACCGAAATGTACACCGGCTTCAAGAAGTTGTTTCATAGAAATAACTGACATAAAAAGTTCCTCCTGGTTTTTACCTCCACTTAAGTCCTATTCAATTGAAACGCGACTCGCGCACCATCAACTGAATCGTTAAGTGTGTGTATTCAATACGGTTTAATATTATAAATGAAGACCACTATTTAATCAAGTAGTCGTGCCAATTTATTCCGTGACTTTTTAAAAGTTGTTCTTTTTGTTGACGTGTCAGCTTTTTGATTACAATCTCCCGTTTCAAGGCTGCGGATTTATTAGCTAGTTCTTCGGTATACATGAGTTGCACCGGACGTCTAACTTTCGTGTACTTAGCACCTTTGCCGGCATTGTGCGTCTTTACTCGCTTTTCTACATTATTACTAGTTCCCGTATAAAAAGTCTGGTCGCTGCATAACAACATGTATACATAGTATTTACTTTCCATTGATTATTAAATCGGCCTCTTTACTCAATTGATGATTTTCGTCATAAATAACTAAGTCTGGTTCTACTTTCAAAGATGCGGTCTTTACGGTTTTGATAGCGTCGACTAATACTAAATTGGCATCTTTTTTAGAAGTCGTTCTGACGAATCTTAGACGCTTAGCTTGCAATTTCTCTTCATTCATCGTTACTAACAAATCGCTGAGTCGTTGTGGACGATAAACTAAATAGGCATGAGAATTTTCCTTGAGTAAAACTTTAATCGCTGACAAAATATCTTTTAAATCAGCCTTTAGTTCGTGACGAGCTATGGCTAAAACGGCATTATCTTTGATTGCCGTTTGATCAGTCACTTTAAAATATGGCGGATTGCAGACGATCGTATCAACTGTATCATGAGCGATGTATTGTTGTACGTTTTTTAAATCATCATTGATCAACGTCACTTGACTAGCGAGATGATTATCTGTGATGCTTTGTTGTGCCAAATCTGCGAGTTGTTTTTGAATTTCAACTAAATAAATTTTGGCGGAAGTTTTACTAGCTAAAGATAAACCGATGGCCCCATTGCCAGCACATAAATCGACAACTTTGCCTTTTTTTGCGGGATTTGCGAAATTATAGAGTAAAATAGTATCAAGGTTAAATGAATAGAGCTCTTTGTCCTGATTGATCTTGATACCGCTATTGGCAATCGTATCTTGAGAATTAATCGACATATTACACCTGCTTTATGGTATTTTAAATAAGTGAAAATTATTTTTGGGAGAATGAGAATTTTATGTTTTATAAAGTAATTCGTGTTTTAGTTAGAGGACTAGTCTTCCTCTTAAACGGGCGTTATCACGTTGTTGGCAAGGAAAACTTGCCTGATAAGCCTTATATTCTAGTAGCACCTCATCGAACTTGGTGGGAGCCAATCTTCTTTGCTTTGGTAATCTCGCCACGTGATGCAACTTTTATGGCAAAAAAAGAACTCTTCAAGAATCCGATTTTAAGATTCATTTTAGTCCATGCCCACGCTTTCCCAGTCGATCGTGAACATCCTGGTCCTTCAGTAATCAAGACACCTGTTAAAGCCTTGAAAAAAGAAGGCAAAGTTTTGATCATGTTCCCTTCTGGAACTCGTTATTCAGAAGATTTAAAAGGTGGCGCTGCTTTAATAGCTAAACTTTCTAAGGCTCCGTTAGTTCCTTTTGTCTATCAAGGACCACTAACATTCGGCGGTCTTTTGAAACACCAAAGAATCACAATCGGAGTTGGTCCAGAAATCGACTTTGACTTCAAAGCTAAATTGGATGAAGCACAGACTAAACAAGTTAACGATGATATGGAAAAAGCTTGGGATAAAATCGATAATGAAATTGATCCCAGTTTTGAATATATCCCACCAAAAAAGAAACATAAATAATTATATAAATAAAAAAGACGACATTTCAAATCGAAATTGTCGTCTTTTTCGTTTATATGGAATTTTTACCAATATCGCGTCGATAAAAAATATTCTCTTGATTCATCCGTTGCAAATTCTGATAAATGTCTGCTTGAGCATGACTCAATGAATCAGCTCGTGTTTGCATCAAGTACAAACGTCCACCATTACTGATCAATTCATCATCTTGCTTACGAACGCCAGCAAAGTTGATCGTCAAAGGACAGTTTTTGAAATCAGCGACTTTACCCAAACTACCAAAAATTGGTTGTTGTGGATAACCTTTGCTGACTGCAAAGACACCTAAGTTGAGACCTTTGGTTTCCCAATTTATCTCGGCAATCTTTTTATGATTTAAAATCTTCACAAAAATATCAGATAAGTCAGACTTCAATCGTGGCAAAACAACTTCTGTTTCCGGATCGCCGAAACGAGCGTTGAATTCAATTACCTTGATACCATCTTTAGTCAAGATCAAGCCAGCATATAAAATGCCAGTGTACTTGATACCTTCTTGATACAGTTGATGAACAAAAGGCTTCAAAACTTGGTCAATTGCCATTTGCCTGATGTCATCAGAAATATTATTTACCGGACAAACAGCCCCCATACCACCAGTATTAGGTCCCTTGTCGCCTTCAAAAATCTTTTTGTAGTCTTGAGCCAAAGGCATTGGATAAAAGCGCTTGTGATCGACAAATGCCATCAGTGAAAATTCTTCACCATCAAGGTACTCTTCAATCACTACTCTTTTAGTATTGAATTTATGTCCATCCAAAAGTTCACTGACCACTTCTAAAGCTTCATTTAAGTCCTGAACAATATAAACGCCTTTGCCAGCAGCTAAACCGTCAGCTTTGATAACCGTTGGAAAGCTCGCTTCAACTGTCAAATACTCTACAGCACTCTCTAAATCAGTAAATTCACGATACTTAGCCGTTGGAATATTGGCATCAGCCATCACTTTTTTAGTAAAGGTCTTAGAACCTTCCACTTGTGCTGCCAATTTGTTAGGGCCAAAGATTTTTAATTTACGTTCCTTGAAGAAATCAACGATTCCATTCACCAATGGTTCTTCCGGACCAACGATCGTATAGTCGATATTATTGGTTTGAACAAAGTTAGTTAAGTGATCAAATTCATCTTCATTGATTGAAATTGTTTTGATACCTGATAATTTCATTCCATCATTTCCGGGTGCACAGAAAACTGTATTGTCATCATTTTTCAGTAATGACTTACAAATAGCATCTTCTCTGGCACCAGAACCAACAACAAGTATTTTCATTAAAAAACCTCTCTAGTGTTTGAAGTGTCTTCTACCTGTGAAGACCATTGCAATACCATGTTCATTTGCCATGTCGATTGAGTCTTGATCCTTAATGGAACCACCTGGTTGAACAATAGCTGTAATGTTGTGTTCAGCAGCGTATTGCACACAGTCATCCATTGGGAAGAAGGCATCAGAAGCCATAACTAATGGAGTATGCGTATCAGCTTGTTCTTCTTGTTCAATCGCAATTTTAACTGAACCGATACGATTCATTTGACCAGCACCAATACCAAGTGTCTTGTCAGTCGTTGAGATAACGATGGCATTACTCTTAACGTGCTTAACGATTTGTTGACCGAATAATAAAGCTTTCATTTCTTCATCGGTTGGAGCTTTTTTAGTAACGACCTTAAATTCATCGAGCTTGTCTACAGTACTATCACGTTCTTGAACTAATAATCCACCCATAACAGATACATAATCATATTTGTCAGCAGATTTAGCCTTGGAGAAATCAAGTGTCAAAAGACGAATGTTCTTTTTAGCTTCTAGAATTTCTAGAGCTTCTGGAGTGAAACTAGGAGCAATTACGATTTCCAAGAAAATCTTGTGCATTTCTTCAGCAATTTCCTTAGTAACTTCACGGTTGACCGCTACGATACCACCAAAAATTGACATTGTATCAGCTGTATAAGCTTTTCTCCATGCCTTGTAAATTGATTCATCATCAACCCCAACGCCACAAGGATTCATATGCTTCAAAGCGGCAACACAAGGTTGGTCAAAATCAGCCACGATTCTTAAAGCAGCGTCAGCATCCTTGATATTGTTGAATGATAATTCCTTACCATGTAGTTGTTTAGCTGAAGCAATTGAATATTCACTTGGCATAGCACTTTGATAAAAGGCAGCCTTTTGATGAGAATTTTCACCGTATCTTAATTCTTGATGATAATCGTATCCTAGAACTTCAACATCTGGGAATTCATCCCCATTTAGATCAGTCAAATAATGAGCAATAATGCTATCGTATTGAGCTGTATGACGGAAAGCCTTGGCAGCTAAACGACGGCGTAAAACAGTATCGTCTTCATCTGATTTAATGCTTTCAAGAACAGTTTCATAATCCTTATTATCAATAACTACATATACACTCTTGAAATTCTTAGAAGCAGAACGAATCATTGAAGGTCCGCCGATATCGATTTGTTCAATAGCTTGTGCGGGCGTAACGTCTGCTTTTGAAATAGTTTCTTTAAATGGATAAAGATTGACACAAACTAAATCAATTGTATTAATATTGAGCTTTTCAAGTGTTTTCATGTGTTCTGGATTGTCACGTTTAGCTAACAATCCAGCATGAACGACTGGATGCAATGTCTTCACACGACCATCGAGAATTTCTGGAAATTTAGTTACTTCATCGATTTCAGTTACTTTAACGCCTGCTTCTTGGAGTTTCTTATATGTGCCACCAGTTGAAATAATTTCAAAATCATTAGCGATTAAACCTTTAGCAAATTCAACTACACCTGTTTTATCTGAAACACTGATCAAAGCTCTCTTCATTATTTGGCCACCTCATTATTTTTATTTAATAAATCAAGAATTACTTGGCGATACATTTGATGCTCAGTTTGATGAATTCTTGCTTCCAAACTAGCTTCAGTATCATTTCGTAAACGAACGACTTTGCACTGCTTGATAACTGGACCAGTATCTACCCCTTCATCAATATAATGAATCGTCACGCCAGTTACTTCATCCCCTGCAGCAAAAGCCCGTTCAATCGCTTCTAATCCCGAAAATTTTGGCAACAGTGATGGATGAATATTAATAATGCGATTAGGATAAGCACCTAATAAAGTCTTCGTAACTACTTTCATATAACCTGCTAATAAAACGTATTCGATCTTCAACGGCTTTAATTTATCGACAATAGCTTGTTCGTAAGCATTACGATCTGGATAATCAGCTAATCGATTAACAAATACCGGAATATGATACTTTTCAGCCCGTTTTAAAACGTGAGCTTGGGGTTGATCACATACTAAGAGTTCGATTTCTAACCCTAAATTCCTTAACTCATCTGATTTAGCAATGGCTTCAAAATTACTACCATTACCTGAAGCAAAGACGGCTACTCTCATAGCTTATCTCCTTTCAAAATCAGACTTTGAGATTCCTTTGGTACTAGTTCACCAATCGTATAAGCATTAGTCTTAGTCTCATTCAATAATTCCAAAACTTCAATTTCTCTGGCAGGATCGACAGCAATGACCATCCCGATACCCATATTGAAAATGTTATACATATCGCTTAGCTCTAATTGTCCGTATTTTTGCAAAATATCAAAGATAGGTAACTTTGGCCAAACATCGACATTGATTGACGCCGTTAAATCATCTGGCAACATTCGAGGAATATTCTCAAGAAAACCTCCACCAGTGATGTGACTGATGCCTTTGATCAAACGTTCTTCTAACAACGGAACAACGTCTTCAACATAAATCTTTGTCGGTGTTAACAATAATTCACCTAAAGTCTTTCCAGATGCTTCTGGCAATACGTCATTGATAGAAAAATTGTGATCTTGGAAGAAAATCTTTCGAACGAGCGAATAGCCATTAGAATGAATACCACTAGATGTGATACCAATCAAAACATCGCCAGCTTTTAGATTTTGTTTTTGCAATAAACCGTCCTTTTCACAAATACCAACTGAAAATCCTGCTAAGTCATAATCTTTTTCACTATAAACACCAGGCATTTCAGCAGTTTCGCCACCAATCAAAGCAGCGTTTGCTTGATTGCAACCGGCAATTACGCCTTTGAGTATTTCTTCGACCTTGTGATCGATTTTGCCAGTTGAAATATAGTCTAGGAAGTATTGAGGAATAGCACCTTGCGACAAAATATCGTTGACACACATTGCCACCAAATCAATACCAATCGTATCCCACTTCTTGGCTTCATTCGTCAGTAACAATTTCGTCCCGACACCATCATCGCTAGAAACTAGAACTGGATGTTTGTAGCCTTCTGGAATCTCGTAAACACCGCCAAAATTGCCGATATTTTTATTGTGAGTGTTTTGTTTAACAAACTTAGAAATCTTATAGCCTGATTGAATATCAACACCCGCATCTTGATAGGGATTGGACATCTTGATGCCTCCTTATTTTTTGGACTCGTAATCATAGAGATACGTTGGATAATCGCCATTGAAATATGACATATCCAAACCAGAATATGGTGCATCCGCATTTAAACCAATTGCTTTAATCAAGCCATCTTCACTGAGAAACTTCAATGAATCAGAGCCAAACATTTGGTTCATTTCAGGAATCGACTTGTGAGCAGCAATCAACTCGCTCTTTTCTTGAATATCGATACCGTAAAAACATGGATGCATAAAACGTGGTGAAGCAATTCTTAGATGAACTTCAACGGCACCAGCGTCACGCAATAATTGCACGATATAGGCACAAGTAGTTCCACGGACGATTGAATCATCGACCAAAATCACTCGTTTGCCACGAACGACACCTTTGACAGCAGCCAACTTTTGACGAACACTCTTTTCACGTAATTCTTTAGTTGGTTGGATAAATTCACGTCCCATATATTGGTTCTTGATCAAGCCCATTTCGTAAGGCAAACCAATCTCTTCAGCATATCCACTCGCTGCTGATAAAGAAGAGTTAGGAACACCCACGACAATATCTCCGTCAGCTGGGGCTTCTTTAGCAAGATTGGCACCCATACGTTTTCTGGCTGAATGAACGTTGATACCCAAAATGTCAGAATCTGGTCGTGCGAAGTAAATAAATTCCATAGAACAAATTGCCAATTGTGTCTTCTTAGTCCAGTGATCAATTTCCATACCTGAATCAGAGATGGTGATCAATTCTCCAGGTTGAACGTTACGAATCAAGGTAGCGCCAACAGCATCCAAAGCACACGTCTCACTAGCTACTACGAAACCACCGTTAGGCAATTTACCGATTGATAAAGGTCTAAATCCATGGGAATCAAGCGCTACGATCAAAGCGTCCTTTGTCAACAACAAGTATGCGAAACCACCTTGAATCTTATTGAGTGCTTCGACGATTTTTTCGTGTAATGTAGGTGCATTGGAAACTTTAATGAGATGCACTAAAACTTCTGAATCAGAACTAGATTTAAAAATATGACCCTTTTCTTCTAATTCTTTTTTGAGCGTAATTGCATTCGTCAGGTTACCGTTATGTGCTAGAGCGATTTGACTGTCTGTAAAATCAAACAATAATGGCTGAACGTTTTCAATTTTGTTCTCACCGGCTGTCGAATAACGAACGTGACCAATCGCTGAATCGCCGACTAGACTGTTGAGAAATTCTGGCTTAGAAAAAACTTGTGTCAACAATCCTAAATTACGATAAGTTCGTAATCTTTTACCATCATTAGCAACAATTCCGGCGCCTTCTTGACCACGATGTTGCAGACTGTGCAATCCTAAATAAGTTAAATAGTTAGCATTTTCAGCTCCCCAAACACCAAACACACCACATTCTTCATTCAAACTCTTTACTTCATTAAGCACGCAATCGCCTCTTTCCAACTACTCTTAGCTGTCTGCCCATCAATTTGAACAGTCTCATCAGCTGTAGTAATTTTGAAAATATTTTGAGAACTAACAAAACCTAATAATTCAAAATCTCTTTGTACTATTTTTTCAAACGCTACTTGATTTTCTGGTGCTACGGTTACTAAGAATCGTGATTGAGTTTCTGAGAACATTTGCTTTGAAGTTAATTTAGTTTCAATCTCAAAGCCTAGTTCATTTTCAAAAGCTGATTCTGACAAAGCAACTGCTAGACCACCTTCAGAAAGATCGTGACAACTCTTTAGTAAACCTTGATTGATAGCTTGTCTGATCAAATCTTGGTGTAGTTTTTCTTGATTGAGGTCTAGTGGTCTTAAATCACCTTTTAATTGCTTCATCTGTTCCATTTGAATTTCTGAGCCATTGAAGTCATTATCCGTTTGTCCTAAGACATAAATTAAGTCTTGGCTCTGCTTGAAATCACTTGTAGTAACTTTTTTAATATCGTCGATCAAGCCGACCATCCCAACCATTGGACTAGGATAAATAGCTACTTCGTTATATTCGTTGTAAAGTGAGACATTTCCGGAAATAACTGGCGTATCAACTACTTCACAGGCACTTGCAATTCCTTCGACACTCTTATCTAGTTCATAAAAGGCTTCTGGATCTTCGGGATTTCCGTAATTTAAACAGTCAGTGATACCGATTGGCAAACCACCGCTGGCAACAATATTTCTAGCTGCTTCCATAACAGCAATTTGTCCACCGACATAAGGATTTAAATAAACATACTTAGAATTGCTATCGTTAGTAACTGCGATGGCTTTTTTTGTGCCACGAATTCTAACTACACCGGCATCGCTACCAGGACGAACCAGAGTATTAGCTTTAACTTGAGAATCATAAGTCTGATAAAAATGTTTCTTACTTGCGATATTAGGACGCTTTAACATGTCCAGCCAAGTTTCTTTCAATGAAGAAATCGTTGGTTCAAAGTGAAAATCCTTATCATCAATCATTCTTTGAGGTTGTTTTTCAGCTCGGTCATATTCTGGAACGTCTTCAGTCAAACTATCAACCGGAATATCAGTTACTAATTCATTGTGGTGATAAATACGATATTGCTTATCATTGGTAACTTCTCCAATAACAACGGCATCCAATTCAAAACGTCTAAAGAACATCAATACGTCATCGACGAATTCTGGCTTTACGCACAGAACCATTCGCTCTTGAGATTCTGACAACATCATTTCGTAAGCTGTCATTCCAGTTTCTCGTTGTGGCACACGATCTAGATTCAATTTCAAACCTGAACCTGCTTTAGAAGCCATTTCAGCGGTTGAAGAAACTAAACCGGCAGCACCCATATCTTGAATACCTAAAACCCATTCAGAATGTTGTTCGATGATTTCAACACAGGCATCCATCAATAATTTTTCAATGAAAGGATTCCCAACTTGAACAGCTGAACGTTGCTTGTTTTTCGTGTCGGTAAATTCATCTGAGGCAAAGGTTGCTCCATGGATTCCATCACGACCAGTCTTAGCACCGACATAGACAATCAAATTCTTATCGCCACTAGCTTTACCGTGCTTGAAGTCAGTACTGTTCAACAAACCAATGCACATGGCATTGACGAGTGGATTGTGTTCGTAGCAATCTTCAAACGAGATTTCCCCACCAATAGTTGGCAAACCGATACAGTTTCCATAGCCACCAATACCAGCAACTACTTCGTTAACTAAATGCTTCGTTTTTCCATCTTTCAATGGTCCAAATTTCAAACTATTCATCAAAGCGATTGGTTGAGCACCCATTGAGAAAATATCTCTAATGATTCCCCCAACACCGGTTGCGGCACCTTGATACGGTTCGACAGCTGATGGATGGTTGTGACTTTCGGCTTTGAAAACGACAGCTTGATTATCGCCAATGTCTAAAATACCAGCATCTTCACCGGGACCTGCTAAAACACGGTCACTGTGATTTGGCATTTTGCGAAGAACTTTTTTGGAATTCTTATAAGAACAATGTTCACTCCACATTACCGAATAAAGTCCAGTTTCAGTGTAGTTAGGGAGACGATGTAAAATCTTTTCACTGATCAAGTCGTACTCTTCATCAGTTAGACCCCATTGTTGGTAAATTTTTTCAGTTTTAATTTGTTTTGCAGTAGGTTCAGTCATTAGTCATTCACCTTTACTTCTGGATTGATTAACGATTGGAACAATTTCAAACCATCGTCAGAACCGAGGATTTCTTCAATCGCTCTTTCTGGATGGGGCATCATTCCCAATACATTTTTTTCTTTATTAGCAATGCCGGCAATTTGGTCCACGCTGCCATTGATATTATCTTTATATTTGAAAATGATTTGGTGATTCTCTTTTAATTCTTGCAAAGTTGCTTCATCACAGTAATAACGACCTTCACCGTGAGCTACTGGAACTTTGATCACTTCTTTTGGTTGATAATGACTTGTGAAAACAGTTTGATTATTCTCAACTTCAAGATCGACAGTCTCACAAATAAAGCGACTCTTTTCGTTTTGGATTAAGGCACCTGGCAACAAACCTAGCTCAGTTAAAATCTGGAAACCATTGCAAATTCCTAAAACGATTTTGCCTTCATTAGCAAAGCGAATAATCTCTTTAACGATCGGTGCATGCACTGCAATTGCCCCACTACGTAAATAGTCACCGTATGAAAAACCACCAGGAATCAAAACACCGTCGAAACCATCCAAGGATGTAGCTCGATAGTCGACTAATTCAACTTCTTGTTTGACACCATCGCGAATCGCATAAAAGAGGTCCATATCACAATTTGAACCAGGGAAATTCACTACTGCAAATTTCATTTATTCAGCCTCCGTAATTTCATAGCGATAAGTTTCAATATTAGGATTTGCTAACAGGTCATCACAAATTTTGTCGACATCGTTTTCTAATTCTTGATAGTCATTGGCAAACTTCAATTCAAAGTACTTGCCCATGTGAACGTCAGATATTTTGTCATAACCCATTGTATTAATGGCAGATTTGATTGCTTCTCCTTGTGCATCTAAAACGGAATCCTTCAAAGTGACATAAACTTTAACTAATTTCATTGCTTCTCTCCTATTTATCTTGTAGTCGTTGCAAGACGTCGTGGTATGTTTCAACTAAATCGCCTTCGTGTTTTCTAAAAACATCTTTATCCATTGAATGGTGACTAGTTTTATCCCAAAGACGGCAATTGTCTGGTGAAAATTCATCTACTAAAATGATTTGACCGTTATATTTACCAAATTCCAATTTGAAATCTACTAAATCAAAGTCAGCTTTAGCAAAGAAAGGAATCAACAATTGATTGATTTCTAAAGCTTGTTCCTTGATGACCTCAACTTCTTCTTTATCGGCAATTCCTAGTGCATGGATCTGTGATTCGTTGATGAAAGGATCATCTAGAGCATCGCTCTTATAATAAAATTCGATAATTGGAGTCGATAATTTCTGACCTTCTTCAATTTGGAATTTTCTTACTAAAGATCCGGAAGTGATATTTCTTAAAACTACTTCTAAAGAAAAGACGTCAGTTTTTTTAACCAATTGTTCATGATCTGAAAGATTTTTGACCAAGTGAGTTTTGATGCCATTCTTGATCAAATAGTCAAAAACTAACATAGAGATTTGGCAATTCAAAACACCTTTACCTGGCAAAATTTCTTTTTTCTTACCATTGAAAGCTGTTGCTTGATCCTTATAAACCATCAAAACTTCATCTTCATTTTCAGCTTGATACACGTTCTTAGCTTTTCCTTCGTAAAGCAACTTTTCATTTGTCATTTTTACACGTCCCAAATTGAATTATTTTCGATAGCTTGTTTAGTCTTTTCAAGGTCATCACTCAAAATTGTGATGTGTCCCATCTTACGGTTTTCTTTGACAGCATCCTTGCCATAGTCATGAAAATGCCATTCTGGATGTTGACTCAATTCTTTTTTAGCAGGCTCCAAATGCTGTCCCAAAAGGTTGACCATGGCAGCTGGTTTTAGAAGTTCTACTTGTGGCATTGCCAAATTGCAAACTCCACGAATATGAGCATCGAATTGAGAAATATTGCATGCTTCAATCGTTAAATGACCGGAATTATGAGGTCTTGGAGCAATCTCATTAACAAAAACTTCGTCTTCATCAGAAATAAAGAATTCGATACACATCGTGCCAACTAATTCGAGTTTTTCAGCTAAAGTTTCAGCAACGTTATAAATATGTTGAGCACTCTTTTCACTGATTTGTGCTGGACAAGTACTCAAATGCAAAATATTGTGGCGATGAACATTTTCAATAATTGGAAAAATTGACTTATCGCCTTTACTGTTAGCAGAAACGACAACTGAAACTTCTTTTTCCAAATTGATTTTTTTCTCCAACATGCAAGGGCCTTGCATCAACAAATGCTCAATATCGGCATAACAGACATTCTCTGGATCAGTGACTAATATTTGTCCTTTGCCATCATAGCCGCCACGAATCGTCTTCAAAATTACTGGTGCGCCTAATTTTTCTACGCCGCGATGATATTCGAAGATATTTTCAATCACAACGTGTGGCACAGTTGAAAAACCATTAGCTTCAATAAAATCTTTTTCAGAAATTCGATTTTGAGTAACTTTCAAAGCTTTAGTACCTTGAGGCACTTGAGTGTATTTCTTAACTTCATTGATAGCTGCTGCATCAACATTTTCAAACTCGTAAGTTAAAACGTCGCATCTTTTGGCTAATTCAACGAGCTGATCAACGTCCGAATATTGGGCTACGATTTGGTCATCAGACACTTGAGCAGCTGAACAATTTTCTTGTGGATCTAAAATAATTACTTTATAACCCATTTCTTTGGCACAAAAGGACATCATCTGACCTAATTGACCACCACCGATAATTCCAATTGTTGAGCCGGGTAAAATTGTCTTATCCAAGGTCTTTCCCACTTTCTAGCGATTTGTCGTGCATCGCTTGAACATATTTCCTTAATGATTCTTGATAAGTTTCATTTTGTAATGCGCAGATCTTAGTGGCTAAAATTGCCGCATTCTTCGCTCCAGCTTCACCAATGGAAACAGTTGCTACTGGAACTCCTGCTGGCATTTGTACTATTGAAAGCAATGAGTCCATCCCTTTGAGATATCTCGATGGAACCGGCACCCCAATCACCGGTAAAATTGTTGATGATGCAATCATGCCAGGTAAATGAGCAGCTCCCCCTGCTCCAGCAATGATCACTTTGAAAGTATCCTTAGCGCCTCTAGCAAAATCGAGCATCTCTTGAGGCGTACGGTGCGCTGAAATCACTTTGGCTTCATAACTAACTCCGAGTTCTTGCAAAACATCGATTGTTGCTTGCATAACTTTTAAGTCGGAAATGGAACCCATAACTATCGCTACATCAGACATTAAAAATTTCCACCTTTCTTGCTTTGGTATCCAAAGTTTATCAGGGTTTTCATTTTCTTTCAATGCAAAAAGCGTATTTTATACAATATTTTTCGTATATTATTCGTGTTTAACGTTTACATTTTGTCAATTATAATTACACAAATATTTTTAGTTCGTGATTTAGTGATTGACTAATTTTTTGCATAAAAAAATAAGCGGTACACATATAAAAATATGCATATCGCTTATTTTGTTTAACTACTTGTTATTCTTTTGTGAATTCTTCATAGTATTCATTAATTGATTAAGTTTCTTTTGTGAAGGCTTTTGTCCCATTTGAGCCATCATTTGCTTAATCATATCAGCACTGATTGGTGGATTGTCTTGGAAATATTTCTTCATATACCATCTAGCAGCGAAGAAACCACCAACTAGGCCAATCAACAAAGCTAAAATACCAACGACTATTGTTGTTCCCATTTATGTTTCACCCTTTCCATATACTTATTAATATTACAAAAAAAATTCAATAAATGAAAGTCTAATCGTCACGTAATCTCTTTTTACGTTGAATTTCTCTAACTTTTTCAGGAGTTACTTCGTTTCCTTGCTTATCAAAGACACGTAACATTTCAATTTGTGATTTAAAACTAGCACGGAAGTTCTTCAAGTATTCTTTTCTAAGTTCTGCTTGTTGATCTTCTTCCTCTTTAGTAATCGTGCCGGCCTTAGCCTTGTGGGCTAATTCATTGATTTTCTTAAGTAATTCGTCTTGTTCGTTCATTTTATCAAATCTCCCTAATACAATCGAACACTTGTTTGAACTTGTATTCAAATTTTGATACAATCTATTTAAGATATTAACAATGAGGTGTTCTAATGTCAAAAGCTGAAGGCTCTAAACAGTCACAAATTTTACAATGCATTTATGATTACTTAGATGAACATGGATATCCGCCTACTGTTAGAGAGATCTGCGAAGCCGTAGATTTATCTTCAACATCAACGGTCCACGGTCATTTATCTCGTCTTGAAAAGAAAGGCTACATTCAACGTGACCCTACAAAGCCACGTGCTATCGAGTTAACAACTATCGGACTCAGTTCAATTGGAATCAAGTCAAAACAAATTCCTATCTTAGGTACTGTTGCGGCTGGTCAACCAATTACCGCTGAAAGAAATCCTGATGGTTACTTCCCAATCCCACCTGACTTGAATCGTGAATCTGGTGAATTGTTCATGCTAGAAATTCACGGTGAAAGTATGATCAACGCGGGGATCTACGATGGTGACCACGTTATCGTTCACGAACAAAACTTTGCAAACAACGGTGAAATCATTATTGCAATGACTGAAGATATCGAAGCCACTTGCAAGAGATTTTATCAAGAAAATGGACATTACCGCCTACAACCTGAAAACGATACGATGGACCCTATCATCTTAGACAACGTCGAGATCTTAGGAAAAGTTGTTGGATTATATCGTTCACAAATATTCTAAGCCACTCATTTAATTGAGTGGTTTTTTTATTGATGTTTTATCAGACGAACACGATAAACTTCAGGAATAGAATTCAAATGGTGAATCAAATCTTCAGCATCATCTTGATTCAAATCGTTCACGTCAACGATCGTATAAGCCACTTTATCTTTAGCCGCATTAGCCATATTTTCAATATTGATTTGACGATTAGCTAGTTGCGTACTGATCTGTCCAACCATGTTAGGAACATTTTGGTGAATTACGGTAATTCGAAAAGCTGTTTCAAATGCTACCTGCATATTTGGCAAATTGACACAATTAGTCGTATCGCCATTTTGCAAATAATCCATAACGGTATTAGCACCTTGAATAGCTCCATTTGATTCAGCTTCTAAAGTTGAACCACCGATATGTGGAGTGATGGTAATCTTTGGATTGTCAGCAATGATCGGTTCACCAAAGTCGGTACAGTAATGATTGATTTTTTGATTACGAATAGCTTTAACAGCAGCCTTATTATCGACGATACCAACTCTAGAATAGTTGAACAAAACTGCCCCATCTTTCATTTCATTGATTTCTGGAGTACTGATCAAACCAATTGTCTCTTCATTCTTAGGCACGTGAATAGTTACAAAGTCGGCACTCTTAACGGCTTTTTTAATTGTATCAACTCGTTTAACTTTATTGTTGATTCTCCAAGCAGCATTAGCTGATAAATAAGGATCATAACCAATTACTTTCATCCCTAATCCTAACGCAGCATTGGCAACTAGAGAACCAACGTGGCCTAACCCAATTACTGCAATTTTTTTACCAGCTAATTCTGTACCATTGAATTTAGTTTTGTCTTTTTCAGTTCGTTGAGAAACATCGGCTTCTGTATGTTCATCTGAATATTGGTGTGCCTCAAAGAGATTTCTCTTCGTAGCAATCATTAGAGCAACTATCAATTCTTTAACGGCATTAGCATTACTACCGGGAGTATTAAAAACTGCAATTCCCTTTTCAGTCACGCGGTCTAACGGAATATTGTTAACACCGGCACCAGCTCTAACAATCGTCTTTAGGCTCTGTGGAAAATCAGCTTCCAACAAATTAACTGATCTAATCAAATAAGCATCTGGATCATCAGTCTTATTAATTTCAAAATCATTTCTAAAAGTATCTAAGCCGCTTTGGGCAATCGCATTAAAAGTTTTTACATCATACATTAGTGTTTCCCCCAGTAATCTTTTTCAAATTTATTTAAGAAGTCAACTAGTTTTTCGACTCCAATATAAGGCATTGCATTGTACAAACTAGCTCGCATTCCGCCAACTGAACGATGGCCTTTAATATTCAATAAACCGACTTCACTAGCTTGTTGAATCAATTCTTGATCTAATTCTGGCTTGCCCGTCACAAAAGGCACATTCGTTAAGGAACGGTCTTGTTTCATGACTGGTGCTGTAAATAATTTAGAATCGTCTAAGAAGTCGTACAATAAATCAGACTTTTTACGATTACGACGATCCATTTCCTTAACTCCACCTTGTTCTTTGACCCATTTCAAAACTAATCCAGCTACATAAATTGCAAAAACAGGTGGCGTGTTGAACATCGAATTCTTTTTGGCAAATAGTTCATAATCGATCATGCTAGGAAGATTCTTCGCCTTACCGATCAGATCATCTTTGACTACGACGATAGTTAATCCAGCAATACCAACATTCTTTTGAGCTCCCACCATCATCAAATCGAATTTAGAAAAATCATAATCTTGTGCTAAGAAATTGGACGACAAGTCAGCTACCAACGGAGTATTCCCTGTCTTTGGCAAACGATTATAGGCTGTTCCTTCAATCGTATTATTAGTTGTAATGTGCAAGTAATCGTAAGTGTCTTGTGGCAAGTCTTTTAACGCTGGCAACTGAGTGTAGTGAAGATTCTTCGTTGAATCTATGACATCCACTTCAATACCTAAACGACTAGCTTCATCCCTTGCACGATCAGCCCAATGACCACTATCTAACAGAGCAATTTTTTTATGTTCAGTTGCTAGATTCAAAGGAGCTGCCGTAAACTGCAATGTACAACCTCCTTGGAAGAACAGTACGTGATAATCATCTGGCACTTGCAACAGTTCTTTTAAATCTTGTTGTGCTTGGTCGATAACTTCATCAAATAGATTTGAACGATGAGATATTTCCATCACGCTCATCCCTGAATTATCAAAGGATGGCAAATCTTCCTTAATTCTTTTAATGACCTCGGTTGGCAAAACAGCTGGTCCGGCTGAAAAATTATAAACTACCATGAATTCCACTCCTTTAAAAAATTAGATAAAAAAATCCCCACAGATAAAATCTCTGTGAGGAAACTAGTTGGTTTAATTTATTAACCTCACAGTTATGAATTTGGCTTCATACATGAGGTTTAGTTAATAAGCCTACATGTATATACGTGTAGACTTGGAGGAGACTGTAAGGTTTAATGTATTTTTGATATTTTTCATATTAAAGAACCTCCAATTAACTTAAATAAACTTTAACATTCTTTTAATAATTGTCAACTAGCAATCTTTAATTATTATGAATATAATTAAATCAAGACAATCATCTAGGAGGAAATATGACTCAATTTTACTTTATTCGTCATGGACAGACGAAAGCCAATGTCCTAAAAATGAAGCAAGGCACAATTAATTCAGAAATCACTTATCTCAATGATAACGGTCAAAAACAAGCCAAAACCTTGCGTGACCACTTTGATATCAGTTTTGCGGATAGAATTATTTCTAGTCCTTTGAATCGTACTAAACAAACTACTGAAATTCTCAATCAAAAAGCTAAATTGCCAGTCAGTTTTGACAAACGATTATTAGAAATTTCATATGGTCAATGGGACGGACAAAAAAACGCTGACTTGAGAAAACAACACCCCGATGCTTATAATGATTATTGGGACGACGTTTTACCAATGTACGTCAAATATGCTCAAGATGGCGAAACTTTTGATGACGTGATTAATCGCGTGCATGAATTTATGGTTGAAACTACCAATAAGTACCCTAATGAAAAAATCATTTGCATAACGCATGGTTTTACGATTAAAGCCGGTGCTTTGGATGTTTTAAAACCACAAGATCCAATGAGTCTGCCAGAACCAAGAAATACCAGTGTTACCAAAATAACTAGCGTCAACGATAAAGAGTTTTATTTGGGGTACTATAATCAAGTGTTTAACTAAAACTTCGAGATGAAAAAATGTGACAATTCAACAATTAGAAAATGAAATTATCAAGCAAAAAATTACTGATTTTACCGGTCTAAGTGGTTTAGCAAGCGTTAGAAATAGTGACATAGAAGAATATTTTTATGGCTTCATGGATTGGCTGATTGAAAATAAGATCCTAGAAAAAGTAAATGATTATTCTGAAGTCAATCTAACTTTGCAATACATCAATTCCGATGATTTTATCGTCTGGATCTTACATTTCGGCGACGTTTATGCCAACTTGCGTGAACGCTATTCAGAGATCATCTACCCTAACGGTCTTGATAAGTCGGCAACTAATCAATTGAAACAACTAAAAAAAATCAATCCAAAGTATTCTTTTTTAGTTGCTTTGACTCATCATCTTAAAAGCAGCCAATTTTATTCTGATCGTGATATTAATAAACTCGATTCACTATTGAAAAGAATTCCTAACAACAATAACAGTAAAATCAAACGTAATTCTGCTTTGGGACAAGCTTTATTCGACTCTTTATACACTTTATCCAATTATGGAATTGAACGAATGGTTAAAAAAAGCATTTAAAAATCCGCTATCGAATGAGATTTTTTCTTAAATTGGATTGGCGATATAATTCCGTCCTCCATAGCAAAGAAAATTTGGCTGGAACAATGTGGGCACGACTTGGAGCCTTTGCTAAGCCCAAGTTCGGGCAAAGTCTTCAAGCTCGACCTTTCACTAGGCAATAAATTGCCAAGAGAAATTTCACATTTGAGCCAATTTTCTTTGCTATTCCGGACTAGATAGTGGTCTTATTTTTTATATCAATAAATTAAAAGCATCTACTTTGATAAGTGCGTAGCAAGTAACATAGGCACTCTATTCAAAGTAGATGCTTTTTTGAATTACATAAAATAAATAATAAAAAACGTTACCTACTCGGTAAATGATATTAGTCTAACTTTAAATCAGCTGATTCTAAGGCTTTCTTTACGACCCACATGACATCTTCACTGTGTTGAAGGTGTTGTTGAACTGCTTGTAAATCGTTAGTTCTAATGATTCTTTCAAATTCAACGAACTCTTGATACATCCGATGTGGATAAACGTTGTGATCGATTTTTTCAACCAATTCTTTGTCATTGTCATAAATGTCAAATGATTTCATTTCATTAGTTGGACCATTGACTACGATTGATCCATGGTTACCTTGAATAACGCTACTTCTAAACGGAATAACGGAATCTTTAGCACCGATTGCTACTGCTTTGACAGTCCCATAATCCAAGGTCAAAATACCTGACGTATCGATATTACGCTCAACGTTTGGCAAATACGTTACTTTCTTAGGACGTCCCAACAAGCCAACGATAAAGTGAATATTATAAATATTTAGATCCATCAAGGCTCCACCACCTTTTTTAGGGTCAAATGCTGGCAAAATTTTTCCAGCTTTAAAGGCATCATATCGAGATGAATATTGTGAATAATTACTCTCAATAATTTTCAAATCGCCCAATTCAGGCAACTTCTTTTTTAAATCGAGGAAGTTTTGTAGATATTGAGTTGTAATTGCTTCTAGTAAGATCAAATGCTTCTCTAAAGCAATCTTTTTCAAATCTTCGAATTCTTCATATTTAACTGTGAAAGGTTTTTCTGAAATGACATTTTTTCCATTCTCCAAAGCTTTCTTGGCAAATTGATAATGCAAGAAATTAGGAACAGCAACGTACACAGTATCAAAATCGCTCTTCTTTAAAGCCTCGTCAAAGTCAGTAAAGACTTGCCCAATATGGTATTCACTCTGCAATTGTTTCAAAGTATCAATGCTTCTATTCGTACCGATAATGGCTGTTAATTGTGTTTCTTTTAGATCCTTGGTAATCGTCAAAAAGTCATGTACGATATTACCTGAACCAATAATTGCTAATTTCATTTTCTATACCTCCAAATCTTTTATCAACTCCATTGAACCACGACTTATTAAGTAATAATGTAATATATACGAAATGGTAAAAATATTCCAATTATTTTAATATCGAAAACAAATTAGGTGAAACATTATGACAATTATTAACCAACTAAAAGCTCAAAACAATTTCAACGGTTCTGAAAAAGACTTGGCCGAATATATTTTGAAGAATAAAGAAGCGGTTTTAAATTTATCGATTCAAAAACTAGCTACCAATACCTTCAGTTCAACTTCCACGGTCGTCAGACTATGTCGAAAAATTGGCTTAAAGGGTTTTAAGGATTTCAAAATCAAATTATCAGCTGAATTACAAAAACACTACGACGACATTTCTACTATTGATCCGGACTTCCCCTTTACTGAAGATGATTCCAACAAAGAAATCGCGCAAAAGATTGCTAATGTTATGGAAACATCGATCAAACAGACGAGTGAACTTTTGGACAATTCTACTTTGGAAAAAGCTATCCGATTGATTTTAAAGGCTAAAAATTTAGGCATTTTTGCTTACGGCGATACTTATATTTCAGCCTTGAGCTTCCAAAATAAACTGATGAAGATCAACTTCCACGCCCAATTGCCAACTTTAGTTGAAGAGAGCAATTTCTTGGCTGCTAACTTTCAAAAAGAAGACTGTGCTATCGTAATTTCTTACAGTGGTCAAACGAAAAGTACCTACCAAATGACAAAAATCCTACGGCTCAACGGCTGTTGCATCATTGCCATTACCGCCAACAAAAACTCCAAAATTGCTCAGCTCAGTGATTTAATCATTCCCGTCAATGATTCTGAAAGCTCGACTGACAAAATCTCACCTTTTGCTTCAAGTGCGGCTATCGATTACGTTTTAAACACATTATATTCAGGACTATTTGTCGCCAACTACGATGACAATCAACGACATCGCTTAGCTTCGGAAAAACTTTTCTCCGATTCTAGATTTTCAGGGCAAAAAAAATAAACCACCTTTTACGGGTGGTTTATTTTTTAGAAGTTTAACTTCACTGTTTGCATTAAATTAGATGTCACGACGACGTTCTTTAATACGAGCAGCCTTACCTGTACGAGCACGTAGGTAGTAAAGCTTGCTACGACGTACACGACCATGTCTGATAACTTCGATTTGTTCAACACGAGGTGTGTTCAATGGGAATGTTCTTTCAACACCAACACCATTACTGATCTTACGAACAGTATATGTTGCACTGATTCCTGAACCATGTCTCTTGATTACGACACCTTCGAATAATTGAACACGTTCACGTGATCCTTCAACAACCTTAGCATGTACACGAATAGTGTCACCACTACGGAAGTCAGGAATATCAGAACGTAATTGTTCTTTAGTAATATCTTGAATTAATTTATTCATAAATAATTTCTCCCTACCGACACTCTTATATATCTCGGACATACAGCGGAATATCGTTAATATGTGCGTTCAAACACTCTTAATATGATACTTTATTTGAACTTAATTGTAAACTAATTATTTTGACGAATTTTACGTAAAAGCTTCTTTTCTTCGTCAGTCAACGAAGCATGCTCCAATAAATCGGGACGACGCTCCAAAGTCTTCTTCAAGGCTTGTTCTAAACGCCAGAGACGGATTTTTTCATGGTCCCCACTGATTAACACGTCAGGAACTTTTTTGCCTCGAAAATCGGCCGGACGTGAGTATTGAGGATATTCTAACAAGTTGTTTGAGAAAGATTCCTCTTCAGCTGAAAATGAATTCCCTAATACGCCTGGCACGAACCGTAACGTCGCATCGATCATACTCATCGTTGGCAACTCGCCACCCGTCAAAATATAATCGCCGATTGACACTTCATCGGTCACCAAATCTTTAACACGCTCATCAAAACCTTCGTAATGTCCACAGATGAATACCAATTGATCCTCTTTAGCAAAATCTTTGGCCATCTTAGTGTTGAAAGTTTTACCAGCCGGATCTAATAAGACAACTCTCTTTTTACCCGGCTTTTTCTTTTCAACATAATCCATTGCGTCGTAAATCGGTTGAGCTTGCAAAAGCATCCCAGCTCCACCGCCATATGGCGCGTCGTCAACGTGGTTTTGCTTATTAGTAGTAAAGTCACGAAAATCGACAACATCAATATTTACGAGTTCTTTTTCTTGTGCTTTTCCAATCAATGACTCATTTAGTGCCTGAAACATTTTTGGAAAAATACTTAAAATTGTAATATCCATTAATCTATCAACCCATCCGGTATTTCAACTTTGACCTCTTTATTTTCAAGGTCAACTTCCTTAATTACATCATCGATATAAGGCAACAAAATTTCCTTATACTTTGGACTCTTGACGACCCAAACATCGTTGGAACCTAATTCGATGATCTCAGTGATTTTACCAACCTCACCTAAATTCTTATCGATCACATTCAAACCAATGATCTGACTGTAAAGAAATTCGCCATCTTCTAAGTCGCTTACTTCTTCACCGTTGGCGAACAATTCTGACTTAACGAATTTTTCAACGTCATTAATATTGTCATAGCCCTTTAATTTAACTAAAACAAAATTTTTATGTGGACATGATGATTCAACGACAAATTCTGTTTTATCTTTCAAAAACAATTTTGCGCCTGACTTAAAACGGTCCTTAGGAAAATCGGTAATGGGAATTACTCGCAATTCACCTTTAATACCATGAGTATTTACGATAGTACCAACACGATATAATTTTTCAGTCATTTTTCCTCCGTGAATAAAAATGGAACCACGACAATTGTCTGGTCCCATTAAAAATTACTATTTTGTAAATTTGCTTTCGTGGAACTTTTGCATAATTCCGTGTTGTTTCAACAAGTGACGAACAGTATCTGAAGGTTGTGCACCTTTGTTTAACCATTCAACGATCTTGTCATCATCCAACTTGATTTCTTCTGGTTGTGAAATTGGGTTGTAGTAACCAACTTGTTCGATAAAGCGACCATCACGTGGTGAACGTGAATCTGCAACTACCAATCTGTAAAATGGTCTTAACTTACTACCCATACGTTTCATTCTGATTTTAACTGACATATGTTTGTTTCCTCCTAAATACTTAACTTTGTTAGTATACACAAAAAAATAGATGCTGTAAAGTTTTTTTCTTGACAGCATCTATTTTTTTTATGATTTGAAACGTTTGATTTTCTTTAAGCGCTTCTTCTTATTCTTTTTATTACGACGGACCATTGATTTCATAGCCATCTTACCTAGACGACCTTGAACTCCATTACCCATCAATTGTTCCATTCCGGCCATGTTACCTTTACTCATCTTATTCATCATGTCACGGGATTGCTTGAATTGCTTGATCATACGGTTAACGTTTTGCACGCTTTGACCAGAACCAGCGGCAATTCTACGACGACGTGAAGGATTCAAAAGGTCTGGATCTTCACGTTCCTTAGGTGTCATTGAATAGACGATAGCCTTTAAGTGGGCAATATCCTTTTCACCAATATTGATATTAGCTAAAGCAGGATTATTAGCCATTCCTGGAATCATCTTCATCAATTCATCCAAAGGACCCATCTTTTGAATTTGATCCATTTGATCGATAAAGTCGTTGAAATCAAAACTATTTTCACGAATCTTTTCGGCAACTTGCTTAGCTTGCTCTTCGTTGTAATCAGTTTGGGCTTTTTCAATCAAGGTCAACATGTCACCCATACCTAGGATTCTGTTGGCCATACGATCAGGATGGAAAACATCTAATTGATCGAGTTTTTCACCTTGTCCGATGAACTTGATTGGCTTACCAGTAACGGAACGAATTGAAAGTGCAGCACCACCACGAGTGTCACCATCCAACTTCGTCAAAACTACACCGGTAATATCTAGTTGTTCATCAAAACCGTGAGCAACTTTAGCAGCTACTTGACCAGTCATTGAATCAGCAACGAACAAGATTTCATTTGGATGTGCCAAATCTTTGATCTTTTGAAGTTCTTCCATCAACTGCTCATCGATTTCCAAACGTCCAGCCGTATCAATAATTACATAGTCATTTTTATTTTCTTTCGCTACTGCCAAACCATTTTTAACGATTTCAACTGGATCGTGATCTGTTCCTTCATCGTAAACTGGTACGTCCAATTGTTGACCGATAGTCTTTAACTGTTCAATCGCAGCTGGACGATAAACGTCTCCGGCGATGAAAAATGGACGAGCTTTGTCATTTGTCTTCAAACGATTAGCTAATTTACCGGCTGTAGTAGTTTTACCAGCACCTTGGAGACCAACCATCATGATAATCGTTGGAATGTGCGGTGCTTTATTCAATGGAACTGCTTCTTGTCCCATCAACTTCGTCAACTCTTCATCAACAATCTTGATAACTTGTTGTGAAGGAGTCAAACTTTCCATTACTTCTGCGCCTAAGGCACGTTCACGGACAGTCTTAACGAAAGTCTTAACGACGTCAAAATTAACATCGGCTTCCAATAAGGCCATTCGAACTTCACGCATTACTTTACGAACATCTTCGTCAGAAAGCTTACCTTTTCCCTTTAAGGAAGAAAAAACTTTTTGTAAACGTTCGCTTAATCCTTCAAAAGCCATACTCTACTCCTACATTTCATTTATTTTAGAAATTCTTTGTACTAACGCTAATAATTCTTTATCATCGGCATACTTAGTTTGCACCAATTGACTAAGATTCTTTGAAATATCATCAATTTCTTGAGTCTTCTCAACTAATCCGAGTTCTTTCTCAAATGATTCTAACAAATTGACGGAACGATGCAAGTTATCCAAAACTGCTTGTCTGGAAACATCTAACTGCTCAGAAATCTCACTGAGTGAAAAATCCTCCACATAATAGAGATCCATATAGCGACTTTGCTTTTTCGTCAATAACGAATGATAAAAATTATACAGCAGATTGATTCGGGTCGTTTCATCAATATCCATTACTTATTTGAGGCTCCAACGATTAAATCTTTGAAGAGGCCATAAATGAACTTCTCTGGGTCAAAGTCACGTAAGTCATCCATTTGTTCTCCCAAACCAACTAACTTAACTGGAATATGCAATTCGTTTCTGATTGCCAAGACGACCCCACCTTGGGAACTTCCATCCAATTTAGTCAAAACAATTCCTGAAACATCAGTCGTCTCGTTGAATTGTTTAGCTTGACTCAAAGCATTTTGTCCAGTTGAACCGTCAAGTACCAATAAGACTTCTTGTGGTGCATCTGGCAATTCACGAGTAATAACACGCTTGATTTTTTCTAGCTCACGCATCAAGCCTTCTTTATTTTGCAAACGTCCAGCAGTATCAACTAACAAGATATCGAAATCCTCATTAACTGCTCGTTGAACGGCATCATAAACGACCGAAGCTGGATCAGTGTGTGCTTTACTTGCTTGAACAGGAACATTTACACGTTTACCCCATTCTTGCAATTGTTCGATTGCTCCAGCTCTAAACGTATCACCAGCAGCTAATAAGACCTTCTTACCTTCTGATTGGTAACGATGGGCAAGCTTTCCGATAGTAGTAGTTTTACCAGCACCGTTGACACCGACGAACAAGAAGATAGTAGGTGTTTTGTCAGTACTGAACTTCAAATCATTATCTTCGTCCTTACCTTCTTCACCGTACATATCAACTAATTTACGCACAATAACGTTAGAAACATCAGATTTTTTCTTGGCATTTTCCAACTTAACTTCTTCACGCAATTCATCAGAAATACGCATAGCTGTTTCATAGCCAACATCAGACTCAATCAACAATTCTTCCAAATCATCAAAGAAATCCTCATCGACACTTCTAAAGTTAGCTAGGAAATGATTCAAACGAGAACTAAAGGAGTTACGACTCTTCTTCAAGCCTTCGTCATACTCTTTGACATCATCCTTTGGCTTTTCAGTTTCTTCGGATTCTTTAGGCTCTTCAGTTTCTTTAGATTCTTCAGCAACTGGCTCAGTAGTTTCTTCTTCAGTTTCTTCATCCGATTCAGAAACTTCTTCTGGAGCTGATTCTTCAGGAGTGTTTTCTGGCTCTTCTTTAACGGTTTCAGAAGAATTCTCAGGTTTAGTTTCAGATTCCGGCTCTGGTTCTACCGTTTTTGATTCAGGTTCTTCAACAGTAGGCTCTGCTGGTTCTGGCTTTTCTTCAACTGTTGATTCATCTTCAGTAGCTTCCTCTGGTTGAGCTTCTGGTGTGGACTCTTTTTCTTCAGGAGAAGCTGGTTCTGGTTTTGAATTTTGGTCAGATTCAGGGGCTTGTTCTGAAGATTTTTTCTCTAATTCTTTTTCTTCAGAATCATCTTTGCCGGTAAAGGCTTTTTTAATTCGATCAAATAATCCCATTATTCTCTCCTATTCTTTAACTTTAACTGACAACATTCTGGAAACACCGGATTCTTCCATAGTTACACCATACAAACGGTTAACGTTCATCATAGTTCCTTTACGGTGAGTAATGACGATGAATTCAGTGTTGTCATCATATTGATTTAGATAATTGGCAAATCGATAGACATTGGCATCATCAAGTGACGCTTCAACCTCATCTAAGATACAGAATGGCACTGGTTTAGCTTTAATAATTGCAAAGAGCAAAGTAATTGCTGTCAAAGCTTTTTCCCCACCAGACAAAAGGCTCAAACGTTGGAATTTCTTCCCGGGTGGTTGAGCAATGATTTCGATTCCTGACTCTAACAAATTATCCGGCTCAGTTAGGACTAGTTTAGCACGACCACCAGCAAACATTTCTGGGAAAATCTCTTCAAAGGCTTCTGACACCTCATCAAAAGTCTTCTTAAATCTCGTCGTTACTTCTTTATCCATTTCTGACATCGTATCTAACAATTGACTTCTAGCTTGTAAAAGGTCATTTTGTTGTTGCGTTAAGAATTCGTAACGATCTTTGACCTTGTCATAGTCATCAATAGCTGATAAATTGACCGTTCCCAATTCTTCAATTCCCATCTTGAGCAAGCGTGCTTCTTTCTTCAAAGCCTCAGGATCATAATCACCACGTTTTAGTTCTTGTAGTGACGCCTCATAAGTCAATTGATAATCTTGTGACAATGTATCCAGACGACTGTCGATTTGATTGGACAATTTTGTATTTTGGATAGCCAGTGATTCTTGCTGGTCAGCGGCAGCTTTTTGCAAGTCAAAATTACGTTGAGCTTTTGAATTCAATTCACTAGATAGTGCTTGTTGCTTCTCACGCTCAGCTTTTAACTTAGCTACAACGTCTTGCAGATCATTAATTTCAGTCTGACATTCTTTGATACGATTCTTGACCTCAGTATTGCTTAAGTCTAACTGACTCTTTTCTGAATCAAGATCATTTAACTTGTTGCGTAATTGTTCAATTTGCTTTGTAGCTTGAGAAATTGATTCCTTTAAGTAGCTATTTTGATCAGATTCGTTGGCATGATTGTTTTTGATAACTGCCAATTTAGTCTGCAATTCTTGTTCTTGGTGATTGATCGTATTGAGCTGCGTATCAAAGTCAGTCAACAACTTTTGCTTTTGGTCGATTTCTTGTTGAGTGGCAGTGATTTCTTGTTGAATCTTTTTTGCAGCAGCTTTTTGAGTAGCCAAATTTTGATTTATCTGAGTCTGCTCTTCTTGATTCTTACTCAAATTGTATTTGATAACATCTAAACGTTCACTAAAGTGCTTTTCTTCACTTTGCGAAGTCGACATTTCATTTTCAAATTTATTCTTAGCTTGATTGAAATTAGCGAGTTTTTCATCGATACGTTTCTTTTCAGCGTTAAATTGAATCAATTGATTTCTCAAATCTTGAACTAAGGCTTGTTTTTGATCCATCAATAATTCTTGTTTAGAAAGCTGTTTTGTTAAATCAGTCAATTCATCTTTTCGACTCAAAATACTGGAATTAACCTTGCGTTGTTGACCACCAGTCAAGGAACCACCAGCATTTACAACATTTCCATCCAATGTAACTACACGGAACTTACGGTTAACCGCTGATGAAATATTTGTCGCATCATCAATATTTTTGGCAACTAACAAATTACCCAAAATATTCTTAACAATATTTTTTACTTTCTCATCATAGGTCACTAAATCACTAGCGACTCCAACAAAACCTGTGACCCTTTTAGCTTTGTTCAAATCATTAGTGTTGATGTTTCTAGCTTGAATAATATTAAGTGGCAAGAAAGTTGCCCGACCGCCACGACTTTGACGCAAATAGCCAATAGCTTTTTTGGCCGCCATTTCGTCTTCAGTTACGATCGATTGCAATTGATTGCCAACAACAGTTTGAATCGCCAATTGGTAAGCTTGAGGTACAGAAATAAGTTCTGCGACAGCACCAACGATTCCAGAAAGACGTGCTTTATTATTCAAAACATTTTTAGCACCTTCAAAGAAACCGGCATGTTCCTGTTCCATGTTTTCAAGCACTCTTTTACGAGCTTTGATCTCTTGCAAGTTTTCCAAAATCTTCAAATAATTGTTATTCTCGTTCTTACCTGTTTCAGTAATCTCTTGAATCGATTTCTCTAATTCTTGATTACGTGTTAAAAGTGCTTGATTGTCATCAATTAGTTGTTTAATCTCGGCATCGATCTTTTGATGACTCTTTTTGTAACCATCTAAATTAGTCGTTACCTCTTTAAGTTGAGAATTTTGTTCAGAAATCCCTGCATTGATTCGTTCTAGTTGTCTTTGTGAGAACTTCTGCTCATTGTTATTCGTCACTTGGTCTTGTAAAAGATTGACATAGTCTGTTCTCAACTGATCAATATTATCTTTAATATCAGCTGGCGTCTTTTGTTTCAACTGTTGTAAATCTTTTAACTTCTTTTCAAAGTCAGTGATCTTTTCTAGACATTGAGCTAGTTTTTGATTCGACTCAACTAGCTTAGCATCATTTTTAACTTTTTGATCTTCAACAGATTGCAATTGATTCGTCAAAGTTAACTTAGTTGTTGAATTGAAACCAGTTCTCTCGTCAGCAACAGCAATTTTACTATTGTAAATTTCTAAGGTCTTGGTTACTTCAACTAATTTAGCTTGCTTTTCATCCAACTGATTTGTCAAAGTTCTGACAGCTTGGTTATTGTCTTCAACTTGTTGATTAGCTTGAGTGACTTGTTGCGAGATATTTTGCAAACTAGCTTTAACTTCTCGCAATTCCTTATCGATCTGACGTTTTTGATTCGATAAATCTCTGATTTCAATCGTTAAGATTTTTTGATAAATATCATCGTACTTACTCTTCTGTTCCTTGTAATCACGAGCAATACTAGCTTGTTTCTTCAATGGTTCAACTTGCTTTGACAATTCCGAAACGATATCAGAAACACGATGCAAATTGTCAGTCGTATCGGATAATTTATTTTCAGCTTGTTGCTTCTTTTGCTTAAACAAGGAAACACCGGCTGATTCTTCAATAATGCTACGTCTTTCCACTGGTTTACTGTTAAAGATAGCTTCAACTCGACCTTGAGAAATAACAGAAAATGATTGTTTACCCATTCCTGAATCCATGAACAATTCAGTAATATCACGCAAACGACAAGCTTTATTATTGATTAAAAATTCCGTATCGCCATTTCTGAAGAGGCGACGACAAATTACGACCTCATCTTGAGTCGTTTTTAATTCTTTATTGCGATTATCAAATTCTAAAATTACTTCCGCACGATTCATTTGAGGACGAGTCGCACTTCCAGCAAAAATCACATCGACCATTTTGTCTCCACGTAAACTCTTCGCTGATTGTTCACCCATTACCCAACGTATGGCTTCAGTAATATTTGATTTTCCACTCCCGTTGGGTCCAACGATACCAGTGATTCCGCTTGTGAAATCAATCTTCGTCTTATCAGCAAATGATTTAAACCCATTGATCGTTAATGATTTTAATGGCATAACTTAACTCCTATAATTCATCTAATGCTCTTTTGGCTGCCATTTGTTCAGCGTGTTTCTTGCTGTATCCAAGTCCTTTGGACAAAATCTTACCGTTAGCAATTAGTTCAACTTTAAATTTCTTATCGTGATCAGGACCTTCTTCATCGATCACTTTGTAATCAATTTCAACTTCGCCTGATTGTTGTAATTTTTCTTGAAGATGTGTCTTAAAATCAGTATCCTCAGAGAATTCGCCCGAATCAATATGTGGATAAACTACCTTCTTCAAAAATTCATTGACGACTTCATTACCTTGGTCCAAGTACAAAGCACCATTAAAAGCCTCAAAGATATCTTCGAGTAAAGTATGTCTTTGACGAGCCCCTTGTTTCTCTTCACCTTTTCCAATCAATAAATATTTATCAATTTGGATTTCTTTGGCAAAACGAGCAAAACTGTCTGTTCTGACAATGTCTGATCTCAAACGTGTCAACTTGCCTTCTGGTAATTCTGGGTACTTTTCAAAGAGGTAGCGAGAGATATTGATTTCTAGGACCGCATCCCCCAAAAACTCTAGACGTTCATAATCACCAATACCGAGCCCTTTATGCTCGTTATCAAATGAGGAATGCGTCATAGCTCTTTGAACTAATTTTTTATTGTTAAACTTGATTCCATACTTTTTATCTAAAAATTCTAAAAATTTTGGATCTAACATAACGTGTCCCCTTTCCGATAATATTAATTATACTAAACTTTTCTATTAAATAATTAGCTGGATAAAAAAATAAGACCACTTGGCCTTAAATTTCGTTATTAAATTTTGAATGTGAGTTATACTGCCGTCGTCCGCAAAAGCTCTGTGATTGGCTGGAACGCTGCCGACACGACTTGAAACCAATACATGGAACAAGTGCGTATTGTTTCCAAGCTCGGTCTTATTCTAAGCGATAAATCGCTAAGAATAATTTGGCGGCTGAGCCATCACAGAACTTTTGCTACCGACTAGTTTCTATTATTTATTTTAATAACATTGGATTTGCATTAATCGAATGGTTATATCACTGTTTATTTCAATCAATTAAATGAAATAAATTTAGAAACACTATCTAGTCGGGAGTGAGAGCCCTGGAAAATGCTCAGCCGTGAAATTTCACTTGGCAATTTATTGCCTAGTGAAAGGTCGAGCTTGAAGACTTTGCCTGAACTTGGGCTTAGCAAAGACTCCAAGTCGTGCGCACATTCTCCAGCATTTTCCAGGACCGAACGGACGACGGAATTCTTATTCCCACTCAAACTTCAAATAAAAATCTTATCCTTGATGTGAAGAAATATAGCTAACTGCTTCACCAACAGTTGTAATCTTTTCGGCATCGTCATCAGGAATTTCTGAACCGAACTCATCCTCAAGTTCTAGTACAAATTCTACAAGGTCGATAGAATCCGCATCCAAATCCTTTGTAAATGATGTTTCCTTAGTAATTGTTGAAGCGTCTACTTCAAATTTGTCAGCAATCAATGCTTTGATTTTGTCAAATACAGCTTGTTCTGTCATAAAAACTCTCCCTATTTTTCGGCGTTCATTTTTTCGAAATATTTATTAGCTTTGTTAATTGTATCGTTAGTTAACATATCATAAATTTGTTTAACAGTATAATAGACTGTCTTACTGTCAGCTGCACCGTGGGCTTTGATCACTGGAGATTTCAAACCTAACAATACAGCTCCACCAGCTTGAGAAGTATCAAACATCTTACGCATACCTTTTAGTGATGGACTAACGATAGCTGCACCCATTTTAGTAAATATACCATTATTTAGCAAGGCGTCTTTTAATTGTTTCAACAAAATGGTTGCTGTACCTTCAGTAGCCTTCAAAGCAGCATTACCAGTGAATCCGTCGGTTACGATAACATCCGCAACTCCAGCTAAGATATCGCCAGATTCCACGTTTCCGATAAAGTTGATGCCTTCAGTTTCTTTCAAGAGTTGATAGGCTTCTTTGTGCAAAGTATCACCCTTATCGTATTCAGTTCCGTTGTTCAACAAGGCAATTCTTGGTTGGTCGATTTTTTTAACGTCGTGTGCATAGATTGAACCCATGATTGCCCACTGTTGCAAGTAACTTGCTTTAGCTTCTGCATTAGCACCAACATCCAACATATTAACTCCGTTAGTAGAATTAGTAACTGGCAAAGTTGGCATCAAGGCTGGACGAGCCACTTGTTTGATACGTCCAACGATAAAGATTCCACTGGCCAATAAAGCTCCAGTATTACCTAATGAAAATAAAGCGTCATTTTCGCCATCTTTAACTGATTTAGCAGCCAAGACCATCGAAGCATTTTTCTTAGTTCTGATAGCTCTGACTGGTTCATCAGTTCCAAGAATTTCTTCATCGGTGTGAACTATCTTGATTCTTTCGTCATTTTGCAAATACTTCTTAATTTCTGATTCCTTACCATAGAGAACGAATTCTAAATCTTTCCACTCATCGCGAGCTTGTTCGATTCCCTCAACAATTACTTTAGGAGCGTTATCGCCACCCATAGCATCAACAGCTATTTTCATAATATTTCCTCACTAATCAAAATTATTTAATTGATCATACTCTTCATTAATAAATGACTTCAAATTCTTAGTCTCTGGACTATTGAATAACTTATCATCTTCAAACAAACGACTGGCTTCTTCTTGTGCCACTTCTAAAATATTGATGTCATTGATAGGATTGCCTATTTTGAATTCTGGCAAACCTGATTGACGATTTCCCAACAAGTCACCAGCACCACGCATCTTTAAATCTTCTTCAGCTAGTACAAAGCCATCGTTGGTTGAAGTTAAAATCTTCATCCGTTCTGCTGCCGATTCATTCTTTGGATCAGCAATCAAAATACAATATGATTGTTTATCGCCACGACCAACACGACCACGCAACTGATGCAATTGAGACAAGCCGAAACGATTGGCATCATAGATCACCATTACTGAAGCATTAGGGACATCGACCCCAACTTCAATTACCGTCGTCGATACTAAAACATCGATTTTTTTATCGCTGAAGTCACTCATGACAGCTTCTTTTTGGTCGTTTGGCATTTGTCCATGCAATAAACCAATTTTATATTTTTTACCAAACAACTCAGTAAATTTATCAAAAATCAATTCAGCATTCTTCAAATCCATCGTTTCCGACTCAGAGATCAACGGCGTAACAACATAAACTTGTGAACCTGTCTGTAACTCCTTAGCCACAAATTGATACATTTGCTCAATTTTTTGACTACGGATCCAATAAGTTTCAATTTTTTTACGACCAGCAGGCAATTGATCGATTCTCGAGACATCCATATCGCCATAAGTCGTAATCGCTAATGTTCTAGGGATCGGCGTCGCTGTCATTGCCAAGACATCCGGGTTATTTCCCTTTTGACGCAAGGCTTTTCTCTGATTGACACCAAAACGATGCTGCTCATCGATTACAATGAATCCTAAATCTTTAAATTCAACGCTATCTTGTATCAAGGCATGCGTTCCGACTACGATATTAGTCTTGCCATTTAAAATATCGCCGGCAATAAAATCATGCTCTTTTTTAGTCAAAGAACCTGTCAACAAAGCAGTTCTTATCTTCAACGGCGTTAACAGTTTACTGATTTTATCAAAATGCTGCTGGGCTAAGATCTCGGTTGGTGCCATAATAGCTGCCTGATAACCTGCTGTCACTGAAGCTAGCATAGCAATCACTGAGACGATTGTCTTACCAGAACCAACATCCCCTTGCAACAAGCGATTCATATGATGATTTGAAGCCATATCTTGTAAAATCTCTTGCACTACTCGATTTTGGGCATCAGTCAACTTAAATGGCAAACTCTTGATAAAGTCATCCAAAAATTTTTGATCATACTTTTCAACGATACCGATATTTTGGTTGTCATCATTTCGTTTAATACTTTGCAAGCCGCATTGAAATAAGAAGAATTCTCGAAATTTAGCACTTCTTCTGGCTTCTTCACTCTGTTCTTCACTTTTGGGAAAATGAATTCCCGAAACAATCTGTTCATCATCTAGCAATTTATATTTCAAACGCAAATAACTAGGAACAACTGTCTCAATTTGATCATGATATTTTTCAAAAGCAACTTTAATCAAATTGACCAAAGTTTTTTGATGGATATTTTTATTGACTGAATAAACTGAGTCAACCGAATTATCATCGACGCCAATTACTTTCATTCCCATCAATGAACGACGATTAGCATTCCATTTGCCATAAACGGCCGCTTCATTACCTGTTTCGAATTTATCTTTTAACCAAGGCTGATTAAAAAAAGTTACCATGATTGATTCGTTATCAGTCATCAAACGAACATTCAACCGCGTTTTCTTGTAACCAAAGCGAGATACGACCGGCTCACTAGCGACTACACCTTTGATCAGAATTTTTTCTTGATCTATTGCATCATCTAAAGACTTAGCTTGCATATCTTCATAGCGAAAAGGGAAATAAAACAGCAAGTCATATACGTTGTTGATTCCTAATGATTGCAGTGCTTCTAGACGCTTTGGCCCAACACTGGGTAATTGTGCTAACGATACTTTTCTTAAATCCATTTACATTCCCCTTCCTCTGAAATCAAAAAAAGGGCGTGACAAAACAAACGTTTCATCATTGCCTCCTTTAAAAAATTATTCAACCGAAATCAAATAAGGATAAACTGGTTGATCTCCTTGGTGAATTTCTGTCTCTAAGTCATCATACTTATCGTCTAAGTAATCAGCAATCTTTTGAGCATCGTCTTGGTTACCATCTTCACCAATCAAGATAGTAATTACTTCACTATCTTCATCAATCATCTTATCAAGCATCTTTTCGGTACCAGAAATAATGTCTTCATCGTCAACTAAAATTTTGCCATCGACAATTCCCATGTAATGACCCTTAGTGATCTTTAGACCATCGATTTCAGTATCACGAATTGCTTGAGTAATTTGACCACTCTTAACTGTATCCAAAGAATCTTCCATGTTTGCTTCATTTTCTGAAAGTTCAGCATCAGGATTGAAAGAAAGCATAGCAGTCATTCCTTGAGAAATAGTCTTAGAACCAACGATTGCAACTGGAATATCAACTAAATCAACTGCTTGTTTAGCCGCCATGACAATATTACCGTTATTTGGCAATACTAAGGCACGTTTAGCATTTGACTTATTAATAGCGTCGACAATATCGTTAGTTGATGGATTCATTGTTTGTCCACCACTAATTACATGAGTTACACCTAAACTCTTGAACAATTCTGTCAAACCAGCACCAGATGAAACAGCAATAACTGCATAGTCAATAGCTGCTTGTGGTTGTGCTTCTGGTGTCATTGGCTCGTCATCATCAACAATTGTTTCATGTTGCAAACGCATGTTGTCGATTTTGATTTTTGAAAGTGAACCGTATTTTCTACCAGCTGCCCAAACTTTGTAAGGATAGTTAGTATGAACGTGAACTTTAACAACTTCGTCATCGGAAACAACAATTAATGAGTCACCGATTTTATCTAAATAACTACGTAACTTGTCATTTTTAAATTTTTCATCAGAAGTTGGGTTCTTGCCTAATTCAACCATCATTTCAGTACAGTAGCCATTCTTGATCTCATCAGTATTGAATTGACCTTGAACTGATTGGTGGTGGTTCGCATTGACCATTTCAGTCATGTCTCGTTCGTCAGGGACGTATTCTTCTTCGTCGCTAGCAACGCCACTTAAACCTTCTAAAAAGCCTTCATAAATAAAGACTAGTCCTTGACCACCGGAATCAACTACACCTACTTCTTTTAAAACAGGCAAAAGTGATGGTGTCTTCTCAAGTCCAACTTTAGCACCAGCCACAACGGCTTTTAAGATCTCAATCGTATCATTTGTTGTCTTAACTTTTTCCATTGCTGCTTCAGCACCGAATCTAGCAACAGTCAAAATTGTTCCTTCAACGGGTTTCATAACAGCTTTATAGGCAGTTTTTACACCATCATCAAAAGCTTTTGCTAAGTCCATTGCTGTCAAAGTTTCTTTATCTTCGATACTCTTTGAAAATCCACGGAAGATTTGTGATGTAATAACACCAGAGTTTCCACGAGCACCCATCAAAAGTCCCTTTGCAAGAGCTTTTCCGAGTGTCCCTACATGATTACTCTCTGATTCATTAACAGCCTTAAAACCGCTTTGTATAGTTAAACTCATATTTGTTCCGGTATCGCCATCAGGAACCGGAAAGACATTAAGTGAGTTTACAAACTTAGCATTCTTTTCAAGTCTGTGCGATGCAACACGCACCATATCTGAAAATTCTTTTTTTGTAATTAGTTCTTTGCTCAAAAGTTTCCCCTCCAACCAGCTTTACCTATTCGATATCGTCCAGAACTTTAATTCCTTGAACATAAATGTTAACAGTGCCAGCTGGCGTTCCAAGCATTGTTTCTAGGTTATATTTTACTTTTTCTTTTAAATTTTTCGCTACTTCGGATATTTTGATTCCATATCCAACGATTATGTAGACATCAACGGCCAGTTTACCATCTTCTTGATGAATAACTACACCTCTAGAAAAGTCCTCACGGTTCAAAATCGTATTCATCCCGTCACGTAGCTGGTTCTTGCTTGCCATACCTACAATACCGTAGATATCAGAAGCAGCACCGCCGACAATTGTAGCAACAGTATTTGTTGAAACTTCAATTTCACCATGTTTTGTTTTAATTGTAACTGCCATCTCTGGATCCTCCTATTCATGGACCAAATCTATCATAAACAATAAAATTCTATCATAGCCACAAATCTAATTAAAGAATTAAACTAGATAAAAGTCGATTATTCCATAATTACTCTATTGCTTTAACCATTTATATATGGTAAATTAGTCAGGTGATATTTTAAAGAAAAACATGTAGCCAAAGGAGGTCGGTCCCATGGCAAAAGATATTATTACAGGCCGTAAAACAGTGTTCGGTAACAAACGTTCACACGCTCTTAACCAATCAAAACGTTCTTGGAAGCCAAATTTGCAAAAAGTTCGTATCATGGTTGATGGTAAGCCAAAACGTGTATGGGTTTCAGCTAGAGCATTGAAATCAGGAAAAGTTACTCGTGTATAATTATCACTTAATAATTTAAAAGAGACTAACATTATTGTTGGTCTCTTTTATTTTATCCTATAATAATCAATTAAAGGAGGGATTTTATGAAAATCACTATTGGCACTAAAAAGAATAATGACGAAGAATTAATGCAAGCTATCGTCAATGCCAAAGACGGCGACGTGATCGAATTACTGCCTGGAACTTATTTTTCTAGAAATAATCCCTTTATTTGTACGATCAGACGCGATATTTCCTTTATTGGCAAAACCTCTGATAAAGAAGACGTCAAATTATATTGCAGTTTTACCGTTGGTGCTAAAAATACTTTGATTTTTAAAAATTTAAGCATCATCTACCCTGCTAACGATGAAAATACTATGTCAGCTTACGACGGTGCCAGAGTTTATGGACAAAATATCATTATCGATCGCCAAACGAGTGACTACTGGGATACGATTTACGGACAAAATGCTTATTTCTCATTTAAAGATTCCAAAATCTTAACTGGCAAAAAAATTAAAGCCATTGGTTTGTCACTCGAAAAAAGCCAATTATTTGCGGACAACACCGAATTTCAATTGCTGTTTCAAAAAGATTCTACAGTCTATTTAAAAGACTCTACTATTTTGCATAAATTTGAATTACGCCAAGGTTCAAAAACTTTCTTTAAAAATTTGACGATTGATTCAACTACTACCGACTATAAAAATGATTTAGCCGTTAAAACTAAATCTCAAATCAGCGGCAACGACCTTATTTTCGTAAAAAATAAACCACAAGTAAGAATTTTAGAAAGTCAATTTGACGTTGATGACTTTCAACCAGAAACGAATCACATTAATTTTAAGTTTGATAAGAAATCAAAAATCAGTATTGATGGAAAAAATCTAAAAAAATAAATCTCGATAAAATGTAATTACATTCTATCGAGATTTTTTTATAATCTATCTAAACTCTGTGCTAAATCATCAATCAAATCGTTCACATCTTCAATACCAACTGACAGTCTAACTAGTTGATGTGTAATACCAGCCTTTAGTTGTTCTTCAGGCGAAAGTTCGGCATGGGTCATCTTATAAGGCAATTCGATTAAACTTTCAACAGCACCCAAACTAACCGCCAATTGAATCAATTTAGTTCCCTCAACAAATTTAGTTGAATCTAATCCGTCAGCTAATTCAAAAGAAACAATTCCACCAAAACCATCAGCTTCTTTAGCAGCAATCTCGTGATCCTTACTACCAGCGATTCCAGGATAATAAATCTTAATGATTTCTGGACGGCTTTGTAGAAATTCTACAATCTTTTTAGCATTGCTTAAATGACGATCCATTCGCACGGATAAAGTTTGAATTCCACGACGAACTAAATTGGAATCCTCTGGTGACAAAGTTGATCCAATCGCATTTTGATTGAAGTAAATTTTGTCAGCAATATCTTTGTCCTTGGCTACGGCAATACCTGCAATGACGTCTGAATGACCACTGAGATATTTTGTAGCTGAATGAATAACAATGTCAGCGCCTAAATCTAGTGGACGTTGTAAATATGGTGACAAGAACGTATTATCAACGATCGTTAAAAGATTATTAGCCTTAGCAACTTTACTTACACCCGCAACGCTTGTCACGTGCAACAAAGGATTGGTAAAACTTTCAAAATAAACTGCTTTCGTATTAGGCTTGATTGCTTGTCTAATTTCGTCCAAATTTTGAGTATCAACAGCGGTAAATTCAATTTGCCAACGCTTGAAGAATTCATTAATGATTCTAAAAGTACCACCATAAATTTCTTTACCGATAATCAAGTGGTCTCCGGGTTTAAAAATCGCCAAAACAGCATGAATGGCAGCTGAACCTGAAGAAAAAGCAAATCCACGATAGCCATTTTCTAGCTGAGCTACTTGTTCTTCCAAATAATTTCTCGTTGGATTGCCAGAACGTGCATAATCATATTTCACTTTGGCATCAACTGATGGATAAATATAAGTTGAAGAATTGTAAACCGGAACATTTACTGCTCCAGTATTGTTGTCATTTTGTGGTTCTCCATGAACCAATTTTGTATTAAAACCTGTCATAATAACCTCCCTAACGCATATCACAGACCTTATGTTACTTCACAAAAAACACTTTAACAATTAAACAATAAAAATATTTATAATGGAAATCATTTGACTCGCCCCTACCCTTAACTAGTAAAGTATTACTATATTAATGAGGAGGAAACAAATTTATGAGTAAGATTATTGCTGTAATGGCTAACGACGTTGAGGATATTGAGTTCACATCCCCTGCAAAAGCTTTAACAGATGCTGGTAACGAGGTAACTCTAGTTGGAGCAAATGCTAACGAAAAATTAGTCGGCAAACACGGCACAGAATTCACAACTGAAAAAGGAATCGATGACATTAACGCTGATGATTACGATGCTTTATTAATTCCTGGTGGTTTCTCACCTGATAATCTTCGTGCCGATGAAAGATTCGTCGAACTTGCTAAGAAATTCATGCTCAATGATAAAGCTATCTTTTCAATCTGCCACGGTCCACAACTTTTGATGCAAACAGGCTTAGTTAAAGGTAGAACTTTAACTTCATACAAGACTGTTCAAACTGATCTTTACTATGCCGGTGGTATCGTTAAAGATGAACCAGTAGTTATCGATCGTCATTTGATAACTAGCCGTACCCCTGATGACTTGGATGCTTTTAACAAAGCCATCGTTAATGAATTACAATAAATATCTAAAAAAAAGCTAGCCAGTTATTTAAAATTGGCTAGCTTATTTTTTTAATTCATCGTCATTCCACCAGTTACGTTGATGCCCTGTCCAGTCATATAATCTGACAATGGACTAGCTAAGAACAACACGACATTGGCAACATCTTTAGGAGTTCCTGTCCGTCCTAGTGGTACTTGGCTGTTGTCTTCCTTTTCAATATCGTCAGCGGTTAAGCCCCTGATTTTAGCACCATCTTTTCTTTCACGATGCTTCATTGAAGTCTCAATAATACCGGGACAAACTGCATTGACATTGATTTGGTCTTTGGCTACTTCGATTGCCAGAGTCTTTGTCAAACCAAGCACGGCGTGTTTAGAAGCAACGTAAGCTGACATCGCACGATAACCGTTTTTACCAGCTTGCGAAGCTATCAAAACTACTTTTCCAGGACGTTTGGCGGCAACCATCAATTTAACAATGTATTTGCTGACTAAGTAAGTTCCACGTGTATTAACAGCTAAAGTCTTATCAAAATCACTCGTCTGACTGTCGATTAAATAATCCATCGTCGAAATTCCAGCTACATTAACTAAAATGTTGGGAGTAAGATTTTGAGTTTTTAGTTGATCTGCTAAATTTTTGACGCTAGTTTCGTCACTGACATCGAGATGAATTTGATATTCAAAGTCATTCAGTCGTTTCAAATCACTATTTTGATACGATAGATCAGCTGCAATCACAATTGCTTTTTCGTTTTGAAAAGTCGTCACCACTTCACGTCCGATACCTTGAAAACCACCAGTGACGAGGACGATTTTTTTCTCTAAAGATGTAAATAGACTCATAATTAACCTTCTTTACTAATTAGATTACGTGGCGTTCATAAGGGTCGTTAGAAATTCCTTCTTCAAGAATCTTCTTTGACCATTCCTTAGCTGAGAATAATGAATGATCACGATAGTTACCACAACTGTATTTGTCAGTTCCTTGAACGTCTTTCCATTCGATGTTTTCGGCGATATCTGTCAAAGCGCCTTTCAAAGCTTCAGCAACTTCAGTAGTTGAATGTTCACCCCAAGTAATCAAATGAAAACCTGTACGACAACCGAATGGAGAACAATCAATCACGCCGTCTAGTCTGTCTCTCAAAAGTCCTGCTAGCAAATGTTCAATCGTATGCAAACCTGCAGTAGGAATAGCATTTTCATTAGGTTGTACTAAACGCAAATCGTAATTTGAAATTGCATCGCCTTTTGCTCCGTGTTCCTCAGTAATCAAACGAACGTATGGTGCCTTTACCTTTGTGTGATCCAATGTAAAACTTTCAACTTTAGCCATAATAATTATCTCCTTAAAATTTTATTTATTTTCCAAATATGTTAATGGTTTATTAACTTCAATCTTAGTTCCGTAATATTTTTTCTTGATGTATTCTTGAATCTTCTTGTTGTGGTAGAGCTTAACTAATTTCTTGTAGTTAGCATTATTTTTATTCTTATCAGCAGTTGCTAGAATATTGACGTTTTCTTTGGTGCTTTGATCAATCTTTTCGTGGTAGATAGAATCAGTCAAAACGTGAAGTCCACTTTCCAAAGCAACTGTATTAGAAATGAGAACTACTGGTACGTCATTTAAAACTCTTGGACCGGTGGTATCGTCGATTTCCTTGAATTTAAGATTTTTGGGATTGGAAGTAATATCTTTGGTATTATCTAAAGCTCCAAAATCTTTCTTCAAAGTTATCAAACCGGCTGCTTGCAGTAACAACAATCCTCGTGATGTATTGGCAGGATTGTTAGCAATGGCGATGGTCGTGCCATCAGGAATATCTTCAACACTCTTATATTTCTTAGAATAAATTCCCAAAGGTTCCAAATAAGTTGTTCCCAAAGCAGCTAACTTTCCTTTAGGATTTTGTTTATTGTAAGCCTTGTAATAAGACCATGATTGAAAAGCATTGACATCGACTTGTCCTTGACTTGTGGCGGAGTTAAGTTGTGCCCCATCAGTGATTTCCTTAGTTTTGATATTCAAACCTAATTTCTTGGCTTGAGAACTCTTAGCAATGTGTTCCCAAATATCTAGGTCTGAACCTTGCGAACCAACAACGATGGTGTCGTCATCAGCCGCCTTTGATTGATTTCCACAGCCGACCAATAAAATAACCGACAGTGCTAAAAGTACTGTAACAATTAAACTTTTCCCTTTTCTCATTTCCTTCTCCTCCTCTATTCTAATAATCCTCTAATTTTTATGTTGGTCTAAGCCATAAACTTTTCACAAAAATGCCTCCTCGATTGGTTAAATAATTAATATCAAATTCTGATGTTGACTATGGGGACTGAGCTGCCCCAATACGTTGTGGGAAAATTAAAATTCCCCTACAACTAAGGAATACGGAAGCTAAAGCTTCCCCATAACTGTCTCTAAGTGGCATAGCCACAAAGAGACAGTAAAAAATCGCCCCTACAAAACAGACCTAAATCTGAATTGTAGGGACGATTTCCCGTGATACCACCCTAATTTATATTTTGCTTACACAAAATACCTCAACGACACTAACATGTCCGGGATGATATCGCATCCTTGCGTACCTTTGGCTTGCACCTAGGTAAGACTCCAAGCTCATCTTCAATCAACGTTCGCTCCACCTTTTCACTATCCGATGGTCACTCTTCAAACTAATAGTTGATCTACTCTTCTCTTCAACGTCTAATAAGATTAATTAATTTTTAATCGTTTGATTGGTGATTAATTTACTCTAGTAGTTTTTCTTTGTCAACGTTATTTTGAAAATAATTTTCTTTTGGCATTTAATCTTTATTTTAAAAATACTCTCAACCCCTTGATTTAATGGGCATAAAAAAAGACATCTTCCATCAGAAAATGTCTTAAATTTATTTTTTATCTTTACTCTGAATAACGGCTACGATGCCACTTTCAAAACTAAAGTCGATCGTATCTTTGACGAATTCATTACTAGCCCAACTGACTGGATGTTCCACGCTGTAGTCTGTCAATTTATACTTAGCATCAAACAAATTCAGGTGCGTTACTGGTCCTAAATTAACAAAAGCTACGTATTTCATTGAATTCTCGTGAAAAATCGTATAACGACCTGGTTTGAAGAATCTGATCGTATTGGTTGCTGACTTGTAATACAACTTGTCATAAAAGTCCAAGAATCTCGAATCATATGGCAAGAACAAATTAACTAAAAAGTGATCGATACGGCCACCTGTGGCTCCATAAACGTAATACTCCTGAGCATTGTACTTTTCCTTAGCTGCCAACAAACACAGCTCAGAATCCGTATCATCCTTTTCAGGAGGGAATTTTTCAAAGACTGGCACATTATCTTGCAAGAGTTTTTGTTCTTTTTTGTTGATAGAATCAAAATCTCCAATCGCAATTTCAGGGATTATCCCACTTGCCATCAAATGCAAACTGCCTCGATCTGCTCCAACCCAAGGTCCAGGAATTGCTTTGATACTCTTTTTTAACTCGTCAGGATATTCGCTATCGGGACCACCTAAAAGAATATTTACTCGTTTCATTGCTTTGCTTCCACAGCCAAAGAACGAATGTCATCGATTCTCTTTTCTAAGCCAGCTTCACCATTGAATAAGTATGACCCAGCTACGAAAATATCAGCTCCAGCTCGAGCACATTGACTGATCGTGTCAGCATTGATTCCACCATCGACTTCAATTTCAAAATTGTCATCGGCAGCTGTTTGACGTAATTGATCCAAACGTTGAATCTTTTTAGTCATACCAGGAATGAACTTTTGTCCACCAAAACCGGGATTAACTGTCATAACTAGAATTTGGTCAATGATTGGGAAAAGCTCTTTTACAGTCTCTAGAGGCGTTCCAGGATTAACAACTACCCCAGCACGGGCTCCATAGCTTTTTACCAAATCAATTGAACGGTAGATGTGTTGCGTACTTTCAGCATGAATCAAGACTGTATCAGCTCCAGCATCAATCACTGGTTTGATATAAGCATCTGGATTTTCCATCATCATATGGATATCCAAAGGCTTGTCAGTTACTCGACGCATCCCTTCAACGACGCTAGGACTAAAGGACATGTTAGGGACAAAGTTTCCGTCCATCATATCGATATGAAAAACATCTGCTCCTGCCTTATCAGCGGCTCTAACATCTCGTTCTAGATTCATAATATCTGCAGATAAAATTGATGGTGCAATCTTTACTGTCATCAAAAATCAACTCCTCAATATCTTTTTTTGTACGAATTAATTTCATTCAAAAAGTAGAGATAATTGTCATAACGACTTTGCATTATCTGACCTTCTGAAAGTTTTTCTTTTACAGCACAGTTAGGTTCATTCACATGGCGACATCCACGAAATTGGCACATATCACTGTATTTCAAAAATTCAGGAAAAAGTTTTGGCAATTCTTCAGCAGGAATATTTTGTAGATCAATTGAAGAAAATCCCGGTGTATCAGCAACTAAACCACCTTCAATATCGAACAACGATACTTGACGGGTCGTATGCTTACCACGATTCAATGTTTGAGAAATTTCTGCCGTTGCCAAACCCAGATCATGATCGATGTGGTTTAGCAAAGTTGACTTCCCAGCACCTGATTGACCAGTAAAGACTGTCACTTTGTCCGCAAAAGTTGCTTTTAGCTTGGAAACTTGTTGATCATTGTAGCTGTCGCGGTCACAAAAAACTTGATAGTCGGCATGTTCATGGTAACCCATCAAAGTTGTCTTTAACTCAGCGTATTGTTCATCAGACAGCAAATCAGCCTTTGTTAAATAAATTACAGGCTCAATCTCATTATGCTCGATATTTACCAAAATTTTGTCTAATAAATTACTAGAAAAATTAGGCTCTGCCGCTGAAGTTACGACAATTGCTTGGTCGACATTTGCAATCGGTGGACGTACCAAACTATTCTCACGAGGCAAAATTTCCAAAATATAACCCAAATCTCCCGTTGAGTCAAAACTCACTTTGTCACCAACTAAAGGCTTGATCTTACGCTTACGAAAATTTCCGCGAGCTCTAGTTCGTACTAAAACGTTGCTTTCATCGTCTAAAACATCATAAAATCCACTGATTGATTTTATAATTCTTCCTGTTTTTTCCATACATCACCTATTGACTGAACCGCCTAATACAGTCTTGTTGTTACGCTCAACTATATAGGATCCTGTCTGTCCATCTTTTAAATTAAAACTTAACGTTACTGGTGTATCTTCACTAATAGTCATTGTTCGATATGGCGAATTGATGCTGTGCGTAGAATCAGAAATATAAATCGTTATACTGTTGTCGCCATTAGCATCGTAAGGAATCGTTATATCCTTTGTGACTGTCTTAGTAGTATTTGAATTGGTATTGCTATTAGAATTTTCACTATCGCTATCTGTGGTCTTTTCTGGGTCTGGACCCTTAGAGATAACTACGCTCAAAGTTTCTCCCTGATTGATAGTCGTATTAGCTTCTGGCGATTGACTGACTAACAAGCCTTCTTCAATATCGCTTGAATAAGCATATGACGTATCTAATCTTAGATGTGCTTCTGTTGCATAATCTTGAATACTCTTTAAATTATAGCCAGTTAGATCGCGAACTTTGACCGTCTTTGGTTTAACTGTCTTTACTTTAGCAATCGTAAGCGTCAGTGGCTTATTCTTTGTAACAACCTTTTTACCGCTATCGATACTTTGCTTCATGATTATTCCAGCAGCATATTCATTGGTTGCTTTGTAGCGTATTTTGATTTTAAAACCACGTTTCTTTAAATTAGCCGAAACGTCGTCATAATCTTGGCCAATTAATTTTGGCATCTTATAGTACTTAGCTCCCAAACTGACTACTAGATTGACACTAGCACCATTTTTCAACTTCAATCCTTTAGCAGGAACGGACTTGATCACATGACCAGCTTCAACGTCATCGTCATTTTCTTTAGAGATGTCACCTGCTGACAAATTAGAACTTTTGAGCATGACATTTGCTTGTTTGACGGTTAAATTGAATAGATCTGGCACTGTCGTTTCCTGATTGCTCTTAATAACCATTGCAATAATAAATAAAATTAAAACAATGGGAATGATTGAAAGCATCAAGATCATTTTCTTCTTACGACTCATTTTTGGTTTCTTTGGAACGGGCGTATTTTCTTCACGCTTAGTATCCATTGGCTCCATCACACGAGTCTCTTCTAAGTCATTGACTGGAGTCGGAATGAATTTTGGCTCATCGCTTCGTTCAGGCATCAGACAGGTATTTAAATCTTCACACATTTTCTTAACTGATTGGTAACGCTGATCAGGGTCTTTAGCAGTAGCCTTCAAAACAACATTTTCCAATGGCTGCGGAATATCAGGATCGATTTTTCTTAAGTCTGGCATTTCTTCTTTAGAATGCTTCAATGCTACAGTCACTGCCGTATCGCCAGTAAATGGTACGTGCTTCGTCAACAATTCAAACAAGACGATTCCTAAAGCATAGACATCAGACAAAACTGTTGCTGGGCGTCCTTTGATTTGTTCTGGAGACATGTAATGCACTGAACCTAACAAAGAATTAGTCCGCGTAATCGAACGTTCACTCAAAGCTAAAGCAATCCCAAAATCAGAAACTTTCACTTGAATGGGATCTTTTTTCTCATCGACCAGAATGTTCTCTGGCTTTAAATCACGATGAATGATTCCATGCTCATGAGCATCAGAAACGGCCATACAAATTTGTTTCATGATATCGACCACTTCATGATATGGGATTGGAAAGTGCGTTCGAATATATTTCTTTAAATTCGGACCATCAACGTACTCGATAACAATGTATTGAACTCCGTTATCATTACCGACATCTAAAACATTAACGATATTGGGATTGGAGAGACCACTAGTTGCCTTGGCTTCACGACCAAATCTCCTTTTAACGGACTCATCATCTTGAAGATCATACCGCAATGCTTTGACAGCAACTTTACGGTTTAACAAAGTGTCATTGGCTAAATAAACATTAGCCATACCGCCTTCACCAAGCGTACCTAGAATCTCATAACGACCGCCTACTAGGTAACCTTTTTCCATCTAATGATTACCTCCGTTATCCTTCGTAGAAAAGAGTAAGGCGGTAATATTATCTCTTCCACCAGCAGCGTTGGCTTTGTCGATCAAAAGATGACATTTAGTCTCAAGACCCATCTTTTTATTAGATAAAATATCTTTGATTTCATTTTCTGGGACCATATTAGTCAAACCATCGGTACACAAAAGAATAATGGCATCATTAACTAAATCAAAATCTTTTACTCGTGGCTGAACTGTTTGTGATACGCCAAGAGTTTGCGTGATGATATTCTTTTGCGGATGATTCTCAGCTTCCTCGGGACTAATTTGACCTGTCTCTAAAAGTTCATGAACCAATGAATGATCAACACTCAATTGTTTCAGTTCATCGTTTGCATAAATATAGCATCTCGAATCACCGACATTGACGACCATCATTTTGGACCCAACAAAAAATACGCCAACCATCGTCGTTCCCATACCATTTAAATCATCAAATTGATTTGATACGGAGACGATACGATCATTTTCCTTACTTAATTCTCGAATAATCCATTCACGAAGTTCACTAATTTCGTCAACTTCTGATTCTTCAAAATTATGTCCTAAATGGGATACTGCCATATCAGATGCAACATCTCCGCCACGGTGTCCACCCATGCCATCTGCTACAATTCCAAAGACAATTCCCTTTTTGTTTTTGAAAACATTCACATAATCTTGATTGTTCTCTCTGAGTTTTCCAACATCAGTTAGTAACGCATATTCCATCAGTTTAGACCTTACCTCTTTAATTTTTTCTAACGAAAGTAGCTATAAAGAAACCATCTGTAAAGTAATCACTTGGTAGAACTTTTAGCATGCCGTCTTTGACTGATTTATCCATAACGGCTTCATGCTTAACAGGTTCAAGTTCAAAGTTTTTATGATCAGCTAAGAACTTCTTTACGACTGCTTCATTTTCTTCATCATCAAAAGTACAAGTACTGAAAACTAACTTACCATTGACCTCTAGTAAATCAACCATACTGTCTAAAATTTGTAACTGAACTCGTTGCAAATTCATCAAATCTTCTTCTTGGCGGAAATATCTTAATTCTGGCTTTCTTCTGATCAAACCTAGACCGGAACATGGGGCATCAACCAAAATACGATCAAAAGTTGTATTTAAAACGTCTTTAGCTTTTCTAGCATCGATTGCTCCAGTACTAATAATATCGCTATAGCCCATTCTTTGACTATTATCACGAATCAACTTGGTCTTATGCTTATGAATATCTAAAGCTGTCACTTCGCCGTCTTTGATGTAACTAGCGATATGAGTCGTTTTACCACCCGGTGCAGCACAAGCATCCAAAACTCGACTATCTGGCAATAAATCAAGTGCAGGAGCTACAAGCATCGAACTTTCGTCTTGAATCGTATACAAGCCATCTCTAAATTCATCAGTATTAACCAAGTTTCCACTCTCACAGATTAACCCAACTGAAGAAATTTTGCTTGGTTTTACGTCAAAACCTTTACTTTGAAGTGTCTTTTGTAAATCTTTTACAGTTGTCTTATTAGTATTGACACGAATTGAGACGTGTGAAGGTTGATTGATAGATTTCAAAATTTCTTTTGTCTTATCTAAGCCTTGTTGATCGATAAACAATTGCACTAGCCAACGAGGTACACTGTAAAACTTGCTCAAATCATAAACACTGTCTTTACCAGACATTTCTCGAGCACCGTGACGTTGGAAATTTCTCAAGACAGCATTGACTAAATTACCGGCACCACGATTAGCTTTTTGCTTAGCAATTTCAGTCGATTCGTTCAAAACTGCGTGTTCTGGGATCTTGTCAAGATATGACAATTGATAGATAGCAGTTTGAAGCAATAGATCTAACCACAAATCTAGTTTCTTATCTTTCAAATAAGGTTCTAGTTGATATTCCAAAACATATTTATGTTGAATGACACCATAAACGATATTAGTCATCAAACGTTTATCGGCATCAGACATGTCGGAATTCTTCAAAATGTTGTTGATTTCAATATTTGAATAAGCTTTATTTTTAAAAACTCTAGTTAGTGCTTCTACGGCGAGTTCGCGAGGATTATTTTTCATCAATTACTTGTTGTCCTTTTTCTAGATTTTTACCTAAACCATTCATATAGTTGGCAATATCCATGACTTTTTTACCAGCTGGTTGAATCTTTTTGATAGAAACGCCTTGGCCGTCACCTGCAACGATAACTAATCTCTTCTTACCAAGGTCAGCAACAGTTCCTACTGCTTGATGGGAATTCAATTCAACAACTTCAGTCTTATAAAGCTTTGTTCTTTGACCGTCTAACATCGTCCAAGCTCCTGGATCAGGACTTAAAGCACGAATTTGGTTAAAGACTGTTTCAGCAGGTTGCGTGAAGTCGATATGTTCTTGTTCTTTTGAAATGTTAGGTGAAAAGACAACCTTGTCAGGATCTTGTTTGATAGGATTGATATCGCCACTTAAAATCTTAGGGATTGTATCCAATAAAAGTTCACGACCAACGATTGCCATTTTTTCAAACAAACTACCATTGTCATCGTCTTTTTCAATTGGCAACTTCTCTTGACTAATAATGTCACCAGCATCCATCCCTTTGACCATGTACATGATAGTAATACCGGTCTCCTTGTCGCCGTTTAGGAGTGACCATTGAATTGGTGCACCGCCACGATATTTTGGCAAGAGTGAACCGTGAACGTTGATAGCAGCAACTTTAGCTGATTCCAAAAAACTAGTTGGCAAAAATTGACCATAAGCCGCTGTAATAATCAAATCAGCGTGTAATGCTTTTAATTCTTCAACTTCAGGACTTTTTGGCAATTTAGCAGGTTGGAAAAGTTTGATATTTTCACTTTCAGCTACTAACTTAACTGGACTCTTTTGAAGTTTTTGCTTTCTACCAACTGGTTTGTCAGGTTGAGTAACTGCGGCGATTACGTCGTACCCTTCTTTTAATAATCCCCTTAGAACTGTTGCAGAAAATTCTGGTGTTCCTAAAAATATAATCTTCGTCATTAAATCATCCTCATTAATCAATGTGTTGTGGTTCATTATCGATTGCAATCGTAAAACCTTTTTTAGCATCCGCTTGAGTTTCATTCAAGATTTCGAGCAATCGTTCGTGCAATTTTGGCTCATGTTTATATTTTACAATAATTTGATAATAATATTTGTTTTGTTTCCGAGAAATCATCGTTGGACTTGGTCCCAACAAAATTGCATCCTTTGATAAAGCCGTTTGAAGCTGTTTTTTCAACCAATAGGCTTGCTTTAAAGTTTGACCTTCATCTTGATTGGCAACGCTGATCAAGGTCGTAAAATAATATGGCGTGTAATTAGATTGATGCCGTAAGTACATTTCTTGTTTGAAGAACGTCTCATAGTCTTGTTTGGCAGCATCTTTTATCGCATAGTGATCGGGATTGAAGGTCTGAATTACTACATGACCAGTTTTTTGGGCCCGACCAGCTCGACCACTGACTTGAGTTAACAATTGAAAGGTCCTTTCACTAGCCCGATAATCAGACAAGCTCAACGTCGTATCGGCATTGATTACGCCAACCAAAGTAACGTCAGGGAAATCCAATCCTTTAGCAATCATCTGCGTTCCCAACAAAATATCAGCCTTATGCTGGCCAAACTGTTGCAAAATTTTTGCGTGAGCGTCCTTTCTTCTAGTCGTATCAACATCCATTCGCAAAACTCTAGCCTGTGGAAAAAGGTCATTTAACTGTTGTTCAATATTTTGCGTACCAGTACCGTAAAAGCCGATCTTTTTACTGTGGCAATTAGGACACATATTGGGAACAGATTCCTCATGTCCACAATAATGACATTTCATCCTTCTTAAATCTTTGTGATAAGTCAACGAGACATCGCAATTAGGACATTTCAAAACAAAACCACATTCACGACACATCATAAACGATGAATATCCACGTCGATTCAACAAGATAATTGCTTGATCATGATTGTCCAAAGTTTCTTGAATACTAGTTTGCAAGACCGGTGAAAAGTCGCCTTTGACTGCTGAATTCTCAGAATCACGCATGTCCACGATTTGAACGTGGGGCAAGGTTTGATTGTTGATTCTTTTTTTCATCCTTATCAAGTGATAAACGCCCTTCTCAGCTCGAGCTCTTGACTCTAGTGACGGAGTAGCGCTACCCAAGACAACCGGACATTTATTGACCTTAGCCCGCCATAACGCTACGTCACGAGCATGGTATCTTGGATTGTCGTCTTGCTTATAACTAGCTTCGTGTTCCTCATCGATAATTATTAAGCCAATTTTATCTAGCGGTGCAAAAACAGCACTTCTTGCTCCGACAACGACTTTTACTTCGTGATTTTCAATTCTCGTCCATTCATCGTATCGCTCGCCATTAGACAATCCAGAATGTAACACCGCTACTTGATCACCAAAACGACCCACGACTCGGTTGACCATTTGTGGCGTCAGAGAAATTTCTGGGACTAGCATCAAAGCCGTTTTGTCTTGTTGCAAAGCTTTTTCAATCGTCTGCAAATAGACTTCCGTCTTACCACTGCCAGTTACACCTTCAATCAAAAAGGTTTGAGCCGATTCTTCTGTAATAGCTTGAGAAATTTCATCCACGGCCACTTGTTGCTCCGAGGTCAAAGCCAATTTAGTCGTCTGTTCTGGTGTGATACCAACTGGTTTACGCAATTTCGTAACTTCAGTCGTTTTTAGCAAACCATTTTTTTCAGCTGTTTTGATAGCTGATCTGGAGATGCCGTAATCTTTTTCCAAAACATTGTATTCAATTGGCAATTCTTGTAAATGATCAGCCAAAAAAGCTAATAATTTAATTTGTGAAGAAGCATTTGCCCGCAATTTACTCTTAGCTTCATGTAATTGAATAACATTCAAATCCGTCGTAACAGCTTGTCGTTTTACTTGAACGGCTTTATTTTTAACAACATATTGAATATCGACTTTGTTGTTTTTACGTAATTTATTAATAAGACGAATCGTTTGATCATCAAGCGAACTAGTAATTTCTAAACTATCTTGATTGGATAATAATGCTTGAACTTCAGGGTCGTCTTTTACAATTGGAATTACGAATTGCTGATATTTAGCACGCATCACGCTAGGCAACATTGTTTGTAGACAAGAGATTTGGAAAGAATACGTTTGATCAGCTAACCAATACGATAATTTCAGCATTTCATCTGATAAAACGGGTTTCAAATCTATCACTCGAGTGATGGGTTTTAATTTGCCTTGGAAGTCGCTTTTATCCTTTACCTTCATGACAAAACCTTGGATTTTTCTCTTGCCACGTCCAAAAGGAACTTCAACGCGCATTCCGGCAACGACTACTTCAGCTAAACTATCAGGAATTTCATATTCAAATGGTCGATTCGTTTGCATTGTCGGTACATCAACGATTATCTCTGCTACTGACATAAAAACCACCTATTTTTCCTCAAGAATAAAAAAGCCCTCACTAATTCGCAAATCAGTGAAGGAATAATCTTATTAGTTTTCTTCTTTTTTCTCTTCTTCAACCTTTTCAGCTTCTTTTTCAAGAAGAATTGAATTAGGATCGATTTCGATTTTATCATCAGCAATTTCTTCAAATGCACGACCAACAGTTCTTGGTGATTCATAATGGCTCAATAGTTCAACGTCACCATTTTCCAATTCGTGAGCACGTTTGGCAGCTAGAACTGCTAGTGAATAACGAGAGTCAACTCGATCTAAAAGTTTATCAATTGATGGATAAATAATCATAAATTATCAATCTCCTATTATTTTTTTGTATTGGTCAATTACGCGTGGCACTCTTAAGTGTTCACTCTTAATTATACCTTCAATTTTTTCGACTGCATTAGGTATTTTATCATTTACGACGGCATAGTCATAGCTAGTCATCATTTGAATTTCTTTTTTGGCTTTTTCCATACGCTTGTCGATGGTCTTCTCATCATCAGTACCACGGTGAGTAATACGGTCTCTCAAGCTAGTCAAGTCGGGTGGTGTCAAGAAAATAAATACGCCATCAGGCATCTTTTCGCGAACTTGCATAGCACCATTGACTTCAATTTCTAGTAACACATCAATTCCGGCATCAAGCTTTTGATTGACATACTTTAAAGGAGTTCCGTAATAATGGTCAACGTACTTAGCGTATTCAAGCATGCCACCATTTTCTATTTCCTTTTCAAATTCTTCATTTGTTCGGAAATAATAATCGACTCCATCGACTTCTCCAGGACGCATTTGACGCGTTGTCATCGAAACTGAATAATCAAATTTAATTGATGAATTCTTCAACATGGCTTTTCTAACAGTTCCTTTACCAACTCCAGATGGACCTGATAAAACGATTAACATTCCCCTTGACATAATTAAACTATCCCTACTATCTATTTTAATATTGATATCTATAATGCAATAAATTTGCATGTTTTTCAAGACTTTGAGCCACGTCAAGATAAAAATTTCTTAAGAAATATAAAAATAAAGTTGCTCTTTCGAACGCTTGTTCGTATAATGAAAGTACAAACAAGCGTTCGGGGGTTTAAAAAATGCAAGCAAGACAATTACACAATCGTTTCACTACAAATCTAATCAACAACACCACTAGCTTTATTAATAATAATTTCGATTTTAATCTCAAATACGGAACAAAGAATCAACTAAAACAAATGCCTTTAATGCAATTACAGCTTTTTGCAGAACAAAGTTTCCAAAAAAATTATTCTGTCGTTATTACAATGTTAAACGACAATCAACTTCATGGCAAATTTATTTCACAAGTTAATCAAAATAAATACGTTTTCAAGGTCAACAACGACCTCTTTAGCATTGTCACTCTAAACAATCTGAAGTCTATTAATTTAATCTAAACGTTTTTGTTCACCTTGAGCTAATTCCAACAATTCTTTAGCATGCTCTCTAGTTAGATCAGTCACCTTAGTTCCAGCCAGCATCAAGGATATCGCTTCAATTCTTTGTAGATCGTCAAGCAACGAAACTTGAGTTTCAGTTTTGTCTTTGACGGTCTCTTTTTTTATCTCAAATTGAAGATCGCTCATGGCTGCTACTTGAGGTAAATGCGTGATACAAAGAACTTGTAGAAATTGTGAAACTTTATAAATTTTGTCACCAATTGCTTGAGCTACACGACCACTGACACCAGTATCAATTTCATCAAAGACAATTGTCTCTACATTCATCTTCTCGGCAATGATAGCTTCAAATGCCAAAATAACACGCGACAACTCACCACCAGATGCAACTTTGACTAATGGTTTAAAATCTTCACCTAGATTAGTCTTCAAATCAAATTGAATCTGGTCGATTCCTTTATTGGACAAATTATTGTCATCCAAAGAACTGAATGAAACACCGAATCTAGCATTTGGCATGTAAAGGTCTTTTAGTTGATGATTAATAGATTTTTCTAAAAATGTTGCCGTTTGATGACGTTTTTTAGACAAGTCCTTAGCTAAATCAAGTAATTTATTTTGTAATTGCTGAATTTCTTTTTCCAGATTGGCTTCAGTTTCATCATCAATATCAATCTCTGAAAGTTCTTGATGAGCTTTTTTGCCAAATTCAATCACTTCGTCCAAAGTTGGACCGTACTTCTTTTTTAAATTATCTAAAGTGATCAAGCGTTTTTGAATATTGTCCAAACGATTCTCATCAAAGTCCAAATTCTCTAATTGGTCAGCAATCGTCGCTGCATTGTCTTGCAACTGGTAATAAGCTCCATTGACAGAATCATATAACTCTTTATACGACTTGTCATAGTCCATGATATCTTCCAATTGGTCTCTAACATTTCCTAAAGCATCAACGACACCAACATTGTTCTCCGACAGACCTCGATAACTCTCTTGCAACGCTGAACTGATCTTCTCAAAATTAGACAACTGATTCTTTTCGTCTTCTAATTTATCATCTTCTCCAGCTTCAACTTTGGCACTATCGATATCTTCGATTTGAAATTTCAACATATCGATTCTTTGAACTAAGTTTTGAGAATTTTTTTGAATCGTTCGCAAGCGACTGCGTTTATCCTGATATTCATTAAAAAGCTGTTGATAAGCCAACAAATCTTTTTGAAAATCGTCATCGGAAAATCGATCCAAGATATTAATATGGTTATCTTCATCAAGCAATTCTTGTTGTTGGTTTTGACCATGGATTTCGACTAAGAATTTACCAACTTGTCGTAAAACATTTGTTTTTACCAATTCATTATTGATTCGACAAACATTACGTCCCTTACGATTGATTTCGCGCTTGATGATCAACTGGTTATCTTCATGATTGATGCCGTATTCGTCCAAAATAGCAAAAAGAGGACTACTTGATTTTACTTCAAATAGTCCTTGCACTTTCAGTTGTTCTTGACCAGTTCTAATAAAATCAATTGAAGACCTGCTTCCAACTAACAATCCCAAGGCATCGATAATAATTGACTTACCGGCACCAGTCTCACCAGTCAAGGCGGTCATACCATGATGAAAATCAATTTGTAATTTATTAATAATTGCAAAATTGTTGATTATAAGTTTTTTAAGCATAATTTCACCTATTTGTTTAGATTTGAGTATGCTGCTTCCATGGTTTTCTCTACTGAAACAGTGTCCAAAATTTCACCATCTTGTGCTTCTTTAGGCTTTTGAATGTGCATCAAAAATTCAATATTACCTTCGCCACCCTTGATTGGCGAAAAGTCCAATCCAGAAACGATAAAGCCAGTATTTTTAGCAAAATTAATAATCTTCTCTAGTACCATTTGATGAACCTTGTGATCCCTGACGATACCGTGCTTTCCTACATTTTCTGGACCAGCTTCAAACTGAGGTTTAATTAAGCAAACTGCATCGGCACCAGGCAAAATAATATTAAACATTGGTGGCAAAATTAATTCCAAAGAAATAAATGAGACATCAGTCATCGCAAATTGTGGCAAACCTTCGTGAAAGTCTTCTGGTTTGCTGTAACGGAAATTAACTCGTTCCATAACGACAACACGTTCGTCCTTACGCAATTTCCAGGCTAATTGATTGTAACCAACATCCAAGGCATAAACTTTAGTAGCACCATTTTGCAAAGCTACATCAGTAAAGCCACCAGTTGATGAACCAATATCCAAGCAGATACGATCAGACAAGTCGATATCAAATGACTTCAAAGCCTTCTCCAACTTGTAGCCACCACGGCTGACATACTTGGAGTGAGCATTTTTAGCCAAATGAAAAACTGTATCTGGATCGACTTTTTCACCTGGTTTATCAAAACGTAAATTATCTTGGTTGTAAACTTCTCCAGCCATGACTGAACGTTTCGCCTGTTCACGAGATTCGAATAAATTTTGTTCAACTAATAAAACATCAATTCTTTTTTTTGCCAATATTTGTCACCTATTCTTTAAAATAATCCAAAAAGCTTACTAGTAAGTTTTTATCGAATTTGTCTTCCTTTAAAACTGCATTGAAAGCTTCCTTAACCAACTCATTCAACTTAGTTTCGGTTGCCTTCTTACCAATCAAGTTAGGAAAAGTATTCTTGTCGGCATCTTCGTCATCGCCACAGTCATCTAAGTCGTCTTTCAACTGAAAAGCTAGACCAACATCTTGAGCATACAAAACTAAATTCTTAGACAACTCATGATCAGCACAAAAGGCTCCCATGGTAATAGCTGCCATCAATAAGTCGGCTGTCTTTTCCTTGTGCAAAGTTGTCAATTCACTTTCTGACAGAACTTTATCTTCCATAGTTATGTCAGTCATTTGACCGGCAACCATACCCATCGGACCAGCATTGTGCGAAAGGATTCTCACTGCAGCCATTCTTTTGTCAGTATTTAAACTAGATTTGGCAATCCAATAAAAGGCTTGCGTTAACAAACCATCCCCGGCTAAAACTGCTGGGCCAACACCGAATTTCTTATGGTTAGATAATTTGCCACGACGATAATCACTATCATCCATTTCTGGCAAATCATCGTGAATCAAGGAATAAGTATGTACTAATTCGATAGCACCAGCGATATCAAAATACTTTGGTAAGTCCTTTAATTTAACTCCAGATGAATAAGCGACTGCCAAAAATAGCATTGGACGAACCCGTTTGCCACCAGCATTGACAGAATAGAGCATGGCCTGTTTTAAAGTTTCTTGTTTGATTTCAGAGTTTAGTCGATCATTTAAAAATTGATTAAAATCTGGTAAAACTTGTTCACAAAAATCAGAAAACTTTTTAATTTCCATAACTACTCGTCCTTACTTTGATCATTTTTCATATTAACTTCTTGACCGTCTTTAGTCATGATCTTAGTAACTGTTTCTTCAGCATCACTGAGGGTCTTTTCGAGTTCTTTACTCAAAGTAACACCCTTTTTGAATTTTTCCATGGCTTCTTCCAATGGAACATTCCCAGTTTCAAGGTTTTTGACGATTTCTTCTAGATCCGCCAAATTTTCTTCAAATGTTTTCTTTTCTTCAGCCATTATTATCCTCGCTTATTTCTTTGGTTATTAATTTAACATTACCATCTCTAACTCTCAAATTCACCGTTTGATCAACTTGATAATCAGATGCTTTAGTCAATACCCTGCCTTTTTGATTCGTTGGAATAGCGAATCCACGACTCAAAGTCTTTAAAGGACTCAATGAATCTAAAGTAGCTACTTGACTATTAAATACATTACGATTTTTATTAATGATTTTATTGATATTGTTGATCAAAATTTGATACTGACGGTTGACTTGATTGTTATAACTATAAATTTGATCACGGGGCGAAACCCTAACTAATCGATTAGCATATTGGATCAATTCAGTCTTTGAACGATTTAACGAATTAGCCAAGTTTTGCGACAATCTATTTTCTAGACCATCGACCTTTTGGAGATATACCTCATAGATTCGTTCCGGATGCTGCAAAAATACGTTCTGAGACAAATTTTGGACCCGGTCTTGGTATTGAGCAATCAAGTTGTTTTGAGCGCTATAAAGTCTTGTATGCAAGTCTTGTAAATGTTGCAACGTTTCACTCAAAACAGGAGTCGCTAATTCAGCCGCTGCCGTTGGAGTCGCTGCTCGTAAATCGGCAACTAAATCAGCAATCGTCGTATCCGTTTCATGTCCCACTGAACTGATTACTGGTATTTGGCTTTGAACGATTGCTTGCGCCACGATTTCTTCATTAAAAGGCCACAAATCTTCAATTGAACCACCACCGCGACCAATAATGATCGTATCAAAGTTACCATCTTCATTGATGCGTCTCAATTGCTCAACAATCGTTTCTGCTGCTCCATCACCTTGAACTTGAGCTGGGTACAAAACTAGTTGAACGATTGGGAATCTTCTAGCAACGGTAGTCATAATATCATGGATAACCGCACCAGATTCACTAGTAACCACCGCAATTCGCTTAGGGAACTGAGGAATTGGCTTTTTGGGCAAATCAAAGACACCTTGTTGCGAAAGCTTTTTCTTCAATTGCTCAAAAGCTACGTACAAAGCTCCCAATCCGGCAGGCTCCATCGTATCGACATATATTTGATAAGAACCAGCTGGTTCATATAAAGAGATTCGACCTTGAACGAGAACCTTCATACCTTCTTCAGGTTTAAATTTAACTTTTTCAAAATTACTTTTAAACATTATCGCTGAAATCTTAGCTTTGTCATCTTTTAAAGAAAAATACTGATGAGCTGGTCTCAAACGAAAATTAGAAATTTCCCCCATCAAATAGACGTGTCCCAAATAAGGGTCCACGTCAAATTTTCTCTTCAAATATTGGCTTAAAGCGGTAACTGTTAAATATTGCTCATTATCCATTTGCCCTGCCTTCGGCTAATTCAATCACTTGGTCTACCAAGGCCGTGATTGTCATTGGACCAACACCACCGGGAACTGGAGTCATCATAGCAGCCTTTTGTTTGACGTCATCAAAATCGACATCCCCACAAAGCTTGCCATTTTCATCACGATCCATTCCAACATCAACGACGATTGCTTGGTCTTTGACATATTCTTTAGTGATAAATTTGGCTTTTCCAATGGCTACAACTAGCACATCAGCCTTACTTGTTATTTCTTTTAGGTTCTTAGTATGCGAATGAGTGATCGTTACAGTGGCATTACGATCCAACATCAAAGCAGCTGTTGGTTTTCCAACAATATTGCTACGACCAACGATAACGACGTTTTTACCGTCTAAGTCAACGTTGTAATGGTCAAGCATCATCAAAATTCCTGAAGCAGTTGCTGGTTTAGTTAAAGGTGTTCCGATCCAAAGATTTCCAACACTGATAGGAGTGAATCCATCAACATCTTTTCTTGGATCAATAGCTTCAATAACCTTATCCTCATCGATATGATCAGGAACCGGCAATTGAACGATAAATCCATCAACTTTTTCGTCATGATTCAATTCATCGATTTTTTGCAAAAGTTCATCTTCTGTTACAGTTGCATCGAAATGAATCAATTGAAAATCGATTCCAAGTTTTTCGGCACGGCGTTTCTTGTTGCGAACATAGACAGCACTAGCTGAATTGTCACCGACTAAAATAACGGCCAATCCAGGAGTTACGCCTTTCTTCTTTAATTCTTCAACTCGCTTAGTCATTGTTTCATCCAAAGCTTGTGCTACTTTTTTACCTTCTAATAATTTCATACTAATCACCATAAAAAGGCTGATAAATTTATCAGCCTTTACCCTTCTACAAAATTAGATAAAATTCCATTTATGAAGGACTTTGAGTCCTTATCGCCAAAGTCGCCAGCCATTTGAATTGCTTCATCAATAGCTACCTTCCTTGGTACTTCCAAACTGTTTTCCATTTCAAATAACCCAACGCGTAAAATTGCACGATCAATTCTGGACAAACGTTGAACTGTCCATTTATTCTTCAAATATTTAGCAATTTTTTCATCAAGTTCTTCTTGATGTTCATTTGTTCCTGAAACCAAGAATGTCAAATAATCTGGCACTGCTTCAGTCGTCAAATCACATAGTTGCATGGTAGATGCGATAGCGTCTTCTGGAGTGTCCTTAGTAGTTTCAATGGAAAATAGTGATTGAACTGCGAGTTCTCTGATCTTATGTCTACTTATCACTAGTTTTATTCCTTTTTATCCGTTGTTACACGTTCGATATCGCCTGTTTCTTTCTTAGCGATTAATCCGACAACATGTACGTTAATTTCACTTAAGTCTAAATCGGTCATGAATTCGAGTTGTTCAATGGCTGATTTTTGGATCTCTAAGGATACTTTAGGGATCGATACGCCATATTCTAAATAAACATAGACATCAGCAGACACTTGATTATCTGCAAACGACACATCAACTCCCTTACCATGGTTGATTCTACCAAAGAGTGAATCGATTCGGCTTGAAATAGTGCCACGCATTTCGTAAACACCCTCAACCTGGTTTGTAGCAATTCCTAAAAGGATCTCAATAACTTGATGTGATATTTCAACATTGCCGTTTATTTTTCCACTATCTTGTTGTAGAGAAACATATTTTTGTTCAGCCATAAACTTATCTCCATAATCAATTATTAATTAGGCACGTGAAATGTAAGTACCGTCTTGTGTGTTAATTGTTAGCATATCGCCTTCGTTAACGAAGAATGGTACTTGCACAACAACACCTGTTTCCATTGTAGCTGGTTTTGAACCACCTGATTGTGTATCACCCTTGATTGAAGCTTCTGTTTCAACAACCTTTAGGTCAACTGTATTAGGCAATTCAACTCCAAGTGTTTCGCCACCATACATTACAACGCTGACTTCCATGTTTTCTTTCAAATACTTCAATTCGTCTCTGATTTCATCGCCTGGAAGTGATAGTTGTTCATAAGTTGTTGTATCCATGAACACGTAGTTATCGCCTTCAGCGTAAAGATATTGCATCTTCTTGTTTTCGATGTTGGCTTTTTCAACTTTAGCAGTTGATCTGAAAGTCATTTCTTGAACAGCACCTGTTCTCAAGTTCTTTAACTTTGAACGTACGAAAGCACTACCCTTACCTGGCTTAACGTGTTGGAATTCGATAACACGCCAGATACCATCTTTTACTTCAATTGTTAAACCGTTTTTAAAATCATTTACTGAAATTGACATTTGTTTCTCCCTTGATTCGTAAAATTTTACCGATAAAGCACCATACAATATCTTACCAATATTTCGGTGTTAATGGCAATAACTCATACTTATTATATAAAAAAAAGAGGAACATTGTCCTCTTTTTTCATCAATATATTAATATACTGAAACTTTTCTTCTGTCTTTGCCAAGTCTTTCGTACTTAACAACGCCATCTGTAAGTGCGAACAATGTGTCATCGCCACTGCGACCAACATTAGCACCTGGGTGAATCTTTGTACCACGTTGTCTGTAAATAATTGAGCCAGCTGTGATAGCTTGGCCATCAGCACGCTTAGCACCTAGTCTACGACCAGCAGAGTCACGGCCGTTACTTGTTGATCCACCACCCTTGTGGTGAGAGAAAAATTGTAAATTCATCTTAAGCATGAAGTTTACCTCCTAATCAAGATCTATTTTATTTTTTTGTACTGAAACTTCAATGTTTTTGGCGTAACTTCCTTCGACGTCTTTAAGAGTCCAAAACAAGTTATCCAATAACAAGGCAGTATCGTGTGATATTGCTTCGTCAAATTGACAACCTAGATGGCCGCCATTTACCTCATCCATGACCACTTGAGGCTTAGCCCCAGTGAGTTTTTCCAGATTATTGATCGTACCGATCGTCACCGCTGAAACAGCAGCACAGACTAAATCTTGACCATAAGGTCCCGAATCAGCATGTCCTTTGATTAGAAAAGAATCGATCTGTTTATCTGAGTTCTGGTGAAAACTAGCTTTAATCATGATTAAGCCTTGATACTATCGATAAGTACCTTTGTATATGGTTGACGGTGACCTGTCTTTGTATGTGAATGCTTCTTAGGTTTGTACTTGTAAGTAACAACTTTCTTTTCCTTACCTTGCTTTTCAACCTTACCAGAAACACTAGCGCCTTCAACTACAGGGCTACCAACTTTAACAGTCTTGCCATCAGAAACTAAGATTACATCATCAAATGTAACTGCGTCTCCTTCTTTGACATCAAGCTTTTCAACATAAATTGAAGAGTTTTCTTCAACTTTATATTGCTTACCACCAGTTTTAATAATTGCGTACATAAACGTACACTCCCTTCTAAGACTCGCCAACTAGGTGCACTAAGCTTAAACCTAATTTTGAGCGGTTGTAGATGCAATAGTGATTGCAACTTATAAAATATAGCAAATTTCACTTGCTTTTTCAACTATTCTCAGGATTTTTTTTATTTTTCAGAGGAATGTTTTGCAAGCTGAAATAAATCATCAGTATAAATCCAAATAAATTGATCAATAGAAAACTAAGATTCAACCAACCATAATGAGAATGAATTTCAATAATACTCTTACCCGGATTAGTCTTGAGCTGAACCGTATTTTGAGCCGATTTCTTTGGCGTCACGGTTTCATTGTTGATTTGAATTTGATAATTAGACGAATATTGAATTGGTATGTCGATTTTTGTCGTTTGCGGATTGATGTACTGAACCCAGTAATCAGCCCCCTTAGTATAGTAAGAGATTCTTTCTGGTTTACCATCGATCAAAAATTTATTGTTCGAATTTTGGGCGGCATCGTGATAATTCAAGGCAAATTTTTCGTAGTCAATAGAATCGGCCATTTTAAGCGTCTGTTCAGACGTATTAGTTTTCACTTGACTGTAATTGACATAGCCTAGCCCACCAATTGAAACAAGCAAGATCAATAATCTTAATACCGCGGGACTTTCCTGAAAGACTAGTAAAATCATTCGACACAAAACCATAATTAAAAAGAAATCAAAAATACTTTGAAAGGCAAAAATCAAACGACTGATATCTATTTGGAAAAGTCTTGGTTGGAGTATCAATAAACACACGATTGGAATCATTTCTAAAATAATGACTTTGTATGCAAAAGAACTCTGCAAAAAAATCATCAAAATTAGTAACAATAATAACCCACTCATTGCTATTAACAAATACCACTGCATTTGTGGCAATTGTAATTTAGTAAACCAGCCTAGATAATCGAAGTTTTTCATCGGATCTTGTTGCCACTTTGAATTTAATCTCATAAAGATTGGACCAATAAAACCAATCGTCGTTAATATCCCTAGAATAATCACTTTAAGGGAATTAATCGATATACTTCGCAGATACTTCCACGAATGACTAACACGACAAAATGGCATTAAAATAAATGCCACAATCAAAGTCATTGCCACAGCCACAGCCAAATACGGCGACGTCCAAACTATTAACGCCTCGCCCCAGAGCAAATACTTCCAAGATCGATTAGTAAAGAACTGATGAGCTCCAAAATAAACCATTGGTATAAATATCAAAGCTAAGTAATTTTCTAGCCTCTGATTGAAAAAGACTAGAAAAAGTCGATTTAGCGAAAAAGTATAACTGATAGCAAACAAAAGTGCTTCAAACGTGTCCTTGTGAAATTTATTCATGAAAAAATACGCACTGACAAGAGTGAAAAAGGTGATTATTGTCAGATAGACACTAAACCCATAAGCTATGTTAAATTGTACGAACAACCACCCGGTCAATATCGTCAGCCATGGACTGAACAGATTAATTTGACTACCGGAATGATTCCAAAAGTCAAAATTGATTGGCGAAACAAACACATTAGAAAGGCTTTTTAAATGTGCAATATTAAACGTCATCGTTTCTCCAAAGCTAGCTTTATTAAAGAACAGTACAGTATAAAAAATGCTTAGAACTAAAAATATTAGACCTAAAATGATCTTTTTCCATGAACGATTGGACATCACGGAGAACCCCTTTATTAAATAATGACATTATTATACTAAAAAAGGACTGTGCTTAAACACAATCCCCAATCAATTTCTATTTTTCTAAGCAACTGTCATAAACAAGCGTCCTAAAACGATGAAGAAGAAAACAGCTACAAAAACTAACTTTCCCCGTTTGAAATCCATCTTCGTCAAGAGTCTTGTTATTAAAATGAGGGCAACGATTAGACCAATTCCGATCAGAATACCCATCATATTACTAATAATTGCTTGTTGAGTTAAAAATGCAGCTAAAACATCTATTAGAATGAAAGCAATCGTTACAAAAAATGCAAACTTTCTTTTCAAAATTCGTCCACCTCTAAAATCTTGGCATCACAAAAAATGCCTAATGTTTAAGCACAACGACTTTATTGTAAAGTTAAAGGTTATTGTTTGCAAGAATATTTTTTTATTCTTATCTACAAACGTTTATTTGTCAGCATTTATTTTTTTATAGTAAATATGATTGCCAAGGTAAATCTTTAGGAATTCTACGACTAATAACCGAAACACTCTTCAAGTCATCAGGGTCTAATTCTAACACCAAACGGTCATCATCAAATAAAGGCCATTCATACTTAATTGCTTCATCGTAAGGCTTACCCTCATTGATGAACTCAAACAAAAGATTCAAGAAATGCCGTTGATTTTTACGATAATCGATATTTAATTCTTCAACTGGCGTATTTAAATACTGCAATATGCCACCGTGTTGCCCATCTGCTACTTTGACATAGTTGCAGTAGACTTCAGCATCATTTTCTTGTGCTAGCAATTCAGCCAAACGTCTAGCTGGCAAAGTATACATAGCATCCCCAAGCATTTGAACGAAATCATTTTTCGAATACTGGTCATTTAATAGCGCAGTCCTCAACGCTTCAACATTCTTGTCGAACAAATCAGGAAAAACGTCATTTTCCAAATGATTGATATTCATGGACTTATAATTTTCTAACTCGTTACTTCCAGCCGAGATAATCGTCTTAAAATTGGTTCTCTTAACTCTGCGTAGCAACTGTTCTTGCCAGTTTGAAGAAATCAAATCATCATCGATCACAGGACCAAACCAGTTCGTTGCCACATGTTTATCTAATAAATGCTCTTGAACAATTTGCAAGCCATCATCGGTTAAATTAAATAGATCTTTTGTTGATTTGATTTCACTATCACGGCAGATCATTTCGGTTACTTTCTTAGCTGTTGCCATATCACGAATTGTTTGTACGCCACCAGAAAATAAAATAACCTTTTGAATTCGATCCAATACAGTCGCATTAGATGCCATCAAAGCTGAAATCGACTTAGCTCCAGCTGAAATGCCGACTAACGTAACATTTTTGACGTCGCCACCAAAACTTGCAGCATTGTCCAAGACCCATTGAATTGCCATCAACTGATCTGACAAGCCGACGTTAACATCTCCACCTTCAACTTTGCCCCAGCCAAACAAACCTAAACGATAATTTGGCACTACATGGACAACTGACTGGTGATCTAGCCACGACATCTGTTTAGTATAATTTCCTCCCTTTAAAAAGCCACCGCCATAAAACTCGATGACAATCGGGTACTTTCCTTCTACATCAGGGGTACAAATATCAAGATTCAAACAATTCTCGCCAAAATTAATTTTACTATTTTGGTTCAATGCATCTTTTTGCATCGGTTGCACACCATGATGCACTGCATAATGAACTTTATCAATTTCATTTGGTCCAAATTTTGACATAGAAAATTCTTCAGCGCGTTTAAATCGACGACCATATCCAAACGGAACTCCTAAGAAATCAAGATGTTCATGATCCATAATTCCGTGATATGTCCCTGTGGTAGTTTTCATAATCTTCTTCATAAAAAATAGACCCCCAATGAACAATATATCAATTTAATTATCATTCTAAACTAATATCAGTATTGTACAAGAATTTCATGTAACCATTTTTACAAGAAAGTTATATGAAATTATTCACGATTTTCCTTGTTTACTTAAATAACCTTGTATATAATTTCAAAGATATGTTTTTAAGGGAGAGATATAAATGGTATTAACAGATGCACAAAAACGTGCTAACGAAAAATGGCACAGAAATCATCGTGAACGCGCAAATTATATCGCCATGCGCTCATCAGCACGTAGTTTTATTAGAAAAAAGTCAACTCTTGAAGACCTCGAAGAACTGCAAAATATCATCGAAAACCGTCGTAAAGAATTAGTTGAACCCTAAATAATCATTTTTAAAAAATGTATACCTTTACATTTGAAAAATAAAATTATTTTTACTGAAATAAGACTTATTTTTATGTCAATTGTAATAATTCTGATATAATTCGTAATAGATAAGGGAGAAGGAAGCCTTATCTGTCGTGTTCTGTCCAGATGCTGATGACATTAAAAGCTGCATTATTTTCGGAGATGACAATCATGAAATTGATAGTATGGATCAAATCATTATTTAAAGCCGAAAGAACTGAGGTTTCTACACAAGATCGTGAGGTATTGTGTGAATTAGAGGCCGAAAACAAGCCTTTTATCTATGGAAAGTAATGTCAATCAGTAAATTATTTATAGGGATGGTTCACTTAAACGTTTAAGTGAACCTTTTATTTTGCCCAAATTAAGAATTTTTTTAATTTATATCAAAAATTAGATTGACATAAAGCAAGTGCTTTATCTATAATAATAAATGTGCTGTCACAGTGGCTCAGTTGGATAGAGCAACGGTCTTCTAAACCGTAGGTCGTGAGTTCGAATCTCACCTGTGACATACCGTTAAATCGCTAGAGTAATCTGGCGATTTTTTTGTTGTCTGCAAGTAAATTTTTAATTAAAAAATTTCACATTTAATATTGCATAATCAAATCCTTTTCTCTATAATAGTACGAGTGATGTCACAGTGGCTCAGTTGGATAGAGCAACGGTCTTCTAAACCGTAGGTCGTGAGTTCGAATCTCACCTGTGACATTTTTTCTATCTTAGAATTAAAATAACTCATGATCGTCTAATTTGACGGCATGAGTTATTTTTTTATCCCTTAAAAAGACAAAAAATAAGACCCTTTCCAAATTACAAGGAAAAGGTCTCTTTTAGTTATCGTTGAGGATAGATTGCAACTTTCGTTGCTAGTTAAATATAACATCTCTTCATACGCATATCTACGATTTAGAACAAGTGTAAACTAACTGTATTCTAAATCTAACATTTGTAAAATTTTATGCGCTCATTCTCAACAATTTATTCATAGCTTCTTCAATTGACTTACCGCATGCAGAAACCCGAGTGTTTTTCTTATCAAATACGGTAAACAATTGACGCTTAGTATCAAGTGTTACTTTATATCTCATATTGCTTACCTCCTATCATTTGATTACTCATCATACTCGCTTTTAAAAAAAAATCAATAGAAACAAACTATTTTATTTTTTATTTAGAGAATAGTTCGGTCAGATATTTTTTGTTTCTCATGATATTTAGACTAAATTTATCAATTCTAAATCTTAAGCAATATTTTAGTTAAACCTAATTAATTTTTTCTTTTAACTAGTCTATTAAGTATTTGTCATAAAAATGTAATATTAGCATCTCTTTCTGGCATAAAAAATCAACATTTCCTAATAATAAGAAAATGGTCTATCCTTTATCGTCAAATCTGATAATTCTTTAACAATGTTCGGAATTAAGCTCATTTTGGGATATTTTCTTCTAAATTGTTTCATAAAAACAAAAAAGCCCGACCAATCCGGTCAGACTTTAAATTTTAGAAGAATAATTCTTTACATGCATTACTGATGGCAATTTTGACGTGCTCATAAGTCAAACCACCTTGAATATAAATAATATATGGTGGTCTCATTGGTCCATCAGCTGAAAATTCAACACTAGCGCCAGAGACAAACGTTCCGGCAGCCATAACGACTTGATCCTCATAACCAGACATCGCACTAGGTTCTGGAGAAACATTTGAATCGATTGGTGAAAATTGTTGGACGAGTTTGGCAAAATGAACCATCTTATCAGGATCATTGAATTCGATTGTTTGAATCAAGTCAGTTCGATCATCATTCCATTTAGGAGAAACGTTCAGACCGAGTTTTTCAAAAATAGCTGCTTCAAAAATAGCACCTTTGATAGCATTGCCGGTTACTCTTGGAGCTAAGAAAAAGCCTTGGAACATCTCTGACTGACGATCGATCGTAGCACCTTCTGAGGCACCAATACCAGGAGCGGTTAAACGATAGCTGGCTAATTCTACTAAATCCTTTTTACCAACGATGTAGCCTCCGACCTTTGCTAGACCACCACCAGCATTTTTAATCAATGAACCGGCCATCAAATCGGCTCCAACTTCTGTTGGTTCGATAGTTTCTGAAAATTCACCATAACAGTTGTCGACAAAGATTATCGCATCACTGACAGTTTTTATCTGCTTGATGATTTCAGCAATTTCTTTAACCGTCAAGCTCTTACGAGTCGAATAGCCACGAGATCTTTGAATGGCAATGACCTTAGGATTTTGTTCCTCGATTTTTTGCTTCATCAAGTCAAAATCAACTTTATCTCCGTCCATTTTGACAGAATCAAAACCAATTTGATAGTCGATCAAAGAACCACGCTTGTTACCAGCAATTCCGATGACTTCTTGCATCGTATCATAAGGTTCCCCAGTCACGTATAAAAGGTTGTCTCCAGGACGTAGCATGCCAAACAAGGCCGTTGCTAAAGTATGCGTTCCAGAAACAAATTGCGGACGAACCAAAGCAGCTTCTGTTTTGAAGACATCCGCATAAACTGCTTCTAGTTGGTCTCGTCCACGATCATCATCCCCGTAACCTGTCGTTCCTAACAAACTACTCTCATCGATATTTTCTTCTCGAAAAGCAGCTAAAACTTTGTTTTGATTGTCCAAAACTTGTTCGTCTATTTCTGCTAATTTTGGTGCAATTTGTTGGTCAACTTCTTTGATGACCTCTTTTAATTTATCTGGAAATGCAGCATTCCATTTAGTCATTTTACCCCTCCATAAAATTAACGATATTTTTTTCAATTATTTCTTGATAATTGTTATCATCACTAATATTATACCAATCCACATCCATTTGATTACGGAAATACGTAAATTGACGCTTAGCAAAATGACGTGAGTTCTTTTTGATCTCTGATAGACAAGTTTCTAAATCAGCCGTACCGTCAAAATAGGGATATAACTCCTTGTAGCCAATTCCTTTGCTAGCTTGGGGGAATTCATCACGATGGTCATAAACGTACTTAGCTTCGTCAATTAAGCCATTCTGAGCCATCATATCGACACGCTGGTTGATTCGTCCATATAATTTCTGGCGTTCATCCGTTAATCCTACCAAATAAAAATCAGCCCACTTTTCACCATTGTTTTGTTCTGTGATTGATTTACCAGTCGTTTTCATGACTTCAATTGCCCTGATCAAGCGACGTGAATTATCGATGTCAATTTTTTCGAAAGCTTTTGGATCAATTGTTTGTAACATCTTTTGCAATTGATCAATGCCACCAGCTTGTTCGATCGTCATCAATTGTTTACGCAAACTTGGATCACTGTCAGATTTGCCACCCAAATTCAAGTTGTTGACCAAAGAACTCAAATAAAAACCTGTCCCACCAACGACTAAAGGTAATTTCTGTTCTTTAGATAAATCGGTGATAATTTGACGAGCTTTTTGTTGGAAATCTTTGACCGTATAACGTTCACTAGCATCACAAATATCTACTAAGTGATGTGGAACAGCCTGTAATTCTTCTGGAGTATCCTTGGCTGTTCCGATATCAAGCTTCTTATAGATTTGCATCGAATCACCCGAAATGATCTCACCATTGAATTTTTGGGCCAATTTTAACCCTAAGGCACTCTTGCCAACGGCGGTTGGTCCTACTATTGCAACTACTTTTATCAAAAAATTACCTCTCTTAGACAGTCTTTTATAGATATTTTAAAGGAAATACGCCATAATGAGAATTAAAGACAGGAGGAATGTATTATGGCAAAAAATCAAAAACACTTACGTTTTGTTAAAGGCTTCCTTGTTGGTTCACTAACAACAGCTACAGCAGTTTATGGAGCATTGCATGCTTTCAAGAAGAAGGTTATCGAACCAGAAAACCAAGAAAACGAACGTATTGAAGCTAACCGCAGACGTGCTAACCGTAAGAGCTTACAAGCACACCAAGGCTAAACTTAAAAACATTATACTAAAAAATGCTGTGTCAGATTTTTTCTGCACAGCATTTTTTTATATTTTTGTGGTCTTCTTTGTTTTTCCTTCCCAATCAGAAAAACGGTCTTCTAACCATTTAACATCGGTAAAGCCCCACTTCTTTTGCAGTTTAAGAGCTGCACGCACACACATATTCTTGTTATCTCCATAAAGATAAACAGGAAGATCAGGTCTTAGTTCGCCTTCATTGTACTTTAATTGCGTATATGGAAGACTTCTAGCACCCAAGATGTGTTTGGCATCAAAAGCATTTTTCTCTCTTAAATCAACAATTTGAGCTTTTCTCATCGTTTCCTCAAAGGTCTTTTGATCAATTGCACCGTGCATTTGTCTACCTTTGAACCAAAAGTAGAGCCATGAACCAACCCAATAAATCAAAAAGCCGATTACAATAACGTATAAAACGGCATTCAAAACTTGCATTAATACAAACTCCTAATCAACTTTAATCAATGAAGCAGCACCGATAACACCAGCACCATTACCAAGACTAGCTAGTCTTAGTTCAGTTGAATCCTTGATTGTAGCAAATTCGTTTTTACGCATAGCTTTATCAACTTTGTTGAGTAAGAAATCACCAGCAGCTGAAACGCCACCACCGATAACAACAAACTTAGGATTCAAGGTATTAGCAATGTTACCTAGAACAAATCCAAGTGAGTCACAAACATAATCGACAACCATCATAGCTAAGTCATCATCTTTCTTAGCTAGATCGAATACATCCTTAGCAGAGATATCTTGACCATCATCAAGCATAGCCTTCAATTCTGAACTTCCAGCATATTCTGATGCACGGTCTCTAGCAACACGTACGATACCAGTAGCTGAAGCGATTGTTTCTAGACAACCTTTCTTACCACAAGTACACATGAAGCCATTAGGATCAACTGTTACGTGACCAATTTCACCGGCAGCACCGTTTTGTCCTTGAATCAACTTACCGTTAGCAATGATACCACCACCAACACCTGTTCCAAGTGTTACAAAGACAACATCGTCAGCATTGTTACCAGCACCTTGCCATCTTTCACCAAGAGCAGCAACGTTAGCATCATTTTCAATGACAACTGGTAGGCCAGTTCCCTTTTCAATATCACGTACTGGATAAACTTCATTAGTCCAGTTAAGGTTAAAAGCACCTTTGATTGTGCCCTTTTCATGATTGATTGTACCAGGTGAACCTAATCCGATACCGTCGAATTGGTCAACACTCATATCATACATATCGATATGATGATTAATTGAATCAATAATGTCAGGAATAATCAATTGTCCATCAGATAGAATATTTGTTTCAATACTCCATTTTTGTTGAATCTCACCTTTATCAGTAAGAATAGCAAATTTAATTGTTGTACCACCAAGGTCAACACCGATTAACTTTTTGTCTGTCACTTTGATCTGTCCTTTTCTTCTTCTTTTCTATGCTCCCGTTTTAAGACCAATTGAGCACTAATAAAAGTCTTTTTGTCGATCAATCCATCTTTGTACAACCGTTTAACCTCAATAAACATCAATTCGATGTCCCACAATCTTTTGCCAAGGTGGACAAAGGTACCGAAGCGCTTGAGTAACTGCTGTACATCATAGAGGGTCGTAAAGCTCATCTTATTATCCATAAACGATCATACCCTTTGCATACATATAATAAGAAATTGCAACAACTACTACTATTGCTAAAATCCGAAAAATCATCTTTGGACGAGAAATGTTTGGCAATCCCAAAGCATATCCCAAAAGCAGTCCCCCAACGGCACCACCAATGTGTCCCCAGATATCAATTCCCGACATGGTTAGATCCATCAGTAAATTAATGACGATCAAACCTAGAAAACTCTTCCCTAATTCTGTCAAAAAACGATTTTCACGATAAATTATTGCTAATGACAAGAATGCGGCGAACATTCCGAATAATGAAGTACTAGCTCCTGCAGAAATGGCATTATTAGCGCCAAAAGCAAAACTAGCTAAATTACCCATAATTCCACTCAGCATGTAAACTATCAAAAACCGCCAATGGCCTATCATCGGTTCAAGTATTTGACCGACATATAATAGTGTAAACCCATTCATCAGAATATGGAAGATACCAATGTGTAAAAATATTGGTGTTATTAAGCGCCACCATTGACCTTCTTGTACTAAATAATTAGTTTTGGCTCCAAAATGAATCAAAGTTAATAAATTCTGTGAACCACCACTGATTGTTTCTAGCAAGAAAACTGCAACGGTTATTGCTAATAAAGACCAAGTTACGTAGGCGTTAGCGCGCCGATTGATTATCTGCATTTTGTTCATCCTTTGCAACGATGATCTTATCGATTTGCTTATCGAGCACATAAACTGGCCAAAGTGGTGCTTGATAATATTGGCTAGTCAATGCTAAGGAAATGGTCTTCGTTGGAAATTTGGCTAGATATCTGTCAAAAGAGCCCGATCCAAATCCCAAACGATTCTTATCTTGGGAGTAAGCTAATCCAGGAACAATCAAAAGATCAGGTGGATTCATCACGTTATTTTCATAATCTTTAGGTTCTCTGACGCCAAAAGCTGACTCAACTAATTCAGTATCTTGAGTGTACTTAACAAAAGACATTGAATAGTCAGAAAAAGTCTTTGGAATATACACTTCTTTTCCCATTTCAAAACATTGATTGATAATTGGAAAAGTTGGAATTTCATCGTTAGTACTCATAGTAATTCCAACTGAAGGTGCATTTTGAAAATCTAAATCATTAAATAATTGAAAATAAAGGTTGTTGATTTCTTTTTGAGCCTTATCAGACTTCATAAAATCGCTCACAAGATCAATTTGCTTTTTTCTGAAACTTACTTTATCCAATTAATGATCACTCCTTAGAAAAAAAAACAACAGGGATTTTAACCTGTTGTTTATTTTGTTTCACGATGCAATGTAACAGTACGTTCGCGTGGACAATATTTCTTAAGTTCAAGACGATCGGGATTGTTACGTTTGCTCTTGCTTGTTAGATATGTACGTTCATGGCATGAAGTACATTCCATTGTTATATTAACTCTCATCTTTGGAACATCCTTTCATAAATACTTAACTAAATTCAACTAATTAAATATATCATTTTTTCCGGTATTTTAAAAGGTTAAATTCAGATTATTTCTGACCCGTCATTTTATAATAGTCGGTATAAATTTGTTTTGCAAGTAATTGTGGATAACTTCCGCTTTCACTAGTTAAATTAGGGAAGACAATTGCCATTGCAATATTTGGATCTTCATAAGGTCCAAAACTGACCAAACTAGTAGTAATTGTTTCTGGAGGATCAGAAGAAGGATTATCAGGGTTGTAGTAGAATGACTGAGCTGTACCAGTCTTAGCGGCTACTGCCGGTGAAAGATCCTTTAGACGTGTAGCAGTTGTCCAATAACCACTACCGTGAACAGCTGCATACATACCTTTTTTAACGACATTTAATTCATCCTCTGTTACGCCGACCTTATTCAAAACTGAAGGCTTAGTAACTGAAGTCAAAGCACCCTTAGTTCCGTCGTCTTTAGTCTTTTGAATTGATTGAACAACGTAAGGTTTCAGACGATAACCACCGTTAGCAATGGTTGAAATATATTGAGCCATTTCAATCAATGTATAAGCATCGTAGTTTCCGTAGGACAAATCCAGTGCAGAACCAGTCTTCAACTTGCCATCACTATTGTGAGTAGCACCTTCGATACCAGTCGTTTCACCAGAAATATCGATCCCGGTCTTGACACCTAAACCAAATTGATTGAAGTAGCCACGTAACTTATCAAAAATATCATCATTCATCGAAATAGATTTATTTGGCACGTAGGAAGCATGAGCCTCTTTCAAAGCCAAATTCATCATGTAAATATTGGATGAAAATTGTAGAGCTTGAATAGCACTCAAACTACTGAAAGTTCCAGCTGGATAAACTGATTTCTTAACTGGCGTACCAGGTAAATAAATTGGATTATCAGCTTGAGTATTATTGCTTGGAGAGATGACGCCATCCATCATCGCACCTAAAACAGTAGCCCCTTTGACAGCAGACCCCATTACGAAAGTACGGTTGATTACACCCAAAGCATCTTCAGATGTTTTACCAGTTTGTGGATTGTTACGAATCCCAGCCATTGCCAAAATAGCACCAGTCTTAGGATTCATTGCTACTACATAAGCACCATCAGAATATTGCGTGATCCCAGCAGCTTGTGCAGCACTGTATTGTTCTTCAAGAGCAGCTTGAACCTTCTTTTGGAACTTGGAATCGATTGTCAAATTAAGATTGCCACCCTTTTGACCTTTGTACAAAGTTGTACTCTTCTTAATTTGATTGTTCGAACCAATTTGAACTTGTTTTTGACTCTTAGTACCAGAAAGGATCGATTCATAACTCTTTTCCAAATAACTAGTACCTACACGGTCATTTCGTGAATATCCACTAGCAAGCATCGTATTCAATTCATCGTCTGGAATACCTTGTTGTTCAGTCGATACGCCACCAATGATACTGGCAATTGATTTACCTTGTGGATAATCACGTTCCCAATTACTACCAATACTTACCCCTGGTAGTTCTGTTAAATGCTCACTAACTTGAGCGATTTCTTTAGCACTCAAATTCTTGTCTTTCAAAAAGACAGTCGAAAGCGAATATGCAGAACTCATTGTTTTGAATAAAGAAGCACGTTGCGTATCTTTATCATTCAAATGAATACCCTGTTTTTCAACATATTTAACTTCGTTAGCATAAACTTTATTGCTAGACAAAGCATCCCCATTACTATCGACACGATATGATTTTGGCATTTGTTTAATAACTTGCTTCGATTTATTTGGAGCTGCCAAAATATAATCAGCTTTATCACGACTAGTTAAATTGCTTGGTTCAACAGTAATATATTTAGTCAATCTGTTGACAATCGTGTAAATATCAGACGAACTAACACTACCACTCTTCGTATAAGTGATGGCATTGTGCGTTGAATTACCAACCAAAAGTCTACCTTTTGAATCATAGATCATTCCACGTGGTACACTGCCTGTCATTACTGTCTTATCTGTTCGATCAACTTCAGCTTCAAACTTGCCACCATAAACGATTTGCAAATAAGCAAGCTGTGCGACCAACATTGCGAATAGCACAAAGACAATAAAAAAAAGCAGGTTTAGACGAAATGGAATAGTAGACTTCGCTTGACTACCTGTTCTTTTCTTTATTATATCCAGTATTCTTCTCATATTCATCCTTCAAAAAACGAACAATTATTCATTCGATTTAAAAATATACTTAGGCCCATCGAGGTCTGGATCATACTCTACTAATAAGTCATATCTGGCAAAAAACCAAGTATCACTGTCAGTAATGTAGTAGATCACACCATCGACTACAGTACTGGCTACAGGATCAACTGGCTTTTCTTTGCGCATAGCAATTGAAAAACCATCATGAACCATAGTCTTTCCATAGACCTTACCATAAAAATGTACACCATCACCGGGTACTAAATCCAACTCTTCTTCAAACCATTTGACTGCTTCATCCGTTAGCTTAATTTCCATTACGTCCACCTCAATTTTTTTCTAAGATAAACATATCAGAAAACGTATTCATTAAGCAACTTCAACGGCTTTTACAGTAACTTCATAACTACCTACAGGTGTTTCAACAGTAACTACGTCACCTGTATGCTTACCTAACAAAGCCTTAGCAATTGGTGAATCATTTGAAATCTTGCCACTGTCAGGATCTGATTCGGCAGCACCAACGATTGTATAAACGTCAGGTTCTTCACCATCTTCTTGAACAGTAACTTTCTTACCGATTGAAACTTCATCATGAGCTACATCATCAGCATCGATAACGTTAGCATATTGAAGCATTTCAATAATTTGAGAAATTCTTGATTCGACTACACTTTGTTCATCTTTTGCAGATGTGTATTCTGAATTTTCTGAAAGGTCACCGAAACTTCTAGCAATCTTGATACGATTGATAACTTCTGGACGTTTAACCTTCTTTAAATTTTCTAATTCTTCTTCCAGCTTCTTCTTACCTTCAGCTGTCATAGGATAACTTCTGTCTGCCATTGTTATATCTTCCTTTTTAAAATCATTATTTGTGATAATTTCAAAATGTCATCTAACCTGTAATGATTAGATGACATTTATTATCTGTAATTATACATTATTGATTAAGAGCTGCACTCTTTTTCTCATGTTCTGCTAATGTATGTGAATAATATACCTTACCAGTCTTCAAGTCTGCAACAAAGTATAAGTAATTTTCATCCCTATCACTAGGATTCAAAGTAGCTTCGATTGCTTGCACACTAGGTGTATTGAATGGCCCTGGTCCATAACCTGAATTCTTATACAAGTTATATGGAGAGTCGACTTTGACATCTTTATTAGTCAAATGAGTCTTGTGAGTATTCAAAGCATACATGACTGAGATATCTGATTGGATCGGCATATCAATAGCGATACGGTTAAAGAATACGCCGGAAATCTTCTTACGATCCTTTTCAGTAACACCTTCACGTTCGATCAATGATGCTAAAGTAAGAACTTGTTGAACCGTTAAGCCCTTTTCTTTGATAGTTTCAAAGTAAGGCTTCATGATCTCATTATCTTTTTCAACCATTTGGTTAACTAATTCTTTTAAAGTTTCACCTTTGTAAAGACCATAAGTAGCTGGGAACAAATAACCTTCAAGATGATATCTAACGTTCTTCTTAGCCATTGATGAATCTAACAATTGAGGATACTTCTTTTGAAGTTCTTTCAAATAAGATTCATCTTTCATCAATTTCAAGAAGTCTTTCTTCTTAAACTTAGTTGATTTTTGAATCTGATCACCAATCTGGTCTATTGTAACACCTTCACGGACTAGCACAGTATTCGAAGCTGTTCCAGTTGGTTCGGCACTACCACCCTTTTGCAATTGTTTGACCACGTGATTCATGTCCATTGATTGCTTGAAAGTGTAATATCCCGCTTGAAAATCAGTATAGTTTTGAGCTTTAACGTAGAAATTAAAGACTGTCGCACTCTTGATAACCTTATCTTTTTCAAGAGTCTTAGCAATTTGTTTACTAGAAGAACCTATTGGGATTTTAACAACAATATCTTCTTTACTATTTGCATTATATGGTTGTAATGAACTATTCACATAATTGAAGCCAATGATAGCAACGACGACTGCCAAAACCGCAATCACACCGACAATCCAATACGCAATATGATTGGCAACGGAACGTTCTTCGGCGCGAGTTTTGATTTTGTCATCCGACTCATGCTTCAATGCTTCTTTTTTTTCATCCTTTTGGCTCAAGACACAGCCTCCCGAGTTAATTTATTAGAATTATACCATTAGTTCGGTAATAATTTTATCTAATTTCCACATTAAATTTTTGAACTAGACTGTCCTTGACTAACGTAAAGGCTTTCTCTACTTCTTCATCAGTCAAAGTATCATTAGGATTCAAGAATACTAAATGATAACCGAGTGATTTGTGGTTGGCCTTGATATTCTTACCTTCGTAAACATCAAAGATATTAACATCTTTTAGATACTTGCCACCATTACTAAAGATATCAGAGATGATTTGACCATTTTCAACATCTTTTTCTACTAGAATAGCTAAGTCACGACTGATTGCTGGGTACTTAGGTGCACTAGTTGCTTTAACATTTCTAGTATTCAAATCAAATAGAGCATCGATATTCAATTCAAAAACAAATGTGTCATTGACATTGTGTGCTTTTTGATAATTTGGATGCAATTTACCAATAACACCGACCATTTGACCATTAGCTAAAATCTTAGCTGTTTGTCCAGGATGAAGATTGCCATAATCAGCTGTTGCAACAAATGAAAATTGAGCATCAGCATTTACATATGACAGCAACTCTTCCACGATTCCCTTAACATAATAGAAATCTACTGGTTTAGCATTGGTATTCCATGCATCCTCAATGACATTACCACTGATAGCACCAGAAATAAATGGTAATTCTTTTGGACGATCATTTCCAGTCTCTCGGTCAAATACTCGTGCTTGTTCAAATAATTGAAGATCATCATTTTTTCTAGCTTGGTTATAAGCAATATCTCTAACTAAGCCTGGAATCAAGCTGTTACGTAAGTATTCGTGGTCTTCAGTCATTGGGTGTAGCAATTTAGTATATTCCGAATTCAAAATATTGAAATCGTCGACTTCTTGTTTGTTCAACAATGAATAGTTGATAACTTCATCCAACCCACTTGCCAACAATGCGTCACGTAATTTATTGCTCAATTCACGTTTGGCACTGTAGCCACCGCGAGTTTCCATTCCGGCAGGCAAAGTATTTGGTAAGTTTTCATAACCATAAATTCGGTTTACTTCTTCAACTAAGTCAGCTTCAATTTCCATATCCCAACGACGTGTAGGAATTGTAACAGTTACCTCATCGCCTGACAACTCACTGGTAAAGCCCAGACGGTCGAAGATTTGGATGATTTCATCACTCGAAAGTTCTAGTCCCATCAAGTGGTTAATGTGCTTGATACTACCTTTGATAACGGTAGGTTCAGCTTTGGTATAGTTACCGATAATTTCCTTAGAAATTTCTTTAGCATCACTAATTTGGTCGATCAATTGAGTGACACGAACTAGAGCTTCACTAACGATTCCATTGTCAACGCCTTTTTCAAAACGGTTTGAGGCATCGTCGCGCAGGTCATGTCTTTGAGCAGCTTTTCTAACAAAGGGTCCATCAAAGACACCAGCTTCTACCAAGACGTTTGTAGTATTTTCATCAACAGCAGCATTAGTACCATTAACAATACCAGCTAAGCCAAGTACTTTTTCGCCAGATGCAATTACTAAGTCATTATGATTTAGAGACTTTTCAGTGTCGGCCAAAATTAGTTTGTCACCATCTTTAGCAAGTTTAACGGTTAGATTCTTTTGTGGCAACTTATCCAAATCATAAACTTGAACTGGTTGACCATATTCGATCATCACATAGTTTGCAGCATCGACAACACTGTTGACTGGTCTGATATTTTGATTCCAAAGTCTTCTTTGCATCCAAAGTGGACTCTTGGAAACCTTGATATCTTTTAATTCACGAAGCAAATAATCTGGAACTAAGTCTTTTTCTTCAACTGTTGCAGTCACATCAGTCAAATCTTTAACTTTATCTTGATTTAATTCTGGCTTAGTAAATTTAGGCTTTTCATCGTAAGTTGCACCGATTTCCCAAGCAGCACCACGCATACCTAAAGTATCGGCACGGTTAGGAGTAATATCGATATCGACCATTTCGTCTTTAAGACCTAATAGATCATAAACGTCTTGACCTGGTGTTTGTGGTTCGTCAAAGACGTAAATGCCATTTTCAAATTCTTTTGGCATGTATTGAGCAGGAACACCAACTTCATCAAGTCCACAGATCATACCATTGGATTCTTGTCCACGAAGTTTACCACGCTTGATACGTACGCCATTTGGCAAATGAGCACCATGCAAAGCTACGATTACGTATTGATCAGCAGCTACATTTGGAGCACCACAGACGATTTGAATTTCTTCTTCTTCACCAACATCAACTTGGCAAAGCTTCAAATGATCTGAGTCTGGATGTGGCTTGACACTAGTAATGTGTCCGACAACCAAATTAGTCAATTCTTCACCGAGTTTGACTGGACCAGATTCGATACCAGTTAGAGAAACCTTGTTAGCAATTTCTTCAACTGTGTGGTCGACTGGAATGTATTCTTTTAGCCAATTAACAGAAATTTTCATTATCTTAATTTACTCCTTTGAATTGTTCTAGGAATCTAACGTCGTTGAGATAGAAATCACGAATGTCGTTAACTCCGTATTTAAGCATGGCAAAACGTTCTGGTCCAAGACCAAAAGCCATACCACTGTATTCGTTAGGGTCAATGCCTGACATCTTCAAAACGTTCGGATGAGTTAGACCAGCACCTAATACTTCGATCCAGCCAGTATACTTACAAATACGGCAGCCTGTACCACCACAATTGAAACAAGAAACGTCAACTTCAACTGATGGTTCGGTGAATGGGAAGTAACTTGGACGGAAACGGATCTCACGATCAGGACCGAAGACGTGACGACATAATGCATCAAGTGTTCCCTTCAAGTCAGCCATACTGATGTTTTTATCAACAACTAAACCTTCGATTTGGTGGAATTGATGTGAGTGAGTAGCATCATCATCATCACGACGGTAAACAACACCTGGTGAGATCATCTTTAAAGGACCCTTAGTAAAGTCATGAGCTTCCATGTCACGACCTTCTTGGGCTGAAGTTTGAGTTCTCATCAACAATTCATCTGACAAATAGAAAGTATCTTGCATATCACGAGCCGGGTGATCCTTAGGGATATTCAATCTTTCAAAGTTATAGTGGTCTTCTTCAACTTCATAGCCACCGGCAACTTCATAGCCTAAACCAATGAAGAATTGTTCGATGTCTTCAATCGTTTGGTTCAAAATATGTTTAGTTCCTTGAACCTTTTTTGTAGCTGGCAAAGTAACATCGATTGTTTCTTCTTCAAGTTTTTTGGCAACTAGTTTTTGATTAAGTTCAGCCATCTTTTCTTCGATAGCAGCTTGGATATCTTTTTTAACATTATTAGCTAAAGTTCCGATTTCTGGACGTTGTTCAGCTGGAACGTCTTTCATACCACGCAAGGCTTTAGTGATTGGACCTTTTTTACCTAACAAGTTAACTCGTAAATCATTTAATTCTTGAAGCTTTTGCGCACGTTTAGCTTCATCGATACCATTTTCTCTTAAATTCTTTAACGTATCATTTAATGACATTTTTTTCCTCCTTGGTGATAAAACTGATTCTGGAATTTTTAAATGTATCCACATAAAAAAGTCCCCATCCCAAATAAGGGACGAGGACTCGCGGTACCACCCTAGTTCATGTTAAACATGCACTCAAGTAGTTATATAGTAACTAACTAAAAACTCAGAAAGTGAATTCGCTGTTTTATTTATCAAGCCTATCTCAGTTAACGGCTCTTCCTGTTATAAACGCCACAGTTACTATTTTTCGTCAAAGTTCAAATATTATTTATACAAATGATTATACAAAAATTAAAAAGTTTCGCAAGTTTATAATGTTTGCAAACCGTACATCAAAACACCGGCTGCAACCGCTACGTTAAGGGATTCAGCTTTTCCGAGAATTGGGATATAAATATTTTCATCGGTAGCATTCAAGACGTTTTGGCTGACACCGTGAGCTTCATTACCCATAATCAAAGCAAATTGGTCTTGTTTTTCTAATTGTGTGTATGGTTTAGCTTGAGCATTTACTTCTGATCCATAAATCGTTAAACCAGATTCCTTAGCTAAATTGATAGCCTTGTCGATATCCATGCGATAGATTGGCAAATGGAATTGACTACCTTGCATTGAACGTTGAACCTTTGGTTGATAAAAGTCAGCAGTATCCATACTTGTGATCACACCATCATATCCAGCTGCGTCGGCTGTTCTAACAATTGTTCCCACGTTACCAGGATCTTGGACATCATCCATCATGACCCATTTACCAGAAAATTCAGTCAAATCGTCACTGTTTTGGACTTTGATGACTGCAAAGATTCCTTGAGGAGTTTTTGTTTCTGATAAGTCTTTAGCTACGTCTTCAGAAATAGTTACAGCAATTTCATGATACTTTTTAACGAGACGGTCTTCTTGATACTTTTCGGTTACCAATAATTTAACAAAGTCTTGTTCATATTGGTCAGCTTCTCTAACTAAGTGGAAGCCTTCAATCATGTATGTACCAGTCTTACGAATGTTTTTAGTTGCAGACAACTTCTTCAGTTGTTTAATTTCGTCATTTTTCTTCGATTCGATATACTTCATATAATCCATCCCTCTTGTTCTATAATATAGATATTAACACATTCAAAGATTTGAGGTGATACGTGTGAAACATCTTTCCATTAATGTCGACGGACTCGTTCAAGGCGTAGGCTTTCGTTATTCAACTTTTCAAGTAGCTCAAGAGCTTGGCGTCAACGGAACCGTACAAAACGAAATCGACGGATCTGTTTCGATTGAAGCCGAAGCAGATCAAAAAATCCTATATATTTTTTTAAATCGAGTTAAATCTTCGCCTTCACCCTTTGGAAAAGTTACCAAAATGGACTATACTTTTTCTGACGACTTACAACATTACACAAAATTCACTGTGATTGGTTGAAACGTCAAATGAGTTAACGTATATTACTTTGTATACGATTAAAAGGGTGGTTTATTTAAGTGAATAAAAAATACGTCAAATATTTATCAGTACTGTCTTTAGTTTTAGTACTGACGCTAGTTTTGACGGGGTGTGCACAAGGTACAACTAACCTTCACGCTCCAACTAGTGGGCCATATGGTTTCATTTACAAATGGCTAGGGATTCCGTTCCAAAATTTGATCTTGAAGACCGCACAAGCAGTTGGTGGTACGAACGCTTATGCTTGGGGTATCATGATCATTTCTTTCGTAGTTCGTTTGATTTTGGTTCCTTTATCATTGAACCAACAATATAAATCAACGACTCAACAAGAAAAAATGCGTGCTATTCAACCACAATTGAAGTTGATTCAAGAAGCACAAAAGAAAGCCAAAGGTCCTGATGCACAACAAAAGATCAGTAGCTTGATGATGCAAGTTTATAAAGCTAACAACTTGAGTTTAACTGGTGGTATGGGTTGTTTGCCATTACTTCTACAAATGCCTATCTTGATTGGTATTTATCAGGCCGTGCAATATTCTAAAAATATTGGTGCTGCTACCTTCCTTTCAATTCCACTTGGAAAGCCAAGTTTGATCATTGCTATCGTTGCTACTGTGTTCTACTTGGTTCAAGGTTGGATGTCACTTCAAATCGTTCCACAAGAACAAAGAAAACAAATGCAAACTATGTTGTTGATGAGTCCAATGATGACTTTCTTCATTTCAATGATCTCAACAGCAGCGCTTGCTCTTTACTTCTTAGTCGGTGGTGTCGTTGTCGTTATTCAACAAATCATTACTAACTATGTGGTTACGCCTAAGATCAGAAAGAAGACTGATGAAGAATTAGCCAAGAACCCAGTCAAAGTTGTTGTAACTAAAGAAATGCTTGACGAAATGCTACAAGCAGATGGCACAGGTACAACAAGTAGTACTACTACAGCCAATACTTCTGAACAAAAAGCTGAAGCTAATGAAATTCATAAAAATATTCGTGAATTGAATAAAGGCAAACAAAATCGCAACAAGAGATAAAAAATAAGGCTCTTTGTCAAATCGTATTGATGAATGATTTTGAGCTCATTGAGCATCCTCACCGAGGATGCTCTTTTTCTATGCACAAATCAGTTTTATTCTCTTAATAAAGTGTTCAAGATTTCTAAAGCCATAGGAATTTCTTTTTAGTTTCTTTATCTTTCCAATGGTGCCCTCTAGAGGGCCATTGGAGTATGGCAATAAGCAACTATTTTTTACATAATTTTTATTTTTTCGTAACGTTGTAATGGCTGTATCCATTGCGGTCCCATTTCTTTTATATCCAGAAATAGTTTCCTGAAGTAAGTCTATGTCGTGATACCTTATCGATCTTTGAATACTCTGGTAAGTATCATAGGCCTTCTTGAAAATTGGTATTTCATCAGTAGCTATATCGATGGCATTTTGGATAGTCATGAATTCATTTATACCGACAATAAATTTTATATGGGTATCGTCTACATCTTCCTCTGGAAGATGGTATAGACGCCAATCAGATTTCATTGCTTTGTATATACGAGATTTTTTATCAGGCAATTTTTTTAAAGAATTGATACGTACTTGATCTAGGGCTCTACTACAAAGTTGAACTATATGAAACCTATCTACGACAATGCGAGCGTTTGGGAATATACGATGAACGACTAATTGATAATTGGCATTTAAATCGATTGATACAGTTTTTACAGCTTGTCGTTCTGATAAGCTGTAACTGTTTATAAAATGTTCGGTTATTGTTTTAGACAGCCTGTTATGTATCAATTCGACCAATCTATGTGTATCCGCATCGATAGCGATAAATGTAAAAATATTTTTTACGGATCGAAACTCATCAAAACAAAGATTCTCTGGCAAATGCACACATCTAGTAGGAATTTTGGTATTACTATATAGAATTCTACTTACAGTATTGGCTGAAATGCCAATGATTTTAGCTATTGATGACAGAGTGAATGATTCTTTAGCCATGGAAAAGATTCTATTCTTGATCTGTTTGGTCATAGTATGATTTTTAATCAGTAGATCACTGTGAGCACCGCAGGTGCTTCCACAGTTCCTACACAAAAATCGTTGCTTTTTTAGTACTAGGTGGTACTCGATACCACTAAAGCTAGCTAATCTTGCATTAGTAGTTCTTTTACCGTTTTTAACTAGTGTATTCATTCCACATTGAGGACATCTATGTAGAGAATAGGAAAGTTCAGCATTCACTATTTTAATGTGTTTTATAACGCCACGTTTTTTTATCTTGGCATCCTTTACTGAAACATTTTTTATATTATTGTCTTTTATGTCTAGTGCACATAGTATAGAATTGTCTTGGGATATCATTGTTCACTCCTGTTTGATTTGGTTTGGTCGCTTAAATCTTAACACGAGAACAGTGATGTTCTTTTTTTATTTCAAAGAGTATAAAAAAACTGGTATTGATTGTTCATCAATACCAGAAAGTTTAGAACCAAAAATAAGTAAAACTCTTTAAATGAGTTTTACTTATTTTTTTATTCTAGATAACTTGTGCTAACCCATTCGTTTGTAGCAACACGACGATAGGTTGTTCCATTGACATCTTTAGTTTGATCAGTATACCAAGCGGTATGATTTGCTAACGCCCGATTTCTGATTTTGGTCATCTGATTGTTGTTAAAAGCAACTAGTGGAACGTAACTGCCATTTTTGTTGTTAACTTTGATTGTTGAATTTGGATTGATAGCTTCTTGGGTAGCGGCATTAATTCCATAAGCACTGCCAGTCGTCTTCAAATTGTTGTAATAATACCCAATCATATCGTAAAGCAAATTCATACTGTAACCCCAGTTACTAAAATATCCCGTTGGATCACTGTGATTCGTTTCATGATATGTCAGACTGACTTGATTGTGTGAAACAATAGTCTCCCAAGGCTTGTCGGGTATATTGTATTGCAATAACTTACTAGCTGTGTAATAAGCATCATTAGCAATCGAACGAGCAAATGAATCGTAATCATGAGTTCGACACAATTCTACTTGGATAAATTTACCATTTGCAGTAGGACCGGCACCCCAAACGCCATAGTCCGTATTATGAATATTGATAATTTCATTATTATCGACAAAGGCATGTACATAAGCTTCAATTCTAGGCCAATTATCATTAAAGAAATGCACTTCATCTTCAGCTGTTGCATTATTGTCAGCTGTCTCGTGAATTACGACCCCTTCTGGTTTGCCGACGCCATTTTCATAAGGGAACCATTCACTAAAAGTTCCCTCTCGATTTTGAATCGCAGCTGGTTTGATCTGGTTGCTAATAATATAGTCGTTGACTGTTTGTGCAAAAGCATCTTGAGTTGTCCCCATCAATAGAAAAGCCAAAAAGCTCACTGCTAAAACAGCTATCCCTAATTTTTTCTTCATTTTTCTATCCCCTTATAAGCTTTAAATTACTAGTAAAAGTGTTTCATTACAAGCACTGTAACAATAATTTAATATAGAGAATATTTTTGGTATTACGGAAAAAAAGACAGTATTAAATCAGCTCCAAAAAGCTGTTCTAATACTGTCTTTTATTTTTCAGTTTCATTTTCTTTTTCGGTCTGTTCTTCTTCAGGTTTAACTTGCACTAATGGCAATTCAATCTTAAAAACAGTTCCAGAACCAACGACACTTTCAACCTCTAAGCTACCATGATAGATTTCTATCAGACGTTTAGCGATAGAAAGCCCTAAACCGTTTCCTCCACGTTTTCTAGAGCGAGCCTTGTCAACTCTATAAAAACGATTGAAAATGCGTTTCAGGTCGTTTTTTGCGATTCCTAGCCCATAATCTTGGACTACTACCTCTAACAAAGCAGAGTTAGTTGAGGCAGCAAAATTAATTTCTTTGCGGTCAGCTGAATATTTGAAAGCATTATCCAGCAAAATTACCAATACTTGCTCCAAGTGATTACGATAGATCTTAACTTCACTACCCTCACGGATATCGTCATCAAAATTGATCACAAAATCTGGATGCAGCATTTTGAAGTCGTTTGCTACTTGAGTAAACAAAGGCTTAACTTTGGTCGTCTGCTCCAAATATGCACTGTCGATCTGTTCAACACGTGTAAGATCTAGCATCTCTTGAATCAAAGATTGCATACGTTTTAATTCTTGCAAAGAAGAATTGATTGAATCGTTCAATACTTCAGGGTCATCTTTACCCCAGCGTTGCAACATGCTCAAATGGCCTTCCAACACAGCAACGGGCGTTCTTAGTTCGTGTGAAACATCTTCCACGAATTCCTTTTGCTGATTAGTATAAGCCTGCATGCGGTCAAGCATCTTGTTGATATTAACAGTCAAATCATAAATTTCATCATTTCTCTTACGCAATTTAATACGAGAATCTGAATCTGGTTTCTTATTCAAATCATCGATTGTTTGATTGATTTTTTTCAAATCGTTCAAAACTAACGTAACAGCATAAAATGACAAAACGATTCCCAAAAGAAAGACTACTACTCCACCAATGAATAGTTTGAGAGTAAAATTATTGATTTCATTGACTGAATCAACAGTTTGAACAGTTCTCATCGCTAAGACACTGACAAAAATGTATGCTAACAAAATTACAATGGAAATCAATGCAGTCCATTTAAATCTAATCGAAATTCTCATCGACGCATCACGTACCCTTTACCACGGACAGTAGAGATGTAACTAGGTGCACCGAGGCGATCGATTTTATTACGAAGGTATTTGATATAAACATCCACAACGTTAGTTTCAGTTGATGAACCTGTTCCCCAAACACGTTCTAGTAAGTCATCACGACTCAAGACCGTGCCGACGTTTTCCATCAAAGCACTCAACAAATCGTATTCACGGCGAGTCAAATCGATTACTTCACCATTACGCTTCAATGTTTGAGTCGTCTTATCAATTACCAAATTCTTATATTTAAGCACTTGATCATTATTTCTCGTTACATCGATATCTAAATCAATTCGTCGTAACAATGCTCGAATGCGAGCTAGTAATTCTTCAATTGCAAATGGCTTAACGATATAATCATCAGCCCCGTGGTCTAATCCAGATACACGGTCAATTATCGAATCACGTGCTGTCATCATAATAATTGGTGTGTTCTTTTCTTGACGAATACGACGGCAAACTTCGATACCATTCAATTCAGGAAGCATCAAATCTAGAAGAATCAAATCCCAATCTTCAGATAAAGCTGCGTCCAGTCCGGTTCTACCATCACGTTCAACAGTCACTTCGTAATTCTCATGTTGAAGTTCGAGTTGAACGAATTTTGCCATATTCTCTTCGTCTTCAATAACAAGTATTTTAGCCATACGTATCTCCTATACATAAAATATTAAATTATCTTTAATTATAGCTTAATCATTAATTAAAATGTGTCACGCTTTTGGCAATGCATTAATGATTTTAACATATAGCAAAAATTAAAAGAAGACAAGCTTTTATTTTATTTTTTTTAAAACATAAAAAAAGAGGCGATTTCTCGCCCCGATTTTAATATCAACTTATAATTATTGCTCTTCGTACCAAGTATAGTGGAATGTACCTGGTTTGTCGTTTCTCTCATAAGTATGAGCACCGAAGTAATCTCTTTGAGCTTGTGTCAAGTTAGCTGGCAATGTTTCTGAACGATATTGATCGTAGTATGAAATAGCAGCCATGAAGCCTGAAACAGGAACTCCTGCTTGAACAGCGAAGCTAACAACATCACGAACATCTGATTGATATTCTTTAACGATACCCTTGAAGTAATCGTCTAATAGCAAGTTATCTAGTTTTGGTTCTTCATCGTAAGCATCAGTGATCTTTTGTAGGAATTGAGCACGAATGATACATCCAGCACGCCAGATTTGTGCAATCTTACCGTAGTTAAGATCCCAATCGTAGTGATCTGAAGCAGCCTTCATTTGAGCGAATCCTTGAGCATAACTGATAATCTTACTGAAGTACAAAGCCTTGCGGATCTTGGCTACTAAGTCGTCAACATCTTTAACAACTGGTTTTGTTTCAGGAGCAGGTAGGACTTTGCTTGCTTTAACACGTTCGTCTTTGTATGCAGAAACGTAACGTGAGTAAACTGACTCAGTGATCAATGATTGTGGAACACCTAATTCAAGAGCACTTTGTGAACTCCACTTACCAGTACCCTTGTTACCAGCTTTATCCATGATCTTATTAACGATATAGTCGTCTGTTCCTTCGTCATCTTTTCTAGTCAAGATTTGTGAAGTAATGTCGATCAAGTAACTTGAAAGTTCACCCTTATTCCAGTCTTGGAATACTTCAGCAATCTTTTCAACATCATTGTTGAATAAGTGCTTCAATAAGTTGTAACTTTCAGCGATAAGTTCCATGTCACCGTATTCGATACCATTGTGAACCATCTTTACATAGTGACCAGCACCATTTGGTCCAATATATGTAACACAAGGTGCGCCATCTTCATCAGCTTTAGCAGAAATTTGTTCCAAAATAGGAGCAACTAAGTCATAAGCTTCCTTTTGACCACCTGGCATCAATGAAGGACCATGCAAGGCACCAAGTTCACCACCGGAAACACCCATACCGATGAAGTTGATTCCAGATTTATCCAAACGTTCATTACGTTCCATAGTATCTTCGAAGAATGTGTTACCACCATCGATCAAGACATCACCCTTGTCCAACAAAGGCAATAGTTGTTTGATGACAGCATCAGTACCAGCACCAGCTTTAACCATCATCATAATACGACGTGGTTTTTCTAGTGAGTCAACGAAATCCTCAATTGTATAACTTGGTACCAATTTCTTTTCTGGATGTTCTTCAACAACCGCCTTAGTCTTTGAACCTGTACGATTGTAGATTGCTACTTCATATCCACGACTTTCAATGTTTAGGGCAAGATTCTTACCCATAACAGCCATACCGATAACACCAATTTGTGGTTTTGCCATTATAATAACTACCTCCGATTTTTGTTCTCATACTTATAGTAACAAAAAAATAAAAAAGGAGTATATAATTACTCCTTATCATCATTATTATTAAATAAATTTTTTAATTTGGCAAATTCTGGGTTAACGTGTTCTTCCTCTTTTTGACTCTTAAAGTCTTCTTCAGAAATAACTTCCCAGTTTTTACCTGAAGGCATAATATTTTCTTCTTCTTCCTTCTTAGTCAAAACTTTTGAAGGAATACTCAATAAAATATTATCGATCACTGATTCATAAACGTTAATAGTTGGATTTTCATCATCCACGGGTATAACAACATTGTATTGTTCCAATTCTTCCTCATCGGCTACACTGTCAACGTTGTAAGCCTCATTAACTCGAATATCAACTGGCAATTCTACTGGCAATAAACTACGAGTTGAAGGAACAGTCAATGTAGTCTTGATTTTTACATCAGAAATAACTAATCCGTTATCATTGAATAATTGACCTTTGACGAAAACCTTGTCAGCGTCTAAAACTTCTTTTGAACGTGTAGTTAATTCCTTAGTTAAATCGAGTTCTTCCTCAAATTCAAACGGTTTGTCTTTGTAACGACGAACGTCTTGAACATCCCAATTTAGCATTAATTTACCCCTTTCATATAAGGCATTTTTCCAAAATCTTGTGCTTGCTTACTCTGGAGCTGAAATATTTGGTCAGCTCTGACTTCTAATTCTAAAGTTTGTGCTTCTTTTTTGCCAACTTTAGTAATTAAATTTAAATCTTTCTTGTGTTGATTCAAAAATTTACGTCCATTTTCATTAAATCCTAATACTCGTAAGTACGGATTTTCATAAACACTCTCAACTTCTGTGGGTTTAATATTCATCAAAACATAAATCATCAGACGTCTTAACCGAGCTCTGGTATAACGCTTTGACTTTACTCGATTCAAGAAGTCTTCAAAGTTTTCACTGACCGTAATTTCTTTTTTCAACTTATATTCTAGTCCTTCGACCATCTGATAGATTGATTGAAGTTCTGAAATATCGGAGTTTATGACTTGATAACGCAAATATGGATAAAAGTCATCCCACGTGTAGGTTTGATTTTTATTTATCATTTGATCAGTTAATTTCGGCACCGCAATAGATACTGATGCGCCTAATTTCAAATCTTTTCTAACACTAGTAGCACTGAAGCCGCTTTTTCTCAAAATCGTTTGAAAACTGATTGGATAATGAAACTTTTCTATTTGCTGAACATAATTTAACCCCAGCATTTGATTAGGCAGATCAGTGATATCAATGCCTAAACTCTGGTAATACGAAGTTAAATTCGTGGCTGAACTTTGTCGATAATCTTGTTCAAACTTATCATTTGCAACTAAAATTTCATTAGCCATTTTAGCAAAATCGAGCTTTTTTTCAGTTCCAAACACTAACGTATCGATTTTTAATAAATTCAATAACTCCATAGCACCTTGAGCAAATAATTCTGCCGGTTGGACAGCAAAAGCCAGTGGCAATTCGATAACTAAATCGACGCCTAGATCAACCGCCAATTTAGCTCGGTCCCACTTATCTAAAACAGCAAAATCACCCCGCTGGACAAAATTGCCTGACATCACGGCAATCAAGACATCAGGGTGATATTTTTGTTTGATCGTATCGATGAAAATTTTATGACCATTGTGAAACGGATTGAATTCGGCCACTACACCATAAATTTTTGTCATAGAAACCTCTATTTTTCGGCAGCGAAGAACCAACGAGTTGAATCATCTTTAACTTCTGAAGTACCGAATTCGGCACTGACTGAAACGTTCTTGAAGCCTATGTCTTTTAAGATGGCCACGAATGTTTCGATTGGATAAGTTCTCTCTTTGTGCAATTCAGTATTAACCGAATAGCCTTTGATCTTCTCATCCCAATTAAAGAAAGTTAATTCATGTTCAATGCTGTGTGGATATTCACCTTCAAAACTGTTCCACATAAACGCAGAATCTTCAGTTCGATGATTGAACATATATCCAGGAAAGACTTCATCCATTTGATAAAGTGAATGTGCATCAAACAAATACTTGCCACCTTCATTTAAGTGCTGTAAAGCTTGATTGAAAGCAATTGCTAACTCATCTTCATCTTGTAGATAACAGATTGAATCATCAAAACAAGTAATCACGTCATACTTGTCAAAATCATACAGATCCATCATATTGCTAGGAACAAACGGAATTTTCTTGTTAGCCTTTTGAGCTTTTTGTTCGGCAATCTTTAACATTTGTTCTGAAATATCAGTTCCTGTAACTTGAAACTTATCAGCTAACAAAATCGTTAAATCACCAGTCCCACAAGCTACATCCAACAATTTTTTATTGTCGCCAGCAACTTGCTTTTCGACATACTGTGCCCACTTGCTGTACAACGAATCATCCATCAATTCACTGTAGACACTGGCAAAAGAATTGTAGATCATTATTCAGTTACCAAACCAGAAATATCAACTTCTGGAGCATCTGACCATAGTTTTTCTAAGTTATAGAAATCACGCTTTTCAGATGTGAAGACGTGAATAACGATGTCATGCAAGTCGATCAAAACCCATTCAGAATTACGGTTTCCTTCAACGTGACCAATTTCAATGTTATTTTCGCCTGCTTTGTCCAAAACAGATTGCACGATAGCATCAACTTGACGTTGTGAACCGGCATCCATGATTACAAAGTAGTCAGCCATAATACTTACTTCGCTGATATTTAGAACTTTGATATCATTAGCGTGCTTTTCATCGGCTGCTTTCACAGCGATTTCCATCATTTTTTTTGAGTCCAAATTATAATTCTCCTTTTTTGATCCAGTAATTGTAACTAACAAAAGTTGCTGGATAAATTTCTCTATTTGTATCAACTAAATGTTGAATTGAATGTTTTAATTCAAAAGTTACGGCACTATCGAGGGATTTTTCAGCATATTTTCTTGCTTCATCGATACCGGGAAAATCTCGACCTGGTTCAATAAAATCACCTACAAAGACAGCTTTGTCTACTTGAGTCATGTTCGTAGAACCCACGGTATGTCTTCTAATGGCGTTTAAAACATCCTCGTCATAAATACCCAATTCATCCTTAATAATTTCAGCACCGACGATTCCGTGCCAAATAGCATTATTAGCATGTAACAATTCTGGGTCTAAATGTTTTTTATTAATTTCAGTAATAAATTCTTCATCGCTTCGTTCTTTAGCGTAGTCATGCAATAATCCAGCTAAACCAGCTCGATCTACATCACCACCAAATTCAGCGGCTAGAGCACGTGAGGTTTTTTCAACTCGCAAACAATGATTATAACGAAAATCACTCAAGGTGTCTTCCATTCTGTTCAAAATGTCTGCTCGTTTCAAACCACTCTTAATGCCTTCGTAATTAAATTCACTCACGATAAAGCCCCCTATCTTTGATATACCAAGCTACATCATCAGGAACTAAGTATTTAATCGATTGTCCCTGTTTGACTTTTTCTCGAATCATACTCGAACTAATTTCCATTTCGGGAGTATTTACCCAAAGTATAGGATACTTTGATTTTTCCTCAAAGCCTTTTCGACAAACTCCTACAAAATGCACCATCTTGATCAGTTCATCGATGTGAGACCATTTCGGTAAATTCTCTACCATGTCTCCACCTATTATAAAGTAATACTCAGTATTCGGATTTAAGTCTTTGAGCAATTTGATTGTTTCAAAAGTATAACTAACTCCGCCACGACGAATATCGGTCAAGTCCAAATCAAAATGCATATTGTCACGAATGGCCAATTTGATCATTTCGATTCGATCATCGCTTTTAATATCAGGAATAGTCTTCTTGACGCCACGATGAGGTGGAATCTTATCAGGCAAGAACAAAACTTTGTCCAAGCACAATTGTTCATAAACTTGTTCCGCTATCACCAAATGTCCTAGATGAATCGGATTAAAAGTACCACCCAAAATTCCGACGTGTCGTTTTGGCAAATTACTATGAAATTCTAATTTTTCTTTAGTTAATAATTGTTTTTGAGTATTCATAATTAATCACTTAAATTACATTTTCTCTAATTCAATTGAATATTTACGATTCTTGATTTTTGAAGCTTTCTTATAGAAAACCATCTTGGAACCAATTGTTTGGATGTGAACGATATCTGCATCGAATTCGCTCAAGGCATCGATTAGATCCTGTGGCTCAACCATCGTATTTTGAAGCAAAGAAACTTTAATAAGTTCGTTCTTTTCGATCAAAATGTCCAATTGTTTAAGCAAGTTTTCAGTAATACCATCGCGACCTACTTGAATAACTGGTTTCATAGTTGCTGCTTGGCTTCTTAAATAGCGGTTCTTTTTTCCTTTAATTATCATTAAATTCTCCTTAAATTATCGCGTTACGGATTGATACGTGAACACCATCTGGGACATAGGCTTTGACCTTAGTTCCAGCCGGAATCGTGACCCAACCTAAACCATAAATCACGATATCTGATTTTTCATGTGCTGAAAAGATTTGACTCTTGAATTTAGGGAATTCTTTGATATCAGTTGGTGGCGTCAAAATATCACCGAGATGTTTTTCATAAAATTCATCGGCATTAACCGTCTTTGTTCTATGCAATGGCAATCCTTGGTTGACGTAGAAAGTCACGTTAGTTCTCTCATTCAAAAAGTCCAAACGAGCTAAGCCAGCCACAAAGATTGTTTGTCCATCACGTAATTGGAAAGTTGCAGGACGTAATGGCTTCTTAGGTGTCACTGTCTTCAAATCTTTGGCATTCAAGAAGTGAGCCAATTGATAACGATGGATAATTCCGGGTGTATCAATTAGTGAGTGACCATCATCCAAAGGAATATCAATTCGATCCAAAGTAGTTCCTGGGAAACGAGAAGTTGTGATCAAATCTTTGATATCAGAATTAGAGCTAATAATACGGTTGATCAAGGTTGACTTACCGGTATTAGTAGTTCCGACAACATAGACATCCTTACCATCACGATATTTTTCAATCATTTCCATCAACTTATCAATGTTGATTCCTTTGACAGCTGAAACCATAATTTGGTCAACTGATTTAATACCGTTTTCTTTACTCTTTTGTTGCAACCAGTTCAAAAGACGATTTTGATTAACTGAAGCTGGCAATAAGTCGACTTTATTACCAACCATCAAAATCTTTTTATCACCGACGAAACGTTGCAATCCGGGGATCACACTACCTTCATAATCGAAAATATCGACTACGTTAACTACTAAAGCGTCTTTTGAAGAAATTGAGTCCAACAACTTCAAAAAGTCGTCATCAGACACATCAACGTCAGTAATTTCATTGTAGTTACGAAGTCTGAAACATCTCTTGCAGAGTAATTCTTTTGAATCATCTTCGGTATATTTTTTCAAAGTAGAAGCTTGAACAAAACCTGGTTTGTCCTTGTCTTCTGTTTGAAGTTTTGCACCACAACCTATGCAGTACAATTCATTATCTTCTGTCATTTAATGAATCCTTCCAGTATAAATTCTTATCACGTTTTTGCATTGCTTTTAAGATAGGACGTTCAAAAAATCTATTAATGCGGGTTTTCTTGGCATCTGTCTCGACTAAGGGTTTGACTAGGACGGTCTTTAAGTTAGCCATGTTGCCTGCTAAAACATCGGTCATCACTTGATCACCAACGAATAAAACGTTTTTAGGATTGATGTTCTCTTCTTTGATGTGTTTCATAATTACGAATGGCAAAGGCTTTACTGCCCGAGCTACGATACTAACGGGTAGGTCTTTGACGGCTTTTTCCACACGTTCATAACTATTATTGGAAACAATCATCACTTCAATATTATTTTGGGCCATTTGATTCAGCCATTTGCGCAATGATAAATCATACTCGTTACTATTCCATGGCAAAAGAGTATTATCCAAATCTGTCATGATTTTAGTAATATGTAATTCTTGAAGATCTTCTACAGTCAGATCAGTGATTTTATCGAGCATAATATAGGGTTTAAACATAATTTAATCCTCGTCTTCGAATTAGTAAAAAAACGTAATTTGGGGTTATCCAAATTACGTTTTTAAAATTAAGCTAAAGCTTTCTTAGCTGTATCTACTAAACTTGTAAATGCTTTTGGATCTTCAATAGCAATTTGGGCCAACATCTTACGGTTAATGTCAACGTTAGCTAATTTCAAACCATGCATTAATTTGCTGTAACTGATTTCGTTCATTCTTGCAGCAGCATTGATTCTAGCAATCCATAACTTACGGAAATCGCGCTTAACTTGGCGACGATCACGGAATGCATAACGGTATGAAACCATGATTTGAGTATGAGCTGCTTTAAAGGTAATGTGTTTTGAACCACGATATCCCTTAGCTAATTTTAAAACTTTCTTACGACGTTTGCGAGTTACTGTTCCACCTTTTACACGTGGCATAATGACTCCTCCTTTTGATTATAAAAAATAATTAATTAGTATGTTGCGAGCATGCGTTTCATACGTTTCAAATCACTTGAGCTTACCATACCTGGTTTAGCTAATTGACGACGTTGCTTCTTAGTCTTACCGTGGAAACGGTGACTTGTATATGCATGGCTTCTCTTCCAACCACCATTAGCAGTGATCTTGAATCTTTTTGCTGATGCGCGGTGTGTCTTTTGTTTAGGCATTGAAAATCCCTCCACTATTTCTTCTTTTTGTTATCTTTTGAGTTAATTGGATCAAGCATTAAGAACATACTACGACCGTCCATTTTTGGCTTAGTTGTTACAGTAGCAACATCCTTAGTCTTATCAGCGACGCGGTCCAAGACTTCCTTACCTATCTCTTTATGAGTAATTGCTCTACCCTTAAAGCGAAGAGAAACTTTGACCTTATCACCCTTAGCCAAAAACTTACGAGCATTATTAAGCTTTGTATTAAAGTCGTTTTCTTCAATAGTAGGGCTTAAACGTACTTCCTTAAGACTAACAGTTTTTTGTTTTTTACGTGCTTCACGATCTTTCTTTTGTAGATCGAACTTATATTTACCATAATCCATAATTCTGGCAACAGGTGGTTTAGCACCTGGTGACATTAGAACTAGGTCCATATTAGCAGCTTCGGCTAAACGTTGTGCTTCAGCCTTTGGTTTAACACCAACTTGATCCCCATTTTCAGAAATCAATCGTACTTCTTTTGCACGTATTTGATCATTTATTAATAAATCTCTTGCTATGAGTAGTCACCTCCGGAGTAATTTGGCCCACAAAAAAAGCGGGCTGCACAAGCATGCCCACTATATTATTTACGCAATCGTATTAACCTAGAGGCGAATGCATAGGTGAGAAGCGGGCGCTTCTGCTTAATCTCAACAGTTATTAACTATACCATAATATCTGCAAGTGTCAATAAAACTTGTAAAAATAATATAATTAATCTGTTTTTCAACTTTTTAAATGTAACACAATTAATCTAGAACAGCAACGATTTTACCTTCGGTTTGATGATTCTTGATCAAGAACAAGCCATCGGGAATCTCTTCAAAACTGATTTCTTTAGTTATCAATGGATCAACAATTCCCTCAGCTACTAGTTTGACCAGCGATTCAGCCATAGTTGCTAAATCATCTAGCTGACTAATACTGCCGCCATTGTGTGCTCCACCTAAGTTAACACTTAATACGCTTTGACATTTGGCAGATAAATCATAATGGGACAAATCTGGTGTATTCAAGATATCCACCACTGCACCGTTATAGGCTAGTCTTGATAAATCCTTTTGCACTTCATCTCCACCAACTAAATTGATTATCAAATCTACTCCGACACCATTGGTTATCTTTTCTAACTCTTTAGTAGTGTCTTGTTTCTTATAGTCGATTACAAAATCTGCACCAATCTTTTTAGCAAAGGCAACCTTCTTAGTCGAAACGGTTGTAATCACTGTTAGATCTAAATATTTGGCCAGTTGAACGGCGATACTACCTACTCCGCCGGCTCCAGCATGAATCAAAACATTTTGTTTGCCAGTTAAATTCATTTTTCGAAATAATGCAGCATAAGCGGTTAATCCTGAACAAAGAATCGCTGCTGCCGATTGATAGGAAACCTTGTCGGGAATCCTAGCTACGACATTGTACTTAGCTTTAGCATATTCAGCATAAACGCCATCTTGATTTAAGTCGCTATGAAAGAATACTCTTTGACCGATTTCGAAATGTTTAGGATTATCGCTACCTACTTCGACAACTTCCCCAACTGCGTCCAATCCTAAAACATGTGGATCATTCCAACTAGCCGGATGATTTTCAATTAATTTGTAGTCGACTGGGTTTAAGCCAACAGATTTTACTTTGATCAAAACTTCATCACTATTAATAGTAGGTTTAGTTACTTGTGTGATTTTGGCATCGTTAATATTAGTCTTGTCATGGGCAATTGTTAAAGCTTTCATTTTTCCTCCAAAAAAAAATGTAAATCCACAATGTGAATTTACATTTTGCTTTATTAATTAGTCTTTGTCAGATTTGTCAGTAACATCTTTACGACTGTAGTTAGCAATATCAGCAACTACTGAACTGACGAACATCTTAGCATTTTCTGAAGCTGAATCATCTTCACCATATTTTCTTACTGAAACTGTGGCGTTCTTAGATTCTTCATCACCAATAACAACTGTATATGGAATCTTCATTGTTTGGGCATCACGGATCTTGTAACCCATCTTTTCATCACGATCATCAAGTTCAGCACGGATGTTCTTAGCACGTAATTCTGAAAGAACTTCGTTAGCATAGTCTGCGTGAAGTTTGTTGTTAACAGGAATGATACGTACTTGTGTTGGAGCTAACCATGTTGGGAAAGCACCCTTGTACATTTCAATTAGGTAAGCGATAAATCTTTCCATAGTTGAAACGATACCACGGTGAATCATAACTGGTCTGTGATCTTCACCATCTGAACCAACATATGTTAGTTGGAACTTCTCTGGTTGCATGAAGTCTAGTTGAATAGTTGATAGTGTTTCTTCGTTTCCAAGAGCTGTCTTTGTTTGAACATCAAGCTTTGGACCGTAGAAAGCAGCTTCACCTTCAGCTTCGTAGTACTTCAAGCCAAGGTCATCCATAGCAGCTTTAAGCATTGATTGTGATCTGTTCCACATTTCATCGTCATCGAAGTACTTTTCAGTATTAGCTGGATCACGATAACTTAGACGGAATGTGTAGTCTGTGATATCGAAGTCTTTATAAACTTCAACCATCAATTGTAGTGTACGTTTGAATTCTTCTTGGATTTGGTCAAGAGCAACGAATGTGTGACCATCATTTAGAGTCATTTCACGAACACGTTGTAGTCCTGACAAAGCACCTGATTTTTCATATCTATGCATCATACCAAGTTCAGCGATACGAAGTGGTAAATCTCTGTATGAACGGTTGTGGTGGTTGTAAATTTGGATATGTGAAGGACAGTTCATAGGACGTAATTCAAGCATTTCGCCATCACCCATGTCCATTGGTGGGAACATGTCTTCACGGTAGTGTTCCCAGTGACCTGAAGTCTTATAAGCATTCAAGTTCATAAGGATTGGTGTATAAACGTGTTGGTAACCCCAAGCAACTTCCTTGTCGATGATATATCTTTCTATAACACGACGAATTGTTGCACCATTTGGCATCCAGTATGGAAGACCAGCACCGACTTCTGGATCAACGAAGAACAAGTCAAGGTCACGGCCGATTGTTCTGTGGTCACGTTCTTTGATTTCAGCACGACGTTTGAGGTCAGCTTTTAGTCCATCTTCTTTATAGAAGGCTGTACCATAAATTCTTTGTAGCATTGGGTTACTTGACTTACCTTGCCAATAAGCACCGGCAACTGAAAGTAATTCGAAGTGTTTCAAAGCTTTAAGATTTGTAAGTACGGCATCATAACCAAAGTCAACGAAACCATCTAATGTGTATACAGGAATTTGAACTGATTCGATTGCATCAACCAATGATGACTTGTATGGATCGTCTTTGAACATTTCAACTAGTTCTTTCTTGTCCATCATTGATCTTTCAATCTTATCGTTGTTCTTGATGATTTTATTCATCAATGCTGCGATTTCTGGTAATTCATCAACACTGATTTGACCATCGGCACTATCAGTATCTACGAAGAAGCCATCATCATTTGAGTGTTTTTCACCGAAGTGAAGATCTTTCTTGAAACTCTTAGCAGCAGCACTGAATACCAATGCAGCAGTATTTCTCAATACCTTTTGAGCATCTGCTTTATCTTCTGCTGAGATAATTTCGATTTTACCATCTTGTTTCAATGGACGTTCTAGGTCTACTAGGACATCATTGATTTTACCGGCAACAGCTTTTTTGCCTAGAGATGTGCTGATTGATTTAGCAACGTCTAAGGTTGTTGTGCCTTCGTCAAACTCCTTAACTGAATCATCTGGGAATGTTAACTTGATTTTTGACATAGACTATTTCCTCCTAAGTATTAGATAACAAAAAAATACGTCCCTGAAGTACACTCATATCTTAAGATATGTGCATACTTCAGGGACGTATTCTCTACGCGGTTCCACCCACTTTAAAACTGTACAACAAATAACAGTTTTCTCTCATTTGGTTATAAAGTAACCGACCATTATACAATTTTATGTGAAAGTGGTAACTCCAGTAATGGGTAAGCTTCCAGTAATCGCACCCTCCCTGAATTAGAACCGAAGTGTTATCTTTCATGGCTTTATTGAAACATTTATTTTTCAGAAATGCAAGCTATTTTTCAAATCTTCTGTTAGGACCTGTCACGATTACTTCTCTAGAGAGGTATCTGACTCGCTCCATGATACGCTTTGCTTTGACTGGTTCTTCTTCGCCACGTTGGTTGATGGCAAGGTGTTTTTCCAATTCTTTCATTGAGAAATTAGATGAGAAAAAGGTTGGTAAGTTCTCTTGCATACGGTATTGCAAAATAACACCTAAAACTTCATCCCTGATCCAACTAGACATTGAGTCTGCCCCAATATCATCTAACATCAAGATCTCAGCACCTTTGATTTTATTCACTTTAGCCAAGACGCTATTAGTTCCAATTGAATTCTTCATTTCAACGGCAAAGGTCGGAAAATGCATCATCGTCGTATGAACATCATTTTTAAATAATTCATTGGCGATTGCACCTAACAAATAAGTTTTGCCAACACCAAAATCTCCTGCTAAGTACAACCCTGGCACAAATCCGTCATGATTCAAATAGTTGTCGATGAAGTCTAAAGCTTTGCCGAGCGCATCTTGGCGACCACTGCCACCATAATCGTCCAACTTAGCATTTCTAATATCAGATGGCATATCCATCAAAACAAATCCCGTTTCATATTGATTGCGTTTTTCTTTGTTCTTAGTTCTTTCATTGGGATAATAAGCTACTTCAATATTGTGATTATTGACGATCAATTTAGGATAATAGCCTTTAGACAATTCGCTGGCATGATTCTTATTATTATAAAATTCATAAATACTAGCAGCACTCGTGGAAAGAGCGTTGGGATTAATTGAATCGCTATTTTCCTTGAGAAACTTCTGTACGTCAGGATCTTTTAAGGCACCATTAAGTAAACGGCGGTAATCCTCCGTTAAATTTTTTGAATTTAAATATTCTGCCAGTCTGTTTCCTAAATTTTCCATGTTATTTATCCTTATTTCTTAATCGTTTTAATCTATCCTGCAACTGAACCCCATTATCTTGTTGTTTATTTGTAGGAATTTTAGCTTTAACTTTAGACCAATCGGTTGCTTGTTCGACTTTACGGTTTTTATTGTTATAACGCCGTTTGCCACGAGGACGATTTTGGAAATCAGTAATTCGTTGCAGTGCTTGCTCTGGCGTTTTAACACCGTTTTGTGTCCAGTCATTTGCCACAGTCTCTAAAAATGGTGTCGATAAAACTGATGAGCTTTGTAAAATATAATAAACCATAATATTTATAACAGAAGATGGCAAATATGCCTTCATTGCCATATCTCGCAAAGCATTTGCCTCAACTTTACCAACAAAGCCACCACTCTTTTGCTTTTGAGCAGCCAAAAAGTCCGCTGGAGTTAATTTCTTAGCTTGTTGCAAAATCAATTGATCTGAACGATTAAAGTTATGTGTCTCATCGTCTTTAGTTTCAACCATTTCTGGTTGTTGACGTGCAGATATATTAGCGTTCTTCTCGAATCGGTCCTGAATAGACTTTTTCAAGCGATCGGGATCAATTTTATTATTGACGATATCGCAAGTTTTACCGATAAATTCAATAATCGTCATTTCATCGATACCATAAAATGCATGTAAATTGATTATTAAATCTTGATTTTCCAATAAATTATCTGGACTGATCTTAAATGACTGCTCGATTCGATCAGAAATCAGTTCCCAATCAAGCGGTTGAATGTCATTCTCATTCAAAGCTGGCTTCTGCTTCTTAGTCTTCGAGAATTCACTTCGAATATTTTCAACATCAGTCGGCGTATTGATCAAATCATCATTGTTTAATTTGAAAACTTCCAAAAAGTCTTTGGTGATCTCATCGGAATTTTGCAAAATCATCTCCGAATGACTATATTTATCAGCCAATAAACGATATCTTTTATCACCAATTTGTTCATATAGAAAAATACTCAACAAATCATCTCTAAAAAAGTCATCTGGTGATAGAGGTTCAAACAATTGATAGACATAGTAAGGTCCTATATCATCTTTTTTTCTAAAAGTTCGGATCAATCCCAAAGCTTCACACTTGATTCGTGCTTCATAAAATCTCTTGATATCAATTCCCAATAAACTGAACAATTCAGCATGTGGCTTACGCTGCGTGATCAATTCTTTATTAGGTAATTTTTCCCACAACAAAAGATACAGACTGAAAGATTCTGTACCCAAAATTGGTAAATATAAATCTGTCAAAACGTGACGGTCTTCATCATTGAGATGACCGTTAGGCAGGCACCAATATCCCACTAAAGGCGTAAACTTATCGGATGCATTATTAGACACAAGCCCACCTCTTATTTCTTATCAATTTTTTTGCCGTTCGCCATCATTTCCTGAACTTCTTTCATGAAACTATTCATATCTTTAAATTCACGATAAACGCTGGCAAAACGAATATAAGTGACATCGTCAACTTTGGCTAAAATTTTCATGACGTGTTCACCAATCAATTGTGAGCGTACTTCACTCTCACCAGTTGATCTAATTTCATTTTCAACTTTATCAACGATTCCATTCATTTGATCCATCGTAACCGGACGTTTTTCGGCTGCACGTACGATTCCTCGCAATAACTTCTCACGACTGAATTCTTCACGATTACCATTTTTCTTAATTACTAATAATGGTGCCTTTTCTAGTCTTTCAAATGTTGTAAATCTAGTGCCGCAAAACTCGCATTCACGACGTCTTCTAATAGCACGACCTTCATCACTAGGACGACTGTCGATTACTTTTGATGAATCATGATGACAATGTGGACAAATCAAAATTCTAACCTCTTTTCCAAATCAAAGTTGCGATATCAACTTATCGAACTCATCTGCTAAATGCGTCAAATCGCCTGAATTATCAATCACAAAATCAGCTCGATCTCTTTTCTCTGACATCGACATTTGTGAATTGATACGATCTAGGGCAACTTCCTTGGTCAAATTATTTCTATTCATTAAACGTTTTAACTGTACTTTTTCATTAACATAAATAGTTATTATACCGTCAAAATACGGTTGATATCCACCTTCAAACAATAAAGGAATCTCAAAAATAGAAATAGTCTGCTCATCTGATGCTTTAGTATCGGCGATTATTTTTAAAATTCTTTTCTTGATCAAAGGTCGAGTGATATTATTCAAATTTTGTAGCTGCTCACTGTCTGAAAAAACAATTCCCGCTAATTTTTGGCGATTTAATGTCTGGTCAGAATTCAATACCTCTTGACCAAATTTTTCAACTATTTGTTTTAATCCGACACTGCCCACTTCAACGACTTGACGCGCAATTTGGTCAGCATCATAAACTTTGCAGCCATAAGTTTTAAAAAAATCTAGGATGGTTGACTTTCCAGCCGCAATTCCACCAGTTAATCCGTATATTTTACTCATTTGATTACTTGACACTTCGGACAAAAATGCGTACCACGACCACCAACTTTGATTTTTTCGATCTCAGTCTCGCATCTTGGACAAGGTGTCCCCTCTTTACCATAAACTTTCAAACTATTTTGCATATTACCTTTGTGACCGTTGGCGTCAATGTATGAACGAACCGTTGAACCACCAGCTTGAATGGCTTGTCTCATCTCTTCATTGGACGCTTCAATAATCTTTTGAATGTCTTTATCAGTCAGATGATTAGCCGACGTTTCTGGATGAATCTTCACCTTCCACAAAACCTCATCAACATAAATATTTCCCAAACCACTCATCACTGATTGATCCAACAGAACGGTCTTGATATCTTTACGATGACGTATAATTCTAGGCTTCAAATTTTCAAAAGTAAAGTCTTTTGATAAAGGCTCCGGTCCAAGCTTTTGAATCGACTTGTTATTGCTTAAATCATCAGTATTCCACAACTGCATTCGGCCAAATTTTCGAACATCATTATAAATCAATTTTTCGCCATTATCTAATGTAAAGATTGCATGAGAATGCTTATCAATGGCACTAGGATCGTTAGAGATCTTATAACGTCCTTCCATTCTTAAATGACTGATAATTGTATAGCCATTATCCAAATGTATCAATAAGAACTTAGCACGACGTCCAATATCAGTGACTGTTGCTCCGGTTACGAATTCGACGAACTGGTCGACATCCCCAGTAATCAAATTTTGATAACGGATTTCGACATGAGTTATTTTTCTACCTTTGACCTGATCAATCAAGCCACGTCTGACTGTTTCTACTTCTGGCATTTCTGGCATTTTATCACCTATTTCGCTTCATACCAAGTTTTGCCGTGAGCAGTTTCCACTTTCAAAGGAACATCGAGTTTGACTGCTGAATCCATCACACTTGGCACTAATTTTTCAAGGGTTGCAATTTCTGATTTCGGTGCTTCAAAAATCATTTCATCGTGTACTTGCAACAAAAGGTTAGCTTGCAATTTTTCTTTTTCTAGCATCTTTTGCATATTGATCATCGCTACTTTAATAATATCTGCCGCACTACCTTGAATTGGCGTATTCATCGCTGTTCTTTGAGCAAAGTTTCTAATATTAAAATTACGAGAATGAATATCTGGCAAATAACGACGACGATGCATGATTGTTTCAACATAACCATTTTCACGAGCATATTTGACAATATCGTCCATATACTTCTTTACTCCAGGATACTGTTCAAAATATGAGGCAATAAATTCAGCAGCTTTTTTACGACTGATACCGATGTTTTGCGATAAGCCGTAGTCACTGATTCCGTAAACGATACCGAAATTAGTAGCTTTAGCTTGGCGACGCATATTAGGTGTCACTTCATCAGTACTATCAAGTCCAAAGATTCTCATAGCTGTGTGAGCGTGGATATCATAATCTTCATTGAAGGCTTCTTGCATGTGCTCGTCACCAGAAATGTGTGCTAAAACACGCAACTCAACTTGTGAATAATCGGCTGAAAAGATTTCCCAGTCCGGATGTTTTGGTACAAAGGCCTTTCTAATTTGTTTTCCTTCATCGATTCGAATTGGAATATTTTGCAAATTAGGTTCAATTGATGATAAACGTCCTGTTTGTGTCAAAGTCTGCAAGTAAATCGTGTGAATCTTATTGTCCGGTTGAACAAATTTTTGTAAACCAACGACATAAGTTGATTGAATTTTTGAAATTTGACGATAATCGAGAACTTTTTGAACTACAGGTGATTTATCTTTTAATTTCTCCAAGACATCTACTGAAGTTGAATAGCCAGTCTTCGTCTTTTTAATAACTGGTAATTTCAAATCTTCAAACAAGACGACTCCTAATTGTTTAGGCGAATTGATGTTGAATTCCTTACCTGCTTCTTGATAAATTTCTTGTTCAATTTTAGCCAAACGTGTAGCAAAGGCATTTTCCATCTCTTTTAATTTAGAAACTTCGACCGTAATACCCTTGATTTCCATTTCCGCTAAAACATTCGACAGTGGTAATTCAATCTCATCGTACAAACTATCTTGATCGTTATCTTTTAGTTCAGCCATCATTTTGTCTTTTAGAGTATTGATGACTTGGGCTTTTTGAGCTAAGAAGTTCAATAAGACGTTATCATCTTCTGGAACTGCTTTTTTGACCCCTTTGCCATAAAATTCTTCTTCAGTTGGTAAATTAATATCATAATTTTTGGCAACTAAACCAATATCTTGCTTGTTATCGTTGGTATCCAACAAATAAGCTACTAACAACATATCGAACGTGACGCCACTTAATTGACAGCCGTAACGAGTCAATTGTGCAATCGTTGCTTTATTATCGAATAAATACTTCTCTTTGGAGCTGTCAGCCAACCAATCCTTCAATTGAGCATTTTCTAAGATTGAAAAGTCAGTCGTACCGTAATAGTTTTCGCCGTCAGAAATCAATAGACCAATAATCGGTGAAGTATGATAATTTTCGCCAAAACCTTCCACGACCAAGGTATGAACTTTGTCGTTATTAACGATTTTTTCAACTGCTTTATCATTTAATTCCAACACTTTTATATCGGCCAATTTTTCAGCGGCATCTTCTTGAGGGACATCCATTCTACTCAAGAAAGTCTTGAAATTCATCTTTTGATAAAATTGCATCAATTGTTCTTGATTGTCGCCACGATATTCAAGGTCTGTCAATTGCAATTCGACCGGTGCCTCTAGGTCAATCGTAGCTAACTTCTTGCTCAAGAAAGCTTTGTCCTTATCATTGATCAAATGTTCTTTTAACTTGCTCTTCTTCATTTCATCAACGTGTTCGTAAATACCTTCTACGCTGCCATATTGAGTGAGCAACTTGATAGCAGTCTTTTCACCGACTTTTTCTACCCCAGGATAGTGATCAGAATTATCCCCCATTAGACCCTTCATATCGATGATCTGCTTAGGTGTAATGCCCAATTTTTCTTGAACATGTTCTGGCGTATAGCTTTCTGTTTCGGTTACGCCTTTGACATTGACTTTAACAGTTACTTTGTCAGTAGCCAATTGCGTCAAATCACGGTCACCGGTAATAATCGTCACGTCCATACCATCCAATTCAGCTTTGTGCGACATAGTTCCGATAATATCGTCAGCTTCATAATCAGGCAATTCATAAGTTTTGATGCCACGATAGTTCAACATCTCTTGAATCAAAGGCAGCTGTTCCATTAACTCTTGAGGAGTCTTGGCCCGAGTTCCTTTGTACTCGTCAAACATCTTAGTTCTAAAAGTCGTTTTACCAGCATCAAAAGCCACCAAGGCATGAGTTGGTTTTTCATCCTTTAGAATTAGTTCCAACATGTTATTAAAGGCATACAAGGCATTTGTGTGGATACCCTCGCCATTGACAAATTTATCTAAGACATTGTGCATCGCAAAAAATGCCCGAAACGAAACACTGTTTCCATCTATTAAAAGTAATTTTTTATTTTTTGACATATATTCTCCAATAAAACCGAAATTAACTATCTCTATTTTAACAAATCACGAGTTGTTGTAACAGTTTACTCAAGACTTAAAAAGCCCCGATTATACATCAAGGCCTGTTAAATCAATTATTCTTCTTTTCATATTTAAAGTAAACATAAATGATTGTTAATAAAATCGACAATGATAAAGCCGTCAACACAGCAAAATCAATCTTAGTACCGATAACTGTACTCAAAACTTCTCCCTTAGTATTCAAAGCTACCGCTGAAATAACGACCGACAAAACATTAGTCCCCAGCGATCCTGCATACTGTTGCATCATACTAAACAGCGAATTTTGATCAGATTTCTTTGGTCCAGACACTTGCATACTACCGTCAGATAACGAAGTCCCAAAACCAAAGTTAAAGCCAATTCGGATAATTAAATAAATCCAAGTGATGCTCAACAAAGTTAAATCTGAACCTTTGACTAAGAACAATGTTGTTCCTAAAGTAATCAAAATCCCACTCAATATCAATGGCAAAGTAGCACCCTTTTTATCATAAAGATGTCCTGCAATTGGTCCCACTACTGCACCTAATAAAGACCCCGGCAACAGCATCAAACCGGCTTGAGCTGAGTCAGCTTTCAAAACCGTTTGTGCAAAGATTGGTAGCAAAAACGATAAACCAATATTCAAAAACTGCAAACCAAAATAGCCATATAATCTTAGACGTAATACAGGAATCTTTAAAATGGAAAAATCAATCAACTGACGCTGACTCTTGTTGTTATACCAAACAAAAACACCAAAAATTATTAAGGAGGTTAGTACTCCCATTAAAAATTGGCTAGAACTCCATCCGTGAGCACCTGCTTGATCGAAGGTAAACAAAATAGCCGAAAAAATAATTGCTAAACCAGCAACGCTCAAATAATCAAAGGAAATTCCTTTTGTTCCAATTGCTTTGCCACGAATGGTGAACCAACCCAGAACAAACAATAGAATTATTAATGGTAAAATCCCCACAAAAATTTCTCGCCATGTCCAAATCCGGTTAATAATTCCGCCATAAGTTGGACCCAAGGCAGGTGCTAGCGAAATAACTACCCCCGCTAAGCCCGTGTATAAGCCTAATTGTGAAGAAGGAATCTCCATAAAAATCAAGTTAAACATTAATGGTGTCGATAATCCGGTTGCGATTGCTTGTAATAATCTTCCACCCATTAAGACAGGAAAATTAGGCGCCATAAAACAGATAATTGAGCCTATTAGACACAATGAGGCCGCAAAGATAAAAATTTTCAAAGGATTGAATTTTTTCAAAACATAAGCGGTCGTACTCATTACTATTGTTGTTAACAGCAAATATCCAGTTGTTAACCACTGAACCGTACTTAATGAAACGTTTAAATCTTTAGTTAATGTGGGAAAAGTAACATTCATCGATGTTTCGATTAAGATTCCTGTGAATGTCAATAAACCGACTGCAAGAATGGATAGTTTTACCCGTGTAGATACAGAATCTTTCACATTAATACCCCTCAACTGTAAAAAAAGCCATGACAATATGCTCTGTCATAGCTTTTTTGCTTTTATTTTCTTATTTATTATAAACAAGAAATTAGATTTTTTCTAGTAATGAAAAATACTATCTTTTAAAAATCAATAAACCTTAACGCCCTTTTTATAAACACCTTTATCAACTTGTTGGACTGCTTTAACATCAGCTAGTGGATCGTGATCAAGTACTAGAAAGTCAGCAATCTTGCCTTCTTGAATGGAACCATACTTGTCATCGATTCTCAACAAATGAGCACTATTTTTAGTAGCGGCTAATAAGACTTCAACGTTGCTGGCTCCGACTTTAGTCAACAATTCCAATTCCTTTGGTGTATCGGCAAAACGATTAAATGGAGTCCCCGCATCGGTACCAAAAGCCAATTTGACGCCAGCCTTATTGACGACTTTCATGCGAGCATAAAATTTATCCAAAAATCCTCTGGCTTTATCAACCATGTATGATGGCAACTTGCCTTCACCATAAGTTGGGATAGTGTAACTAGCTATGACGGTTGGAGTTAGATAAATGCCTTTTTCTTTGATCAAGTCAATATCATCGTCTGAAATCAAACAACCGTGTTCTACTGAATCGACACCAGCGATAATGGCATTGTGAATCCCTTGAGTGCCTTCAGCGTGTGCAGCAACGGTCATATGCTTTGTATGAGCTTCAGCGACGGCGGTCTTTAATTCATCGACTGAAAATTCAGTGTCATCGATTTGATCAGTTGCGGACATGACACCACCAGTTGCCATAACTTTAATATTTTTGGCGCCTAATTTAAATTGACGACGAACCGCATGACGCATCTCATCTGATGAATCGACTAAATGACCCCAAGTAGTTTCTCCGTCAATGCCTTCGGTAAAGTCAGCGTGTCCACCAGTGATACACATTGGACGTCCTGAAGGAACGATCTCGGTGCCACCAAGTTGCCCTTCTTCTTGCAAACGACGCAATTTAATATCCACATCAAAAGCACAGCCACAGTCTCTAACGTAAGTTACGCCAGCTTTTAAGGCTTCTTTTAAATTATTCAAAGCAGTAAAGGTAACTTCAGCTTCGGACAAGTATTCCAATTTATTAGTAATTGGATTCATCATCAAATGAACGTGAGAATTGATCAACCCTGGCATGACGTACTTACCTTTTAAATCAACAACTTTTTCACAGTCTGGCGCATCTTTGAAACCTAATTTAACAATTTCTCCAGATTCGCTATCAACAATAAACCAAGCATCCTTTTGGATTTCTGGTTTCAAACCATCAAATAAATCAAAATTTTTATATAAAGTTTGCATAATCATATGCCTCCTGAACTTTATTGCCTTGAGTTTATGTTCTATGATTTTAATTGTCAAAATAATCAAATTATTTTATTCATAATTGTACTTTTTGTAACATGAGTAGTTTTTTAATTGATTTATTACTCAAATGAACATAAATTTTGCAGTAAGAATTTAAATAAAAATTCTTGCAGGAGGAAATAATATGACCTATTTACTTTCATTTACCATAATTATGGTTTTCTTGTTGATTGGTGAATGGGTATCAGCTGCCACAAAAGCTTTTGTTCCTTCGATTTTTATTACAGCCGTACTCTTTACCATCGGCTACTGGACGATTCTTCCTAAGAACGTCGTTCCACAAGCCTCGTATACCACCCAATTTGTCGGCGTCGCCATGTCATTGTTGCTAGTCCAAATGGGAACACTGATGAATTTAAAAGAATTATTCAAACAATGGAAAGCTGTCTGCATCGCTTTACTTGGTGTCGTTGGAACTTTGGCTTTGACCTTATCCATCGGCTCATTGTTTTTCAATTGGAAAACAGTTGTAGCTGCCGTCCCCCCATTGACAGGTGGTATCGTTGCCGCCTTATTGCTGACTAATGGTTTAAAAGCTGCTGGAATCACTACTTTAGTAGCTTTGCCAGTTTCAATGTTCATCATGCATTCAATGATTGGTTATCCATTGACTTCAGTCCTTTTACGAAAAGAAGGTCTTCGCTTAACCAAAATCTATCGAAAACAAAAGGATGATCCAAACTCTGAAGCTGTCAAAATTGTTCAGCAACACCAATCTTCAGAAAAGCAACAAAAATTATTGATCAATTTACCTACTAGATACCAAAGTCCAATTTTTATTATTGCTAGAGTCGCATTAATAGCACTTTTGGCAAATTGGGTTGGAATTTTAACTCACAATGTCATTAATGCCAACGTAATTTGTCTAGTCTTTGGTGTCATCGCCCATCAAGTAGGATTCTTGGAAACTGATGCCTTAAATAAAGCTAAAGTCTTCAACTGGTTGATGTATGGCTTACTAGCTTACATCTTCTCGCAACTAAGCCTAACTACTCCACAAATTATCGGAAAAATCATTTTACAAATTGTTGTTTTGATTCTATTAGGGATTTTGGGAATGTTCATTGCCTCATTTATTCTAGCTAAACCTTTTGGAATGAGTCGTGAAATGGCCTTTGCTTGTTCATTAACCGCACTCTTTGGCTTCCCAGCCGATTTTATTTTGACTACAGAAGTTTGCCACACGATTGCAAAAGATCCCGATGAAGAAGCATATTTAACTGAAAAGATTCTACCTAAAATGTTAGTTGGTGGCTTTGCGACCGTATCCGTTGCTTCAGTCATCATCGCCTCGGTCTTCTTAAAATTACTCTAAAAAAAATCCTCCAATTCGATTTTGAATTGAAGGATTTTTTTATTATTGTTGATTAGGATTTAAAGTACTTAGCAATTGTTCATAAGCTGTTTCATACTTTTGAACATCGCCGGCACCCATGAATATCATTACTGTATTGTGATATTCCAATAATGGTGACATGTCATCAAGTGTTAGAACATTACCACCCTTATGAATCTTGTTACCGAGATCTTTACTTGTAATATCACCGTGTGCTTCACGAATTGAACCGAAGATATTAGTCAAGTAAACTTCATCTGCCAAATCTAGTGACTTAGCAAAATCATCCATCAAGGCCAAAGTTCTTGTATAAGTATGTGGTTGGAAGACCGCAATGATCTTCTTATCTGGATATTTTTGTCTAGCAGCATCAATAGTTGCTTTGATTTCTTGTGGGTGGTGAGCATAGTCATCAATGATAACTTGATCAGCAACTTTCTTTTCGCTGAAACGTCTCTTAACTCCACTGAAAGTTTGTAGTTCACGGTTGATCAAAGCATGGTCAAGTTTTTCCATATGACCAACACCAATAACAGCCAATGAATTCAAGACATTGTGTTCACCGAATAGTGGAACTTGGAAGTTACCAATGTTTTCACCATCGATAGAAACATCAAATGATGAACCTTTAACGGTACGTTTGATGTTTGTGGCACGAATGTAATCTGATTCATCCAAACCGTAAGTATAAATTGGTGTATCGGCTTTGATTGATTTGGCATGCTTGTCTTCACCCCAAATGAAAATACCTTTCTTAGTCTTTCTAGCTTCAGACTCAAAAGCATCAACAACATCATTGATACCACCGAAGAAGTAATCTGGGTGGTCAAAGTCGATGTTAGTGATAATTAAGTAATCTGGTGAGTAAGCTAAGAAATGACGACGATATTCATCAGCTTCGAAAACAAAGAACTTAGCATCTTTGATTCCTTTACCAGTACCGTCACCGATTAAGTAAGAAGTTTTAGCAATACCACTCAAAGTATGTGCTAATAAACCAGTAGTACTTGTCTTACCGTGAGAACCGGCAATACCGATGGAAGTATATTCTGAAACTAATTTACCAACTAATTCTGGATATGTAATTACTGGTAAATGCATATCATTAGCTTTTTTAATTTCTACTTGATCATCGTTAAAAGCGTTTCCTTTAACTATTGTCAAACCTTCATGAATGTTTTCTTCATCAAAAGGCAAAATCTTGATTCCAGCTTGTTCAAGTCCACGTTGTGTGAATGTATATTTATCAATATCTGATCCTTGAACTTCATATCCGAGGTCTTTGAGAATAAGTGCTAGAGCACTCATCCCTGTTCCTTTAATTCCAACAAAATGATAGACTGTATTTTCCATAATAGCTCCTAATCTAATCGAACAAATTCTTTGCTGCTTCAAAATCAAATGCTTGTCCGGCTTTACCGTCATCAAGCACTAAAATTCCACGTTTTTGTGGTGCATTAGGAATGCCCAATTCTCGAGCAGAACAAATCATTCCAAAACTATCTACGCCACGTAATTCACCAGGCCAAATTTCGGCACCAGTAGGCATTACAGCACCAGGCAAAGCAACAACGACTAATTGTCCTTGATCGATGTTTGGTGCACCACAAACGATTTGAACTGGCTTATCGAAGCCAACATCAGTTTGAGTAATGTGTAAATGGTCTGAATCAGGATGTTCTTTGATTGCATCGACATGTCCGATCACAAATTTTGGACTATTGTCAGCTTCCAACTTATCAGAAAAACCTGCTTGTTCAAGGGCATCGTTTAAGACTGCCACTTGTTTTTCATCGAGAAAGACTTGACCGGATTCGTTTTGAATTCCGAGTTTTTCTCCAAGACCAAAGAAATTAAAACCAATTGCTTGGTCATTTTCTTCGTTAAAAATTCGTACTACGTTATCTTTTTGAGTAGTGTTTTGAGTTGCAACATCTTCTTGTGTTTCAACAATCAAAACATCCCCTAAAACATCTGGATTATAAAAGCTTAATAGCAAGTTTTTTCCCTCACTTGATTAATTATTTGTTAACTACACTGTTAATAAAGGTCTCAACTTCTTCTTTAGTTTTTCGATCTTTATTTACTAGTCTACCAATTTCTTTGCTATTTTCAATAATAACAAAGCTAGGAATGCCCATAATTCCTAATTCTTGAGCAATTTCCATGTTATTATCACGGTTGAAACTGATCCAATTAAAATCTGAGTATTCTTTTTCTAGTTCTGGAAGCTTTGGTTCGATAAATTTGCAATCTGGGCACCAGTCAGCGTGGAAAAATAAGATATGCTTACCTTCCTTAGTTACTTCGTGCCAATCTTTTACGCCATAGTCTTCAAATGTTTTCATATTATTCACCTCATAAATAAGATACTTTTTATTTGTTAAACGGTCAATTAAGTGCTCTTGAGTCCAAGAATGATATATAATAGTGGTAATATATCAGTAAATCGAAATCAAGGAGTGATTTTTATGAGTAAAAAAGGTATCGGTTCATTAATCGTTGCTGGTACTGTATTGGCCGCCGGAGCAGCTGCAACAGTCTTAGTAAAACACCATCTAGATAGCGAAAAAATTATTGACAAAGTTAAGTCCGTTTTGGGCGAAGATAGCAAAGTCATCGGTTCATGGGTCGAACCATTCTACCAAAGAGTAGATGTTAACGGTCGTGCCACTTGGGGGATCGTTGGTGGCGTAACAACAATGGATGACTTCGACGTCGCCCAATATCACTTCATCGCTGATGCTTTGACCGGCGAATTGCTTAACATCAAAAAGGTTCAATAAACAAAAAGTATAATAAATTAAATTTTAGAAATGGGCTTTCAGGTAATTGATCCTGAAGCCTTTTTTTGAGAACTTTTCTTCATATTCAGTTTCGATATTGTTTTGATTGAGTGCTTCATCGTTATGCAAGTCCAATGATATTTCATCAAACTTCATGCCATAATTATTCATACTGATCAAAGAATATTCGAACAAACCTTGATTATCAGTCTTGAAGCGCAAATTGCCATCATCTTTTAAAATGTATTGGTATTGCTTTAAAAACGACTTATAAGTTAAACGACGCTTTTCGTGACGAGTCTTTGGCCATGGATCAGAGAAATTCAAGTAAACTCCAGATACTTCATTTTCAGTAAAGTATTCTGATAAATCAGCACCATTAGCTAATAATAATTGCAAGTTGGGTAACTTTAACTCAACTTGCTTTTTTAGTAGCAAGGCAATGGCGCCTTCTTGAACTTCCATTCCAATATAGTTGTTTTGAGGATTTTGTTTGGCTAATTCGGTAATGAATCTGCCTTTACCAGAACCTACTTCGATAAACAAAGGCTGTTCTTTTTCAAAACGAGTTTGCCATTTACCAGGCATGTTTTCTGGTTGAATGGAAATTAGGTCTAAGTTGTCATTGATCATATCCTTAGCCCAAGGTTTGTTTCTTAAACGCATAAATAATTACTCCATTAATCTAAATATTTTTTTAATTGTCTTGGCATGTAGAAATAGTTGACGAAGAACAAGACCGCTAAACCAGCCACGATAATAATCAAACTATTGATACTGAACCCAAACTTATATAATACTGCTAATGCACTGATAATCCACTGAATCAATAAAATAAAGGTACTTAATTTAGTAAAATCATTGATTTTAGTCTTACCGTCAATAGGATAAAGTCGTTGCATTAAGTTTTGCATAACTTCTTTAAAGTAAGGTTTCAATTGGAACCCAACTAGATAAATAAATAACATCTCTACTACTAATGAGATATAGAAGCTATCGATCAAAGCCAACATGATAGCTTGAATGATCGTCAAACGCAAGAACAATCCGATATACTCATTATTTCTGACAAAACCTCTAGCAAACAAATACAAATAAGTATTGCCACTAACTGGTTTAATGGGTTTATATAAGCCATCTAACCACTTACGACGTTTGATTTTACTATTAACGCCAGGTACATCAGTAAACAAGTTATAGAAACGTTTGATACGAAACATTCTTTGATTCTCAGTTTCAATCGCATACTTCCATTGCAATTGTCCACTAGTTTCAAGCGTTTTTGTGCGAGCATTTAGATAGAAATAATAAACGACTCCCACAATTATCATCAACCAGCTGAAGAAATAAGTTGATACGATCAATGAGACTAATAACAACAAATTTGAAACTAAGCGCATACTAGTACTGCCGAATTTAGCTTGACCGTACAATTCCATCAAGTTGACATTTAAAAAGCCTAATTTATAAATTATTAAGCCAATTGCCACAACGACAATATCTAAAATCTTCATCCCACCTGCTCGAGAAGCAAAGGCCGACAATAAGAAATTGACTAATATTAAAGTCACAATTGGTACGAAGACACTGTAATTCTTCGCTGCTTTAAAATACTTATAAAATTCTTTTTCTTTAACTAACAAAAAAGTACTATCTGGATCTTCCAATAAAGTTGCGATTCCACCTACTTGAACTGCCAAAAATAATAATAAAATCACGATTGGCTTTCCCAAGATGATTGGTCCACTGATAGTTCCTAATAAATTAGAATACCAAAAACCTAAAGCTCCAATCAAAACGATGAACGCTAACACAAAATTATCGTTAAAAATCAATCTGAGATATTTGAATTGATTAAGTTGATGTCTTCTTAATCGTTCATTCCAAAGCTTTAACATTAGAGATCCTCGTTTGACATCTTGAGATAAATATCATCAAGGTTAGAATCTTTTTGCATGTTAAATTTAGCCTTCAATTGATCCAAAGTACCATCAGCACGTACTTGTCCGTGATTGATCAAAACGAATTTGTCCGCATAATTTTGCACAGTAGCTAATACGTGAGTTGACATCAAAACTGAGCACCCTGCTTTTTTCTTGGCTTCAACAATATTCAATAAGTCATTAACCGCCAATGGATCAAGTCCGGTAAATGGTTCGTCAATGATAAATAAACTAGCATCGGTCATAAAGGCACAGACGATCATAACCTTTTGTTTCATACCCTTAGAGAAATTCTGTGGGAACCAATCTAATTTGTTATCCAAACGAAAAGTCTTCAACAATTTATTCGCATTTTCCCAAGTTTTATCTCGATCAAGGTCATAGGCCATAATCGTCAAATCGATATGCTCTCTTAAAGTCAATTCAGGATAAAGAATTGGCATTTCTGGCACATAAGCAATTTTTTTACGATACTTTTCGACATCGTCATGCAAACTAATACCATCGATCAAAATTTGTCCACCACGTGGATTCAACAAGCCGATGATATGTTTGATAGTTGTTGATTTACCAGCACCATTCAAACCAATCAAGCCAACGACTTGCCCACTTTCAACGGTGAAAGTTTCTTTTTTCAATACTGATACTTGACCGTACCCTCCGGTCAGTTCTTTTACTTCTAAAGTCATGGATTAAACCACCTGTTATCTGTTTTTAGTAACGTTAATATGATAGCATTATAGTAAATCTAATGCTGTTTTTTGAAAGGAGATTTTTACATGGATGATTGCGTCTTTTGCAAAATAATTAACGGAGATATTCCCAGTACAACAATCTATGAGGATGATGATATCAAGGCTTTCTTTGATATTTCTCAAGTTACGCCTGGTCACACACTCGTAGTTCCTAAAAAACATGTCAAAGACATTTTTGCCTATGACGAAGATTTGGCAGAACGTGTTTTCAAGAAGATTCCTATGATTGCCCGTGCTATCAAAGCTTCTAATCCTAAGATCATTGGGATGAACATTTGCCAAAATAATGGTGAGATTGCTTACCAAAGCGTTATGCACTCACACATCCATTTGGTACCTCGTTACTCTAAAGACGATGACTTCTCAATGCATTGGGGAGACAACACTGGTCTAGCAAGCAACGAAGAACTCCAAAAACGTGCTGATAATATCAAACAACACTTGGAGGCTTAACAATGAAATTCTTTACTGGATTTATGATTGGAACTGTTTCAGGAATTGCCGTGGGACTATTTCAATCAAAAGATGCCACACCTAGTGTTAATGATACCAAGATATTTAAGAATATAAAAGATTTTAAAGATATATTAGCTGATTTACAGAAAAACGCTGCTGTGGTACCAGAAGTAATGTCTGGAATTCAAAAAGATATCACCGATTACTCAACTAGCATCAAGCCTGATGTAGACGAATTGCAAAGTTCAATCGCTGAAATGAAAGCAAACCTCGCTAACTTCAAGCAAAATTAGTTCAAATTATGAATTTTTTGTGATTTTTTCAATAAATGGCAAACTATTCTCGAAGTTTTATGGTAGTCTTTTCAATTGTAGACATATTAATTAAGGATGTGTAAAGATGAATAAACGTTTAACTAAATGGATCTTAGCTATTGCTGGTCTATTTATGATAACAGTTGTTGCTGGATGTTCTGGTAACAAGACTGTTGCTACTCTTAAGGGTGGAAGAATTACCCAAGAAGAATACTACAAGGAAATGAAGAGTTCTTCATCAGGTAAACAAACTCTCCAAACTATGATCATCACTAAAGCTCTTGAAGATCAATATGGTAAGGATGTTTCCACAAAACAAGTTAACAAAGAATACAACAAGTACAAGAGTCAATATGGTTCATCATTCAGCTCAATTCTTCAACAAAACGGTATGACAACTGCCCAATTCAAGAAGAATATCCGTACTAACCTTCTTACAAAAGTTGCTTTGAAGAAGAACAAGACTGTTACAAACAAAGATCTTAAGAAAGAATGGAAGAGCTACCAACCTAAGATTCAAGTTGCTCAAATCCTAGTAAGTAAAGAAGACACTGCTAAAGAAGTTATTACAAAACTTCAAAATGGCGAAGACTTCTCAAAACTTGCTAAAGAATACTCAACAGACTCAGCTACAAAGAACAAGGGTGGTAAGTTAGCTGCCTTCGATAATGATAGTACAAGTGTTGATACTGACTTTAAGACAGCTGCATACAAGCTAGACAAAGTTGGCGATTACACAGATACACCAGTTAAGACAAGTTACGGCTACAGTGTCATCAAGCTTCTTAAGAAACCTGCTAAGGGTAAGATGAGCGATCACACTGCTGAACTTAAATCTAAGCTATATGCTTCATGGCTACAAGATTCAACTGTTATGCAAAAGGTTGTTTCAAAGGTCTTGAAGAAGGCTGATGTTTCTATTAAAGATAGTGACTTGAAGGATGTTCTTTCAGGATATGTTTCATCATCATCTTCATCAAAGAAATAATTTAAAAAAATAAAAATAACGTTGGATGATTTCCGACGTTATTTTTTTATTTTCCAAACAAATTGGTTATTATTAAAAATGAAAGCAACCAATAAGGGAGGAGTTCATATGGACTATCAATCAATTAATGATCCTTTAGTATATCGACGAATTCTTTTGACGATTGACGAGGATGACAATGAATCGACTATTAAAGCTTTTAGATTTGCCGTTACCCTAGCACACGACTATGGTGCTTACTTAGGTATCGTTTCCGTGCTGGAAAATGAAGATATCAATATCTTTGATTCTTTAACACCAGCAAAATTAAAAGAAAAACGTGAAGAATTAGAAGCAGCCGTTAATCACTATGTGAAATTAGCAGAAAAAATTGGTCTCAAAAAAGTTGAGCCCTTAGTTTATGAAGACGGTGATATCGATGACGTTATTATTGACCGTGTTATCCCCGACTTCAATCCTGACTTAATCGTAACCGGTGCTGACATGATCGATCCTCGTTCTAAAATTACTGCCAGTGTTGGTTCTCGCCTCGCTAAAAAAGCTCCTGTATCCGTAATTGTTGTCCGCTAAAAAAATGCCCGCTTAGATATCAAATATCTAAACGAGCATTTTTTATTTAACTAACTATGTTTATAAAATGAACGATTATCGAGTCCAAAGACACGTTCAGAGAATTTACCATTCTCAGTCTTGTCCAAGGCTTTCGTGATCATATTGATTGAAGCATCCATCATATCAATATTGTGCAATACTTCAGCTTCCAACAATTTAGGACGTTCTGGCGAACCATATTCTAATAAGCCATGGTGTGACAGAATCATGTGTCTCAATAAAATCATGTCTTCACTATCTAGACTAATATCCAAATCGGTCGCCGCTTTAACGATTTCTTCGTCTACGATCGTGATATGTCCTAGCATGTTACCTTCAAAAGTATATTCAATATCTAAACTACCGGACAATTCGATGATCTTACCGAAATCATGGAGGCATGCTCCGGCAAGTAAAAGTGCTCGATTGATCTGTGGATATTGATCAGAGATACTCTCTGCCATTCTCACCATACTCAAAGTGTGATATGCCAACCCTCCTTGAAAATCATGGTGATTGCTCTTGGCAGCAGCACTAGTGAAGAATCGATCATGATATTTCTTGAATAAATATCTAACGATTCGATTCCAAGCTCCATTAGTAATTTGCAAAAAGACGTCGTCGAATTCATTTTCCATATCGCTTTGTTTCATAGGTGCTGTTTGAACGAATTGCGACATATCAACAGTATTTGGGTCCAATAACCCCAGACGTGTGATATTTACTTGTGGCTTGCCTTGATAGACATCACGACGGCCTTCTAGTTGTACAACTGCTCCAACGTGAAACCTCTTTGCATCTTCTTCACTAGCATCCCAATATTTACCAGGAATTTGTCCTGACTTATCTTCGAATACTAACGATAAAAAGTTCTTGCCATTCTTTGCTAAACGAAAATCCGAACGCTTGATAATTACCTCCAAGCTCATATTCTCGCCTTTATTAAAATCTATAATATGCTTAGGCACTAATATTCCCCCCCAAAGTCAAAATGTGTTCTTGTGGAATTGCTGTTGGTTCATTGGCAGTAACGTAAATTACTTGGTTGCTCTTGGAAATTTCTTGAATCAACTTAAAAACATTTTCTTTTCTAGAAACGTCAAAATCGACAAACGCGTCATCGATCAAAATCGGTAATTTGATCAAGTCTGAAATTTCAGTCACAAATGCCAATCTCAAAGCCAAATACAGCTGAATTGTTGTAGCTTTTGACAACTCGCGAACGTCAAAACTAATTTTATTCTTACTCAAAACTGTTAAATTCTTTTGATCAAAGTTGATTTTTGAATAATTGTCATTAGTCAACAAAGCAAAATATTCAGCTGCCCTTTCGAGCATTTTTGGATATCGATTTTCTGTCGCAACATTTAACATGTTTCTGATCCAATCGCTAGCAAGTTTCTTTGATAGCCATTCATCGTAATTTTCCAAAATATCCTGTTTATTTTGAGCCAACGCTAAGACGACTCGTTGATAATGACTGTTGTCGTAAATTTGTTGCATTTGTTCTTTTAAGGAACCAATTTGACGATTCAAATCATTGTTTTTGTCAGTCAAAGCAGCCGTTTCTTTGGTAACAGTAGCTAATTTCTCAATCAAGGACTGATGCGTTGGATAAGCTTGCAAGGCTTCTAAGTCTCGGCCCAAGAAGTCTTTGTCTTGTTTGATCTGATTAGTTATCTTTTGGTTTTGCACTTGTTGCGTATGCATTCTCATAAATTCATCCATGTTGACTGCTTGATACTTTTGCAAGACTGCAAAGATTTCATTATTCAATTCACGCAAGCGTTGATCTCTTTGTTCATCCATTTGCTTAGTTGCAGCTTGGCTCTTCTGTTCCAAATCAGCCTTAGCCTTGATGGCATCCAAATGTGCAAAATATTTTTCTATTTGTTCATTATAATTATCATCTTTATAAGAATTATCCAAAACGTCTAGTTCAATCAGAATCTTACGCCATTTATTTAAATCGATCTCAATACCTTTGATTCCATCGATCAAACCTTTTTGAGTACCGTGGAAATTATCCAAAGCAATTACTGTACCTTGTAAACCAATAATATTCTCACGTGATACATTAACGTAGCCCTTTTGCTTAATAAAAGGTAAATTGTTCAAATCTGGTTGGCTACTAGCTTGATTTTGATACCAGTACCAGACGCCACTAGCAATTGCCGCAATAATCAAAATTATCTTGAGCGGATTGCCGACTACCAAAGCCAAAATAACTGCAACGATACAGATCAATAAAAATATATTGTTGTTATTGTTTTCTGTTGGTGTCATCTGGTCAATCTCTTCACCTGTCAAAGGCAACATGTCCTCTGAAAGTTCAGGATGATTTTTGAATAATTGGTCCACTTGCGTATCCACACGCAACAATTTGGTATTCATATCATCCCTATGAAATTGTAGGTTTTGCAATTCAAATTTCTGATTACGAATATAATCTAAACGAGTTTGATTTTGGTGATAATTTTTTAAAATTTGCTTTTCAACATTGTCTAGATTAGAGACCTTACTCGTTGTGGCGGTATCTTTTAAGGTACTCAATTCCTGATTAGCCTTTAAAACTGTTTCCCAATCAGCATTACTAATGTTTGCTACTTCGTGTTTAGGATCATTTTGTTGCTGCAATTGGTCGAAACGATACCATTTCTTATCTAAATTACGTAAATCATTTTCAGATTCAGTAGCTTTTTTTAAAGAAATCGCATTGTCATCAAAATCTTTTTGCGTTTGTTCTAATTGTTGTTTTACTCGTTGATAAGCTACTTGTTGATTCTCAATCTCTGACTTCTCTTCTAAGAGTTCCTTATGCTTTTTTAAATTCACGACTAAAGGCTGCTTTTGCCCTCTAGGCTTATAAAGATCATCAGCAGCATGCGAAAGCTTATCGGCTACCTTCAACCATTCTTTACTACCAACAGCCCCAATCGACATGACTTCAGTTTCTAATTGCTGTTCATTCAAACTATAAATCGACAAGATATTTTTATCATCGAAGACGTGAGTATTTTCAAAATCCTCTTTAGTAAAATTACCAACGATTTGTTTGAGCGATTCATCAGGAAGTAATTGATCATCATGAAAAACTGTCAGTTCCCCATCACCTTTACCGTCAATTCGGCGAACTGTCCAGTGACTTTGATCTGGTGCTAAAAATAGCAATTCGCCACCATAGCGATTACCGTTCTTAGGCTTGTATTGTAAATATTTATTATCTCCTCGAGCCGTTGCAAATCCAAAGAGGATACTCTGGATAAAGTTCAGGAGAGTGGTTTTCCCGGCTTCGTTGAAACCAAAAATAACTTGATAATCTGAAACAAAGTTAAATTCTTGGTCGATCCACTTACCGAAACCGTATATGCTTGCTTTAACTAATTTCACGATTATTCTCCAGTATATTTTTGATTAATTGTGTTCTTTACTAATTCGGTAATATTTTGTAAAAATTCACGATCATTGATATGGTCTCGAATAATACTTTCAGCATACAGTTTACTATCTAAATCTTTAATTTTATCTAAATCTAACGTTTGATTTTGGGCTTGTTTCCAATATTTTTGATCAATTTGCGACAGTTGGGGATTGTCATTGAACTTCAAAACAATCTTATACAAAATACTTGGCGTCTCGACCTCAGCAAAATGATGTTGCAATTCATTGCGCTTGATAGTTCTAATGACGTCATCAGACAAATTTTGGGCATTATTGATCGTCAAAGTTAATAAGGTATCAGGTTGATTCAAACTGTCAGTAATTTTAGTTATTAAACTATCAACTGAGTCATTTTTAACGTTCAATGTTACTTTATCCCACGTATAAACGCTACTCTTAACGAATTTTAACTTAGTCAAGTGGTCTTCAACCGTTACGATATAAAAGCCCTTAGGAGTAGTCTCATTTTGATTGCGACCTTGAATGTCACCAGGATAGACGATAGCCGGACTATCGCATAAAACTTCTCGTTTATGGATATGACCTAAGGCCCAATAGTCATAGCCCTTTTGAATCAAATCATTGATTTGAAACGGTGCATAATTGTCATCGCCCACGCCAGCATGCAAGATACCAATTTGATAATCGAAATCGCCACGACTAGGGTAACTTTTGACGACCGCTTGGTTGATATGTTGTTGATAATAGCTAAAACCAGTGATGCCGACTTTTACCCCATCACTAGTAGTCAAAGTTTCGGTCGAGACATCTTGTTCAAAAATATGGACATTTTCAGGAAAGTTAACCACAGCAAAATTATTACGATAATAATCATGATTACCGTAAATCAAATAGACCGCGATATCAGCTTGATTCAGCTTTTCAAACTCATCGCGTAAAAACATTTGTGCTTTAAGGGAACTGTCGGTGTCGTCAAAAATATCACCCGCCAAAATCACAAAATCCACTTCTTCTGTCAAAGCTGTGTCAAAGAGATTTCTGGCAGCCTGATAAGTTGAATCTTGCAATTTCTTTTGCAATTCCTTAGAAAAATCGTTGATCCCCACAAATGGCGTATCTAAATGTAAATCTGCCGCATGTAAAAACTTCATTTTAACTCCCTCTGTAAAAGAAAAGGACTTGAGCAAAATACTTAAGCCCTAAGTCCTTGTTATTTATCTTGATAAATTTCTGCGATAGGCTTTGAAATAATCTTATTCAATTCATCCATCATAGAATTCATCTTTTGCTCTTTTTCCATTAAGTTTTGGATTTCACTGTAATTTGAAAGTTGGTCTGTAAGTTCACGCATTGCCTTAATGTCGTCGTCTGTAATTTCTTGACCTTGCATTTGTTTTTGTTGTAATTCAAATTGTTTGTTTTGAACTTTATCAAAAAGTTTGTATGCCAAGTCATTAGCCTTAACAGCTTCAAAAGCAAGCTTTAATTCAGCAACTTCTGTTGTCTTTCTTAAGTCTTGTTCAAGTTGATTGGCGCTATCGTAAATGTTCATATAGTCCTCCTATTGACCAAAAAAGTTCTTAATATCATTGTACCATTCTGTGGCTTTATTTTTAATGTTATTTACTCCATCTTGAATGGATTTTGAAATATCATTGTCATCGTCATCCGTATCAGTTGCATTAGCTAAAGTCGTTGCGTCCTTGACTCCAAAACTAGTTTGCTTAGTCTCTGGCAGGATACTTGACATCTCGTTCTTGAATAAGGTTGACATGCCATTTTCATTAGCTGAAGTTAGGAAATGATTTTGATCAGATTTATCAAATCCCATCCAACTAGCAACTACGACATCTGGTGTATAACCTATCATCCATTGATCCTTAGTCCCAGCATAACCCCAAGATTGTGGTACTTCGGTTGAACCAGTTTTACCAGCAATTTGATAGCCTGAAGGTTTAGCATACTTACCAGTACCCTCGTTATAAACTCCCAACATCATACTAGTCATCTCTTTAGCAGTACTCTTACTAATAATTTGTTTAGTAGAAGAATTACTATTATCGACCACTACAGTACCAGTTGAATCAACGATTTTAGTAATAAAGTGCGTGCTGGCAAGCTTTCCTTCATTGGCAAAAGCTGTATAGGCTCTAGCCATTTGCAATGGAGAAACACCATATTCCAGACCACCTAGTGCCAAAGCCAAGTTTTGATCAGACTTATGTACCTTGATACCAAAGTTTTCGACAGAATCGACACCTTTTTTGACACCAATTTTATCTAGCAACGCTACAGCAGGCACATTTTCACTCTGATAAAGTGCCTTGTACATTGGAATCGTGTCAGAATAAATTCCATCAGCATTAGTTGGAGAATATTTATTCTTACCAAAACTAGTGATTTGGTTAGGTAATTCTGAATCATAGCTATAGCCATTTTCAATTGCCGGTGTATAAACTGCTAATGGCTTAATCGTCGAACCTGGCTGACGTGCCAATTGAGTAGCTCGGTTCCACCCTCTAAAGGTATGTTCACCACGTCCACCAATAACTGCCAAGACGCCACCATTCTTAGGATCAACTGCGACTGAGGCTCCTTGAACCTTTGTCCCGTCAGCTGCATTAGCCGGGAACAAGTAATTATTATCAAACGTCTTTTGCATTGAAGACTGCATTTCTTGATCTAAAGTCGTATAGATTTTGTACCCCTTATTCAAAATATCGTCTTCTTTGAGACCATACTTATTAACCGCTTCAGCGATAACAGCATCAAAGAAGTAAGGATACTTGTAAGAACTGCTGACTTCGTAGTTATCATTCAGATTAATGGAAGTATTCTTATAATAACTAGCCTGTGAAGCAGACAATTTATTATTATCAACCATCAACCCTAAAACTAAATTACGTCGAGCCAGTGAGTTTTTCATACTATCAATTGGGTTATAATAATTAGGTGCTTTCAAAATAGCGGCCAGAACAGCCCCTTCAGCAGGATTTAGCTCTGATGCATTCTTACCGAAATACTTTTCAGAAGCATCTTGAACACCCCAAACACCATTACCAAAATAAGCATTATTCAAATACATCGTTAAAATTTGTTTCTTTGAATACACTCGATTTATTTCAATTGAAAGGAATAATTCCTCACCTTTTCTGGATAAAGTCTGCTTTTGGGTTAACAAAGAATTCTTTGCCAATTGCTGAGTTAAAGTACTACCACCACCAGTGATACCGTGATGAATGACGTAACCTATCGCAGCTCGAATATAACCCTTGATACTGAAACCTGGATTAGTCCAAAAAGTTCGATCCTCTGTCGAAATAACCGCATTTTGAATATTCTTAGAAATTTTATCGTAACTAACGTAAGTCCCTTTGCTAGCGTATAATTGACCCGCATCGTCACCATCTTTATCGATGATAGTTGTTTTTGTCTGCAAAGAAGACTGTAGATCTGATACATTGGAAGTTTTAGCTTTGTAAGTCCAGTATCCACTCAAAACCAAAATCATGATCATAACGACCAAGATTATCCAACGAGTAATTTGGAATCTCTTCCAATATTTCTTTATAAAAGACCACGCAACTAGTAATTTGGGTTTAAACCATTCCCAAAAACCATTGTTTTTATTCATTATCAAATACCTCTATATAAGAACAAATTTTATCACATATTGAGAGTGTTTTTTTAATTTGTCTTAAATCTTTAAGGAGCTAATCATCTTATGTATCAAAAAATCATAACTTATCATCAACAAAAATATGAGACTTTAACCATCCGTGAACTTCTAAAAAAGTGGCTGATTCCTAAGAAATGGCAACACTTTTTTCGTATTCAACAAGACGTTTTAATCAATGGAACTTACCATTCTTTTAATACGATTGTTCGAGATCTAGATGAAATAACTTTAAATTTTAATTTTTCACCCCGATCAGAACAACATTATTTGCCTGGCAATGACTCTGTCGACGTTGTTTATGAAGACGATGATATAATTGTCGTCAACAAAAAAGCTGGTAAAAAGACTCATCCAAACATCAAAACTGAAAATGACTCTTTGATGAATGATGTAGAAACTTATTTAACTAATGGTCATCCCTATATGGTCCATCGAATCGACATGGAAACTTCTGGCTTAGTATTAATCTCCAAAACGCCATACCTAGTCCCCATCTTTAATCGTCAACTTACCACTAAAACCTTGCATCGTGAGTACCTAGCCCTAGTCAAGTTAGACAAAGAAATCCCCGATTCTGGTACGATTGATCTGCCGATTGGTCAAGACCCTCAAGATGTCCGCAAAAAAATCATTAGTCCCACTGGTTTAGATTCAGTGACAAAGTTTAAAGTCATCCAAAAAAACGATAATTATGCTTTATTACAACTGAATTTATTGACTGGTCGCACTCATCAGTTAAGAATCCACTTGGCTAGTCAAGGTTGGCCCATTGTTAACGATCCACTCTATAATCCGCATAAAAAGACTGGGAATTTATTATTATTTGCTCATAAATTGGTTTTTCAACAACCTTTTAGTGAAAAATTCCAAATTATTTCAGCAAAATTATCAAAAAATATGTATAATCTAATATGTGCTTATTTAAAGCAACCAAAAAGCTCACCTAATCCCGACAATTAGGTGAGCTCTTCTTTTATGTTCAGAAAGAAGTTTTAGGAGTGATTTTTATGGACTCTTTCTGAGAAGGCTGCAACTATAACACTGACATAACTAATTTAATAATCGCCCCGACAGCAATCAATAAAATATACGTTACTGAGAATTTACTTACAGCTTTAATTACCAAAGGATAAGTTTTTGTTTTTACTTGTTCCTTTAGATAAGGACGAAAATCGTCCCAAATGTTTGGATAAAGTAGCACGATCAACAGTGTAATGTAAGGCACTACTTTCGTCAAAGCTAAGATGGGCACTAACAGAAAGGCTATTGCCCAACTAGCTTTAAACAAACTTAAGGCATTGGCTTTCCCTACTTTACTAACCAATGTATTACGACCATTTTTGAGATCCGCTTCTAAGTCACAAGTACCATTACTCAACTCTGCACATAGGAATGCAAAAGTGTTTGGCAGACAGGCCAAAACAATTGAGATGGCAGTGCTAGAATCAAATTTCCCTGACCCGAATAACCCAAGATAGGAGTAGGCTATTGGAATCAATTGGCTTATGGCAATAGCCACCACGATTTCTCCAATAAATGTAGAATTAAGTGGCTTGGGACCTGCTGAATATAACAAGCCGATGGCAACCCCGATGACCCCGATCATCAACGTTATCCAACTAGTTTGATATGTCAGAAAGGCTCCAATTATTAATGGAAAAATGGCCAAACCGAGCATCCATTTTTTGACTATTGCCAGTGATTCACGATTAATACCGATAGTACTGATTTTTTGTCGATATTCTTCACTCGTAGAATTCTTATAATCCATATAGTTATTATGGAAGTTAATGAACAGATGAATGAAGAATACGGCGATAAATCCTAAAATCCCATACCAGATATTAAACGTTTGATAATTCAAATATGTGAAACTTATTGCCAGTAACAACCATGCTAAATCTAGTGTGGTTGTTTTTATTTCTGATAATTCATCAAAGATTTTTCGATTCACAATTCAATTCATCCTACATTTCTTCTGGAGCTTTAACACCTAATAGTCCTAATGACATTTGTAGAACGATTGAAACTGATTTAACAAGTGCAAGTCTTGCTTTAAGACCTTCGTCGTCAGCCAAAATCTTACTGTGTGCGTAGTATTGGTTAAAGCTCTTAGCAAGCTTTAGAACGTACTTAGCAACAACTGATGGTTCATAATCCTTAGCAGCACGTTTAACAACGTCTGGGAAGTTTTGAAGCATCTTGATAGTATCCCAAGCTTCTGGATCTGTAACAGCCAAGTTTTCAGCATCCTTGTAGTCTACATCGCCGGCTTTTCTCAAAATACTTAATGCACGAGCATTTGTGTATTGAACGTAAGGACCAGTTTCACCTTCGAAACGAACAACTTCTTCAAGGTTAAAGTCAAAACTATCACGACGGTCATTCTTCAAATCGTGGAAGACTACCGCACCGACACCAACTGCTTCAGCAACGGCATCTTTGTTCTTCAAATCTGGGTTCTTTTCTTCGATTTGTTTCTTAGCTAAGTCAACGGCATCGTTTAGGACGTTTTCTAGCAAGATAACACGACCGGAACGAGTTGAAAGCTTCTTACCACCTGTTGTGATCAAACCAAATGGAATGTAGTCGATATCGTCTGACCAGTCGTAACCCATCTTCTTAAGAACAATCTTAAGTTTTGTAAAGTGCTCTGCTTGTTCACTACCAACAACGTAAAGTGATTTAACAAAGTCGAAAGTATCTTTACGGTACTTAGCAGCAGCCAAGTCACGTGTAATGTAAAGTGTGGCACCATCAGTCTTCTTGATCAAAGCTGGTGATAGGTCGTATTCTGACAAGTCAACGATTTCAGCACCGCGACTTTCTTTTAGAAGACCTTTTTCTTCAAGTGTGTCAACGATGGCATCCATCTTGTCATTGTAGAATGATTCACCAGTAAAGTGATCAAATTGAACGTCTAGACGATCGTAGATGATTTGGAATTCTTTTAGTGAAAGTTCCTTGAACCATGTCCAAAGTGCCAAAGCTTCTTTGTCGCCATCTTCCATCTTCTTGAACCAAGCACGAGCTTCGTCATCAAGTTCTGGCTTTTCTTCAGCTTCCTTGTGGAAACGTACGTAATACTTCAATAGGTTGTTGATAGGATCAGCTTCGACTTCTTCAACAGAACCCCACAATTTGTATCCAACAATCAACTTACCGAATTGAGTTCCCCAGTCACCCAAGTGATTGATTTTAACTGGATTGTAATTTAATTTTGAAATGATTTTAGCAATTGAGTTACCAATAACTGTTGAACGTAAGTGTCCCATTGACATTGGCTTAGCGATGTTAGGTGATGACATATCGATTGGAACGTTACGTCCTTTACCTTGATCAGCATTACCATAGTTTGTTTGTTCTGTTAAAACTTCATTGATAACATCCTTTGAAAAGGCTTCTTTATCTAGGAAGAAATTGATATAAGCACCAGTATTAACAACTTTTTCAAAACCAGTTGTATCGATCTTGCCAACTAATTCTTCAGCAATCATGTTAGGTGCTTTGTGCAATGTCTTAGCCAAGATAAATGTTGGGAAAGCATAGTCACCCAAATCTGAAGTCTTAGGCTTCTCGATCAAATTTGTAACTTGTTCCTCAGTAATTTCCTCTGGTAAAACTTTAACTAGTGCATCTACTACTTGTTTCTTAAAATCCATATTTTCCTCCTTTAGATAAAAAAAACGCCTCTTCCAATAAACTATATTGAAAGAGACGAGATTTCCCGCGGTACCACTCTAATTGATTAATATCCACTCATTAATTGATTATTCATTTTTGTAAGAAGGGTGCGACTTAATCTTTGATTTGGTCAACTCTCACCAAGACATGACCTCGCTTAAAATCTTATGATTAATTATTCCCTCTTTTGCACAAGTATGATAGCACATTAATTTGCTAATAACAATAATTATTTGTGAATAACTGTTCCCTTATTACCAGCAATGATTTCTTTAACATCATCCAAGGCACCAATTACAGCAGGTTTACCTGTGGCTTTAACGAAAGCTACGGCAGCTTGAACCTTAGGCATCATACTACCTTTAGCAAATTCGTCATTATCAATGTGCTTTTGAATTTCGTCAGCTGTAACGTCAAAAATCTCTTCTTGATTTGGCTTGCCGAAATTATAGAAGACTCCACCAACGGAAGTCAAAATGATTAATTTATCAGCATCAACTAATTGAGCAATCTTAGAAGCACCGAAATCTTTATCGATAACGGCTTCTTTACCAACTAGTCTGTCCCCATCTTTCACTACTGGAATACCGCCACCACCGGCAACGATTGGAATAACGCCAGCTTTAGAAATAGCTTCAATAGCTGGATATTCGTTGATTTCAACAGGTTTTGGTGATGGAACGACACGACGATAGCCACGACCAGCATCTTCGACAATCACCCAATCTGGATGTTCTTCTTGAAGACCTGGAACCTCATCTTCAGTATAGAAAGGTCCAATAGGTTTTGTAGGATCACTGAAAGCTGGGTCATTTTGGTCAACGATTGTTTGTGTGATCAAAGTAACAACTTGCTTGTTAATACCATTTTTGAGCATAACTTCTTTCATGGCATTTTGGAACCAGTAACCGATACTACCTTCTGTCATAGCACCACAAGTATCTAATGGCAAAGCTGGATTCTTTTCACTGTCAGCTGCAGCTTGTTGCAACAACAAATTACCAACTTGTGGACCATTACCGTGTGTAATGATCAAATCTTTATCACTCTTAACGAATTCTACTAGTGACTCACAAGTTTGCATAACAGCGTGTTGTTGAGCTTTTGCACTAGCATCCTTACTTAAAATAGCGTTACCACCTAAAGCAACCACGATACGTTCTTTTGTCATAATAACTCTCCTCAAAATGAGCGAAAAAATCGCCTAATTAGCTTGTAAATAATCTCCTAAAACTTCTAAACCTTTAGTCAAGGTCTCATGTGGTGCACAATATCCTAATCTGGCATATCCCGGTGTATCGAAAGCTTCTCCTGGGACTAGTAGGACCCCAGTATCTTTCAATAGATCTTTACAAAATTCCAAACTAGACTTCTTAGTTTCGAGTTTCACAAATGACGTCGACAACCCATTTGGAAAGACGCAACTGATTTTATCTGTTTTTTGAACCCAGTCTTTGAAATATGCTAAGTTATCGAGCACGATTTTTTTATTACGATCCAATACTTTATCTTTATTTTCCAAAACCAAACATGCCATCTGGTCGCTGAAAACTCCAGAACAGATCATCGTATAGTCACGATACTTTCTAAAGATATCAGCCAGTTGTGAATTAGTAGCTGTCCAACCTACTCGAATTCCTGGCATTGAATAAGTTTTAGATAATGAATTAGTGGAAATACCCTTGTCGTACAAATCAACGATTGGGGCAAAATCAACACTGTCATCAAATGGTAAATAAACTTCATCCACTAAAATATAAGCACCAACGCTTTTGGCAACTTCAACAACTTGCTCCAAGAACTTCCTATCTAAAATCGTTCCAGTTGGATTATTCGCGTTATTGATACAGATCATCTTAGTATTAGGACGAATCAATTTCTTTAATTCTTCGATGTCTGGATACCAGTTCTTATCTTCACGCAATTTCCAAAAGCTAACCTCAGCTCCCAATGATCTCGGGATGTCATAGAGCTGTTGATAACTAGGATAAACGCTGATAACGTGATCTCCTGGTTCAATCAAAGAATAAATCGCCAAGAGATTAGCACCAGTAGCACCATTGGTTTGCAGAATATTGTCGGGAGCAACATTCTGATACATCTTACTTACTTCTTTTTTAAAAGTTGGTGAACCTTCGATCCAACCATAATTCATTTTTTGTTCGTTAAGTTGATTATAAATATCAGCTTGGGTCAATTTCTTGATCTCATCCATTGAAAATGATGTGATCGTACTTTGAGCCAAATCATACTTGGCTTCTCGTTCGTGGACATTTAACCACTCTTCAACACCAAATCCAGCTATTTTCATATTCAACACTTCCTAGATTTTAATTGAGCCGGTAGCAGTCATAACGATACTGATGATTGCTAACATAACGATAATTATTGACCACATAATCTCTGATTTTGTTAGTTTTCCACCATCGAGATTGTATTCTTTTTTAGCACGATAGTAGAAATAGATTCCTGGCAAATAACCGATACAAACTAGCATTAAGTAATGTAAACCAGCTAAAGCAATGGCAATAATTTGAAAAGCTGCTGCAAAGATTCCTATCCACAATTGTTTCGTATCTTTATTTTGGAGTGAGAATTTGATTTGATACAAACCAACGAAGATATAGCAAACTACGATAGCAGCTGTACAAAGTGACAAGGCAAAATTGTAAGCTTCTTCAGAGAATAAGAGGATCACTAAGAAGACTTGAATCAAACTGGCCGTCAAAATCAATGAGAACGTTGGCGCACCGTTTTTATTCTTTTTACCAAATGAAGATGGCAACATTTTTTCTTCCGCCATCAACATTGTCGTGTCAGCTGGCAACATTGTCCAAGATAACCAAGAACCTAAAATAGCAATTATCAAGCCGATACCGATAAAGGCACCACCCCATTTTCCAACCATATCTTGGAAAATATAAAGCATAGCAGGTTGATTGATCTTAGCTAATTCATTTTGTGACAAGTAACCATATGGCAAAACTGAAGCTAAAACATAAATTACTAGTAAACTGATAATTCCAATGATAGTAGCTTTTCCGGCATCATTTTTACTTTGGGCACGAGATGACAACATACTGGCACCTTCAACACCAACGAAAACCCACATCATGATCATCAAACAAGATCTAAATTGTTCGACTAAATTGCTGCTTCCAGCGACACCACTAGCCACGTTGGACCAGAAGTGGGCTGTAAAGATTCCACCTTTAAATACGAAGATTCCGACAACGATAAAGGCAAATAATGGAATCAACTTACAAATAGTAATAATTGTGTTCATCGCAGCAGCTGATTCAACCCCACGATTAACGATAAAGGTCAACATCCAAGAAACGATACTTGCAAAAATTACCGAAGGAATGTTTTGTCCACCTTTAAAGATTGGAAAAAAGTAACCTAATGAACTCATTAAGACGGTCGCAAAGGCCACGTTTCCTAACCAAGCTGATAGCCAATAACCCCATCCACTAACGAATCCAGCAAAATTTCCGAAGCCGACTTGCGCATAAGCCTGAATACCCTCAGATTCTGGTTGTTTCAGTAACAAATTATTCAACGACATGGCTAACATCATAATTCCAAATCCAACGACGATCCATGCCAACAAAACTGGACCAGGAGCTGCTCCTGACGCTAGTGAGCTGGTTAAGGTAAAAACACCTGAGCCAATAGAACTTGTAACAACAGCCGCTGTTAAAGCTCCGAGTGATAGACCCTTCTTTTCTTCCATATTAATCATTCCTTATTTTTTCAAAAATTAAAAAATGAAAAAGGGCCAACCATTACGATTAGCCCTTCTTCAATAACTGATTAAACCTTAGGGATGAACAAGTTACCTAGAGTTGCTGCCATAATGGCTTTAATGGAGTGCATTCTGTTTTCAGCTTCTTCAAATTGACGTGCATATTTGCTTCTGAAGACTTCGTCTGTTACTTCCATTTCACTTAGACCATATTTGTCTTTGATGTCTTGTCCATATTGTGTATTTGTATCATGGAATGCTGGTAGGCAATGCATGAAGATGATTTGGTCATCAGGTTGACCAGTCTTCTTGATCATATCCATGTTTACTTGATATGGTTTGAGAAGTTTAATTCTTTCATCCCATTGACTTTCTTCACCCATTGATACCCATACATCCGTATAGATAACGTTTGTACCTTTAACACCTTCTTCGATGTTATCAGTAATTAAGAACTTGCTGCCTGATTCGTCAGCATACTTCTTAGCAGTGTCAACAACACTTTGATCTGGGAACAATTCCTTAGGTGCAACGATGTGGATATTAACTCCAAGCATTGAACCTGTAACTAAGAAACTGTTAGCCATGTTGTTTCTACCATCACCAACGAATGTCAAAGTCTTACCTTTTAGGCTGCCAAATGTTTCTTTCATTGTCATGAAATCAGCTAACATTTGTGTTGGATGCCATTCATCTGTCAAACCATTCCAAACTGGAACGCCTGAATATTTAGCAAGATCTTCAACAACTTGTTGTGAGAATCCACGGAATTCGATACCGTCAAACATGCTACCTAGAACACGTCCTGTATCTTCAACACTTTCTTTTTTACCTAGTTGAATATCGCCGGCACCCAAGAATTCGGGGTGAGCACCTAAGTCAATAGCAGCTGTAGTAAAGGCTGAACGTGTTCTTGTTGATGTTTTTTCAAATAGTAAGGCAATGTTCTTACCTTCTAGATAATGATGTGGTATGCCCTTTTTCTTAAGAGCTTTTAAATGAAGTCCAAAATCAATTAAGTATTCCAATTCTGCAGGTGTGTAGTCTTTTTCAGCTAAAAGGCTTCTGCCTTGAAATACTGATGTTTCTTTTCCTTTATAGTCCAAAATGATCCCTCCAAAAATGATGAGTTAAAGCTAGTCTAGCACATTTTTTCTAATTAAATTAAATTTACTTTAAGTCTTCACGTACTAATGGCATACTCATGCAACGAGGGCCCCCACGACCACGTGATAATTCACTTGAGATTGTCTCCAATACCTTCAAGCCGTGTTGTCTTAGCATTTCGTTTGAAACGTAGTTACGATCATAAGTAACAACGACACCAGGTGCGATTGCTAAAGTATTTGATCCATCATTCCATTGTTCTCTAGGAGCAACGATAGGATCACCATTACCAGTTGGAATCAAGTCTAGATCATCAAGACCAAGTTCCTTCTTTAGAACAGCCTTTAGATCTTGATTGTGTTCATAAGTCAAATCACCATCTTTAGTTGGGTGAATTGTCCAAGTATCGATCTTGCCACCTTCGCCAAGAATTCCTGGGTGAACTGTAAATTGATCATAGTTGATCATTGTAAATACAGTATCCAAGTGCATCATTGCGTGGTTGTGTGGAATCTTGATAGCAATTACTGTGTCGTACTTGCTGTCTTTGAACAAGTTTCTAGCGATGTCTTGAATAGCAGTTGCTGATGTTCTTTGTGAAACACCAATTGCTAATACGTGGTCGCTAAGTACTAATTCGTCTCCACCTTCGATACGGTGTGTATGGTTTCTATCACGCCATACGTGCAAGCCTTTGTTTGCAAAACGTGGATGGTATTTAATGATTGCTTCCATAAACATTGATTCACGTTGTCTTGCAGCGAAAGTCATGTGGTTAATGCTCAAACCATCACCGATTGAAGCTGCCGGGTCGCGAGTAAAGTAAAGGTTTGGCATTGGGTCCATGAAGAATGGATATTCTGAATCTTCAGCGGCACTAACTAAGTCAGTTGGCTTGAAGTCAATATCATTCTTACGAACACCGATCATTAATTGATTTACCATTGCGTGTGTATCAAGACTCATCAAGAATTCCTTCAATGCATCATGGTCAGCACCAACAGCGTAATCTGATTCGCGAAGCATCTTTTCTACAAATGCTTCTTTAACATTTCCAGCATCGATAGCTTCTGCAGCTAAATCTTCAAGATAAAGAACTTCTGTTCCGTTATCTCTTAAGATTTGAGCAAAATTGTCATGCTCCTTTTGGGCAATTGGCAAATATGGGATATCATCGAACAATAGTCGGGGCATTGTGTCGGGTGTAATGTTTTCAACTTCTTGTCCGGGACGTTTCAACATTACGACATCCAATTTTCCAATTTCTGAAGTAACATGGATTGGCATAGTCATAAAAAATCACTCCTTAATTTTGAATTCCGTTACCAACACCCACTATATCGGACAGGTATGGGTTTTGCAAGCGATTTCATGAAACTATTCCAGTATGAAATATTTTCTAATTTTTGAAGGAAAGCTAATTCGCGTCATACCTAGCAAGCGTTTACACTAATTAGAGAAATTTTAATCAAAAATTATTTTTCGAAATGTCGAAATAACAGGATATAATTTTATAAATACTTTTCTGAAACTAAACAATTTACAATATCTTGTTCATTTAAAAAACTCATTATCTATTAAAAAAAGACTACTTAAATAAAATATTTGGTAGTCTTAAGATTTATTTTCAATATGTATAAGATATATTTTTTGAAATATGATAATGAAATAATAAAAAATATCATGTAAAAAAAACTCCACTAGCACATTCTTCTATATAAAGAGATGTACTAGTGGAGTTTGAAATATTAATTATTTTCCGTTCTTTTGTACTGATTTAACAGCATCTTTGTGTGAACCTTCATAAAGTTTCCATTGTTTGCCATCAGAAGTCTTGATAGTAGTTTTGCCGACCTTAGTGAATTTCCAGTCGAAGTCAGGTTCTTTGATAATTCTAAAGCCATCGATCTTGAACTTCTTAGCGTTATCCTTGTTCATAACGATCTTAGCTTTCTTGAAATCAGTAATAACTTTCTTTGAACCGTTCTTGCTTACACGTACAAATTGAACAGTCTTCTTATCTTTACCAGTAAAGAAAGTGATGTACTCATCCTTGTTATCCTTGCTGACACCAACATAATCTTGGTTCTTGATCTCACTCTTTGTGATCTTCTTAGCAGAATGTTGTTCAGCTTGTTGCGCACTGTTATTTGAACAACCAGTTGCTACAGTAGCAAAACCACCCATTAATGAAACAGCGGCTAATAAAGTAACCAATGTTTTTTTCATTATTATCTTCTCCTTGATGCAATTTATTGATAAAAATTCATCGTCACCCTTGATTTTATGGTAATGAAAACTAAAAATCAATTTATATTGTAAATTCATCGGACTTTTTTAAATATTTCTTATCATTTTAGATCAAAATATTGTATAATTATAAAGTTATCAAATGCGAACTTAGTTTAATGGTAAAATACCAGCTTCCCAAGCTAGTGTCGCGAGTTCGATTCTCGTAGTTCGCTTATATCAGTTTCGATGAGTTTCGATAGCTTATGAAAAGTCTACAAATCAATGTTTCTATTTTCATGAGTTACGATAAGTCACATATATAATACATAAAAGTGTGTCACGTGTGTGTCACGAAAATATTTTGTGGGAGCAAAGTTTTATCGCCAGTCAAACGACTAGCGATTTTTTTATACAAAAATAATTGAATTAAATTTGCAATCTACCATGCAATGATTTTTTTTAATTATTTTTAGACAAACAAAAAAGCCCACCACCTAAATTAATAGATGTGAGTTGTTATAATTTTGCAAATAAAAAAAGCCCTACTTGACAAAGGCAAATGACAAGCTAGGCTTCTACTAGAACGGCAAGACTACTGAGCGTTGTAGTCAAGAGATACGAAACATTCAAAGCTTAATGCAATTTTTTGTTACACATTGATTCGAGTTGTTCACATTTGGCATAGCTATCATTGCCGAGTTATTAATCGCAATTTTTATTCATTAGTCAGCAGTGCGGCAGATGTGGGATTGAGCCCCCGCATCTGCTTTTTTTGTGTTTACACAATAACACATACTTTAATTTATATCCAATAAAAAAACCAAACCTAATTTAATAGGTATGGTTAATTCAATATTACTTTTCAGACTTCTTGTTAATTTTTTCAGCAACCTTATCAACAATATTGTCGGCTTTTTCTTTGGCTTGTCCAACCTTTTCTTGAATCTTACCTTTTAGCTCTTTCTTATCATCGTCAGTTGCTTTTCCAACTGTCTCATTAGTTTTTCCTTTAATCATATCTTTTTTGCTATCAGTACCCATATTAACATCTCCTTTTGAATATATTCTTAATGAACCTTTTTTTGCAATTCATCGCCAGCTTTATCAATACCTTTAGCAGCAACAATAGTTCCTCCTATAAGTACACCTCCAACGATCAATGTACTAACAGCCATAAAAGCAAAAACATTCTTTAATATACCCATGATGTGATCCTCCTCAAGCTTTTTTTCTTACTACGAAGGATACAATCAATACAAGAATGATTGCCCCAATCAACGATGGAACGATTGCCATTCCTGCAAGTTGCGGACCCCATGATCCTAATATTCCTTCACCAATGAAGGATCCCACAATACCAGCTATTATGTTAGCAATCCACCCCATAGATTCTCCTCTATTGGTAACTGCACCAGCGATTGCACCAATAACTGCACCTACTATTAGAACCCATAACCAATGCATAAAATCACTCCTTTTTATATTTATAATTAAATGCTAATATATTGAGACTATTTTTGCAAATTATACACAAAAAAGCCCACACCTAAATTAATAGATGATGGGCTCTTCTAACACTATCAAAGCTAGTTCAAAATCGAGGTAGTTTACAATATTGTCCACGTCAATGAACACCTTTAAATTAACGCATATTATTTAATTTGTCTAGCATTTACCATTTAAAATTTATCCTTTAAATCCAGAACCTTGTGCATATTTGAGTGGTAGATACATATCCGTGGCAATCTTGTAGCAGTAACCAACTTTAGGAACTTTAACAACTGCTGCATACTTCCAAGCTGAACCACCATCCAAGTTAGCACCTACTACTTCGCCTTTTAAGTTAACAGCATGTACAGGGATGTCGGAGTTAATCAATACTTTCCCCTTAAAGGTTGTGATCGATTGTGGAATGTAGATATCTCCACCAATACGATATTGAGGTTCACCATTAATCATCTCAATACCGGCAGAAACCCACCCCGTACCTGGTGCAATATTAGTAGTAGAGTTAGCTGAACCATCTAGTTTATAAGTAGCATAAGCCTTCACATTTCCCTCGAGTGTGGTTACAACGTTATTGATATTTGTAAATACCTTCTTGGGTTCTACTACATCTTCAATGCCAACTGCAATATCGTGTGCCAGCTGTTCTTGTGTAATCCCCCAGAATGGCTCTAAATAGCTTTGAACAGGGTCAGTATGTGAACCCCAAATATTATCTGAAACCCACTTATGAGTTTTAATTCCATTGCCATAAGCGTCCAGTGTGGTAGGGATGCTAAACTCCTGAGCTTTGGCTCGTGCGAAGTTAACGAATACTTCATAATCTTTCTTAAACGTGGCTTTATCTGTAGTTCTAGCTAGTTCAATTTGAACTGGTGAATTCGCATTTGCATAGCTACCTGTTCCCCATGCTTGATATCCATCAGCACCGACTTGATAAATCTTTCCACCGTCACCAATGACGTATTGGACATAAGTTTGAGTTGTTGCCCAATTATTTTTGAAGTAACTTGCATTGGCTTTTGCACCAATGTTTGTTGTTTCGTGCAAAACAATAAATTTGTTGGCTGTTCGTACTGATGAGCCTTCATAAGTTCCTAATGCAAAAGTATTATCGACATTAAATTTCATTTATTTATCCTCCTTATTTTCTTTCTCAGGTTCGCCATTTTCAGCGTAATCACTTAATTTATTAAGCCTATCCTTGATAAAGTGTGGAAGTGGTAATCCCATTTGTCCTACGTTCTCTGTAATTGACGTAGCATACATAAATATCCACAACCAGAGAACCGCATCGCCTACCCATTCATATCCAATGGCAATTGACCAAGGATAAAGTAGCCACACTAAAAGTATGATCGTGATATGAATAGCAAATCCTTTCTTACCGATTGAACTGTCGGTAGTAGATGTTACTAATGATTTTGAAATCCCAGTTATTACATCAGCCAAGATTAAAACTGCCAGTGTAAATAGTAGCGGATTTGTGTCTAAGTGTTCCATTGCGTCAATCCAGTTCATTGGACCGACGTTTGGTAATGGTGCATACATATATATTTCATCTCCCTAATTTTTTGCAAAAAAATAAGCCTATAAGGCTGTTATTTTGGTTATTTTTATATCTCATATACCAATTTTAAATAGCTTTAATTAAAGCTTTTAATTTTGGAAGTCCCGAAACATTTAGCCTATACTCTCCATCAACAATAGATCTTGATACAGTTATTGTATTACCATTTAAGGTATATTCTTTCTCTATATCTAAGTTTTTAAAATCATCACCAGAAATATCGGTGTCATCATATTTACTGGTAAAACTATCATTATAAGTCGCCAAATTAATGCCATTAATGTTTGACCAATTCTTTGTAGTATTTAGCAAGTGTGCGTTTTCAAAACTAGTTACATAGACATCGGGAATATACAAAATCGTACCCGGCTCTAATTTAGTTGCGCCACCAAATTCTTGGCCACCATACATAATTTTACCCACGTTGCTACCTCCAATTTTTAAATTCATTTAGATACCTCCTAAGCATCAGGAATCACATACATAATTTTCGGATCAACAGTTCCTGCATCTTCAAGTGCTTTGTAATCTTCTTGACTGATTGGAGTAATCATGGTCTGAACAGTGTTTTGAAGTGCTGTAACTTCCGTCTTGTCGGCTTTTTTGGTTATTCCATCATTGATAGCCTGAACACCGTCTTTATTTTCAGTCACGGCATCGGCTAATTCCGCAATAGTGTCCAGCGTTTCAGGAGCAGCACCAATAATGCCCTTAATAGTTTGTTCAGCGTATGTTTTCGCTTGTCCAACACCGGTAGAAATTTTCTTGTCGACCTCGGCGTTTGTGGAATAGTCGGCTTTGTCTAAGGCATTTATAATGGCTGTTTGGACACTTCCGTCAGTCGCAATGTCTTTAGGATTGAGCGAATAGTCGGTTGCTGTGGGTCCTAGTTCTATCTTAAAGTTATTTTTATATTCTCCCGATTTATCAGGTGTGTCTGGACTAAATCTGATGTACGAAATTTCAGGAGGAACTGCTATTACCTCTGAAGAACTTGTGCTGATTTTCCCATCATGTTCTTTTTTGATAAAACTCTTTGAACTATCATAATATGAAATTCTTGAAACGACTGAATTTGCGGTTCCATAAATTGAAATAGTATATTTTTTATTAGCCATAACTGGAATGTAGTCAGTTGTAAAAGCGATGGCATATCCAAAGGTAATTCCATTATCTAGCGTGGAATAATTTTTGATTGTTTTTGCAACGATTAAATTAGTCCTGACACCACTAATATTTTGAGCGGCCAAATCTAGTTGAGCTTTCAAAGCATCAAATTTATTTTTAACGTCTGTTGCTTGGCTGTCCAAACTATCTAAAGATGTATTGAAATCTTTAACGTCTTTATTGATTAACGCTTTGAAGTTGTCATAGTCGCCTTGTAACGTTGCCAACAGTGCTTTAAATCTGTTTTCGAAGTCTGTTTGTTGTTCATTAAAATCAGTTTCAAAGCCTGCTTTTTGGCTGTCAAAATCACTTGTTCGTTTATCTTGAGCGGTTGTGAATGATGTCTCTGAATTGCTTTGGAATGTGTTCCACACCGCTTTAGCAGCATTCAAATCTTTTTGAGCTTGATCCACGAAGCTCTGCATCTTACCAGTTAATTCTGCAACTTTATTATCAATTTTTGCATTTTCAGTATCTGCAAAGTCTTTTAAGGCTAAAACGTAAGATTCGGCTTCCTTGATCAGCGTTTCAAAATCATCAATATAGCTTCCTGCTTCTTTTATTGATCCAATTCCTTGCAGCACGACTAACTTCACACTTGATGTGGAATCGTCTCCGATTTTGAAATACATGTTTCTGAAGACACCAACATTTGTGTACATTTCATCTGGAAACTTAACCTTGAACGTGTTTTTTGACTTATCGGTCACAGGCTGCTTAATCAGTCGTTGGTCGGGTGTCTTGGCAATGAGTTCAACGTCAACTGTAGATAAATCAGTGTACTTTTCGAATGACTTTCCTAAAGTAACTTGTAGCTCGTCCCCTGTGTCGCCTTGACGAATCTTTAAAGGCAGCTCGTAAATTGGAGTTGTCTTGTTTGTATCTAGAATAATTGGTGGTAATGCCATCTAGTTTTCCTCCTTTTCCATCAATGTTTTAGCTTGCGTTCTAAATTCTTCAAAATCTTTTTCGATTGTGTCCATATCCGATCTGTCCATAATCGTTTCCGAGATATTAAAAGTGCCGGCGCCATTCAGATTCGCATTGAAGTTTGCCAGCACGTTATTATTTTCATCTGTGGATGTTCCATTAAGATACACAGTTCTACTTGTTTTTAGTGCCATTATTTTCCTCCTTCAAAATATAATTGTCAGGAAAAGCCTCAGGTGCCTTGTCAAACACCTCTTTAATTAATGCTTGTTGCTTTTGCAATTGAATAGTCATAATCATGTTTTCGGAATCCGATTGAGTTAATTTTTCTTTATATTTTTCAATCAATTCGTTAGCAGTCACTTCTGCTACCTTATTTGTATTTAATTTTTTCATTTAGACACCTATTCTCTTTCCATCTACATACACTGGTCCTTGTAAGTATAATCCACTTCCATTTCCTGAAATGTTCCCACTAACGTGTAGATATTGAATGTTAGCATGAATTGCCCTGTCGATATTGCCGTCAACAGTGAGGGCCGGTGTTGAAATGCCATAACTAGCGACTGAAGTAGAAACCTGTCCAGCCGAGTTAAGAAATTGAGCATGTGACTTGGTTTTAATTGATCCGGCTACGAATTGGGCTCCATTAATAATTCCACCATTAATGTTTCCACCATTGATGGTAGTACCTGTCAAAGTATTACCAGTAATTGAGTCAGCATAAATTCGACCATCAGCACTTAAACCGTTCATAACCGTGCCGTTATTTGAGTGAAAGCCAGCGCCGGCATCATCCAAAAGCCAGTATCCGTAGGAAGTATGAATTTTCATTTGAGTGGCATTCATTAAATTTGGTGACCACTCGATTTTGTTGTTCCCGCCGTTATTCATGACTTTGGTCATGTCTGATTGAGTGTTAGCAACGTCTTGTTTAACTTTGTCAATGCGTTCCTGAGCTTGTTTAGCTGTGCTTTCTAGATCACCAATATCATTTTGAATTTCAACTACATTTTTATTTGTCTCGGTTAAATTGACGTTCGTTTCATTCAGGTTTGTGTTGGTTTCATCGACTTTGGTTTCAACGTTAGTTACTTTGCTTTCGGTGCTAACGGTTTTATCAGAGATACCAGTTCTTGCAATCGTGCCTAGCTCTACTTCTATGTATTCTCTAGCTAAAGCATCGTACTTGTAACCGATAATGCTGTCTTTAATATCGAAATCACTCACTTTGATGTGGACAATATCAAGCGGTTTAACATCAACCAGTTTCTTGAACTGGCTGTATTCCTTGGTATCTCCCAAGTTCTTAAATTGAACTTTAATATTGATACTAGGCTTATCAGCTTCGTTCTTGCTGTATTCTTCTTTGGCCAAACTTCTTAATTTCTCATAAGCTTGATCAACAGGAATGGCACCCTCTTGATTAAATTGGGAGTTGGAATTTTTAGCCTTAACGTCTTGATAGTTAACCGTTTTGATTTTGATATTTTTGTATTTGTCGATTAATGGACTGTCCACATACTTTTCAGGTAGCATCAAGCCATCAAATCCAATCGGCATGATTCTTGTTGCCATCGGCTCCCAGTCAATTTGATACGTATATCCTGTTAGATTTTTGCCGTGAGTAATTTTAAAACCTCTATCCTCACCCATTGACTTGAGCATCTTCACGTCATAGCCATCACGTGAGATAACGCCACCCCAGCGATTTAGGAATGTATTATCTTTAGATGTATCAAGTAATGCCTGGACTGGATTCATTCTGACCATTCGGCAATTTGCAACTTTATCAATATCGGATGTAAACCTAAAACTAGTTGGATATTGAAAAGCCGCATTGAATCTATCCATCAATGCGGTTCCAGTTGAATTAACGAAGTTAGAATCTTCAATCAAATTAGATGCTAGATCATAAAATAAGTGATAACACTCGACTTTTAAGAACCCGATTTGTTTGGTAACTTTATGGATTCGAAAAGGTTGCTCACCTAGTGGTGTGGGAGCGACCACGATCATATCGCCTTTGATTATTCCGCTATACTTCTCTTCACTGAAATAATCAAAATCAAAACTGTACATACCATTTTTAGTCCACTCTACAGAATTGTCTTTAATGCCACTATCTAAGACAGCAATACCGTTGGTTTTGAATTGTTCTTCTGTGGCATCTTCGGGAAATAGTCTAATCATAGATATCTCTCCCTTACGTTAAATTTCACAGTATCGAAGTCGCCACTAATTTCGATGTCGTTTTGACCAGGTATTAAGCGAGGAAAATCGCCAACCATTGATAAACCTAGATTCGTATCATCCTTATAAATCTCTTGAATTTCAGAGTCTATATAGGCGTGTTCTACGGTCAAGTTCAGTTCAATAGCTTGGTCATTAATCGTAACGACTCCCTCACCGCTCCCCATAATTTCAAGTTTTGGGAGCGAGTAGATAGTTCCGCGATTGAAAATAATTCCATCTTTGGCGACGGTTACCTCATCATTACCGACATGATATTCGAATGGGTCGCACACGAATGAGACTTCGAACGATCCATACTCGGCGATCTCATTATCGATATCTCCAATCTCGACATACTTAACTTTGCGATAAACGATATTGTCATCGAATCTTATTTTTTTACAGTTAAAAAGCCACGATTTTATGTGTCGTAGCTTTTCTTTTACGTTGAAATCTTCCAACATATTGAATTTTACTTTTTGAGTTACATCCTTGATATATTTCAATCGGCTTAAACTTCCGTTCCTACCATCTACATAATCGGATTCAAACTCATAATTTGGATTTGATAGAGCTGGTCGGTCTTCGACAGCTAGCAGCATGTCCGAATCGTAGACTCCATCAATTACCATGTGTAGTGTCATCTAATACCCCCTAACTCCAAAACTAGATTTGTTACCTCTTTGACCAATCCAATCGTCAGCACGTTCGAAAATCTTATCAATATCGCTATCATTTCTAACAGTGTTATTGAAAGTCATTTGAATGTTTTGGACTACTGATTGTTTAGCCTTCTCATCAGTCGCTTGTGCAATTTGATTACCAATTACTGATAAGTTCTTAAAGTTCAATGGCAAAATTGCTTCCGGACCAGCTTCGCCACCGCCTTGTAAATTACCGCCGTTCATTCCAAAAATGGTTGGTGCCTTCATGATTCCACCAATAGCATTCCAAGTTACAGACAAGTGTGGTACTGATGGTGGTTTCAAGCTAAACTTTCCAGATAAATGAAAATGTGGCAATGGTGGCAAGCTAATATTAGGAATTCTAAGGTGCATTCCCGAGAAAAATCCTTTTATTGCGTTAACAATTCCAGAAATAGTCGATTTAGCGGCTTGGATTGGTGCTACCATTGCTGACTTAATTCCACTCCAAACGCTGGATGTTACAGATTTAACAGCGTTCCAACCACTTGAAACTACTGATTTTACCGAATTGACAACGTTTGAAATTGTTGATTTAATTCCATTCCAAATGTTAGATACAACAGATTTCACAGCGTTTAGAGCGCTTGATGTAGCAGACTTTACAGCATTCCACCCGTTAGTAACCGCTGATTTAACAGCATTTAGCGCCGAAGTTACAGCCGATTTAATTCCGTTCCATACATTCGTGATAACAGATTTAATAGCATTCCAAACTGAGCTTGTAACTGACTTAATGGCATTCCAAGTTGTGCTAAAGAAGTTAGATAAAGCGGTAAAAACTGATCTAGCAATTGAAGTTATATAATTCCATAAACTCGACAAGAATGAGCTTATAGATTGCCATACCGATTGTACAACTGTGGAGATTGTTTGCCATAAATTACTAAAGAATGCGGCTATAGGTTGCCAGATTGGAGCTGTTAGTGCAACTATGGCTTGCCATGTCCATTGGAGCCAAGAACTTATAAACGTCCACACGCCTTGGATAACTGACTGGATAGTCATAAAAATCACAGTAAATACGCTGGATAAAGTTCCCCAGATTGTTGATGCAACAGTAACCACGTTCGTCCACAACGTCGTTAAGAATGTGACTATTCCCGTCCACACGCTCGAAACGGTGGTAGAAATACTTTGCCAAATCGAACTAAAAAACGCACCTAAGCTGGAAAATATACTAGATGCACCTTGAACTATTGAGTTCCACACATTGGACAATGTTGTAACAATCGAATTCCAGACCGAAGCCGTCATTGTTTGAATTTCTTGCCAGTGCGTGACTACAAATGTGACTATCACTGTGACTGCTGCAACAATAGCGGCTACTAATGCGACAGGTGCAACTGCCGCCGTTCCAATAACAGTCGCTATTGATCCAAGCACTGATAGCAACGTACCAACCACTGATATGACTGGTCCAATTGCCGCCGCAATCGCAAGTAATGCAACTACGAACTTTTGAGTCTCTGGACTAGCATTACTAAATGCTTTAGCTGCATTTTCAAGAACTTTAAATACCGGTTGCAAGGCATCAAGCACATCACTTAGTGCGTCCATCAAAGGACCACCGAATTCAATACCTAAATCAGAAACCTTATTTTTAACAATCTTTAATTTTGAGTTGAAAGTTGAGTATCTCTTTTCAGCTTCTTGCGTTAAAGCTGAATTCTCTTTCCAGCCATCACCAGATATCTTAAGTGCTTTTGATAATGTATCTCCGGCACCTGAAAGACGTAGCATAGTATCAATTTCTTGCGTGGAATTGATACCCATATCCTTAAGCATAGAAGTGACATCTTTGCCACTTGCTTTTGCTTTTCCAAGTCCTTTAACGAACTTGACGATGGCACCCGATGCGTCATCTTTCCAATGTTTCTTGAATTCGGATGAGGACATGCCAGAAACTTTGGCGAACTTGTCTAGTGAATCGCCACCACTAGCAACAGACGTATTAATCTTTTGCATGACACGAGACATGGCACCACCACCAGCCTCTGCTTGAATACCTACAGATGACATAGCAGCGGCTAGTCCTGTGATTTGTGATTCAGTCAAACCAACTTGATGACCAGTACCAGCTAAACGAAGTGACATATCCACGATGTCTGACTCAGTAGTCGCCATATTATTACCAAGGTTAACGATTGCCGAACCTAAACGATCGAAGTTCTTTTGTGGCATACCGGTGATATTAGCCAACTTAGCTAGTGCGGTAGCAGCATCTTCTGATGACATGTTAGTTGCTTGTCCCATGTCAATCATGGTTCTAGTAAAGCTTAAGACGTTAGGTGTTTTAATTCCTAATTGCCCAGCAGCTTCCGCAACGTGAGAAATCTCGGTAGTAGTGGCCGGGATAGTCTTAGCCATGCTCCGAATGCCGTTTTCCAAATCCTTATATGAAACTTTGACTTTGCCGTTTGAATCTTTGACCTCATCAACAGTTTTCTTAACACCAGTAAATGCACTATCGAAGTCACTAGCTGCTTTAACTGATGCGGCAACACCAGCTACGATTGGAGCAGTGACACCAACAGTCATACCACGACCGACAGACTTCAATTTGTTACCTGCACTAGTCATAGCATTACCGAAGTTCTTCATTTTGTTAGTAGAGTCGGCATAAGAATTAGCAAATTCCTGATTAGCTTTCTTAGCATCAAGCAACTTCCCGTTTAACTCTTCAACTTCTTGAGAATTCTCGCCGTATTCCTTCTTAGCGAGAGAGAGTTGTTTCTCTAAGTTCTTGACCTGCTCAGCAGTTGCCTTTTCTTGTTTGGCATAATATTGCTTAGCCAGCCTTGCTTTATCACTAGCTTTGGCGTTATTGCCAAGCTGAGCAACTTCTAACTGGTATTCCTTAGTTAAATTCCTGGATGAGGATTCAAGCGTTTTCTGTTCGGATGCCAGGGACTTTAAAGCAGCTTGTCTTTTTTGAGATGCTTGAGCCGCTTCGCTTTCCGCTGTTTTAGCTTCTTTCAACTTGGCATTAGTTGATTGAATACGATTTTTTAGCGATTCTTCTTGTTTCTCAGCAGTTAAAAGTTTGTTAGTCCAAATACGAGTTTCTTCTGAATTCTCTCCGGTTACACGCTTAACGTTTTCTAACGCCTCAGCTGTAATCTGTGTCTTACTCTTTGCAAGTTCGTATTGACTATTTAACTTGGTCAAACTGGCATTTAACTTCTCAGATTCAGATGAGGTGTTTCTCATCTGTTCCTTTTGCAATGCAAATTCTTTATTTAAAGAAGTCATAGCATTGCTATTTTCTTTAATAGCCGATTTGAACTGCTGATTTATTACCTTATATTCAAGTTGAATCTCTTTGCTTGTCCTTAGATGACCTCCTTTCTATTTTATGAATTCAAATAATTTTCAATTGCGATCTTATTAATTGTTAGTTTTGTCAAACTATCGATATTCCAGTATTCCGCAACGACAGGATCTAACCCTATAAAAAAAACGTAGAAGCTATATAGGTCTTCTACGTTTTCTATTACTAGTTTTGGTGTCTTTTTCTCTTGTCCTTGCGACTTCCTTTTTTTGTTGAACGTTTAAAACTGCTTGCCAGTTTATTATCGCTTTCGGCAACATCACCAATCATGTCCACAAGAATCTTGCCAAACAATTCAAAGTTAAGGTCTAGCTTATCTTCAAATTGTTCTTGTGTCATTGTTGTCCCAGGGTTGCCATTCACATAAGCAAGCCAAGCAGCGTTGATAAGATAAGGTTCCATCTTGTCCGGTTCCTTATCAGCACCAACAAACGCTTGCAGTAATGATTTAGGAAGCAAACCTTTTGATTGGAATTCTCTCAATGCGTGGACTGAGATTTTTGGCTTAACTTTGACAGTTTCGCCATCGTTCAAAGTAATTTGTGTAATCATTTTAAGACTCCTCTACTATTCAACTGTATCTCCACTTGTGGAAGTTGCTTGTACTAATTCCGGTGTGAAATCTGTTAGCCACTTGTCAGCAACATCAGGTTCAACTTCGCTCTTAAGTGCTTCATAGAAGAACTTGTTATTGACATCTTTCATGGCAATGAATTCTTGTTCGATTTCGGCAATTTCTTCGCCACCATTTTCTAGTTCCCAAGTCATACCACCTGAAAATTGCATGTTTGGAAATGCTCTAAGCATTGTCATTTCCTCATCAAGATCTAATACATCGAATGACATAATTCCACGGCCTTGACGTGAATCAGTACCATAAGCAAATACGCCTTTCTTCAAGCCCTTTGTATTAAGTCCCCAAACTTTTCTAAGGTTTTCAACTGGTAAATGACCAGTAAATTTACATTTAAGTTGTGTAGGAATATCCACAGAACGAACTGTATCGCCTTCACATTTCTTAATTACTGTCTTTAATGTAGTTTCAATTTCAAGCTTTCCTGTACACCCTAACTTCACTGAGGGAGTGACATAAGCACCATTTTCAAACCATTTAATACCGGCATCTGTAACTTTGTATTCGTCAAACGTTGTAAATTCTTCAGCCATATATATTTCTCCTTTTATAATTTCATTGCGTCTTCTAACGCTTCCATAACTTTTCTAAAAATTGGATTTGAAGCAGCTTCCCCACCTTGTTCAAAGAACCTTTGATCAATAAGGTTATGTGGTCCAATACCATCATTTGGAAACACCAGGTAACCGAAACTACCCTTGTTCTTCGCTGCTCCACCGCGTGCATAAACTCTAAATCCCAAGTTCATCATATCTGATTTAAGTGGATTAGAATTTTTAGCGTGTTTTTTGTTTCTATTTGACATAGGCATAAACTTAACGATTTGTTGAATTGCTTGTTTAGCGCCATATGTATGTAAAACTTTATTAACAGCATCTTCGGCACGATCAGGAACCTTAGCCATTTCATTTTGAATGGCTTTTGAACTGTCATAGTTTAAAAAGAATTCAGCCATTACCAGTCACCTGCTTTAATCACATGAACGAAGTTCAAAGTGATCATCTTGGCATCTTCGTTTGTATCAGTGAATTTACCGTCGTCAATCTCTGAACCTGTAAATCTGAGACGTGCCTTAGTCAGCTTGTCTGCAAGCTTTAAAACATCGATTTGAGAGTTGTTGCGAGTAATAAAAGATAGAACGAACTTCTGCAAGAATTGATTATGATTCTCTTGCGCTGGTGTAATCTCACCGTCTTTTGAATAAATAAAAAACGATTTGTTAGCCGTAATTTCATCCTTTTCAATTGACGTATCAAACAGTGGATAATCTTCTCCGTCCATGATTTCGATGAACTTATCGAGTTTTAAAGAATCTTTAAACTTCATTCAATACACCTTCTTTAGTGAGATACCAAAACATATTTTTCCTATCGGTCGATAAGTCGATATATTCAATCTCGTAGTAATTGCCGTTAATAACAGCTTTGTGAATCTGCTTATCGATACCTGGGACGTAATAAGTTTCAACTTTTAAATTGGATGACTGATCTTTACCACTGCTAAAGATATCCTCATCCTGTTGTCGAATTTGTTTGTAATTAAAAAAGAGAAAGCCTGATTCGTTTAATTCAAACCCAATTTTCTCTTTAAATTCATTACGTTTAGTTTTAATAGTTCCATATCTTAAAACTCCGTCAGTATAGTTAGTCAGTCGTCTTTTCATCAATAGACCTCCTAGCTACCCCGTTAACGATTTGTAAATGTAGGATGTCACTTTGATAGTCCACAGGGAACATCTGCCTGTAGCCGTCCCAGTAATAGCGACAGTAGTTCATTAGTAAATCATTAGCGACTATCGATGCTTCTGATTCACCAGCAAAGTTGATTGGTCCTGCTCTACTGGTGATGAATGCCATGCCGCGTTTAATAGCTTTTTTCAAACTGTTGTCACGTTCGTTAAAAGAAATTTGAAGCTCACTTTTAACTTGCGTTAACAGCTCGTCACTAACCTCGTATTTCATTTATTAACCTCTATTCTGTAGGCACTAATGCTAGTAGGTCGTCTTTAGTAGTCTTGCCGGTATAGTCAATCTTTTGATTGTCTAACCAAGCTTTAATTTCGGCTACTGTCTGTTCAGCTGTAGGCTTAACCGTCCCAGCTGTATCAAAGGCGCCATCTTTTTCGGATGGCGTTTCTATTTTGACTCTTCACTCACATCGCCAATCTTGCCGGCTCTCTTAACGTCAGGAGCGCCTTCAAGTTCAGGAATAGTTGCACCTTCCATACCAGAGATGTCAGCCACGAAGAATGCGTTTTGATTCTTAGCAACACCCATACCGAAGAATTTAGCAATGTATAAGTCCATGTCTTCGATTGCTAGTGTTTGATCGTATTCCTTAAGTTCCACAGCACCAGAGACACCTAGAATGTAGTTTTTAGTGAAACCAAACACGATTTTGTCTTCTGGCACGGCATAAGATTGGATGATAGTATCGCCAGTTGGCAATGCAATTAAGTGCCAGTTGTTGTCAGCGTCGTTAACAGCTAGTTGTGGGAACAACTTAGCCCAGTAGGACATAGGGTTAACGATGGCACTGATTGGACCATTAGCAGTCTTAGCTTTAGTCAAAGCTGCGTGGATTCCAGCTAATGACAATGGTTTCAAATCATTCAATTTAATAGCTGGTTTGTCAGGATATACACCATCAGTAGAACCAGAAAGTTTCTTAGTCATACCGATTGGTTGCAAGTTACCATCACCAGAAACAACAGCAGTTTCAAGTGTTGCGCTCATTGTTTCTTCTAAGAATGTGATTACATATTGTGCCAAATATGATGGGCCTAATTTAAAGAAACCTTTTGGAACTGCCATGAATCCAGATAGTTTGCTTGATTCTAATGACAATGGCTTGAAACCATCTTCGACGATTTGTTTGATATCGTCTGGAACCTTACCCCAGAAGGCAGTCTTCTTAGTTGGATCAGCGTAGATAAGTTTCATCAAAGCTGTAACCGGTTGAGTATCAATAGCGGCAAGCAGTGGGTGTTCTTCTGTAATACGTGATAGAACATCTTCAATGACTGTTTCGGGTAGGACTTCATCTAAGTTTTCGAATGATTGTTTCTTAGCTGCGTCAGCAAAGAACTTTCTTTCGGATGACGTCATCGGTCTACGAATTCCACGAGCTTCAAGTACCTTTTCATCATTCATTTCAGTATTCATTTCTTTAACTTGCTTGAATGCGTCAGCACTGATTGTGTCTTGGAGTGATTGAGCAAAGTTACCAAATGCCTCTTCTTGAGCCTTTTCGTCTCCATCACGCAAGGCATTAAACATAGCCACTCGTGAGTCTTTTAGTTTTTCATTATCTAAATCTAAATTTTTCATTTATTAATTTCCTTCTTTCGCAATTAAATTAGCTAATCTATCAGCTAAGTTTGTTGATTTATTGATTGGTTCTTTAACCGGTTCGGGGTTGTTAGCATTAGCAACAATCTTGTTATCTCCGTATTTAGCGAATAATGAGGATTTGATATTATCTTGTTCCTTGTCCTCGTCTTTATCGTCAGAGTAATCAAGAATCTTGTCCGCAAACCCGAATGCTACTGCCTCGTCAGCATTTAAGAATGTTTCAGCGTCTAGCAAGTCAGTAAGCTCTTGGCTAGTTCCTTTAAATCGGCTTTCATAAGATGCAATCAAAGAATTATCCATCTTATTAAGCATTTTGATGACTTGTTCAAAGTCTTGAACGTTTCCGTACTCAAATGTTGCAGCATGATGAACCATCATTTGTGCATTTTTTGGCATAAAAATAGTGTCGCCTGCCATAGCAATGACAGATGCGGCACTTGCAGCTAACGCATCAATATAAACATTGATTGTTTTATCCGATTGTTTTAAAGCGTTGTAAATCCCAATACCTTCAAAGGCATCTCCACCAGTTGAATTGATGTGGACATCTAACGTGTCGCCTTCAATTTCGTCTAGCGATTTGGTAACACCTTTAGTAGTAATGTCTTGAGCATCATTATCCCAAAACGAAGCAGATGAACCAATAAATCCATATAAATTCATTCTGGCTGGCTTATCATCGGTAGCATCAACTACATTAAATACTGTTTTAATTTTCTTCATTTTCTCCATCTCCATTGTCATTCTCACCACCCTTCAAATTATCATCGTCCTGGTCTTCTACCAGACTATAATTCTTACTGATCACGTGTTTGTCTGCCCAGTCCTCATCGATTGGTTCATAATCCATAAAGTCCAAAATATCATTGATTGACCAGACACCAATACGACTGATTAACTCAGCTGAATTAGCAATCTTAGTTAGATCGTAGTTTCGAATCTTATCGGTTCTGATCTTGCAATATGTATGTTTAATAACATTGTTCTTACCAAACATTTTGCGATTAATTTCGTCTTCAATTTGTTCAGCAATTGGATTGATACAAAATGAAATAAAGTTATCGGTCATACCGTCAATATCGGCTGTATCGCCTTTTAATAATCCACGTGGAATCATGAAAGCATCTGCTGACATATCCACGATATCGCTGACCATTGCTGAAATATCTCTAGTAGTCTTATTAGCAGCACTCCCGGATGACTTACTATTACCGGTAGCGTTCAAATCATTCAAAGTTAATCCAGATTCGAGTGGAGTGACTGAATCTTTATCACTAAACACGCCCTTCAATCTTTCTCCGAATAAGTCATCAATGACTGTATCGTATTCAGTTAATGGGATACCGCTCTCATCAGTCACTTGATTACCATTTTCGTCAACAACTGGACGTGACTTTAATTGGTCGAATGTTGAATCGATATTCAGTGCGTATTTAATAGCATTGCTACGGTTGTAGTTTTTAATTGCACCGTTCAACAGCGATCCATACTGTTCGAATATTCCATCAAATAAAGACTTAACCTTTGAATTATTGAGTTTTAAATGAAGCACTTCGCTTTCAATAAAACTGGTATTCATTGAGTAATTACTAATCATAATGTTTGAATACACGTTCGGCTTAAAAGCAAATTCGTGAATAATAAAATCATCAGCAACTAGTAACTCGCCTGTAACTCTTGATTGAATTATTAAAGCTCCGTCTTCATTCATGACCATTTGATAGATAACCTTGTTCCAGAAATCAGCAGCGTTCTGATTTTGATTAGGTTCAACGTTTAATTGGTACCAAGTGTCACCCTGAAATCTCTCGCCCTTTTTTAATGTTTGAAAATCGCATTTAGTTAAGGCATTAGAAATTCGATTGATACATAACTGAATCGCATATAGTTTAAAAGCAGTATTAGTAGTTGAGGACTGGATGTAATTCTCAAACAACTGATACTGCTTTTTTCTTAATTCTTTAGCTTGTTCTGATTCTGTGACTCTTACCGGTTCGTTACTTTTAAAAATATCAAGAAATCCCAACCGCTCACCTCCTTTCTAATAAGTGTGTGTTCTCAAAGTTCTGTGATATGTCGCAACTGGAATATCTAGCAATTCTCTAAATTGGAAAGCATTCAGGAAAGCAAAAAAGCCATCAGTCTTTCGCAACTTAGGCTCAATTTTTTTGTATTCAATATTCCCACGCTCATCACGATCTTTATAAACGTTATTTGTGTACCAACGCATCATGAAATCATCGTCTGTATATACGAGCTTGTGATAGGCGAATAAATCATCGATGGTATTCTCTAGTTCTGTATGTGTCTTGATACCCGTTCTAGCTTGTAGCAAGTCATCAAAACCGTTATTTTTGAATTCCTGTTCCAGGTAATTACGTCTAAAAGTATCGGCTGCAACACCTTTAATGTCGTACTTTTTGGCTTGCTCTAAAATCCAGTCAACAACATATTTAGGTTGGTTGGTTTCATCGTCGATAATTTTAATTAATCCGCGTTCTTTCGCGACATCTAAAGGAACTTTGTACTTTCTATGTTGCAACGCTTTGTAATTGATGAGTGAATGATGTTTCCAATAATATTTATCATCGATTTTGAACAATAATCCAATTCCACAAAAGTCCATTGTGTCCGAGAAATCAATTCCGACTACGCAACTTCTACCAAGCAGTGAGGGAGTGGGTTGATTAGTAGCCTTGATATCTTCCCACTTAGCAACTGGGGATTGTGCTTTAGTTGCTGGGATATTCATCCGTTTAGTCATAAACTCGATACGAGCCTGGTCACGATCATGAGCTTTCTCGAATTCTGATTCCATTTCATGTTTTAGATTTGGAAAGTAAATCAACGATGGATTAGCCTTCTCCCACATTTGCTCGTCTTCCCATTCATCGGGACTATCTAGCTTACAAATAAACGGAAACATTCGACGTTTAGGTCTTTCACCAGCAAGTACCATCTTGCTTTCCTCTTTTAGATTATCCAAGAAGCCCTCACGATTATATCCGTCTGTGGTCATGTAGAAACGCCGTGGGAGTGGTTTCTTACCTAATCCAGATGTGAATACGTTAATAGTTTCTTCGTTCTTGTAGGCGTGAATTTCATCGAAAAATACCGCACCAGGTCTGCCACCATCTTTGGTATTAGCATTACTTGTACGGTATCTAATTTTAGAATTAGTTTTCTTGTATCGAATCAATTTCTTAGTCCATTGAAAGTATTTCTTATAATATTTCTCTTTACTATCAAGTAAATCGTGAATCTCATTGAATGAAGTAGTAGCTTGTTCCTCTGATGTAGCCACGATATCAATATCATAATCTCTGATACCTTGCTTACTAGCTAGTAGCCACTCTTCTACAGACATGAAACCAGTCTTACCACCTCCACGACCAAGAAGCACTAAGAACTCGTCAAACATCAAACTGCCATCGTCGTAGAAAGCACCGTGGATAAATGCCAGGATGAATTTCTCCCAAGGTAACAACTTCCACACGAAATGCTTTTGAATATTCTCCAAAGCCTCGTCTATTAAGTCAGTTCTTAAGACTGCGTGTGGATCATTTAACTTATCGATTAGAAAGTGCATCAATTGAACTTGTTCTTTACAAGCGATGATTTTTCCAGATAAAACACCATTCATATACTCGTCAATTGCTGGATGATATTTAACTTTAGAAATCGTCATCGTCTTCAACTTCGCCTTCAATCGTTTCAATATGCAACTGTTGCAGAATCTTAAGCATTTGAGCGTTAACTTTAACTAATTCAGCAATAGAATCATTCTTCTTGTAGCCATGAGACTTCTCGCCGTTTCGCCACTCAATACTTACGCCACGAGCCGCAATATCGAGAATTAGCTTGTTCTTGATCTCATAAAAACTCACATAATCGTTAACTAAATCTTCAAATTGCGGTGTATCGGCACCCATAGTTTTAAGTTGCTTTAATAGCGATTCCTTTAGGCTTTTGGCTGTTATCGTCTTCTTTCTTGCCATATTTTAATAAAACCCCCTCTCATGTAAGAATTGATATTTTTGTTGAGTCTTTATCCTTCCCCGTTGTTCGGTTCCCTAAGGGATTGCCCATTTGGTTTGACCGGGGGGATTGCTCACCAGCGTTCTTCATTTTCAAATTTATCTTTATGAAACTGTTCCAGTTTTTCTGGATGTTCTTGATTATGGTGTACCTTGCATATAGTCTCAGTATTATTTAAATTTAATGCTTGCATTGGATAGTCTCTAACGTGTTTGATGTGGTGCACAGTAGTGGCATGAGTATGCTTGCCTTGTGCCTTGCATACCTGGCACTCATAGTGGTCTAGCTTGAGTCGCTTGGCTCTAACCTTGCGCCATTCGTTTGTGTGATAGAACTTAATCACATCATCATTAGCTATCCAGTCTCTTAGCTTATGCAACATACTATCAGTCATTAAGTTCATAGCTACTCATCACTATCCTTAGGCATGTCCTTAACATACTGCTTTGCCCACACATTGATTAGCTCTGTAGCTGTATCAATGCTTAGCTTAGTAGGATCGATACCCAAGTCCTTTAACTGTTGTGCATTGTGTGGCATCACCATCATGTTGCGAATCAGTGATACGAACAGTGCAGCAGCCTCCTCATTAGATACCTGGTTCATCGTGAACGAATCTAAGAACGCTTGTTGTATTTCGTCCAGGCTCATCTTATTATCATCAAGGTATTCCTTGATATGTTTCTTTTGGAATCTATTCATATGACACACCTCCAATCTATTTCGGTTGCTGGAATCGAACCAACTTTCTTAGCTAAGGGAACTAATGAGATACCAACCTACCAACCGATGAATCTATAAGCTGATGATTACTAATACTGCTAGCCACCACGAGGATGAGAGTGAGTAGTTGAAGAAAGCGTGAGCTGTTATTATTCATATAACTTCCATCCTTTGTGCATTACCACATTTCTTTGTAATGAATAGTAATTCACATTCATCTCGTTCTTGCCTATGTCTTTTGAATCTCTTGTAACATAGCCATAATTAAAGCTAACTATCCCGTCAATCCGTTGACCGTCATCGTCATATATTTCGGGTACTTTACCAGGTTCGATAATTACTTTCATACTCTCTCCCCCAAAATAAAAAGCTGATAGATTAAATATCTATCAGCTAGTGGCGTACTAAGTACGCGTTCATTTTTTTTAATATAGCGTGTCCAGGGTTCGAACCTGAACGCAAGAGATATGATCTCTTAGCTTCCCAACCATTCACGCTACCAGAGTGAGGGAGACAACCTCACTTCGATTAGTATTAAACTTTTATTTCATACACTGTGGAAATACTTCCACAATAGCTAGGCATGGAGTCGAACCATGCAGCATCATTAATATTTAGCGTTACCCGTTGCGCCACTAGCTACCAGTATATGAATTAGCATCGCTACCTCATTCATACGCTTGTTGTTGTTTTTTAAAAGGGTATAGACACCCTTTAGTTTAGGCTGTTTTCCGCTAGCCACTTGGATGAGGTGGAATCGAACCACCGACGTAGAATCGCTACACTAATTTCTACTACTAATTACCGCTCTAGTCACCATCCAACCTTTTTTGTTTCAGAGGATTGTGTATCTCACGAGAGTGGTCTAACTCTCGTATACAGGCATCGAGATTTGAACTCGAAAACTATTGAATAGCTTGGCCAGATTGCCTGCACCATAAACATATTTTCCGGGTATGTTTATGTCGTCGTTAATTTATGAGGTAAGAAAGCTAACTTCCTGCTAACTTTCTATACTACTAATTTAACTCTTAAAGTACCGTCGAAAAGCTCACGTTTGGCTCAATTTAAAGCATTAAGGTTCAAACATACCTAGCTTTTCAGATAGTTCAATTAAAAATCTAGTTCTCAAACGTTTAGCGGTTGCTATCGACACGTTAACTTTTTGATTAATCGACAATCCACTGATCGTATACGTCGGATGTTTCTTGAAATACAATTCTCTAATAATAGTCCTCGTGTCCTCGTCAGTTTCTAAGTAGCAGTCAGTCACTACTTTCTTCTGATTCTCTAGCATTCTTAAACGCATATCCTGGTCTAGCGTAATAACGTACGTTTCTTGTGGGCGTGATATCTTAGAACTCTTCCCACCTCCAACGTTTTCATCGTCCTCATGAGGTTGGCAAGCAAGCTCACGTTTTCTATCTAAAATATAGCCATCAACGCTAGGATAATCTCTAAGAATACTTTCACATCTGCTTCGTATATCTGGTCTTAATTTAATAATGCTCACTCTCCCTCAAAATAGACATTACATTTATCTGGATCATAGTCGATTCTTTCAATATTAATCATGCTAAAAATAATACTTTCTTTATTAGTATTGACTTCAACAATTCCAGACTGCTTATAGATAGTAATCGACGGCGAATCTTCTTTACTAAATATAGCTTTGTCTGTCGTGGTTTGAATGAATAATGCTGGTTTAATTACAGCTACCGACGATAGCTTTGCCTCGTCTCGGCTAGGAATTCTACCGAGATTTTTTTCGGAGGTTTTTACATTATGCTTTTTATTATCAAAAGCATTTAATAAAAGAACCGTTGCAATTCCTCCAAGTGCTCCAATCAAAATTGATGATATTAAACTCATTCACTATCACCATCCTTATCAATTTTTCCGGCTACTAATTTAGATTTTGAATCATAATTGAAGTTCTTAGCAAAATCATCGAACACTTGTGGCATTATTGGTTTTGCATCCAATTCATTCTCAATATCCTCGAGTATGTAGTGCTTAGCGTAACCTGTGTCATTGTCTGGAACACTTGCTAGTTCTTGAGCCAGTTCCATAATTCTTTGCTTATCCAAATTTCTCAACTCCAAACGTGAATACATTAAATTCTGTTTCTTCTGGATATCTGTATTTAAGTTTTCTTATAGCTCTAACGGCACTGTCATAGTTATCATAGACACATAAATTTGTATGGTTTTTCTTACCTTTCTTTCTAATCGGTTGCCATCCACGACCGTCATTGAAAGCTGCTAAATGTAATTTCATAGTTAGTCCTCCTAGTAAAATTCCCAGTGCCATTTTTGATTAACAGATAATTTCAAAAATTCTAAAAACTCTTTGAAGCTACCTTGTTTAAGTTCAATTTGTTTGAACTCTTCATATAGTTTCTTTAAATCAGCTTGCATAATTTTTCCATCACAATCTGAGTGTGAAAAGAATCTCGTTAAAAAGTCTTTTTCTTTTGTGCAATATAGTTGTATAGAAAATGGATTGTCACCCTCTCTATACTCGTAGCCCACTAATGGGGCAATCTCTTCACGCATATCTTTAAAATCTAAATATCCAATTTTAAAGTGATCAAATTCTTTACCATATTTAACGGCTGCTATTGTTAATCCCATGTTCTAGTCCTCCAATTCTTCAACAGGAACTTTTTCAAGAAATAGTAGATAGTCAGGATTGATATTTTCTACTTCCTGTTTAGTGAATTGAGTTTGAAAATTATTCGTTTGCTTTTTGCTGCCAGGATATATATTTTTACTTTCAACACCACGATTCAAATAGCTTTCATCGTTTCCATTAATCAAATGTACATACCATTTTTCTTCTGGAAATTTAGCATCGTCATTGAAATAGTCAGCAATGTCTTTAAACATTTGATTGTCTTCTTTATCAGAATTGTTATTCCAATATTTTCTACTAAGCTGTCTACAATTTAAGCTAGTGTTTATGATTCCGTTAACTACGTCAAAAGAGTTTCCTAAACCACTTTTACATTCTTCTAATTCCCTACGTTCTTCATCAGTCCAACCTTTAATAATTCGTCTATCGTCTGCCATATCATCCAATTCCTTTGCTAGTCGTTTTATTTTTCGTTCTAAAATTGAAGAATTAATATCAATCTTCACCATCACATCTCTGATATCATCCATAATTAACTCCTCACTCTGATCAATTGATATTTTTCAGCGTGTGCATACTTTCTATAAGTCGATAGTTGACAATATCTAATTTGTCTTTCAGTTTTGCCGGTTTTATTAGCAATCTGCTTAATAGTGCCTTTAGCAATCAATTTATCTCCACGATAATAGCGATATTGGAACCTATGCTGTCTGTGTGCTAACCACAGTTCATCGTCTAGTAATCCACTCGAGCACAACTGTGAGAAAGTATTTGAATTCACATGTACCATTTTTGCAATTTTGTATTTAGGTTCGTTCAGCGTATCAAGCAAGTGTTGAGCCTGTTTCATTTTTGTTTTATTCCTGGCAACTTCTGGTTGTTTGGATTCGGACGGGTACATACTATGCATGTATTTAAGTCTGGAATCGTTAGCAGCTTCCTTACAGTTGACCGTTCCATAGTCTCGTTCGATTGACTGAACTAGCTTGATTAATTCGGGATTAGTCATCACTATCAACCCTTTCCTTTTCGAATTGGTCGGGACTCATTTCTTCGGGTAGATTTTCTAAGAAGTATTTTTCCGTCATAGACATTACACCTGGGCTGATGTATGAATATTTTGTCCAACAGCTACTGTATTTACTTCTTTTTAAGCCAACACCTAAATACAAACTATGAGAATTAGAATCTTTAGCGCCTTTTAGTCGAAAGCTATATAGTGGTTCATTAAGTTCATAATTGTCGTTGTAGATATCTACGATGATTTGAACTACCTCATCTAATTCATCTATATATGAAGAATTGTCTGTAATTAAATCATGTAGTATTTGATTAGGTAGAGTATCACCGTTTATAAAATCTCCGATTATAGTGCTTAAGTACAATCCTCCTTGACGATTTGTTACATAATCGACCAACTCTTTATATTTACTATCTAATTTACGTTTCATATTAATTTTCTCCTCTGAATAGTTTTACGAATCCTGCAATTTCTGGGTCTACTTTTTTGTTAAAATTGTGAACCAACAAGTTTTCGAGCGTGTCTGCTAAATCTTCTGGATCAACGTTGTAATATTCTTTAATTAGTAAAATAATTTCTTTGCGGTTCTTATCAGACAGTTTTATATCCGGGTCAATAAATCTCATCTTTGCAACTAAAATGTCTAGGATAGTATTGCTAACTTTATCTAGATCAATGTAAATATTCATAATTACTCCTCACTTGACTCGATTGCTGTTGTAATTTTTTCTGCTTCTAACAATTCATAAGCACCGTTTCTTGATTCCGCATAATATCCAAAGTGATATTTACTGTTTTCGTAATAAACTGCAAATTCGGTATTATCATAAATGTTACAAATCGTAAAAATTTCATCTAGTGGAACTTCTTTTATTCTCCACATTACTGGATTAAAGCCTTCTGCTTCTAATTCTCTCTTAGTAAATTCCCATAGTGTTTCTTCATTTTTCGATGTTTTATAATCCATAGTTTTTCTCCTCTATATGTCATGACGTATATTTGTGATGCGGTATGTTTTTAAAGCTATTCCTATACGAATTCTGATTCGCCTTCCAGGAATGCCATAATATCTTTAGTTAATTTTCTTGTGGTTTCATCGAAGTTGTTGTCTTTCGATTTAACATATTTATCGTGCAAAATATCGATTGAATCGTTAAATTGCTTAACTGTTGCCTGCTTTGCTTCGTTACTTTTTTTCTTCCTTTTAGTCTCGGTGTATTCAATGCCATATTTATCTCGATACAGCTTAAATGAATAATTGTATTGATTATCAATAGGCAATGATGAAATTGAAATAACATGCTTAGCGCTTGCTATGTCGTTGAATAGCTGAATCGGATCCCTATGATAATAAGTTTTAATTTTAACTAATTGTTTAATTGCCGTTTGTTGTTCCTCAGTCCAATTTATTAGATTTCGCATGATTTAACTTCCTTATTTAATAATTACTGGGTTTATTTTCTGCGTGTTCACTCGCAACTAATATAGCTGCTGCTACTAGTAAGTCCGCATTCTCATCTCTTGATATCCATACTTCCCCCGAATTGATTAAATCCTTAACGTAGCTTAGTTCTTCAACTAATTCCTTGTATTGTCCTTGCTTATTACTGTTCAAATCCATATCCCACCAACTCCTCATCAATTATTTTTAAAGCGTCCTCTGGACTTCGTGCTATGCCGTGGATAATATTGTGGTTCGATAGCATGTAATGAAATTGAATTTGATCTTCACGAGCACGTCCAGTTTTATTTTTAACTTCTATATAAAATACTTTTCCGTTACTATGTTTAAATCCATACAAATCCGGATGACCTTTGGGCAACCCTGTGTCAAACCATCTTCCATCTGACATTCTTACCATTCCCACATTCGTTCGGAAAATGGTGCAATTATGCTTACTTACCTCAATCATTATTCGTGATTGGATATCATGTTCTGATTGTTTTTCGATAAAATCACTCCTCAAGTGGACCACTAAGGACCACTAAGCTGGTCCAGGGTAATCCTATGTCGCTCTAAGATTTAACCCTCATGGACCACTGGACCACTAGGTTTCAAACTTTTGGCATGTGTCCCTCCGCCACCCTTAAATAATTAACACACTATAAAAGTTTTAGTAGAAAAACGTGGTCTAGTGGTCCTTTAGGGGTCAAATCACTGGTATGATAGGCTTTCAAGTGGACCACGTACGTGGTCCTTTAGTGGTCCTAGTGGTCCACTTTTACGTATCCACGTCGCTTTATTCCCTTAATTGTCTTTCTTTTGTACTCCCAACCTTCTTTGTTATCCATGACATATTTGATTTTTTTTGCCATCTTGGGATTAGTTGCTAAATTACTTATATCCAAAGCTTGGTCCGCAATATCAAAGCTGGTAATGAATTCCACATCTGAACTTTCCAAGAACTTATCAATTTGTTCTTCAAACGGTTCGATATAAACAAACTGTTCTCGATGCTCATCAAGCATTTTTTCTTCTGCTGCTGATAAATTAAAACTGAATCCATCACGGAATAAGTCCATTGCTTCACCCCAAACTTGATCAACCTCGTTCTGATCTAAATATTCTACTGGATGAAATGTTTGCTTTGACTTATCAACCAGGTTTGGCAAAAACCTACGTGAACCTGTTTTATCCTTTAGGTATTGAACTTGGTTAGTAGTCCGAGCTAAAACAAAGTTCTTATATTCATTAGTAGTATGTCGACCGTATGCTTTACGAAACTCAAGCTTCTCCGCACTGGCGAACTTCTTTAAATCCTCAAAACTACTCCTTGCTGTAGCAGTCATTTCATCATCATTAACAATCCACGCTCTCAGCATATTTACGTAAGAATCTTTATCTTTAAAATCTGAAAACTGATCTGTATACCAGCCGTTAGCTAACTTTTTAAGTAAGGTTGTTTTACCAGCACCTTGCCCACCAGCTAAATCTAAAACATAATCAAATTTAGCTTTAGGATTAAAAACCTTTGTCACGGCTCCAACTAAAAATAACTTAGTTTGGAGGGTGGTAACGTCCGACTTTTCAACTCCTAAAAACGTTGGTAAAAAATCTGCAATACGTGGTTTCTTATCCCAGTTTGAGTAGCAATCCTCTAAGTAATCTTTAACCGGATTGTAGCTATGACTTCTAGCTTCATTAATAACTGCCATTTCAGTTAAATTCTTAGGAAATAGAACCTCAAATTTACTTTCCATGTACCACATTAAAGCTGGTGTATAATCGTCCTTCATCTGACCCTTTTCAATATTTAATTGTTTAACGTCTTTTTGAATTTCGATTTCATGAGTAAATTCATTGAAGGCAAATGTGCCTTTAAGCATTGGATCACGTTCAAGAATTAAACCGACATTTTTCAAGCTGTTTGCTTTAGGCTTACTGTACTGATTAAGCAGGAATGGATAAGGGAATGATGTTACCTTTTCTTCTTCTTCTTGAACCTTTTGGAGTTTCTTAACCTTTTCTTCAACACTCAAACATTTGCCCCCCTTCTTCTGAGTTCCTTATTTAAAATCGACTCAAACGTTCTATTAAATTCTTTATCTGGTAAAGGCTCATCTGTATTCTCATTAGCTTGCATTGCCAATTGATAAGTAACACTAGCATCAACGTTTCTGAACAGCAAACCACCCACAAAACTAGTTAAATCGTTATTTCTGCTACCCTTTGATCCAAAACCATTTACGATAGTTTCAAACAAATCAGTAGTTAATGTCTTCTTGCCATTCAAATTTATTTTTGAGGGATCGTATTCAGAACTGCCATCCCTTTGGTTAATAAGTTGAATTAACTCTCTACTAGCTGTAACGATAGGATTATGATTCTCCCACTCATAGAACTTTGAATTTCGTTCTGATGGTGCTACTACTACATAATTGTTAGGGTGGGCTTTTACATCAACGCCTGGTAACCAGCCAATATTTTGCCTAACACCGATATCATCACGTTTTAAATAAAATAGTTGTCGTCCGCCTCCTGCTGTTTTTTGAGAGAGTGTCAGGATTAGCAAATTTTTATGACTAAATTCATTAATAGATTTGAATCCATCTGCCCCTCCTTCATGCTCATCAATATCAATAACGAAGAAATTAATTGTTCTTAAAGCCAACTGCGCATCGGGATATCTACTCCATATACGTTTGATTTCTTCTTGAGTCAATGGAGGTTTGTCAGCAAATTTTATAAGCGGTTGTTTGTTGTGCATTGGCAAAACGCTCATACCTTTTTTTGCATAAGCTAAGGCATAATTGACTAAATTAGTCATCTCAAATCACCTCACAAACAATTAAAATGGAAGGTCTGATTCTTTAACGTCAACTGGCTTAGATTGGTTAGGATCCATAGGATAGTCAGTTTTGTAGTAATCCCAAAATGCAATCTGATTTTGTTTTTTGCCATTATATTCATTGATTCCAATATTAATCTTTACTGCTTTGCCACCTACTAGCGTGTCTAGGCTTTGGGCGGTATTTTCAAATGGTGTTCCATCAGGATAACCAGCTGCTTTTAATAAATTTAAACAGTCTTCAGGTTGCAACATGTATCCATATTTATCTTTCTTGTCTTTAAACCAAATATCTCCCCAAATTTGACGTCTATGTTGCTTGCCATTCGTTTTAGGTAATGCGGTATCTAAGTCATCACGAATTTCCAAGTGTACTTGAATCTTTTCTTTACCGTTAGGAGTTGGTTGCCCATCAATAACATCCAATATTTTTGCTTCATAAGTTCCCTTTGGAATAGGATCATTATTTCCGTTTGATTCTGTCATTTTTGAATAGTCTGCTGTAAATTTCATGTTTATATAATTCCTTTCAATTTGGCTTGGTAATAAGTCCAGCCATTCTTATAATTCTTAGCTTTTTGATAGGCCTTAAGCTCGGCCATCGTGTTAAGCTCTGACACTTTTTTAGTTAAGATGTAATCGGTGTTATATTTCATTACTTTCTTTATTTCTTGTAGTTCAACATCTTTTTTTACTTCCACTTCTTGCTCTTTAACTTCATACTTTGCACCACAGTATGGGCAAATCTTTAAATTGGCTCTAAAAACCCCAAAGCATTTAGAACATTGCCGTATAGAAATGGAATCTGTGTTAGCTTTCTTTTTTGATTTCTTGCCGCCTTCCAAATTCCATTTATGCTCTGAATCAGGTAATCCAAATCTTGTGTAATTAGCGACGTGATCAATAATTGTTGCTGTCTTATTTGGCCGATATCTCATACAACGCATTGATTGCTGAATGAATAACGATAGTGACTCGGTAGGACGTAGCATTATTACTGTTTGACAATCTGGAACGTCCACACCTTCACCGTACAGCTCAGCATTGACCAGGATTGTTACTTTGCCATTTCTAAAATCATCCATGACTTGCTTGCGTTTATCTTTTGGTGTCTTACCATCAACTTGTAATGCTTTAAAACCAGCATCATTAAATTCCTTTGCGACCTTGATACTTGATTCAACGTTGTGTGTATAGATGATAGTTTTAGTATTACTAGCGACTCGCTTATATGTTTTAATGACATCCCCATAGATGATGTTCTTGGATGCACTATCCATAGATTTGGAACTAAAATCGCCAGTTGAATTTTTCTTCAATTTCTTATCATCAATCAGCTTGACCGAGTAATATTCATAAGGTGCCAAGAAATTATTATCAATTAACCAATCAATCTGTGGACCTAGTATTAGATCATCAAACACTTTTGATAATCCTTGTCCGGATAATCTAATAGGTGTAGCTGTGAATCCCACAACGTTAGCTTGCTTAAAATAATCAAATATTCGAGTGTATGATTTAGCTAGTGCATGGTGACATTCATCAACAAGAATTAACTGCGGTTTGTCTAATTTTTCCAGTCTTCTCGTTACCGTTTGGACCATACCCACATAGCAAAGAGTCATATCAACTCCGTATGCTTTAAAAGTCTGTTTAACTTGTTCAACAATTTCTCGCCTATGAACAATGAATAATACGTTGTTGTGCTTGTCAGTAGCACTCTTAGCAATAGCAGCCATTGTTACTGTCTTACCTGAGCCAGCTGGTGATTGAACGACAACGTTGTGATTTCCAGACACCATCGAATGTTTAAGATCACTAATCAGTTTATTCTGATAATCTCTAAGAACAAATGTCATTTCTTATCAGCTGGTTTAGTTTCCCAATTAAATAAATCCTCAACGGCACAAGCTTTACGTGAATCTAATCTGTTTTTAGCATATATACCGTCATTTCCTTCAAGAATCACACCACGCTTTCCTGTATCAGGATTGACCATCACACGACCAACTACATCAGTTAATCCCATGAATGTATCTCTAACTGAATCTCTTAGCTGTGGACTATATTGGTCGAATGTTTGCCCAGTCATGGAAGTGAAATCATTTTGAGTTTCCCAAGCGGTTACTAGGATATTAATAGGTAGCTTATAAAATGAATCAATCACACGAATGAAGAAATTTGTCCATCCCGAATAATCTTGTAACTCGTTTCTAATACCGCTTTTTGAGTTTCGACCTTGTTCAATGAACCAAGCTTTTTCCAAGGCTGATACATTATCTAAAATCAAGTTATTGAATCCCGTTAATTCCTTAGGTAGTTCTGTTGCTAGTCTCGCTAGTTCCTTAGTAGGAATCGATTTATCAAACGTTTCTGCTTCGATATTATCTAAACCACCCAGGACTTTTTCAGAATTATCAAACGGGACAATGATCGATTTACCTGTTAAATATTTAGCTGTCGATGTCTTACCCGTTCCAGGCTTGCCGTAAATTGCGACTCGAAATTTATCCGTTTTAGAAACATCTTTCATTGAATGTAATGCCATCTATCTATACCGTAAAGATGAACCTTGAATTAACTCCGCACCTGGAACATCTTTTCCTTCCTTTAGCATTTTTTTGATTCTCGACTTATCGGGCACTGTAGTAGTCTTTCCCAAATACGCCGGAATCTCACTCTCGTCGAAAATTCTTAATGCTGGTGTATTATTTTGGATGTAAATAGTAAACTCAGGAGTTTTAATTTTTGATTGTCCGGTTGATTCCATTGCTTCTTGCAGATTGCCTTTTAAATTCTTTCTGTTTCTAGCAATCGATGCAGCTCTATCAGTTAGGCGTTTAGCCTCTTCTTTAAGAGCTTTCTCATCTTTTGCTAACTCTTTATCGACTTTTGCATATCCGACTGCTTTGTCTTCGATTGCATCTGTGATACTGTCCATCGTGTCGCTGAATAGTTGTGGGTCTGTTTCTTCCGCAAGCTCAGCTAACTGTAGATACTTGCCTGTTAGATCATATAAAGTTGCCATTAAACTCATTCCCCTCTCGTGGTATACTTAAATTGTTAATTAATATATTGATTGTCCGTTCTGATTGCCGTCAGGATGGACTTTTTTTGTTTCTCCAAATCGTTAGCTGCTGAAATATATTTGTTGCGATTGTGTTCAGATGAAATGAATCTAAACCAGAGTTGTTTACTCCTATACTTCATAGCCAGCTCAATCAATCTGTTTAGCTGCTCACTGATTGTCACATCCTCATCTCCTCTCAAGCGTAGTAGTGTTCAAACGCATTTCTAACATCTGTTTCGGCTCTAGCCTTATCAATCATCAAGTCATCCCGATAATGCTTTAAACGCTCAATGTGATAGGTTAATGATTGATTATCAATCCCTTGCATACTTTCCACATACTTTCTAGCCTCGTATGCTTCGATTTGCTCAGACTTACGTCCAATCTCTTCACCAATTCGCACGAACTCATCTAAAGCATTCTCAATCGCTACCACGTCTTTATTGATTGCCATTTTTAGCCTCCTGGAACGCTTTAATTAGCTTACTTTCAATGTCATCATTCTCAGATTTATAACGGCTGTTCGTGACTTGCAGTCTTAAAATACAATTGCTGTATGCCTTCTCATCGTCTCGACTCTCAGCATTAGCCTGGAGCTGTCTTTGTTCATCGATTAAGGTTTCAGTGTATTTAATCGTTCTATTCATCTTTTTGTGTTCGGATAGTAATTCACTAAACTCTTTAGAATTCACGTGGCTCATCTCCTGTTAATTTATCGTCAATCATTGTGTCATAAGGCTCACAATCACCGTTTGGATCATAATCGGTGTCAGTTTTAATTTCTAAGTTGTCCATTTAAATTTCTCCTTCTTTGATATAATCTTCCTTGAGAAAGGAAGTGATAATAATGGAAAATATTCCTATTAATAACAATGTGAACGCTCAGAAAGCATTAGACACTGCAATGTCTAAAACATTAAGAGAATTTAAGTTCAATGAAACAGATCATCAATTAGTTAATCCGACTGCAACAGAACTAATTGATAAGTTTTTAAAAGTTAATTCCGATGCCCTAACTTCTTTACTTTTAGATAATTTCAAAGCTTCATTGCATGAAGAATTTTACTTAGATTCTTGTAAACAAGTTGCAGAACATTATGGTTTAAAGGAATCGATGTTTGACCAGAAATAATTGAACCTTTGAACCTTACGTTTTTTAAAGTTATCTCATCACCACATGAGATGGCTTTTTTTAATGCACTCATAACATCTCTCCTTTACATATAGAAATCTGTATACTTCTTTAACCAGTTTTTTAATCCACCAGTCTTAGTAAGCTGGTAAGTCACGAACCAGACTAAGATTGGTAACCATATAATCGTTGGTACTGGAATACTTCTCATAAAACTTTGCTCCCACGCTTGTTTTTATTTGTTTCTAATAAAATCGTCTATTTCCTGTGGATCATATAATTTCGTTCCACCAACTATGTGAAACGGTAAATCTGGTAGGTTCTCTCTAATTGTGCTATCAGCCATATTTAAATAGCCTGGTAGGTCTTTGGTTCTTAACCAACGTTTATTAGTAGCTGCTAGTAATACAGTTTTTAATTCATTGAACTGTTCATCGTTTAACATTGATTAATCCTCCAGTAATTTCTCAATCATCGGATAAATACTGTGCTGCTTAAGGATTTCATATAATCCTAAACGACCTTTTTGAGTCCACTTAGTGTTTAAAACAGCCTTTTCAGTTCCATCTTTTCGTCTAACCATCGTTGTATCTGAATGAGTCCAACCATTATGTTGATATTTAGAATAAAGCAACCATGTTTTACCTTGTTTATATTGAATTCCAAGTTCATGAAGTTTAGCGTTCATTTCTCTACCACTCATCCCGTAATCTTTAGCGATAATTGTGATCGTTACTAAAGACGGATTGGAAAGAACTTTGTCATAATAAGTAACTTTTGGTCTGTCCTCTGCCACTTGTTGTTCAGCAATCAACCTACCCTCACGTTCCGTTTTAAGCTGTGTAGCTAGCTTAATTAGATAATCTGGATCAGTTAACGTTTGCTCAATTGCTGAATCAGTTAAGTAAGCACCATGTTTTCGTATTGTTGGTAGAACTTCTGATGTTACCCAACGTTTGAATTCTTTTGCGGCTGGTAATTTACTAGAAAGAATTAAACTGTAAAGTCCTGATTCATTAATAATTGTTTGTTCACGTAATTGACCTGCGGTACTGATTTGGTACTTCAGCTTATCGTCATCATCTACATGTTTATTTATATCTCGGCTTCCATTTTTATAGCCAAGAATGTCAGCCACGTCTTTACCCACAAAATAAGGTTTGCTGTCAATTTGTACTGTTCGTACATTGTTTCCTTTAAAATTAAATTCTTGTAAATTGTTCATTACTTCTTACCTTCTTTCTTATAGATTTAAAACTCGTGCTACTTGTTCACGTAGTTTATGTGATTTAGGTGTCATGTCGCCTTTAATGGCTCTATTTAGTTGCTGTGGATTAGCATGAATCAATTCGGCTAACTCTTTTTGAGTCATATCTCGATTAAGCAATGCGATCTTAATTGAACGTTCAATGTCATATGCTACCTTTGCGAATTGTTGTTCTGGCATGTAATCAGCTCCTTTCTATTGTTATAATTTGATTAATTCATATATATTCGAGGTGATAATAATGGAACTAGACTACGATTTTGTTAGAAAAACTTTAATTGAATGTGCAGAAAGTGAACATTTACAGGGACCAACTAATAAGGAAATCCGTAATTTTGCTGATGAAAATCATGTTTCCTTAAATGAACTAGCATTTACAATTGACAAAATGGAGGAAGCTGGATTCATCACAGGTAAAGTGACCTATAGTGGTGAGGGTCCATATGTCATCCTTATAGGTAATTTAACCTGGGATTGTAATCAATATTTGAATTCCATAAGAAATCCATCCATTTGGAAAGAAACCAAACAAAAACTCATCGATAAAGGTGTCACTGCCTCATTCTCTGTAATAACTGCTTTGGCAACCGCAATTGCTAAACAAAAACTTGGACTATAGTATTTTAAATATATGTCCATCAACCATTACATAAAGATTCTTGTTCGAAGGTAACAGCTTCGACAAGGATTTTTTTTCTGCCTCATCAATGAAAAAAATCATACTAAACCTACTTGTTCCACCAGTAAGAATAGGTATTCTGTCATTACCATCCTTATAAAAGTAAACGTACTCATGATTTTCCAAGGCTATATCTCCTTTAAAAATTTATTAACAAAATATGTTTGACCTTTTCCAGTAACTTTAGGAGTTTTAGTCACTCTTACAGAACCATCCGGGTTGCTGTAGGTACGTTCTTTTATTTCAAATATCTTTAAGTTCATTGATCGTTGGGTTCCATCTTCGACCAATCCGATCGTCTTCATCAAATGGAACCAAAATGAAACATGATGAAGTATTAGTTGGAATTATCGTTGCTGCATAGGGCATCCACTTCATACGTGTGATACCTTTTTGTTTGCTCTGATATCCTTTAACCGCTTTTCTAATATCCATATTTCCTACCTCCCTTACTGTTATTTTTTCATCAAGTTATTGCACATTGTCTTTGATAAATTTCAGACCTTCATCAAAGTACAACCACTGCGGAACTTCCTTATCAGAATGTTGTGACTTACTGTTTGACCAACGACCATATTTGTTCTGACCAGGTTGTTTTGCTTTGATTCCAAATTTGTTGGCAATACGACCAACCTTATTAGCGGTAAGCCCAACTTGATTTCCAACATCGGTCGCTGAATACTCCTTTTTTTTCATGACTGGAATAGTCATTTCTCCAGTTAACTCTTTAGCTGCATTAGCTAGTAATGATTGCTTCGAAGAATTAGATTCAGTTGCCATAGCAATTCGGTACATTAAATTTGCTTTTCTAGTAGCTGCATTCTTCTCCATAATTTCCAAACGTTTGTCTTTTACAATAGCTGGATTATTTTCTTTAATTGCAACTCGCATATTGAAGTAGTTATCAACCAATTGGTCATACAGTTCCCAAGCTTTATCATCTTCAAGTAATTTAAGTAATTTGCTATAACCACGCTCAGATAATAGATAAATATTCTTTGTGGCATTAATTTGATTTTGACTAAATCCGCTCTCGTTTAAAACGATAGCGAAATTACCAGTTTTTAAATCGATAAGATCAATGCCTTTCTTAAACCTTTTAATGTTTCTATTTATTAATTCATTGATACGTCCAACAGTTGTACCATGAATCTTTGCAATATCTTTAACTAACATTGCTTTTTTATCTTTACCGAAGCCGCCTTCAATTCCTATAAATTCAATTGATCCAATTTTCTCTTTACCAATTACTTTTAAATTATTCATTACTTTCTTCCTTCTTCTACGTTCAATTTATCTCTAAAAGAGATAACACTTCCAAAAAAAATAGCATTCATCGGATATTTATATAATTCAGAGAATCGAGACATATATTTAATAGGCATATTACCAGCATCTTTTTCCCATTTAATTATTGTCATTCGATTGACTCCCATGATATTTGCAACATCATTCTGTGTTAATCCTTTTCTTACTCGTAAAGCTTTTAAAGTCATCATTTGTTCAAGTGGCATTATGTCACCTCCTTTCAACATAGATTAGTATATATCCCTAAAAGAGATAATGCAACATTTAATTCTCTTCTGGGGATATAAAGGTGGCTTTTTGTGTTGATTATATGACTTTAAGTGATATACTAAATTTATAAATATTAAGTAGAAAGAAAAAAATAAAAATCATGACTGAAGACTTAAAAAATATTATTGGAAAAAATATCAAAAAGTATCGTGAATTGCATAATGAAACAACATCTGAACTTGCTGAATCTATCGGAGTTGCTCAAAGTGCTGTTAGCAATTGGGAAAATGGAAATAAGATGCCTAGAGCTGGCTCGATTGAAAAGTTGGCCGAACACTGGAATATCTTAAAAAGCCAAATACTAACATCTAGTAATGAACCTCAAGACTCTACCCCCGAATTACGTGCAATTCAACGTGGAGCTCGTCAATTATCTAAATCCGATCAAGAAAAATTAATTAAGATGATGAAAATTACATTTGATAAATTAGACAATAATAATTTCGATGAGGATGACAGTGATGACGACTTATAGAGATGCAAACTATGCTCTTGCCCAAAAATCTGCATATGATCTCTTGGAAACTTTAGGAATAAGCAATTTACCTATTTCAGTTAAAAAAGTTATTAGAGTATTTCCCAATTTGCATTTACAAAGATATGACCAATATGCAAAAAGCTTGCAATGTTCTGAGCAAGAAGTTGCTAAATTATTACAAAGCGATGATGGAGCATTATGGTATAACGCTGATGACAATGATTATATTATTTTCTATAATGCAAAAATTGATTCCAAAGAAAGAATTCGATTTACACTAGCCCATGAATTAGGACACTATATTCTCAGACATAATGAAGAATCTAACGAAACAATCGTTTCTAGATATTTGCTTCCAGAAGGAAAATATCGAATCTATGAGCGAGAAGCAAATTACTTTGCAAAACGATTTTTGGCCCCAATCCCAGTAATAGATGGCTTTCTTTCGTATAATAATTATAGAATTGATCAGTTTGATATCGAGTCAATATTCAATGTCAGTTTTTCAGTAAGTGGTCATATCATTGACGATTTAAATAGACGTAAGCAATATGGCTTACATGGAGTCAAAACAAAATTAACAAATCAGTTTGATCTTTTAAATTTCGGATTAGCAAAAACGACTACGTGTAAAACATGCAATTATTTACTTCTTAAAGATACTGTCATTTGTCCAATATGTGGGACTAAACAAAATCCCCAATATATTAATTACTTATTTTTGAGCAAAAGTTGGAGGAATAACTTAATGAATTATAAAAAACCTTGCAGACTCGATAAAGGTGGAAAAGCAATTATTTGTCCCGTGTGTGGTAATGAAGAAATTACGAATGGTCCAATATGTCCAATATGTGGAACTTATTTGATTAATAAATGTTCTGGTTGCTCTGTAACTTCAGAATTTGATGATATCGACGATATTAAATATGCGTGTTTAGAGTCTCCAAATGGATGCAATATGCTTCTTCCAAGTAATGCTAGATACTGTACTCAATGTGGTTGTATGTCTACCTTTTACTTACAAGATGTTTTGTCAGATTATACTGAGGAGTTTAATTCGGAATCAGATTCAAAACTAAAGGCTATTTAGTATATCCTTTCTGATATACTTATACTGATTAAATATATATTTATGGGGGAAATTATGAAAAAACTAGCACTTGGAATGACACTATTAGCATCAGCTACACTCATGACAGCGTGTGGAGGAAATAGCACCAAAGATTCTACTAGTTCAAAAACTAAGACCGAGCAAACTAAGAAAGTTGCTACTTCTACTAATAAGAAAATTGCAAGTGAGCTATCCAAAGAAATTAATAAGGACGGCAAAGTTGCGACTGTAAAAGTAGAACCCGAAGTAGTTGATGACCAATCCAAGAAGGATAAAGATGGTAACATGATTGCTCATCAGGACATCATAGCTAAGATTACTGATAAAGATGTAATCGACAAATTGAAAGACGATGAACAATCTGATGATCAATTATTTACTGAGGGTATCAAGGAAATTGCTGACAAATTCCACAGTGAGTTAAAAGGCAATGATACAATTTCAATCGATTATGATATTGATACTGATCAAGCAAATACAGTTGCGCTTGTTAATAAGAACGGTCGTATTGTTAAGTAACTAAAAAAATAAACTAAGTCTCACCGTAGGCTTATTTATTTTTACCAAAATTAAAAAAGCCACGCAATTAAGCGTGACTAGAAGGACTCTATTATGAGCGATAATAATAAATTAAGAAAAGATATGAATACTCGCCACGACGATGTGGAGAAAAGAGCTAACTTTGGTATCAAAAGCAAGGTACCAGATAACGTAAAAAATAAACCAAGTATCAATGATCCAAAGAAAAAGGACTAATACAAATCTATTATTTTTAGTCCAAGGTCGGCATTAAATAGCTCTCTCGATTTATACTTTCTAGCATCCCTTTTTACTTCAGCATAATTCTTTTCATAATCTTCATTTTCAAAAGGAACCAATACCAAACTATTTTCTGAGAAATCTGTACTAGGAGAATACTCCAAGTATCCACATGTTACTAATTCATTTTTTAAATTAAATACATAAATTCTTTGAACCTCACTAGACTGGAAGAAATAATCATTAGCTGAAAGGGTGTCTATTTCACCGATACCCTTTCTATCTCTAATTTTATTTATAATATAATTAGCAAGCCGAACAATCCATGGGGCAATTGCAAAAGAAATTAAAAGACTTACTAAAGCCACATATAAGATATTCAGTGATATCGCTAAATAATCACCTTGTCTTACATTTGAATTAAAACTACCTATTAACAAATACAAAAAATAGTTCATTCCACCAAAGAAGACCAGTAGTATCTTCTTCTCGTCGTTATTATTTTTATAATAATTTATGGTTCCTTGTTTGAGTAGAATAACAAAATTTAAATACCCTAAACTACCAGAAACTATAAGTGATGATACTAGAGATGTTAAATTCATATAGCCCTCCTAATATATCCTATATAATATTATATCACGTATAGCATAGTGATTGTGTATACTTAATATCAAATTTAAGGAGGTGATGCCTGTTTAAACTCTAAAATTTATGCTCCCACGCTAAATTTGGAGGATTAAAAATGGCAACAATTACAAAATATAAAATCAAATCAGGTAAAGAATTGTGGAGATGTGTCTACCCTGGTAGCATTGACCCATTAACTAACAAAGTTAAGAGAACAACTAAACGTGGCTTTAAAACTAAAGCCGAATGTCAAAAATTTCTTAACGCTAAATTATCAGAAATTGATAATCACGGATATTCTAGTAATGAAAATCTAAGGTATAAAGATGTTTATGGCTACTTTTTTGATTCGTACAAGAACACGGTTAAGGAAAGCACGCTAAATCGTGTTGAGGGGCTTTTTAAGCACCATATCATCCCTTCTCTGGGAAAGTATGAGATAAAAAAAATAACCACTCCTATGTGTCAGGAAGCGGTTAACCAGTGGTCTTTAAAGTTCTCATCGTTTAAGATGATTAAATACTACGCAAGCATGGTATTTAAAGAAGCAGTTCGGTTAAGAATCATTTTCGAGAATCCAATGGATCTAATTGTTATGCCAAGGAAGAAAGCTAAGATTGATGATAAGCCCTTAAATTTTTGGACTAAAGAAGAAACGGCTAAATTCTTTGACCAACTCTATAAGACATATTCTGATCATAACCAGAAAGCTATTGCAGCATTTCGCGTACTTTTCTTTACCGGAATGCGTAAAGGTGAATTGTTAGCCTTGCAAGTTTCTGATATCGATTTTAAGAATAAGACTTTATCAATCAATAAGTCCGTTAGTCGTGGCATTGACAATGTACCAATCATTGACACGCCAAAAACTAAGACTTCAATTAGAACCATTGGACTTGATGAGCAAACTTTGAAGATTCTTAAATCTTGGATTTCATTTCTAAGAAAAGACATGCTTGCTCGTGGATATAATATCGATACTGAACCTAACCAGCTATTATTTCCCAACACAGAAAATAAATCACTTAGCTTAACTAAAATCAACAAATGGCTACAGTTCATTATCGATGAATACAATAAAACTCATAAAGATGAGTTGAAACGTATTAACGTCCACGGAATCAGACATACAGCATGCTCGCTTATGCTTGAATCTGGATCAAGTATCAAGGCTGTTCAACTTCAACTTGGACATTCTGATACATCTCAGATAATGAAAGTCTATTGGCACATCTCTACTAAAACACAATTAGATACGGTTAACAACCTAGCTAAATTCGTTAATTTTTAAAGTGTGTCACGAGTGTGTCACGGATATATTTTAACAGGCTGTAGCCCTTGTACCTATTGCTATTAAGGCATTTTGACCATTGAGGGTATAGTCCTCGTAGTTCGCTTTATATAAGTCTTTTAAGCCGTTAGTCCTTTGACTAGCGGTTTTTATTTTGCCGTCAAACTAGTAATGCCGTTTAAAAATAACTTTTCAAAAAAGCTATGCAGTTCCTCGACCGTCATTTCTGGATGCTTGACCCAATACGCTATCAATCCAACCAAGGCAGACGAAATGTATTGTATCAACAACTCCTTTTGGCGCTGATCTAAATCATTAAATTCACTAGAATTCTCAATTACCTTGAGACCCTTTTGTGCCAAATAAGTAATAAAACGCTCATGAAAACGTGGATCGCCGTAATCTCCCAACAAGAGACTTATCACTTTTTTATTTTCATACACCAATTTAAGAATCTTCAAGATTCTATCATCCCCATCAAATTCTTGTGTATCAACTCGATAGGTGTCCTTTTTAGTACTACTCAATTGTGAAAAGATATCATCTTCAATCGCCTGCAAAATTTGATATTTATCGCTATATTTTTCAAAAATAGTTCTGCGGGCAATTTGACACTTATCAGCTATCTCAAAAATAGTAATTTCTGCAATTGGTTCATGTTCCAGCAATTCTAAAAAGGCCGCTTGAATTTTTAAATTCTGATCCATAAAAACTCCCTCACACTCGGTCCTAATTTAATTTCTACATTGTCTGATATTTTTGGGAGCGATTCAACTTCAATTTTGAATTAAAAAATACCAAAGATTTTTATAAATCCCAATCAATTCCAATATAAAAAGTTAGGCCACCTATTCTAGTAAAAATAGATGACCTAACTTTTTTTGATTGATTTAAAAACCGTCCCCATATTAAGCGGTTTTAAGCTTACTTACAGCTTCTTCAATTGTTTTACCGTCTGCAGAAACATGTTTATCTTTATCTTCAACAGTAAACAATTGAGAGTCAATATTTAGCATTACACGATATTTCATTTGTCTACCTCCATCATTTATTCTTATATTGCTCAACGGATAATAAATGAAATTATATTCTTTATTTATTAAAATGCAAGCCCTTTCTTTTTAATAAAACTTGCAATTTCGTTTTTTGGTGGCATAATTTAAGCATTCTCGATATAATGGATTTAGATAATAAGGAGAAGATGCAAAATGAAGAATATGTCCAAAAAAGAATATCCGTCGTGGTACCCTCATAGAAGAGGGCATAACACAGTAGAGTTTAATAAGCCAGATAAATGGTACGAATGGTCGGCCATTCTGGATGTTATCTTTTTTGCGATTTTTTTAATTATCATAACTCGTTAAAAGTAAAGGACTTTGAATATTTTTATTCAAAGTCCTTTTTGTTTTAATATTTTGTCGCCAACAAAGCTAATAAATTATTGAACGAATAGGCCGAAGCTTGTTTTTCCAAACCGATACCACCGTAAATCGCTGAATCCTTATCATTCACTTGGCTTTGCCACATCGTATTCATTGCTAATCGATACATCTTTTTTTGTCCAGCTTCTGAAAAAATCATCGCACTGATTGCGTAATTAGCCGCTGATTGATTGTAATCAGTCACCTTCCCTGTCATCGAGTAACCATTATAAAGGGTCTTGGTCTCAACTCGCTTTTGTAACCAATCTAAAGACTCGTTTTTAATAGCCTTTACTTGCGATAAATGCAATAAAGTTATCAACGCTTCAGAAGTATTAAGATCCTTTTGTGAATACTCCTTATTTTGCCAGTTAAAACTACTAGCATATAGAGGCAACGCATCATTTAAATAGCCTTTTTCCACAAGCGATAATTGTTTTTGGTAAATTCCCTTATCTTCGAAGTATTTTAATGTCGGCAAATCATAATACGCTAAGGAACTATTTGAACTGGCTGTTTTAGATTCCACATCATAAAAATCAGCAACTTTGGCACCATCAATAGTATTTTTTTTCAATCTATCAAATCTAGCTTGAGCTTCTTTTCGATACTCCTGATTGCCAGTTTTTTCTGAAAAAATCTGCAAAGCTTTAATGATTCTCAAATCATCCAAAGTGGCGTTGACGTTATATTTTTTATCAGTCTCAGGAATATAACGATAGCTGAACTGGACTTTTTGGTCAAAAGTGTCCTTAGTGACCTGATAGAATCGTTTAAATTGGCCATATTGCTTCGTGTAAGCCAAATATTCCAACCATAAGCCCGATGACTCGGACAATAATTCGTGACCTGTTGCAGCCTTGTTTTGGAAGCCTTGTTTTTGATAATTGGTTAAAATACCTTGCGTAGTTACCATTTTTTGTGAAACAAATTTCTTTAGTTTTTTCTCTTTAGTCTCATAGTGACCATAATTATTTCTTGGCATTAAATCGCTTTGTTTATTCGAAACAGAATTGGCACATCCGACGATAGTCATTCCTATCAATAAAATAATTAATAATGAAAATTTTTTCACGGGTCATCTCCTTAAAAAATGATTTGTAAGGCCTTACTTTTGCTATAATAAAAGCTAAGGGAGGCGGTATCATGGCTATTAAGATAAATTTGGTAGACGGTACTAGCATTGAAATTACTGAAGATACGTATATTATTGCATGGAAATATCAATCATCATTAATGGCAAGTAACGATGACCATTATTACTTGGATTGCATCTTTAAGGGTAACTTCGAAGATGGCAAAGTTTCTGAACAGGATGAAGAAAACAAACTTGAAGGTTTGATCAGCGCTGCTGATTGGATCACGATTGGCAAAGATAACAAGAATTCTTTAAAGACAACCGCTATTTTAAGTATTACTAGAGATTAAATTTTAAAAAAAAGACCTCAGCCAAAGTTGGTTGAGGTCTTTATGCTCTCTGGGGGGAAAGCAGTAATCAGAATTTTGATTACGCCAAATCTTAACATTAAATTTTGGCAAATACCAGTGATTAGCCTATATAAAAATATTTAGTTAAACATTGAATCAATAGGCTTTTGAAGGCGATTTCACACGATTGCATCAAAAAAAGCTCGACCTTTCGATCAAGCTTCTAATTTTTAATATTGAGACATGTAAGTATCTCTTTCCCATTGGGAAACAGTTTGTTGATATCTTGCCCATTCAGCATTCTTAGCAGCGAAGAAACTATTACTTAGTCCCTTGCCTAGTGATTGTTGAACGTATTCATCTTTGCGAAGTGCTTTCAAGGAGTTGTGCAAAGTTGATGGCAAATCAACGATACCTTCCTCACGACGTTTTTCTTCTGACATTTCATAAATATTATCTTTTACTTCTGGCATTAGATCGTAGCCACTAGCAATACCGTCAAGACCTGCATCGAGGATACATGCAATAGCGAGGTATGGATTAGTTGTAGGATCCACACTTCTCATTTCGATACGTTTTGACTTACCTTTAGCTGCTGGTACTCGAATCAATGGTGAACGGTTCTTACTTGACCAAGCAATGTAAGTTGGTGCTTCATAGCCAGGAACCAAACGTTTGTATGAGTTAACAGTTGGATTATTGACAGCTGTTAATGCACGTGCATGTTTCAATAAACCACTCATAAATTTCTTAGCAGTTGGTGAAAGCATATCATTGGCATCGTCAAAGATATTATCATCACCATTAAATAGTGACATATTGATATGCATACCTGAACCATTGATACCTTGAACAGGTTTTGGCATGAAGGTTGCATACAAGCCGTGTTCTTTAGCGATTGTTTTAACTACCAATTTGAAAGTTTCGATACTGTCGGCGGCAGAAATAGCATCTTGATACTTGAAGTCGATTTCTTGTTGGCCCGGTGCAACTTCGTGGTGACTAGCTTCAACTTCAAAGCCCATCTTTTCTAATCCTAAAACAATATCCTTACGAACATTCACACCCAAATCAACTGGTGAGAAGTCGAAATAACTACCATCATCGTTTAGATGCAAAGTTGGATTGCCATGTTCATCTGTATTGAACAAGAAGAATTCTGGCTCTGGTCCAATATTGAAATGAGTGTAACCCATATCATGCATCTTTTTGATGATACGTTTTAAGTTAACACGTGGATCTCCTTCAAAAGGTGTTCCATCGGTCTTGTAAATATCACAGATCAAACGAGCTACCTTACCGTGTTCTTCTCCCCATGGGAAAATCAACCAAGTTGATAAATCGGGATGCAAAAGCATGTCACTTTCTTCAATACGAGTAAAACCATCGATTGATGAACCGTCGAAAGTAATCTTATTTGCTAAAACTTTATCCAATTGTGATACTGGAACTTCAACGTTCTTGATGATTCCGTTGATATCTGTAAACATCAGACAAATAAACTCAACGTTTTCATCTTTTACCATTTTTGTAATATCTTCTGCAGTATACTGTTGCACTTTTAACCACTCCTATTGTATATACCGATTTTTTGAAGGTCGCCAATAAACGCCATCATCATAGCGTTTCATTAACAATATGATGATACTACCAATTACGTTTATCAGTGTCAAATATTTTCATTTAAATTTTCAATAAATTCCAATATTAAATAACAAAATAATCATATACGAAAATTCTATCACAATAAATAACTTTATTAACAGATTTCGATTGACTTCTTTCGATTTTCCAGTTAAATTATAGATACGAACGAAATGGAATATAAAAATAATAATTGTTCGTTATTAATGGAGTGGATAATAAATGCAAGTTTTTGATTACGAAGATATTCAACTAATTCCGAATAAATGTATCGTCGACAGCCGTTCTGAATGCGATACCACTATCAAATTTGGTCCGAAAACATTTAAAATTCCGGTAGTCCCTGCTAACATGCAAACGATCATTGATGAAAATCTCGCCGAAAAGTTAGCTACCAATGGTTACTTCTACGTTATGCACCGTTTCGAACCTGAAACTAGAATAGACTTCATCAAAACGATGAACCAAAAAGACTTATTTACTTCTATCAGTGTTGGTATTAAAAAAGACGAATATACCTTCATTGACCAAGTAGTTTCCGAACACTTAAAGCCTGATTACATTACGATCGACGTTGCCCACGGACACAGTGACCGCGTCATCGATATGATCAAATACATCAAAAACAAATTACCAGACACTTTCCTTATCGCCGGTAACGTTGGTACTCCTGAAGCCGTCCGTGAATTGGAAAATGCTGGTGCCGATGCTACTAAAGTCGGAATTGGACCAGGCAAGGTCTGCATCACTAAATTAAAAACCGGTTTTGGTACTGGTGGTTGGCAATTAGCTGCTCTAAGACTTTGTGCCAAAGCTGCTAGCAAACCTATTATCGCTGACGGTGGCGTTAGAAACGACGGTGATATTGCCAAATCAGTTCGTTTCGGTGCCGATATGGTCATGATCGGTTCCTTACTTGCTGGGCACAAAGAATCCCCTGGTAAGATCATCGAAAAAGATGGTCAAAAATATAAAGCTTACTTTGGTTCCGCATCTCAATACCAAAAAGGCGAATACAAAAACGTTGAGGGTAAAAGAATGCTCGTACCTTACAAGGGCGAGATCATGGACACCTTAACTGAAATGAAACAAGACTTACAATCATCGATCTCTTATGCGGGAGGAAAAGACTTAAGTTCCCTACGCAAAGTTGATTATGTAATTGTTAAAAATTCAATTTACAATGGTGATGTATATTAATTTATTAATCCATAAAAAAAAGAAGCTGACGACTGGGTGTTCGTTAGCTTCTTTTTTATGAATGGGATAGTTCATGTTCAATTTGATAAGAATCGTTGTCCATCAAACAACTTAATAACTATCAAATTTAACATTACTGTAACACATAAATTGGGAATTAAAAAGCATGAAAGCTTTTAAGGTATAAAAGACTATTTCTATTTTTATTTAATTATTAATTTGTCGAGCCGAAAAATGATGAATTCCTTTATTTCTCTCTTCAAATCCTTCAGTCTTGCTAACAATAAATCGTGGACGATTATTTACTTGATCCAAGACTCTGCCTAAATAACTACCGAGTATACCAATTGATAGCATCAATAGACCCAAGGTGAATAATAACACTGTTATACCAATTGATGCAAAGCTGTAATTACTTGTCGCAATTAGATATCCCAATGAGAATACTCCACTGGTCAAGGGCACAACTGAAAATAAATTAACGAAGTGCAATGGTTTCATGGAAAACGATGTGATCCCATCAACTGCTAATTTAATCATTTTTGACAAAGGATATTTCGTTTCACCGGCAATTCGTTCTTGACGATGATACAAAACACTCGTTTGTTTGAAACCAATCCATGTCACTTGTCCACGAACAAAAGGATCTTTTTCATGCAATTTTAGTAACTGTTGGACGGCACGTCGATCCATTAAACGAAAATCACCTGTATCCAAAGGCATGTTGATTGTTGCTAATTTTTGGAAAGTTCGGTAAAACATTTTGGCGGTGAACTTTTTAAAAATCGTTTCGCCATCTCTTTGCATTCTTTTACCATAAACTATCTGATAACCTTCGCGCCATTTTTTTATCATCTGGGGAATCACTTCAGGTGGATCTTGCAAATCAGCATCCATAACCACGACTGCATCCCCTTTGGTGTATTCCAAACCGGCCGTAATAGCCAATTGGTGTCCAAAATTACGTGAGAACTCAACTAGTTTGATGTGATCATTTTGAGCCAAAGCTCGTTTGATAATTTCTACTGATTTATCTTTTGAACCATCATCAACAAAAATCAGTTCATAATTTTCTTCTTGCTGTTCAATATAATTTAATAACGTATCAATCGTAGCCTGAATACCAGCTTCTTCATTGAAAACCGGTAAAACGATTGAGATCAATTGATTTTTCATGAGAACATTCCTTTCATTGATTATTTATAAATACTTGATAAATCATAAAGCGTTCCTGATTGTCCGGGTCCACCTTGACCTGAGTTTTGTCCTTGTCCAGGTTGACCATTCTTCATAGATTTCTTCATTTTCTTCAATTGTTTCTTAGTCAATTTCTTCTTACCAGTTGGCTTTTGCAAATTGCCATTTGGTCCTCCACTTGGCGCATTGCCTCCTGGAGCACTGCCAGTGTTACTTGAAGAACTAGGATTTGATGGTGGATTTGTTGAACCACCTGACATTTGACCATTAGATTTAGTCTTTGAAACAACTGTCACCGAACTAGAATTATTAGTTTGGATATTACTACTGCTTAAAGTGACCTTTTTGGCGTGTTTCTTGATCCAATTTACAATTTGATTATTGGAACCGCCAGTCTTGCCACCAGAATAGTAATATTTGACCTTGCCTTCTTTGACTAATTTCTTAAATTGTTTCAAGGTGATAGCTTTATCAGTTCCGTTAAAGCCACCCATAGCCATGACTGCTTCACCAGTTTTAATAATGTATGGAGCAGCAGTACTTGAGTCATCAGTAGCAAATAAGTACTCAGCGTTACCTTGATGTTTTTGTAAATACTTCAAAAGCGTTGTATCGACTTGAGAATTACCCATGCCGCCACCACCGCCTACTGAAGAAAGCAATGATGGTCCAGCACTTGGAATTCCGTCACTAGAACCAGCTAAGGTTGGGGTCAATGACCACCAAGTTGGAGCTAACATAACAATTATTAAAGCTGTAATTGGCCAAACTCGTTTATTCTTCAACTTGATTGCAATCCAAGGTAAAACGAATAATGGAATTGAAATGATGATCCCAGCAATCAATAAGATCCAGCTCAAAGTTGGATAGTAGTCATTCAAGTACCAAGCTTGTAAAATACTTGTCGTTAGAATTGAAATCGGCAAAAGCATAGACCAGAGTGATTTTTCTCTCCATTGCTTGATCATTGTATAGATTCCAATCCCGGCTAAAGCAGCCATCGCTGGAGCCAACATAATCGTATAGTATGGATGGAAGAAACTAGCTACTGAGAAAAATCCTCCGACGGGAACTAGCCAGCCTAACCAAAGCCAAAGTTCTTTTCTTTGTGGCGTCAAAGCATACCATTTCTTCATCTTGGAATTTCTGAAATAGGCATAACTAGAAATGACACCAAAGACTGCTAACAACATTAACCAACTAATTTGTGGTCCTAATTCTTTTTGCAATAATCTGAATGGTCCAGCAGTACCAATATTGAAGGCACCGCCGCCACCACCGCCACCACCGGTCATTGTTCCTTGTTTCTTATTACCCGAAGGGATACTTGGAGCATTGCCCTTTTTAGAACTAGGCTTTGCAGGTGGGTTACCTTTTGAACTAGCTTTCTTAGTCCCACTAGGTGGCGTTGGAGCATTATTGCTTGATTTTTTACCACTAGTACTCTTGTTTGATGGTGGCGTCATCGACTCAGAACTCTTAGATGATTTATTACCCATTCCTGGGAAAGCTCCACCAGTACCGGTCGTTTGACCAAGGAGTCGTTGAGTTCCGTTATATCCAAAGGCTAGTTCCAAAGCTGAGTTAGTTTCAGAACCACCTTCATAAGGGCGATTTGAAGAATTAGTCATGTCAACTGACAATGGCCAAATCAAAGTGAAAACTGCTAAAAAGACCGTTGCAATCGACAAATGCATTATTTTCTTTTTCCAGTTAACTTGAGCGCTTAACCAATAGTAAAGATAAAGTGCTGGTAAAATCATGAAAGCTTGTAGCATTTTGATGTTAAACGAAAATCCAACTAAGGCAAAACCAATCCACAAAAAGCGTTGCTGTTGCTTCAAAACTGCCTTTTGAACGAACCAGACTGACAATAATAGGAAGAAAACTAAAGTTGCATCCATATTATTGGTCCGAGAATCTGCTACAACGATTGGCGTTAAAGTCATAATTAATGCTGCAATTCGTGCTGGAATTTTACCAAAACGTTTCGAAACCAAGTTGTAAATCAGGTAAACTGACCCGATTCCAAATAAAATTGATGGTAAAACAACGCTCCAGCCATGAACACCAAAAATTTTGGCACTGATCGTCATAAACCATAGAGCTACCGGTGGCTTATCAACGGTAATAAAACCGGCAGGATCAAAACTGGCATACCAGAAATTTTTGAAACTCTTGGTCATACTAACGATTGCCGCAGTATAGAAATTATTAGCCTCTCCTGCTTCCCAAATATTCCAGGCATACAGAAACGCCGCTAAAATCAAAATGGCAATCAGCCAATAGTCATACTTAATATTTCTTAATTTATCGAAAAATTTATTTTGACGTCTTGTTTCACGTCGTAAATCTTTTGATTCCATCATTTATCTTCTCCCATCTTAGAAAACAATATTTATAAAGAAACAAATGATTGAATAAACTAGTATCGAACATAAAATCGATTTTAATTGTGATTTATTTTTCATCTGCTCAAATTCCTTTCGTTATGACAAGGACAAGATTAGCCAAAATAGCTTAAATTAAGCTTAAATTAAAAAATATGCTTTATAATTATATTCAGAATCAATAAGAGGAGTACAAAATGTCAAATAGTATAAGAATTTTAGTAGTTGAAGACGATGGAAACTTAGCTAATAATATTGCTGCCTTTTTAAGTGACTTTTCACAAGTCGACATTGAAAGTGATGGCTTGAGTGGTAAATTTGCTGCAACCGAAGATGTCTACGATTTGATAATCTTAGATATTATGTTGCCCGAAATGAATGGCTACGATGTTTTAAAGAATATTCGTAAAGATAAAATCAACACGCCGGTTTTGATTTTGACTGCCAAGGCCGATATCGATGACAAGGTTCATGGGTTCAATCTCGGTGCTGATGACTATCTAACTAAACCTTTCCATCGTGAAGAGTTATTGGCTAGGGTCAAAGCACTTCTCAAACGAAGTGGTACTTTAGCGGATGATTCTATCTTACGAATCAGAAATCTTGAAGTTAATTTGAATACTCACGAAACTACTAGTGACGGCAAAACTATTGCTTTAAACGGCAAAGAATATGATTTATTAGTCTACTTATTGCAAAATAAGAATACTATTTTGACTAAAGATCAAATCTTTGAACGTATTTGGGGCTTTGACTCTGACACTTCCATCACAGTCGTTGAAGTTTATATGAGTAATTTGCGTAAAAAACTACGACCATCTCAAAACGATAATTTAATTAAAACTATCAGAAACGTTGGGTATATTTTCCAAGATGAAACTGAAGTCTAAACAATCAAAAATCACTCGCCGCCAACAGTTCAAATTATTCTTATCAATCATGGCCTCCTTTGCCGTTTTGTTCTTAACTTTAGGACTCATTATCTTTAATTTGTTTCAATCATCGACTTACAAAAGCATCGATAAAGATATGCGCGAACAAATTGCTTCCGTTAAAAAACAACCTAATATGCAAAAACAAGACGATTCCAATCCTGGACCCGACCATCCCGTCCAACAAAATAAACCCAATCCGAAGATGCCTTTTCAAGCTTCAATCTTAGTTTTTGATGATAACGGTAAATTGTTGAATAAAAGCAGTTTAGGTAATCGCTATTCGGCTTTGAAAAATATCAATTTAAATAAAAAAAATATTAACAAGAAACAAACCATCGTTGTTCATAATATGAATTTCCGTTCTGTTTTAATAAAAGTTTCCAAAAAAAATAATAATCCTATGTATGCTGGTCATTATGTTTTGATCATGCAAAATATTGATACTCAGATTCAGACAATGGAGAATTTCGAGAAAATCTTGATTCTTACTTTCTTCATCTTTTGGATCATAGCTTTGGTAATTTCCTATTTCTTAGCTCGAATCAATATGTTGCCAATCGTCAAATCCTGGAAGCAACAAACTGAATTCGTCAACGATGCAGCCCACGAATTGCGGACTCCTTTGACTATCATTCAAGGAAAACTCGAGTACATGTTGACCAAGCCAAATAAAAAAATCATCGATGAAGCAGAAGCAATTTCTGTCTCACTCGATGAAGTCAATCGTCTCAATTCTTTAACTAACAACCTTCTGGATCTAGCCCGTTTTGACCAGGCTACGACCAAATTGAATTTCGAATATACTGAGCCACAATTATTTTTGAAAGATCCAATTGAGCCATTCAAAGATATTATCAATTCTCAGTCAAAAGTCTTTCAAATCAACCTCAATCATCAACCTACTTTATATTTGGACCGCAATAAAATTAAACAATTACTGATAATTTTGTTAGACAACGCTACTAAATACACTCCGAAAAACGGCACTATTAAAATTTATGACCAAATCGAAGGTTCTAAATATCAATTCATCATTTCTGATACAGGTGTTGGTATTAAAGACAGTGACAAGAAGAAAATTTTTGGTAGATTTTATCGTGTCGACAAGTCCAGAAACCAAAGTAGCGGTGGCCACGGACTGGGTCTAGCAATCGCCAAACAAATCGTTGCTAATCACCAAGGACATATCTTTGTTCGTGACAATCTTCCTCATGGCAGCGAATTCGTCGTTGAGCTACCCATTAAGCATAAATAAAAACCTAAAAAAATATTAACCAATCTCAAATAGGATAATTGGTTAATATTTTTTATTTTCTTTTTCATAAATCATAGTTCATTTCTCAAAAACTCAATTTTAAATTTTTGAATTAGTCACTTCTTAATAAAATGATAAGATTTCAAAGTTGTATATGGGAGGAATCTTATGAAAAAGAAAAGTTTATTGTTATTAATTTTAATCAGTAGTCTTTTGTTATTATTCAGCACTACTTCTGTTAAAGCAGAAACAACTGATACTCCTCTGACTGACGCTGACATTGCTCAAGTTTTCCCGCACAAGGACAATACCGAAATAATCGTCAGCTACGTTTTAGAAGATCAAAAAGAATTAGTTTTAAAAACCACTGAAAAAAAAGTACTCGATATCGAGGCTCTAAAAAAAGAACTCGGTGAAGACAACGTTTTAGATGATTCAGAGAAAAATGAAACTATTGTCAAATTAGATCCAAACAAAATCTCTTTTAAACTACTCGTTGATAATCAAAAACCATTTACTTTATCCGTTCATAAAATAAATGGTGAAGAGATTTTTAATTACGATGTCAACGATACAAATCAAACTAGAGATGTTGTTACTTCGACTGATGACGAGGAAGATGCATCTGGCTGGGTCTTCTCAGAAATGCTAAAAGTCAGTGAAGGCCCTATTCTCGAACACAGTGACGGTTCCAGTACCCGCCCACTTTTATACTTTGGCGATTATAACTATGCTATTCAAAGAATGTCGATCAGTGATGCCTTTGGACCCCGCGGAAACTCTCGAATTGATAGTTTAACAACTCCGGGAACAGCTGTCTTGTATGCAAGCAAAGGTAGTCGAATCGAAGACGGTGCTAAGGCAAAAGGAAATCACATTTATACCGACCACTACGGTGATCATCAAGAAAATGACTACGATATGGTCTCAGTTATCAATATGGGATTAAAAGAGAAGCCCCGTGGAGTTGAAGATCGATCAATTGGTTCTCCACGTAGTTATACTTCAAATAGTCTTTATAACTACGTAATTGAAAGTGATGGTAAAGGCGTACCTGGTGTTAGTGGTCCCAATAAAATTGGTGAAAGTTATGCTATGTTAGATACGCCCAAATTTTATTATCGAACTAATCCCAAAACTGGCTTTGAAGAACAAAAAATGGTTTTTCATCAAAAGGCTTTTTATGCCTATAAAAAAGGTCGTAACAATCCAGAAATTACCACTACTATTAAATTGAGTTTCAACAAAGTTGGACGCGTACAAACAAAAATTGCTTTTAAAAATACCGGAAAATATGCTTTCGGCAACTTCGTAGGTCTTTCCAATCATGACCTTTCTTTAAATAAAGATAATCAAGAAATTAGAGATAACCGTGGTAAGGCCATTGGAAATTACGTGAAATTACGTGCTCTTGGAAATCAACGCGGAATGTACATGCAATCTGGAGACAACCAAGTCCGAACTACCTACTATCTAAACCGTGAAAATGGTCCCGCTGGCTGGGCCGGTCGTTCTTCAAGTAAATCCTACATTGCTACCAAAGGATTCATGCACAGTCCTGGATTAATTGAAATTATCCCTTCTAACGAAAGATACTACCCATGGAAAGTTGGAAAAGACGATCATACTTGGAGCTTAATAGGTGGTACTAAACCGACAAAATTTTTCAACGATGATATCCCTGGTTATCGCTCACCATACGTTGCAGAAAAACTCTATAATGCTTTTTCAGATCATTGGGACAAAGGTGATCTTGGAAGAAAAGACGTTGGCGGTCGTCTGGGAGTTAAAGAAAATGACCCGACTTGGGATGCTGGTTTAACGATGCGAACATCCCCTAGAGACTTATTGATTGGTCAAACCATTAAACTAGAATACGAATCACAAATCGACGTCAAAGGTACGACTTTTAACCCCGTCTTTGAATTAGATCTACACGGAACCTCTGACAACCCCCAAGTGATTTCCGACAAGGAGTTTCAAGACCGCAAAGGCAAGTTGCCAATTACCGGTACTTGGTATGACTTCGATAGTACTGACGTTACGATGTACTACTCAATTGACAGTGAAGATCCTGAAGATGATCAAATTCTCTTCAATCGCTCACAGTCCTCAAACGATGCCTTTAATGGTAAACTCAACGACATTACCAAGGTCAACTTACCTCTAAAAGGCTTAGATTCCGGTATGCACACGATTCGATTCTATATGGTCGATAAAGAAGGACACCGTTCACAAACACAAGAACACGTCCTAAAAATCAGTAAACCAGTTACTAATGAACCGCAAATTGACGTAACTTCTCCAGGAGCAACTTCTAAAAATCCTTATAAAGTCTATGGTGAATCGATTGATATTAAAGGAACCTGGTCCGATAAAGATAGCAAAAAAATCAAGTCCATTTCTTATCAAATCAACAATCATGATGAAAAAATCGTTCGTGAAAATATCGCCAATCCTACCCTAGGACAACTAAACATTGGCGATATTGATGGCTTAGATATTTCTTGTTGTAATAACTTCGACAAAAATAAAATCGTCTTTAAAATTGTCGATGAAGAAGGTCTCGTTGGTACTGATAGTTTCTACTTCCAGCACGTTCCCGGAGGTTTAACCTTATCAGCACCGGAAGAAATCGACTTTGGAACTTTGGCAGTCTCTCCTACAGGTGGTACTCCAGTCAAACCAACTATCAAAGAAGGAAATATTGTCTTAGGCGACTACCGTCAACAAGATGCTCCTCCTATCTCGGTTAGTTTAAAGATGGACAAATTCTATAAAGAAGAGAAACACAATGAAGGAAACGATGATGATAGTTTAGCCAATATTGACACACCTGATGAAGAAACTCGAACTGAATCTCCTAAAGAAGCTTTAGTTCACGATGTTTACTGGAAAGATAAACTCATCAATGGCGATGATTTAATTATCGGCCAGTCAGCACAAAAAACTGGTCCTCAATGGGAATACAAGACTAATTTAACTGAAGATGTTTTAAAGAACCTCAAAATCAGATTCAGATCTGGTGAAAATGGCGCTTCGAGTGGAAAATATGTCAGTCATTGGACTTGGCAAACTGTCGATTCCGTTCAATAATTTTTAACCACAAATTCAAATTGGATTTGTGGTTTTTTGTTAAATTATGTTTTAATAAAAATATACTGATATTATGAGGTGTCCAAGTATGGATAAAGAAAAAATCCAAGATTATTGGTTCAATTTTTTGCGTGATAAAAACTCGCTCTACTACCCATTAGGCGATATTACAACCTTTGGTGGCGAACCAGATAAATTAGCGCATTTAGTTTATGATGGCGTAAAAACGGCTACAACTTCTGCCTATGATTTGTACGAACCAAATGAATACATGCCCCAAGTCGGCGATTACAATATCATTTTAGATGGCGATGAAAACCCACTTTGCATCACTGAAACATTGGTAACCGAAGTTGTTCCATTTAAATATGTCAGTGCTGAACATGCTTATCATGAAGGTGAAGGCGACCAGACTTTAGACTACTGGCGTGAAGTACATACTGACTTTTTCAAAAAAGAATACCAAGCTGCTGGCAAAGAATTCAACGATGAAATTCCTTGTTTGTGCGAAGTCTTCAAACGTATCTACTAAAAAAAGCGAGACTAGATATCACTCTAGTTTCGCTTTTTAATTATCTTTCTTTTCATCTAAAGCTTCAGAAATCTTCTTTAGATACATGACCATTTCGTCTTCTTTAGTTTCTTCTGGTTCAGCTTCTTCTTCATCGCGACTCTTGATAATTTTGTTCATCACTTTAACTAACAAGAACACTACAAAGGCGATAATCAAGAAGTTAATGATAGATTCAATGAACGTCCCATATTTGAAGGTTGCGTCCCCTACTTTGAAAACTAAACTACTCAAGTCAATCTTACCTAAGAACAAACCAATCAACGGATTGATCAAGTTACTTACCAAAGATTGCACAATGGCTGTAAAAGCAGCACCCATAATTACACCAACGGCTAAGTCCATAACGTTGCCGCGGCTAATAAATTCTTTGAATTCCTTTATCATAATTCCAATCTCCTAAATTGATTTCTACCTTTAATTATGGCGTTTTTAGGGTCTTTTGTGCAAATTATTTAGCAATTTTTCCTGTACAAATCGTCAAAATCAACTGCTTTTAACTAACAATTTAATTTATAATGCTATTAGAAAGGTTGTGAACACATGAACGACTTTGAAATGTACAAAATGATTCTTGAAATCATCGCTGATAAAAATCCCAAAGACTTACAAGCTTTACTCGATGAATCACAGCACTATCAAATTGTTAAAGACTACATTGCTAGTGACGAACCTAATTCATTTTTAATTCAAAATATTCAAGAAATGGCTTTGAATATGATCAATGATGATTTGATTTCAGCAACGATTAGTCCTCTAAAATACGTTACTTTAATCAAATTCAATGGCCTAACAGTTTTAGGGTTTCAATATTTAAAAAAGCTCAAGGAACAAGATACCAAACAACAAATTGAATCGATTCTCAATCAAGAGGGTCACGTTATGTCAGCTAAAAACCTCACTGAGATTCTTTCAAAGCTCATTTTTAGTTAAGGCTAACTTATTTACAGTTGTCGATTAACTTAACTTTTGACACCTACCAAATTAAAGCTTACTCTGTATTTGTAACAAGTTTTCTAATAATACGGAGGTTTTTTTATGTCAAAGACTAATGTAATAATTGTTGGTGCCTCACATGGTGGCCATCAATCAATTTTGGAACTATTGAAGCGTTACGATGACGTGGATATCAAGTTATTCGAAGCTGGAGATTTTGTTTCATTCATGTCCTGTGGGATGGAACTCTATCTAGAAAACAGCGTTACCGACGTGAATGATGTTCGTAACTTTGCTCCTAGCGATTTCAAAGATAATGAAAATGTCGCAATCTTGAATAATCATCAAGTTACTAAGATAAACGCCGATAAAAAGACAGTCACAGTCATCAATACTAAGGACAACAAACAAGCTGAATATCCTTATGATAAATTGATTTTAAGTTCTGGCGTCACACCTAAATCAATTCCTGTACCCGGAAGCGACTTAGAAAATGTTTACTTAATGCGTGGCTATGACTGGGCTACTAAGATCAAAAACAAATTAGAAGATTCAAGTGTCAAAAATATCACCATCGTTGGTGCTGGCTACATCGGAATTGAAGCCGCTGAAGCTAGTGTCAAAGCTGGTAAAAACGTTACCTTAATGGATGTAATCGATCGTCCACTGGGAACTTATCTTGACCACGAAATGACAGATATTTTAACTAAACATCTTGAAGAAAAAGGTGTTAAAGTCATCACTAGTGCCAATATCAAAGAATACGTTGGTTCTGACAAAGTGACAGCTGTTAAGACTGAAAAAGAAGAAATTCCAAGCGATGTCGTTATCCAAGCTGCTGGTGTTAAACCAAATACCGACTGGCTTAAAGGCACTGTTGATCTTGATGCTCGTGGTTGGATCAAGACTAATGAATATTTACAAACAAACTTACCTGACGTCTACGCCATTGGAGATGCCACTTTAGCTTATTCAATCCCCGCTGACAATCACGTTCCAATCGCTTTGGCAACTGTAGCTCGTCGTGAAGCTAGATACGTCGTAAAACACTTATTCGAAAAACAACCTGCCCTACCATTTGGTGGTGTCGTTGGTTCTTCAGCTTTGAGCGTCTTTGACTATCACTTCACAGAAAGTGGTCTCAATAGCTTTACTGCTAAACGCTCTAACGTTGAAGTTGCTAAATCATTCTATACTGGCAGTTTAAGACCAGCCTACGTCCCTGCCGGAAAAGACAATCCAGAAGTTTGTGTTCAATTGTTCTTCAATCCAAGCTCTCACGTTCTATTAGGTGGTGCCGTTCTTTCGACTTATGACATTACCGCTCAAGGAAACGTTTTGGCTTTAGCTATTCAACACAAGTTAACGGTTGAGGATTTAGCCGATGCCGATTTCTTCTTCCAACCTGGATTTGACAGACAATGGAGTATCTTAAATATTGCTGCTCAACATGCTTTAGGCGAAAAGGATTTCTAGAAAATAATAGAGCTAGAACTGTTTAATTGCAGTCCTAGCTCTTTTTTTATACCGCTGGTGGGATTCGAACCCATACATGGAAAACCATACAACGACCTGAACGTTGCGCGTCTGCCAATTCCGCCACAGCGGCAAATAATACAAATAATCCTTCAATTAGATTACAATGAAAATGATACTACAAATGGAGGTTGTTGCAATGGAAAAAATCAGTAAAAATATTTTAAATCAAGTCATTACCCCACGCGAACCCGAATCCTATAAAGGAAATTATGGCAAAGTTCTCATCATTGCCGGATCCACTCAATTCGGTGGTGCAGCTATCATGTGTAGTAGTGCTGCTATTCACAGTGGTGCTGGTTTGGTAACCGTCGCTACAACGCCTGAAAAATTTACTGCTATCAATGTCAAAATTCCTGAAGCCATGACTATCGACTATCACGACAAAAAGGCCTTATTAACAGCCATTATCAACAATCAAGTCATCGCTATTGGACCAGGATTAGGAACTTCAAACATCGCTAAAGGTTTAGTCAAAGCCGTCTTGAACAATACTAAAACAGATCAAACCGTAATTCTCGATGCTTCTGCTTTAACGATTATTGCTGAAGAAAAAATTCCACTCCAAACAACAGCAAACATTATTTTGACACCACACCAAGGTGAATGGCAACGACTTTCTAACTTAGCAATCACTGAACAAATTGAACTAAACAATCAAACTAATTTGCATGAATTGAATCCTGATGCATTATTGGTTTTAAAAAAGCATCAATCAGAAATTTACTATCACGACCAAGCTTCAAAAATTACTGTAGGAAATCCTGGTATGGCAACTGGCGGCATGGGAGATACTTTAACTGGCATCATTGCTGGATTTGTTGGTCAATTTGGCTTCTCTTTAGAGACAGTTCAAGCAGCCTTATTTTTACACAGTGAAATCGGTGATAAATTAAACGAGAAAAATTATGTTGTCTTGCCTTCTTCAATTATTGAAAAAATCCCTAAGTATATGGCTAAATTCAGTTCTAGAGACAAATAAAAAGCGTGAATTCAATCACGCTTTTTTTATTTCATTCTTAAAATTTGTCTGATACGATCGACTCTTGAACCAACAATTTTATCAGCTAAAGATGTCTTCAAGACTAAGTATCCATAAATAACTCCACCTAATCCTGCTTCCAAAATCAACACTACCACACTGATAATTCGATCTGAATTGCCCACAAAGTGGAAGACAATCCAATTTACTAATAATACTGAAACAAACATTATCAAGGAGAACAGAATAATTCCACTGATTCTTCTCGAAATTCGACCAGTATTGAATGGATAAATTGCATGAAGTTTTGCCAACATAAGCCAGCAAACAACACCCATACCGATACTTGTAGCTACTAAAGGTCCAAATTCATGGAATAGCCAAATCATTGGCAACTGCACGACTACTTTAACAATAAATCCGTAAACGAAGTATCTGATAGCTAGTCGATTGCGATATAACGCTTGTAAAACGGCTGATAAAACGGTAAACAATCCCAATAATATTGAAATAACCGCCGAGAATTGCAACATCAAAACGCCCAGAGCGTCATAACGATAAAATGTTGTCCACAATGGCTGTGCTACTGCGTACATCCCTAATGAAGCAGGAATCATAATGAAGAAGAATAATTCCAAAGTATTGGAAATCTGATTTTCAATTTTTTCCTTATTCCCCTTCGAATACAATCCGGATAAGATTGGTACCGCCGTAACGGCCATAGCAGTCGATAATGAAACAATGATCATAATCAACTTGTTAGCTTGAAAACCAAATAATGAATAGTAATTATCCAGTTGTGCCCCACTTGCATTAACAAACAGTCTCATAAATTGATTAAAGGTCGACTGATCATACAAGTTGAAAAATGTTATTCCGGCATCCAAAATGATGAATGGTAAAGCTTGTTGGAAAATTTCACGAGTGAAGTTATTTTCATTAACATCTGCAGCCGGCTTGCCATTACGAGACAAACTCCTCAATCGTGGCAAACGTTTTATAATTGCTAAAATTAAAATTACAATCGCCACTGCTGCACCGATGAAAGCCGCAAAGGTCGATTGAACAACCGCATTGATATAACTACCCTTACTCATCACCATGATCATATAAGTTGCTATCAACATATAAATCACACGAGCAATTTGTTCAATAAACTGTGAAATTGCTGAGGGCGCCATATCAGAATATCCTTGCAAGTACCCTCTTAGAATACTCAAGATAGGAATGATCAAAACGGCTACCGCTAGCGATTTGATAACTGGAATACTTCTTGGATCACCATCAGTAAACATAACTGCCAAAAGTGGTGCTCCAAAGAACATGATAGCCCCAAAAATAACTCCCATAAAAGTCATAATTTTAAGACCATGCTTGAACAATTTATTCCCAGTTGAATATTGATCTAGCGCATTATAATGCGAAATCTGTTTCGAGATTGCTCCAGGAATTCCCGCTGTTGAGACAATCAAGAATAAACTATAGATATTGTATCCTTTGGCAAACAACGCATTAGCTGCCGGATAATCAGACCCCATCCAGGCCATCCATGGGATAATGTATATTGCTCCCAAAATACGAGAAAAAATACTACCAGCTGTCATCCAAGCTGACCCTTTCAACATCGTATCTTGCGAAGATTCAGGGTTTAAAACTGGCATTACTTCTTCTTGGCTTTTATTTACGCCCAAAACTTGCACCACCTTAAAAACTATCCATTTAATTATAGCAAAGTTCTTATCCTAAAAATTTTAAATTACTCTTAAATTACGTAAATTGCAAATTAATTTACAAAAGAACTGCTAATTTTACAGAACGAATAAATTGTAAAGCTTTTTTGAGATTAATTCATGTTAGAATGAATTTGTTGTTTCGGAAGTAAGCCGTTTTAATACAACTCACCCACAGTTCTGCATCATGCAATTATTCATAGCAATCAAACAAATTTTTCATTATTTTTTATCATCTCAGACAAGATAATAAAGAGCTTACTTCTTCGTTGCAACAAAAAAGGTTTCGGAAATATTTCCGGAACCTTTTTCTTTTGCTCTATTTAACTACGATATTAACAATCTTATTAGGAATGACGATTACTTTGACGATATTCTTACCATCAATGAATTTTTGAACTTTTTCATCATTTCTAGCTAATTCTTCCAATTTAGCTTTATCAGTGTCAGTAGCAACTTCAAGCTTATCACGAAGTTTACCGTTAACTTGAACGATAATTTCAACTGTATCAGAAACTAACTTGCTTTCGTCATAAGTTGGCCATTTAGCGTATGAAATTGATTCATTGTGACCAAACTTGCTCCATAGTTCTTCCATCATATGTGGTGCAATTGGAGCTAATAATTGAACAAGTCCTTCAGCATAAGCCTTTGGCATTGTATCAACCTTATGAGCTTCATTAACAAAGACCATCATTTGTGAAATAGCAGTATTGAAGTGCAAAGCATCGAAGTCTTCAGTTACTTTCTTAACTGTTTCATTGTAAACTTTGTCCAACTTACCATCATTTGTATCAGTCAAGAAGCCTTCACGAATCGTGCTGTAATCATCATCATTGATGAACAAGTTCCAAACACGATCCAAGAACTTAGCTGAACCGGACAAGCCATTTTCAGACCAAGCAATTGAAGCATCCAAAGGACCCATGAACATTTCGTAAGTTCTCAAAGTATCGGCACCATATGATTCAACAACATCATCAGGGTTAACAACATTCCCCTTTGATTTAGACATCTTTTCGTGACCTTTACCGAGGATCATACCTTGGTTGAATAATTTTTGGAATGGTTCCTTAGTTGGTACGACACCCAAGTCATACAATACCTTGTGCCAGAATCTTGCATACAACAAGTGAAGTACAGCGTGTTCAGCACCACCGATATATAGATCAACTGGCAACCATTGTTTCAACAAGTCATAGTCAGCTAATTTTTCATCATTATGTGGATCGATATATCTCAAGTAGTACCATGATGAACCGGCCCATTGTGGCATTGTGTTAGTTTCACGACGACCTTTACGACCGTTCTTATCAACAACATTGACCCAGTCTGTCAAGTTAGCTAATGGACTCTCACCTGTACCTGAAGGCTTAATATCTGAATCTTCAGGAAGTTTCAATGGTAATTCATTTTCTGGAACTAATGAAGTTGTACCGTCTTCCCAGTGAATGACGGGAATTGGTTCACCCCAGTATCTTTGACGAGAGAAGACCCAATCACGAAGACGATAGTTAACTTTCTTTTCTCCGTAACCTTTATCTTCAAGGTATTCAACAGCACGGTTGATAGCATCTTCTTTATTCAAGCCATCTAAGAAATCAGAATTGATATGCTTACCGTCACCAGTAATAGCGCCATCTTCAAGGTTTCCTTCAATAACTTGTGTCATTGGTAGGTCGAATTTCTTAGCAAAGGCAAAGTCACGATCATCATGAGCAGGAACAGCCATAACGGCACCAGTACCATAAGTTACTAAGACATAATCAGAAATCCAAATAGGAATTCTCTTGCCGTTTACAGGGTTGATAGCGTAAGCACCAGTGAAGACACCAGTCTTTTCATCATTCAAATCAGTTCTATCAAGATCTGACTTGTGAGAAACTTCTTCCTTATAAGCTTCAACAGCAGCTTTTTGTTCAGGAGTTGTAATCTTATCGACCAACTTGTGTTCTGGAGCTAAAGTCATGTACTCAACACCAAAAATTGTATCAGGACGAGTTGTAAAGACGTTAACTGAATCATCTGAGTCGGCTACTTTGAAAGTAATTTGTGCCCCTACTGAACGACCAATCCAGTTTCTTTGCATTTCCTTGATACTTTCTGGCCAATCGATATCATCAAGGTCATCCAACAATCTGTCAGCGTATGCTGTGATCTTCAACATCCATTGACGCATTGGCTTTCTAACAACTGGGAAACCACCACGTTCTGTTTTACCATCGATGATTTCTTCGTTAGCAACAACCGTACCTAAATCTGGTGACCAGTTAACCAAAGTCTCTGATTCGTAGGCCAAGCCTTTTTTATACATTTGTTCAAAGATCCATTGTGTCCACTTGTAAAACTTAGGATCAGTTGTTTGAACTTCACGATCCCAGTCATATGAAAAACCAAGAGAATTGATTTGACGTTTGAAGTTTTGAATGTTCTTTTCAGTAAAATCAGCAGGATTGTGACCAGTATTAATAGCATATTGTTCAGCTGGTAGACCAAAAGCATCAAAGCCCATTGGATGCAAAACGTTATATCCTTGAGCACGTTTCATTCTTGCAATGATATCAGTAGCTGTATATCCTTCAGGATGTCCAACGTGAAGACCTTGTCCTGATGGGTATGGGAACATGTCCAAAGCATAGAAGTTCTTCTTCTTTGGATCCTCAGTAGTTCTAAAAGTATCGTGTTCCTTCCAGTACTTTTGCCATTTCTTCTCGACGGTGTTGTGATTGTACATATTTTTCCTCCTATAAAAAAAGTCCTATGACTATATAAATATATAATCATAGGACGAATTATCGCGTTACCACCTAAGTTCCACACTTTCGTGTGACTCTCGAAATCCTTAACGAGGATTAACCGTAGTCACTTACTAAAAGTTCGGCAACTATTATCAGTGGATGAGTTCGAAAATAAAAACCTACGCATTCACATCCCCATGCGCTTTCTGAAAAGTATTTTTATAATCTACTACTTCCGTTGCTTTATATCTTATACCAATAATGTTTGTCCGACAACCAATAAATCTGAATTTAGATTATTTAATTGTTTAATGTTGTCGATTGAAGTACCAGCTTGTGTGGCAATGGAATCAATCGTATCACCATTTTGGACGGTTACTGATTTACTTTGACTACCACTATCAGAATCATTTGAACTGTAATCATTTTGAACATCGATCGTAGAAGAATCATCATCGTTAGATGGTACATACTTCTTAACCCCATCACGTTCATCTTGTACAAAGACTGGAGCTTGTTGGTCGCCGTATGCATCGCCAACACTACCAGTATCATCTGTAGTCTTATTAGACAAATTAGTCATTGCCACATTATTTTCATTGCCAATGATCTTTGTCACAGTCAAAGTCTTACCAGGATAAATATAATTATCAGTCTTCAAACCATTCAAGTTCATCAAAGTATCAGTCGACATATTAAATTTGTCAGCAATCGATTGCAAAGTATCGCCTTGAGCAACAGTATAAGTTTGGTCCTTATCCGAATTATTGACATCAAATTGAGTCAAATTATACTTTTCAATCATACTATTGAGCTTGTCAGCGTAAGTCGTATCGGTTGCATAACGCCCTGTTAAATACTTGGTTGCATCTTTATATGATGTAGTATTGCTCTTCCAAGCACCGGCATAAATTTGTGAATCGCCACTAGTTCCACCTCGAAGTAATGAAACGTAGTCTTCTAGAGATTCCTTGTAAGAAGGATACTTTCTGAAATTAGAACTGATTGAATACAAATTACCTGATCCATCATCTTCTTGAGTACCCATATTCACTGATTCACCGTTATAATCGCCCTTTATTCCAAAGAGATTATAATTAGGCGCACTAGCTAAGCCACTAGTTCCCCAGCCACTTTCGACCATAGCTTGGGCAATCATCACTGAAGCGTACAAATCATTATTAGAAGCTAATTTACGAGCTGAATTACCGATATAATCGATAAATTGTTCATCGCCAACTCCCTTTGAACTAACCGGTGTCAATGTTTGTGCAGCAATATTTTGATTTAACAAATTATTGACAGACAACGCTTCGGCCTTAACTGGTGTAGGTTTCGAAAAGCCCACTTCAGCTACTGCGGTACCAACGAACATACTTGACCCAAGAATCGTCAAATTTCTTCGTAAGTTTGCGTTCTTAGCTTTTTTATTATTTAATCTAGTCAAACGGCTATCTTCGAGTTTGCGTTCATAACGTGTAATAACCATAGATATGCTCTCCCTCAAAATCTTTATACTTTATTATATTTCTTAACAAAAACTTAAACAATAGAGAGATCAAAAAATATGAAAATATCTGCAAAAATATCTGTTTTAAATTTATTTCTTTTAGGTTTATTTATTTTCTGGACTATCAATGTTGCTACAAAAACCACTCTTATCAACAATTTTGATAATTTCTTTATCAATCAAATTTATCACCACAATGATTTGACGATTCGTCTTTTTTCTAATATTACGAATTTAGGCGACACTTTTCCAACAATTGCTGTAACCGCCGTCATCTTTCTGATTTTAATTCTCAAAAAGTATTATTATGCTGGAATTTATCTCGTTCTCAATAAAGTAGTCATTGCAGGTGTCAATAGCTTAATAAAAATTACCGTCAAACGCCCACGTCCTAGTCACCATCATTTTGTCGAAGCTGGTGGTTTCAGTTTCCCAAGTGGACATTCAGCCAGTTCATTTGCCCTATACATTTCGCTTTTGATCATTAGCCTGGTTATCTTTAAAAAAATCAGTACTAAAATCATCATTAGCACAATTTGTTTGTTAACAGTTATCTTGATTGGATATAGTCGAATCTTTTTAGGTGTCCATTACCCAAGTGACGTCTTTGGTGGATATCTCTTGGCAGCGACCATCCTAACCTTCAATACTCTCTTGTTCAGAACCAAGAATTTTTTTATTCTTAAGCTCAAAGGCATTAAAAATTAACCCTACTAATAATAGTACAAGACCCGCTACGTAAATATTGTGCAATCCTGAAAAAAGAATTTGTCGCATTTTGGGTAAAAGCTGATGTGGCAAGGAACTTGCAGTTTGCGGATCGATCAATTTATTCATCATATCAACCGAAATATTGCTATTTTCTGCCGCACCTTTAGCCAAAGCCGTATTCAAAACGATACCACAGACAGAAACCATCATCGATTGACCAATAGTTCTAACTAAAGTATTAAAACTAGTAGCAACCCCAACATTTTCCGGCTCAACAACTGTTTGTGAAGTTACCGTTGTAGTAGTGATTGTCAATCCAAAACCACAACCTAAGATCCCAGCTAGCATACAGAAGTACCAGAATGGTGTCGTTGGACTTGCCAATAACAATAATCCATTACCAACAAACAAGAAGAATAAACTAACATAAATGACACGATTAGGTGCCATTTTTTTGATTAACGTTCCAGCCCAAAATGATCCAAAAATCCAAACAATTGAACTAGGTGTCACAGCAAATCCACCCATGGATGGACTCAATCCTAAAATTCCTTGCATCCAAGTTGGAATATAAGCTTCAAAACTAATTAAGAAACCACTGACTAATAAAGCCATTAAATTTTGAATAACAAAGGTTTTATTCTTAAATAGGTCTAACGGCAAAATCGGATCACTGACATGTCTTTCAACTTTAATGAAAGCAAAAATAGAAATAACAGAAATGGCCACCAATCCAAGTGGCAAGAAAACATTATTACTGCCGATATTTTGTAGAGCTAACATCAAAGGCAACAAAATCAGTATCAATAAAACTGTCCCTACATAATCAATCTTAATTTTCTTATGCTCTCTTTTTTCTTCCTTAAAGAAGAACCAAATCAAAGCCATGGTTAACAATCCTACTGGCAAATTGATCAAGAAAATCCAATGCCAACTTAACTTTTCAACAATGAAGCCACCTAATAACGGTGCAATAACGGCGGCGATTCCCCAAGCTGATCCGTTTAACCCTAAGATACGAGCTCTTTTTTCAAGTGGATAAATATCAGCAATAATCGTAAAAGTTAAAGGCTGAATTGCTCCTGAGCCAATACCCTGAATCACACGAGCCAAGATCAAGGTCAACATCGAATTAGACATCGCACAAAGCGTTGATCCAATTACGAAGATAACTAATCCAATCAGAAGAATCGGCTTGCGACCGACAATATCTGATAATTTTCCATAAATTGGCGTTGCTACGGCAGTCATCAGTAAATAAATCGAGAAAACCCAATTCATCAAACTAACCCCATGCAAACTACCGATAATCGTTGGCATAGCTGTCGAAACGATTGTTCCCTCAATCGCTGTCATGAACGTTGCAATGAAAACCGCAATCGTGACAATTACGACATTTGATTGTTTATTCTGTGCCATTAAATAATTCCTCCCATAAAAAAAGAGACGCTTCCTAAAGTTTGCCTTTAAGAACGCCTCTGTAATCGCCGATTAAATATTCAAGAATTCCTTAATATCATTAACTTTATCAAGTTTTTCCCAAGGTAAATCGATATCTGTACGTCCGAAGTGACCGTATGCGGCCGTCTTCTTATAGATTGGTCTTTGTAGATCCAACATTTTAATAATTCCTAGTGGACGAAGGTCGAAGAATTTATTGATAACTTCTTCAATTTTTTCTTCGTCAAAATCACTAGTACCAAAAGTATCAACGTGAATTGACACTGGTTTTGCCACACCAATAGCGTAAGCAATTTGGATTTCAACTTTTTCAGCAACGCCAGCAGCTACAAGGTTTTTAGCGATGTATCTAGCAGCGTAACTTGCTGAACGGTCAACTTTAGTAGCATCTTTACCTGAAAAGGCACCACCACCGTGACGTGCAAAACCACCGTATGTATCAACGATGACTTTACGTCCTGTAAGACCGGAATCTCCTTCTGGTCCACCAATAACGAAACGACCTGTAGGATTGATCAAAATCTTAGTCTTGTCGTCCATCATGTTTGCAGGAACAACTTCGTCGATAACATACTTCTTGATATCTTTTTGAACTTGTTCCAAACTAGCCTCAGCTTTGTGTTGAGTACTTAAAACAATTGTATCCACGCGAACAGGATGATCATTTTCATCATATTCGATTGTTACTTGTGACTTAGCGTCAGGCATCAAGTAAGGGATAGTATGGTTCTTTCTAACTTCAGCAGTTTTTCTCATTAACTTGTGAGCTAGAGAGATTGGTAAAGGCATAAATTCTTTAGTTTCATTAGTTGCAAATCCGAATACGAAACCTTGATCTCCGGCACCGATTTGATCCAATGGGTCTTTATCGTTGTTGCCACGTTCTTCTAAGGCATCGTCAACACCTTGAGCAATATCAGGAGATTGTTCATCTAGTGCTACTAAAACGGCACAGCTATTACCATTGAAACCAGGGTTTGTTCCATCATAGCCGATATCTGTAATTGTCTTACGAACAACTGATTGAATATCAACGTATGCAGAAGTAGAAACTTCACCAACAACTAGAACTAAACCAGTTGTAACAGTAGTTTCAACGGCAACACGTGCATCTTTATCCTTTGTTAAAATTGCATCGAGAATTGAATCACTGATTTGATCAGCAACTTTGTCTGGATGTCCTTCTGAAACTGATTCAGAAGTAAATAAATAATTTTTTGACATATCTTTTCCACCTTTTCGGTTACAGGGCTTCTCCTTTAAAATAAAAAAGGATCCCATCAGGAACCTTTTAATAGGTTAACACAAAACTAATTGGTTTTCATGAAAAAAATCAATTTGACGATAAAGTTTTTCTACATTAATATGATTTTATAACTAAAAGGAGTCGCTATGGATAAGTTAAACTCTAGAAAATTACTTGCAACTTTTATTGAATTTATTAGCTATCATATCTTTCCATTTATCTTTATTTTTATGCATGATCTGCACAACTATTCACTGCATGGATTTTTGATTATTATGGTAGCCATGGTAGCTCTGTACAAGGAATTCATCTTAAAATTGAACCCTAATAGATATTTTCACATCCTATATAGTGCGATTTATCTACTGTTAGCAGTCTTATCATTGAGATCGTTAAATATTTTCGTTATCGTTTTGATTTTTGCCCAGCTAGCCTTTTTATACTTAATGAGATATTTGCCAGCCAACAGTCAAAACTTTACTTCCCTAGTAGAAAATTTTGTCGTACCTAGTTTTATGTCCATCGCTATTGCTTTTACTTATATGCACTTCATTTCAGTAACTTTCGTTGTTCCTTTACTGCTAGTCAACTTAGCAACCGTTCTTATCAATTATTTTGAAGGCAGTAAATTCGATTATGCTGAATTAGTGGCAATTTCAGGATTAAGTTTGGTCTTATTCCTATTAGGCTATATCAGTCTCTGGACAGCTTTGATCATTGTTATTTTCGTAGTTTCCATGTCACTATTGAAACTCTTCAAAAATTTCAATCAGCCTAATTTGGTTTATCGTGTGATTGGAAATTTGATTTTAATTATTTAAGGATTTTCTGAAAAATCCTTTTTTAATTGCACAAAAAAAACACCTAACCGAAGTTAGATGTTTTATCTTTTGGAATGGAGGATACAGGGATCGAACCTGTGACCTCCTGCTTGTAAGGCAGATGCTCTCCCAGCTGAGCTAATCCTCCAAAATGACCCGTACGAGATTTGAACTCATGTTACCGCCGTGAAAGGGCGGTGTCTTAACCACTTGACCAACGGGTCATAAATATTTATTTATGTATTGCTCTCTCAAGCACAAGAAATATAATACAATAATAATTGGGGTGTAGCAAGCTTTTTTTTAAACTTTTTTGAATTTTTTTCAAATTTAGGAGGATAATTGACTTTGAACGTGCAAAAATACTTTGAAACCGGCGATACAATCGATATTGCCAAAGATATGTTAGGACATACTTTTACTTATAAATCAGATCAAGGAACCTTTTCTGGCATCATTGTCGAAACGGAAGCCTACTTAGGACCTATCGACATGGCGGCTCACAGTTACAATGGACGCCATACTAAAGCAAATGACCCACTCTACCAAGCCGGTGGCACGATTTATATTTATTCGATCCACAGTTGGTTAGATATGGATATCAGCGTCCAAAAGGCTGGAACACCTAATGGAATTTTGATTCGTGCCCTGCAACCATTAGATGGCGTTGAGTTAATGGAAGAAAATCGTGGCAAAACTAATTTCGAAACCACTAATGGTCCAGCAAAATGGATGGCAGCGTTTGGAATCAAAGACAAAACTTTATCTGGTACTGCTTTAAATGCCGATAACTTTATTTTTTCAGACAAAAAAGTCCAGACTCCTAAGAATATTCTGGCAACACCTAGAATCGGCGTGAAGAATAAGGAACCCTGGACTTCAAAAGATATGCGATTTATTGTTGAAGGCAATCCTTACGTATCGAAATTGCCTAAACGAGATATGAATCTAGATACTTATGGTTGGCTATAAACGATCGCTTCTAGCACGAAGAGCATAAAGAATGGCTACGGTATCGACTACTTCTTGCAGCATGGCTCCAATAATAGTAGGAATCAAGCCAAATGCTGCGACTAGCATCAAAGCAATACAAATAAAGATACCGATCAAAACTGCTTCACGAGCGACTTTCATCGTATCATGGGCAATTTTAACTGCCGTACTTACCTTGCTCAAATCATCTTGCAAAATAACCGCGTCGGCTGATTCGCTAGCAGCATTGGCACCCTTGTAACCCATAGCAATACCGACATCAGCTAAAGCTAGTGCTGGAGCATCATTGACACCATCTCCAACCATAACAGTTGGGTGATACTCTTTATCTAGACCATCGATAATTTTTACTTTATCAGCTGGCAAACTAGTTGGATATGATTTTGTAATACCTACTTCTGAAGCAACCATCTCGGTTGCTTCTTTTTTGTCCCCAGAAATCATTAAGATATTTTTGATACCAAAATCTTTTAATTTGGCAATCGTTGATTTCGATTCTGGACGAATCTGGTCAAGCAAACTGTACACACCAGCATATTGATCATCAATAGATACGTAAACCCCTGAACCTTTGACTTCATCGACAGCTTCCTCGGTAACAAAACTAGCTTGACCGACTTTTACTACATGTCCTTCAACCTTACCAACAATTCCTTCAGCCGTGATCTCTTTCAAATCGTCGGTTTTTTTCAAAGCTACATTATTGCTTCTAGCATAATCTACAATTGCTTCGGCCATAACGTGACTTGAATTCTGTTCAATTGAAGCAGCATATGACATAACAGTTTTTTCATCAAAGTAATTCGTCGTTCTAAATTCGTCGACAACTAATTTTCCTTTGGTAATTGTCCCAGTTTTATCAAAAGCTACCGTTTTAGCTGAATTGAGTTTCTCTAAAGCCGTTCCAGATTTGATAATGATACCGTTACGACTCGTGCGACTCATTCCTGAAACAAAGGCAATTGGCGCTGCCAAAATCAACGGACAAGGTGAAGCTACAACTAGAACTTGAGCAATTCTAACTGGATCCTTTGATATGTACCAAGCTACACCGGCAATGATATAAGCAATTAAAGTAAACGGTACCGCATAACGGTCAGCCAAGCGAACAAATTTAGCCGGATGAGTTTCTGATTCCTTAACTAATTTAACGATTGCTTGATACTCTGAGTCGGCCGCAATCTTTTCCGCTTTAATTTGGAAAGGATTTTCACCGTTAATGGAACCAGACATGACGTGACTACCTTCTGAAACATTCACCGGAACCGATTCACCTGTCAATGAAGATTCATCAATTTCTGACTGTCCATCAATAACTAATCCGTCAACTGGCACTTGTTCTTTAGGACGGACCAAAATCTTGTAACCTACTTTGACGTCATCGATATCAACATCAGTAACGTTACCGTCTTTTAAAAGATGTGCCTTTGATGGCGTATTGTCCAAGAGTGATTTCAATTCACTTTTGGCCTTATTGGCAGCATATTCTTCTAAGGTATCGCCACCTGTTAGCATCAACAACACGATCCAACCGGCCCAGTATTGTCCTAAAACAATTGTAGCCACAATAGCCGTAATGGCTAACAAATCAATCCCAAAGTTACCAGATTTCAAAACTTTGATCATATCAATAAACATAATCAAAGCTAATAACAAACCTAAGATACTGATAATCAATTGGGCATAATTAGGCAAATGGAAGATAAATTCCAAAACCGCCGCAATGAAACCGATAGCCAAAGTTCCATATAGTTTTATTTTATCTGAGTTCATGACAACACATCCCTCCGATTATTATCTTTACCCAGATTATAACTGCTTTCAAAAGTTTTTTAAAGGCTTTTCTGGAATGATTCTCATTTAATTATCATTTTTAATAAAAAGTTGTAATAAGCTACATGAGTAGATTTCATGCCATGAAATTAATCTGGAAAGAAACTGATTTAGCTAATATTATGTCTTATTTAGGTCAAAAAAGGCAAAGAAAATAGCATCTATTTGCTTTTAAAATAGATGCTATTTATCAACTGATAATCTTATTTAACTAATTTATCCCAGATCACAACGCTGCCACTAGCCAAAGACTTTGGTACATCAATGATTCTTTGATTGGATGAGCCTCTGAATTGTAACGATAGATCTTTTTTTCTGAGTAAGAATCGTCCGTCAACTAAGATATCGATCAGCGATAATAATTCTAATTTATCAGAAGATTCTTGCATCATCTCATCCCAAGAGTAACCTGTCCAAGACCAAATATCTTTGTCATGTCCGAATTCTCTTCTGATTCGTTTGCATAACGATAGACACACTTCAGTATTCAAGAAAGGTTCTCCACCTAACAACGTTAGTCCTTGCACATAACTTTGACTCAAATCTTTGATAATTTGGTCTTCTAATTCTTTGGTATAAGGTTTACCGTAACGAAAATCTTGAGCGGCAACGTTATAACACCCTGGACATCGAAAAAGACATCCTGATACATAAAGACTGCATCTGACTCCTTCTCCATCGACGAAATTAAACGGTTTATAGTCTGCAATTCTTTTAAGACTGTGGTCCGCGCTTAACCATTCTTTGGGAGTCGGATTGTTTGGTTCTCTCATGCTTAGCCGCATTTTTAATCATCTCCGAAGTCATATTCTTTTTCCGTGAAGCAATTTCTATGTGTCGCCCGTGAATCATCGGTCTTTGTTGAGGATTACCCAAGTATCCACAAGTTCTCTTTACGACATCACAAAATTCCGGATTATTATTGCCACAATCTGGACAGGCAAAACCTCTGGCAGTCGCATTAAATTCTCCTTGAAAACCACACTTAAAACAGTGATCAATTGAAGTATTAGTTCCTAAATAACCTACATGATCATAAGCCCAATCCCACACAGCTTCCAAAGCCTTAGGATTTTGACGGAGATTAGGATATTCGCAATAATGAATAAATCCACCCGCAGCATATTTAGGAAAGACTTCTTCAAAAGTCAATTTCTCAAAAGGATTTGGATGTTTTCTGACGTCAAAGTGAAAACTATTTGTATAGTATTCTTTAGCTGTAATATCGGGAATGGAACCAAACTTCTCTAAATCATCTCGACAAAAAGTATCAGTCAATGACTCTGCTGGCGTCGAGTAAAGACTATAGTGGTAACCACTCTCTTTGGCCCATTTAGCGCATTTTTCATTCAAGGCTTTCGTGATGCTTTCGGCAAAATCATGCGCCTTGGAATCTTGTTCCCAATCATTGCCAAAGAATCGTGTACAAACTTCATACAAGCCAATGTATCCTAACGATACTGTTGCTCGACCATTCTTGAATAATTCGTCCACTGAATCATCTTTTTTTAGACGTTTGCCAAAGGCACCATACATATACAGTAACGGTGCATTCTCAGGTTTCGCCTCTTTAGTTCGCTTGATTCGATATTCTAAAGCAGTATGGCAAATTTGCATTTTTTCTTCGAATATTTCCCAAAATAGCTTGATATCACCTTTTGATTCCAAAGCAATTCGTGGTAAATTGACCGTTACAACGCCTAAATTCATCCGACCCGAATTAACTTCTCGACCATTTTCATCTTGCCATCCTTGTAAAAATGAACGACATCCCATCGGCGTCTTAAAACTGCCAGTGATTTCAACAATTTTGTCATACATCAAAAGATCTGGATACATTCTCTTAGTAGAACATTCCAAGGCCAATTGCTTTATATCGTAATTAGGATCTTCAGGACTCAAATTCAACCCTCGTTTGATCGTAAACGTCAGCTTAGGAAAAATTGCCGTACGATGTTCCTTACCTAAGCCCTTGATTCGAATTTCTAGAATCGATTTTTGAATAGTACGTTCGATCCAACTCGTTCCTAAACCGAAATTTATCGTCGTAAACGGCGTTTGGCCTTGCGATGAATAAAGAGTATTGATTTCGTATTCAAGTGCTTGCATAGCGTCGTAAATGTCTCTTTTCGTCTTTTCTTTAGCAAATTCAATCTGCTTATCTTCGACAATCCATTTTTGAGCATCCTTGAGGTGTTTTTGATAATTTAACTTCGCATAAGGCGCCAGTAATTGGTCGATTCGATTAGCTGAACAACCACCGTATTGCAACGAGGCAACGTTAGCGATGATCTGTGACATTTGCGCTGTAGCCGTTTGAATCGATTTGGGCGAAGACACCCAAGCATTACCGATTTTAAAGCCATTAGTTAACATCTCATCAAAGTCAATCAAACAACAATTAGTCTCTGGCGTCACTGGTGAATAGTCCAAATCATGCCAATGGATATCGCCACGCAAATGAGCCTTAGCTACGATGTCTGGCAACATTTTTAAGCCTAAAGCTTTACTTGCTACACCGGCCTCCAAATCACGCTGTGTGTTGAAGATATTGCTATCCTTATTGGCATTTTCATGCACCACTTGCTCATTGCGATTAAATAATTTCTCGATGTTTAATTTCACATTAGTTGCTTGAGCAAATCTTTCCTGTTCACTTATAAAATAGTCCTGATAAGATTTTGCAGCTTGATTCAAATTTTGAGCAATCAAACTATCCGTAATAACCTGGCGAATTTGTTTGGTTGTCATCAAATCAGCCGTTAAGAATTCAGATACAAAATTCTCAATCAAATTATCTTGTTGAACTCGAGACAAGTCCAACTTATCTAGCACAAATTCAATTTTATATGGATAAAACTTAGTCTTGAAGCCACTTCTTTTTTCAACTGGGATTTCTATCAATTGAGTTAATTGCGTGGTCATTTATATCTCCCCAATCTTTAATCTATACAACCATTTTATAAAATTTTAAATAATAAAAAAGACTACCAAATACCATATGTAGGTGTTATATAACACACGCATACAATATATAGTAGTCTTATTTTTGTTTTCTAAAAAATATCATTGAAACGACTTCACAAACAGCCGTTATAACTTTCAAATTTACTTAACAGTACTGAATTTCTCTATGCTCAACTATTTTCAATAAAATAAATCTCATAGCGTTGTAATGATTCAAATCATTCTTTTTCACGAGCAAAATAAAATGTGACTGCCGCATAAATAAAGACGATAGCAGTAATAAATAGATGTACTCCATAAAGCGTCGAATTAGTTGGGCCGTTGGAAATGTTATTGAAGAATCCTAAAGCATTAATATCAGTAAAGTAACTGATGAAATAAATTGTCGTCATGTAGATCAATTGTTGCGATACATTTCCAACACAAGACAACTGATACTTGATCAAGAAAGCTCGTTCGGAATCTAAATCAGGATCAGTATAAAGTGCGTCATTCAAAATTCGATTATCGGTTCCGACAAATACGGCTAATAAGAACAAGCCAACAAAGTATGTGTAATTAAACAATGCCAAAACTAAACCTAGCAACAATAAAGGATAACGCCAATTTTGACGTTTTTTCAACAAAGCTGGTCCTAATTCAAAACCGACCAGATAAAGCGTATAAACTAACATCAAAGTATTGAATTTGAAGCGAATCGTACTGTCGAAGATGGCATACAGCATTACGTAGTTCATGACCACCCCACGATTGATGGCAACCAAACTGACTGGGAACATCTTTTTATGAACCCCTAATTGATAGTATGCGAGGATCAAGAACAAGACGATAGCAGCAATGCTGATTGCTAAATCAATCGTATTGGAAACTTCTTTTAGACGCGTATAGCGAATGATGAATAACAACATGACCAAACTCGCTAACACGATCAAATTAAAAAACGAATTGATTCTAAACTTAGGTTTCTTCTCTAAGCCTTGATAAAAGGTCAAACGGTGCGTAACGTTCATGCCACCGACCATCGCAGTAAAGAATAAGAAAGCTAACAAAATAAATGACAAGTTCAACAACTTAGTCTTCGTAGCAATTAGTTCAACAATCAACAATAAGATAATCGTCAAAACCATCGACAAAGTGTGCATTCGATTGAATTTAAATTCTTTATCCATCTTGCCACGAGAACGAACCGTCAAATAATATGGCCAGATCCAACTAGAAGCTAGACCTAAGAACACCCCACCAATAATACCAAAAACTGGATTGCTAGCTCCTAGCATGCAAAGCGAGCCAATCACACCAAACAGATTCGACATCGATAGCATCGTCGAAGCTGGCAAGGTAATAAAAGTCGTCAATAGCATTCCCAAAGCTCTAAAAGTATAGAGCATTAAAAATGGCAACGCAAAGACAAAAATATTTTTGTTTTGGTTATATAACGTCAAACAGAAAAAATACGGAATCGCAACTCCAGCGTTAGCCAACAGGTCTAAAACGCCCTCATTAAATACATTCATTATTCGCTTCATTTTTTTCTCACCTGAAATTAAATGTCTCCTAACATTTTAACAGAAATAGCAAAAAAAATATGGAACGCAGGCTTATTTCTGCATCCCATATTGATTTTATTTACTTTACACGAACCAAATCGTCGGCAACTAGTCTTTCAGCAATTTGAACTGTATTCCAAGCGGCACCCTTCAATAAGTTGTCAGAAACGACCCACATATTGAAAGCTCCATCATTTTCCAAATCTGGACGAATACGACCAACAAAAGTATCACGACTATTTACAGCATTGATAGGCTGTGGATAAACTTGATGCTTTGGATCATCTTGCAAGACAGCTCCTGGGGCATCCTTGATCAATTGTTGAATTTGTTCAGTTGTAGCTGACTTATCCTCAACTTCAATATAAATTGATTCACCATGGCTAATTGGCACTGGCACTCTGACACAAGTTGCTGTGACTTTGATCTTAGGTGAATTCATATCGCCTAACATGATCTTCTTAGTTTCATGGATCATCTTCCATTCTTCATGAGAATAAAGATTATCTTCCAAAACATCGATTTGTGGTAAGAGGTTGAAAGCTAAAGGATAATGCTCCTTATCGCCCTTCGTTGGAAAAATGTCGGCTTTCATGTCTTTACCATCTAAGTAATCTTGTGCTTCAGAATACAACTCGTTTAGAGCACTTTGACCAGCACCACTGGCAGCTTGATAAGTTGAAACAATAATTTGCTTCAAACCAAAAGCTTTTCTGATTGGTTCTAGTGCAACCATCATTTGGATAGTTGAACAGTTAGGATTGGCGATAATGCCGTGATGATTATAAAGTGCAGCTTCGTTCACTTCTGGAACGACCAATGGAACATCTTCTTCCATTCTAAAAGCACTAGTATTATCAACACAAACAGCGCCACGTTTGACAGCTTCTGGTAAAAATTTCTTGGAAACTGCTCCACCAGCTGATGCCAAAACTAAATCGACACCATCGAATGATTCGGGTTTGGCTTCTTCAACGGTCACATCTTGGCCCTTAAATTGTAAAACCTTTCCTGCTGAACGACTTGATGCTAATAACTTTACTTTTGAAACAGGAATAGTTGATTGTTCTAATTGTTGAATTAAACGCGTTCCAACGGCACCTGTGGCACCCAAAATTGCTACTGTATATTCATCACTCATAAATCTTCATCCCTTAAATATTATTTATAAACTCTCTGTGAACTTTCTCAAGCGTTTCATAGCTTCTTGAATATCTTCCATTGAAGCGGCGTAAGAAATTCTAAAATGACCTTCGCCACCTTTACCAAAGGCAACACCTGGTGTTACACCAACGAGACCTTCAGTGGCCAATTTATCGGCAAATTCAATTGAACTCAAGCCGAATTTTTCAGGAATCTTGGAGAATGTGTAGAAAGCACCTTCTGGCAAGATTGTTTCATAACCCATATCGTTTAGTTGATCAACTAAGTAATCACGACGTTCTTGGTAAATCTTCTTCATTGCGATTGGATCATCGATACCATTCTTCAAAGCTTCTTCAGCAGCAAATTGAGCTGGGTTAGAAGGAGCTGTAACGGTAAAGGCATGCATCTTGTTAGCTTGTTCAACAAAATCTTTTGGTCCAGCAATGTAACCGATACGGTAACCGGTCATAGCATGTGACTTAGATAGACCGTTGATCAAAATTGTTTTACCTGGCAAAAGTTTTGCCATTGAGAAATGCTTGTGACTGTATGTCAATTCAGCATAAATTTCATCGGAAACAACGTACATGTTCTTGTCTTTTACCACATCAACGAGTTCTTGCAATTGATCTTTTGAGTAAACAAAGCCAGTTGGGTTACCTGGGAAGTTTAGCATCAAGGCTTTAACCTTATCTTCGCCTTCTTCTTCAATAACTTTAGCCAAATGTTTTCCAGTCAATTGGAAACCGTCAGCAGTTGTATCAACTTGAATTGGGATTCCACCAAGGATCTTAACAATCGGAATGTATAGAGCAAAAGTTGGTGTAGGAATAATCACCTTATCACCGGGGTTAATAATGGCGGCAAAAGTATCAAAGATTGCTTCTGTAGCACCAATAGTTACGACAACTTCTGTTTCAGGATCGTATTGAAGATCGAATTGTTTATCCAAGTAACCTGAAATAGCTTCTCTAAGACTCAAGAAACCTTTTTGGTCTGAATAATGAGATTCGTTTTCCTTGATACTCTCAATGGCAGCTGCTTTAACGTGTTCGGGTACATTAAAGTTTGGTTCGCCAAGAGTTAATTTAACTAGACCAGGAATCTTTGCAAATTTTTCAGCAAATTCTCTGATCATTGATCTACCCATTGGGGCAATCGTTTCGTTTACTACATTTTTTACTGATGAATCTAATTCTGGCATTCTTCAACACTCCTTAAAAATTAAATGTAGTTTAATTCTAATACAAAACTCACTAAATTATTAGAGTTTTTGTAATTTTTTGAAATAATTTCTAAATAATTTGTTCGAGACCGATTACTAAGTGATCCAATTTCACCACTTCATTGATAGCTAACTTTACACCAGTCATAAATGATTGACGGTCAGTCGTACTTTGCGAGATAGTCAAAGTTTCGCCAACCCCACCGAAGATAACTTCTTCATCGGCAACAAAGCCTGGCAAACGTAAGGCATGAATCTTAGTCCCGTGATAATCGCCACCACGGGTCTGCAATGGATCCTCACTACTGTGTTGAACTTGGTCATGACCTCTTGCTTCATAGATTAATCTAGCAGTATTTAAAGCGGTTCCTGAAGGTGCATCGATTTTATCTTCATGATGCTTTTCAACGATTTCTGACTCTTCAAAATACTTGGCTGCCACTTGAGCAAATTTCATCATCAAGACAGCTGATAATCCAAAGTTAGAAGCAATAATACCACCAAGATGCTTTTGATCAGCTAACTTCTTTAATTCAGCAGTTTGTTCTTCACTCATTCCACTAGTTCCAATGACTGGACGTATATTGTGTTCAATAGCAAATTTCGTGTTATCAAAAACGGCACTCGGAATGGAAAAGTCGATCCAAATATCGGCATCCGTTTCAATATCAGTCAGTTTATTAAAAATTTTCACATTTTTATCAAGGCCATAACTCTCAGGATTTAAATCGGTCTCAATGGGGTTGAACCCAGCAACTAATTGTAAATTATCAGAATCTTCGACCATTTTGACAGCCTTTTGACCCATCGAGCCAGAAAAGCCGGAAATAATAACTTTTATCATAAAAAACTCCTAAAGATCTAAAATTTTAAATAACTTAGTTTGTTCTGCTTCATTCAAAGCTAAGATTGGCAAACGACAGCCACCAACTTGATAACCAACGTGATTCAAAGCTGCCTTAACCGGTGAAGGTGAAGGATACATGAACAAGGCAGCCATCTTAGGTGTCAATTGACGTTGGATCTTGCCAGCAATTTGATAGTTGCCTTCTTCCAAAGCTTGATACATCTCGCTCATTTCTGTTCCATAAAGATGTGAAGCAACTGACACAACACCATTAGCACCGACAACTTTAGCAAAGAGTGCTTGAGCGTCCTCACCACTATAAACGTTAAAATCCTTTGGTGCATGTTCAACGATATATTCTAAGTCTTCCATCGTATTGCATTGCTTTACACCTTGAATGTTAGGATTCTTGGCCAATTCAACAACAGTTTCTTTTTCCATCAAAACACCGGTTCGACCAGGAATGTTATAGATCATAATTGGCAAAGGCGAATTCTTGGCAATCGTTTCAAAGTGAGCTTTCATCCCACGTTGATTAGGTTTGTTATAGTAAGGCACTACAACTAAGGCCATATCGATTCCCTTGATCTGACTGATTTTCTTAATAAAATCAATCGTCTGAGCAGTATTGTTACTACCGGCACCAGCAATGATAGGAACACGACCGTCAACAATTTCAACAAACTTTTGATAAAGCTCCAACTTTTCATCTTCAGTCAAAGTTGGCGTTTCACCAGTCGTGCCACCAACGACAAAGCCTTTACTGCCTGTAGCTAGTAGATGTTCAGTCAATTTTTTCAAGGCTGAAAAATCAATCTTTTCATTATCATCAAACGGCGTAATTATCGCTGTCATTAAATCAACATTTTCAAACATCTAATCTTCCTCCAAATCCATACGATAATTTAAGAAACCGACCATCGCATCAATCCCCTTTTTGATTGCAGCTTCATGTGGCAAGAAATCCGCTGAATGAAGTGCACCTTTACTATCGACACCGAGCCAAAACATTGTTCCAGGAATCTTGTTGATCAAGTAGCCAAAATCTTCACCAGTCATTTTGGGCTCAGTTTCTTCAAAATCAATTTGAGAATTATTCTTCATATAATTAATAAAACGTTTCGTCAAAGCAGGATTATTTTCGACTGGATAATATCCACCTTGATTGTATTCCACTGAAATTTCACAATTAAACGACTTCTCTAAACCTTCAGCAATTTCTCTGATACGTTGACGGATAAACTCAATCATGTCTTGAGTCAAACCTCTGATCGTACCTTCTAAACGAGCTGAACCGGCGATAACGTTACGAATCACGCCAGCTTCCATCTTGCCAAAAGTAATCACGCCACATTTTACTGGGTCGATACTCCGAGAAATCACTGTTTGCACTTGTTGGATAAAATTGGCTGCAATTACAACAGCATCATTAGCCAAGTGCGGATAAGCAGCATGACCACTCTTACCTTTGATAGTGACGTTTACTTCAGTCGTTCCAGCAAATAAAGTACCATTGCGACAACCTATCACACCAGTTTTTAGTTGGGCATTGTCATGAAGACCATAAAATTCATCAACGTGAAAATCTCCAGTAAATGCTCCTAAATCATAAGCAACCTTGCCGCCACTATCGGCTTCTTCAGCTGGTTGAAAAAAGAAAACCAAATTATCAAGTGGTTGATGCTCACTGAAATAATTTAAGATTCCTAATCCAACTGTCATATGAATGTCGTGACCACAAGCATGCATCACGCCTGGATTTTTTGAAGCATAGTCCAAACCATTTTCTTCAGTTACTGGCAAAGCGTCCATATCGCAACGATAACCAAGATTGCGCTTAGGATTTGATCCTTTGACTAACACCAACAGAGCAGTTGGTAGTTCTGGTAGCTCTTTAATTTCCAAATTAGTCTTGTCAAATTGCTTTATCACTTCGAGAAGATAGGCATGTGTTTTCACTTCTTGCATCGATAGCTCGGGAATAGTATGCAAATGTCTTCTTATTTGAATTAATTGCTCCTCTGTCAAAGCCATAATTATAACTTCCTTAAAGTACTCTCAATTTTAGTTTTATCAGTTGTTTTTTGATCTTTAACTTTGAGAACTTTAGCAGGAACTCCGGCTACAACTTCATTTTCAGCAACATCTTTAGTTACGATAGCACCAGCACCGACGACCGCATTGTCACCAACTTGAACACCTTCTAGAACGACTGCATTAGCGCCGACAATAACGTTATCACCAATTCTTACTGGTTGAGCAGAAGCAGGTTCAACGACACCAGCCAAAACAGCATTAGCACCGATGTGAGAATTCTTACCGACAATGGCACGACCGCCAAGGACAGCTCCCATATCGATCATGCTCTTGTCGCCAATTTCTGCACCGATATTAATAACTGCGCCCATCATGATCACGGCATTTTCACCGATTGAAACTTGATCACGAATGATAGCGCCGGGTTCGATTCGAGCATTGATGTGTTTGATATCTAGCATTGGTACGGCTGAATTTTGAGCGGCTGTTTCAACATAAATATCAGTAAAATCATTATCTTTTAAAATTGGTTCAATTGCTTTGTAGTCTCCGATTAAAATTGCTAAATCATTACTCTTAAAAACTTTGACATCTGAAGGAAAATTCACATTTGAAACATCCCCTTGAACATAAACTTTAACAGGGGTAATTTTCTTAGAGTTTCCTATATAATTAATAATTTCTTCTGCACTCATTTTTTTCATAAATCTTTCCTCCAATTAATAATCCAAATCTAAACTAGTTAAATCTTGATAAGTTTCTCTTTTAACGACTAACTTATCTTGACCATCTTCAACGAAAACTACTGCAGGTCTAGGATTGCGATTGTAATTCATTGCCATCGAATATCCGTAAGCACCTGTATCTAACATTGCCAAGATATCGCCCGGCTTTGTTTTTGGCAATTGTTGTTGATCAATCAAGATATCACCTGATTCACAATACTTTCCAGCTATGTGAACCGTTTGTTCATTTGGTTGATCCATCTTATTAGCGATAACAGCTTCATATTTAGCTTGATACAAGGCTGGTCTGATATTGTCGCCCATGCCACCGTCAACTGATAAATAAGAAGTTAGATTAGGAATATCTTTTCTTGAACCAACGGTATAAAGTGTATAACCTGCAGGTCCAACGATTGAACGACCAGGTTCGATCCAAATTTCTGGAACTTCGTTGTTTGTTTTCTTCAATTCATCAGCAATTTGTCCAATGAATTCGTCAGCAGTGATTGGATCATCATCTTCGTTATAGCTAATTCCAAAGCCACCGCCAAGATTGATAACTTTAGGCCAATAATTAAATTCAGCTTGGAATTTCTTGGCAATTTCCATCATCTTCTTAGCTAACATGACGAAACCTTGTGTTCCAAAGATTTGAGAACCAATGTGAGCGTGGATACCAGTAAGTTCCATATTCTCATCATCCAAAACTGATTTCATAGCCTTATCTGCTTGACCAGATTCAACATCGAAACCAAATTTGCTATCAGTTTGACCGGTTTGATCATATTTATGCGTGTGTGCGGAAATTCCTGGTGTCAAACGCAACATTACTTTAGTCGTAGCTTTTTCTTGTTTTAAAATCTGTGATAACAAGTCGATTTCGTGGAAATTATCCAACATGATCACACCGACATGTTCTTTGACTGCCATCAACAATTCATCGTAAGACTTGTTGTTGCCATGGAAACTAATTTTTTCACTTGGAAAGCCAGCACTTAATGCGGTATACAATTCACCACCAGAAACAACGTCGATATGAACATCTTCTTGTTTCATTACTTGGTAGATAGCTTTAACAGCAAAAGCCTTACTAGCATAACTAATTTGATATTTTAAATTATTCTTTTCAAACGCGGATTTAAATTTTCTTATTTGGCTACGGACTTGAGAAATATCAAAAACATAAAGCGGAGTTCCATATTTTTTTGCTAACTCGACACTATCAACGCCACCAATCATCAAATGGCCATTTTCACTCTTTAAATCATCTATTATCATAATCACTGCTCCTTTTACCAAATAAAAAAGATCTCCTTGCTTAATAACAAAGAGATCCATAAATAATCTGCATCAATTTTGTCATAAGCTCAACGTGACCGACTATTTGATCACGACAGTTCGTATCATCTTCTAATACGCCCCAGCTCGCTAAATCCTGTAAAATTTAGTGCTTCGGCAACTTCCCCTTTCAATAAGTTCATAGCTCTTACAGAAGCTCCCTCATTTACTCATGTCGATTGCGACCTCTTTTGTTGGTATAAGATTATAACAACACTCATAATACGTCAAGTGATATTAAAAATATTCTCATATTTCTAATAATTAATATTTTTTTCTTGTCATAATGGGGAAAAATGATACACTCATCATTAAAAACTATTTAATTTTAGAGGTGTAAGTTATGAAGGTCGTTAAGTTTGGGGGCAGTTCCCTCGCAACCGGAGAACAATTTGAAAAGGTCATTAATATTATTAAAGATGACTCAGAACGAAAGGTGATCGTAACTTCAGCTCCCGGAAAACGATACCACGGCGATACTAAAGTTACTGATTTGTTAATCGAGTACGCTAATGAAGTTATCGAAAATGAAGATCATACTAATATTATCAAGGAGATTATCTCAAGATATCACGAAATAAGCGACTATTTTAAACTTGATGATTCCGTCATAAAACTTCTAAAAGATAAATTAATCAATTTGGCTAAAGAAAATTATTCGGATAATGAACATTTAATGGCAGCATTCAAAGCTCACGGTGAATTTCTCAATGCTATTCTTTTGAATGAAGTTTTGAATTCCCAAGGCATTAAATCAGTTTTCGTTGATCCTAAAAAGGCTGGCATTATCGTTCATGGACAACCAAACGATGCCGATATTTCACCAGATACTTATCGCAACTTAGAGAATTTTGATGTACCAGAAGACAGTCGCATAGTCTTCCCAGGATTCTTTGGATACAGTCAAGATGGCAGTATTTTTACCTTCTCTCGTGGTGGTTCTGATATCACTGGAGCAATGTTGAGTCGTGGATTGCACGCAGACTTGTACGAAAACTTTACTGATGTTGATGCGATTTACGTTGCTAATAATCACGTTGTCAAACATCCACAAGCAATCAAGAAGATGTCCTATCGAGAAATGCGAGAACTATCTTATGCGGGATTTTCAGTCTTCCAAGATGAAGCCATCATTCCAGCGGTCAAAGGACAAGTTCCAGTCAATGTTAAAAATACCAACAACCCTAGTGCTGAAGGGACTTTGATCGTTCCTGAACAATTTTTATTCAATCCTTCAAACGAAATCACTGGGATTGCTTGTTCCAAACGTTTTTCAGCCCTTTATATTCATCGCTATTTGTTGAATAAAGAAGTCGGCTTTACTTTGAAACTCTTGCAACTCTTTTATAAATACAATATTTCTTACGAACACATGCCTTCTGGTATTGATGATTTAACAGTTATTTTCGACCGTACCAAACTGGACAAAACTACTATCAGCAACCTTTGTCACGATGTCAAAGAAGTCTTGCAACCTGATTACCTGGAATGGATTGACGACTATGCTATCATCATGGTCGTTGGCGAAAGCATTGCTCACAACGTCAATACGATTGGCAAAATTATCGACTCACTAACTAACAACAATATCGCCATCCATATGATCAACCAAGGTGCATCACGAATCTCCATTATGCTAGGCGTTCAAGAATCGGATGCCGACGAAGCCGTCAGACAGATTTACAAAAAATTCTTCAATTAATGAGGTGAACAAGTTGGTAAAATTACTCAAAGTTCATGGTTCAGAAAACAAATTTTTCATCCTTGATCAAACTTTATTAGAAACTCCCCTACCCGATGACCAATTAAAAGCTCTAGCCATCAATTTATGCAAAAATACACTCGGTGGTGCAGATGGACTCTTAGTCGTCGACACTAGTGAAAATTGTCTCGGAAAGATGCGTGTCATCAATGCTGACGGTAGCGAAGCCAAAATGTGTGGTAACGGTCTAAGAACAGTCAGCCGTTATTTATCCGAAAAATATCAACTAGATGAATTCAAAGTCGAAACACTTGAAGCTCCCTTGTCCGTTTCAAAAGCCGATGACTTTTATAAAGGCGTTCCTGCTTTTAGCGTCGAAATTGCTCCTATCTCCTTTAACAACACGGACTTACCTTTCAGCTATCAACAAATGACTGAAATGATCGACCAAAAGGTTCCTGAATTTTTACTCGATCAAACATTTTCTGCTGTGGCTGTTCCTAATCCTCATCTAATCAGTTTCGTACCTGAAATCAATGAAGATGACTTAGGAACCCTAGGAAAGACTCTAAACTCCACTAATCTTTACTTCCCCGAAGGCGTCAACGTCAGTTTTGCTAAGATACTAGATACCAATGAGCTATTCGTGCAGACCTATGAACGTGGCGTTGGCTTTACAAATGCCTGTGGAACTGGTATGTCAGCTACTAGTTTGATTTTTGCCTTGCTTCACGCCAATGAATTCGATCCAACACAGGATATTTCAGTTTATAATCCTGGTGGCATGGTTAAAACTCACGTCAACCTAAATTCTATTAAGGAACTCAGCGAATTGCATTTAATTGGCAATGCTACCTTCACTCACGAAATTCAACTCAGTGAACAGGATCTACACAATAATGATTTAAGCAATTTGAAAGTAACTGAAACTGGTGAACAAAAAAACTATCAAGCCTTTGTTGATAGTATTTCTAAGTAACTATTTGGTTAGTGGAAATATTTTTAATATCAACAAATCAAAAACCTCTATTTGGAGTGATCATTCTCCAAATAGAGGCCTTTTTTGATCTTGAATTACTAGATAACGATAAGAAACGTTATCTAGTCGGTAATAATTTTTTTGATGCAAAAAAAGACTTATGAGATTAATCTCATAAGTCTTAATAAGTAGTGCGCCTAGTAGGAGTCGAACCTACAACCTTCTGATTCGTAGTCAGACACTCTATCCAATTGCGCTATAGGCGCATATCAACAACTCAACGGTATTAATTATATCATATACATTGTAATAGTGTATACATTTTATAAAAAATAATCGATAAGTTTATAATCCCTGGAGCAAGCCGATAAAAAATGTCTCTGCAACGACTGCAAAGACATAAAGCTTACGGAGAGTAGGGGTCTCCACAAGAAATGCCCAACGGCTTACTGCAACAACTAGTATAGCGTACTTTTATTACCGTGACAACACCAATGACAACAAAAGGTTATTTTTTGTTTGTTTCTTCCTATTATATTGTGTTTTTCATTTTTCTAAGTGAAATGGCTCAATTTCATTTATTCTAACATTTAGACTTCAATCAATCCATTATCATCTTTAACAAATAGATAATAAGTAGTTCCAAAATAAAAAAGCTCTCACCCAATATTGAGTGAGAGCTAATTGTTCTGAATCTTGATTATTATTTACTTTATGCATTAGTGTATACATTAATTCTATCTAGCCTTTAAAACCAGATCCAGAAGTGTACTCGAACGGAATGTATTCATCCGTAGCTATTCTAGCCATCGGAATGCCGTTAATAATCTTGAATCCATCAATTTTAAAAGATTTGGTAGTGCTGACAGACGCATTCTGTACACGCTTTCCTTTCTTATTGAAGACCGGTGCCGGTGAATCATCAATATATTTAACGATAATAAAATCCTTAAAAGTCGTCTTTGAAAGAGGAACAAAAATATCAGTAGCAATTTGATAATGAGGTTCATTATTTATCAATCTAATATCTGAACTCTTCCAAGTTGATCCTGCCTCATACGTTTCAGGTCGTTCAATGCCTAATCTGTCCACTGGATGTGTTTGTTCAGTTAATTTGATAACATTTTCTACTTTAGGCTTTTGGGGTTCAACTTTAGGTTGTGTGGTTGCTTCAGTTTTGGCTGGTTGCTTATCAAAGACTCCCCAATCATAGCTCATGTCTTGAGAACCACCGCCCCAGCTTGATGTGTACTGCCAAGCGACAATGTTACCTCTTGCTCCACAATCGTTTGATCCATAGCTAGCTACCCAAGTCGGGTACTTATTAGCATCAAGAATACCTTGGTTGAACCAACTAGCCATACTATATTGGAATACATTTGTATAACCTTGTGTTTCAAGGTAATTAATGAAAGTATCAACATAGCTTGCTACTGCCGACGTATTTAATGATGGATCCTCAACATCAACGCAAAGCGGTGTATCTTTTCCATAACCTAAATTAGTAACCGATTGTTCAAAGAATTTTGCTTCATTGATTGCATCAGTAACACTAATCGCTAGAAAATAATGATAGAATCCGACGTTCATGCCAGCTTTAATTGCATTCCTAGTTTGAGTTAATGCTTTAGGACTTAAATAGTTAGATCCATTAGCGCTTCCTTGAGTAGTTTTGATCAAAACGCTTTGAACACCAGAATTTACAAAATTTTGGAAGAATGCTAAATCATCTCTTTGATAGCTCGAAATGTCTGCAAAATATTTAGTCATGCTAGTTCCTCCTTAAATTTGTTGAATTTGAATAAGTTGGTGTTTGTACTTCTGTGGGAGTATTACTATTCGTATTACCCTTTGATGTGTCAGTAATTAAACCAAGAGAACCACCAATTAATAAGATAGTATTTACTATTCCCATAATTTGATTGATTTGATCAGAAGTGATTTCCCAGCCAAACAAATGACCAATTTGCTGGCCAAATACTAATATTAAAGAAATTAACGATACCCACCACGCTTTTGAATGGACATCTAATGTTAATTTATTCTTCATCATTAACCTTCCTCTTTTCTATTAAATAAAGTTTTAATTTCCTCATTGTCTTTAGTCAATTTCAATTCGTGCTCCTCTAGCTTTTTATCAAGCTTTTCAAAATGCTCTTTAAATTCTCTATGTTCTTCTTTTGAAGAATTTTTAAAATCTTGAACCGTATTTGCCAAATTATTAATTGAATCTTGAAGGGGCCTAGTTATGAAATGATTGACTAGCCAAATAAACCACCCACCAAAGCCAGTTATCAAAAGGAAAATACTTCCAAGCTCCGAAAGTGAGTAGCCTAAGAATGCATGTGGTGGCATATTTTGCCTTCTTTCCTTGAATGCAAAAAAAGAGTAGCCGTTAGGCTACTCCTTCTTTATCACTCTTATAATCTTCGCCAGTAATTTCTTTATATTGTTTGTCATCGATATTACCGATAACTACGAAATCTCCGACATCTTTATTTTGATATCCACCAATTGAATACATAAATTTAATAAAATCAAACATTATTTAGTACCTCCGTCATCTGTATTTGAACTTGGCCGTGTAGTGTCTAACAAAGGGGCAACTAATTTACCAAATTGTGCTAATCCTGCCACTGCATTCTCTGCCTTTTTATTTGCATCTTGTGCTGCTGCCAAAGCGGTTCCTACATTCTTTCCCAATAATGCATTAGCCTGTGTTTTCTCTTCGTCTGGCGTCATACCAGTTGAAATATGGACTAATAATCCATCAGATTCTCTGACTGTCCATAAGTATTCAGTTTCAATAGAAAAGGCCGGATCACTTTCAACGAGTGTCCAACCTTCTTTTTTTGCCTGTTCTTTAGCAGCTTTTTCATTTGTATTGTTTGTATTAATAACAATTTTATCTTCGTTTAATCTAACAGCAATCTTCATTTATATACCTCCTTAATATGGCGTTACCCTAGAAATTTCTACTTTAAAATCCTCATCGCTCCAAGAATTCAACACGTTGTATCCTAAAGTAATAATCATATTGAATGTTATCGAATTGGTTCCAATCTCAAAATAGCCATTTTTAATTCCTCTAAAGTATCTTTGGTAATGATGGCTACCAACATTTTCAGCAACAGGAGTATAATGCTGACTCATCGCAGTTGGATCGTATAATGTTGATGCCACTTCAGCCATCCCTGTAGTAGGAATATAGTATTTATTTCCAATGACTAGTTTCTCCTTCGGAATTCTAATAACGGAAGGTAAATTTGTACAACTATAAGCAACATATCCGCCTGTTGTTTTTGGGTTAATAGTTATCTCTAAACCCTTCATGGTATTTGAATAATAGTGATCAACGCCTGATAAACTGATGACTCCATTAGCATTCCCAGAAAATAAAACTACTGATGGTGGTAATTGAGCAACAGGTTTTTGCGTATAAAAAGTATTAATCATTGATACACCCAAATCATACTTTTCACCCGTTTTGGTATCAGTTAAATTATCGTAGGCATACCCAGAAACTTGACTAATATCAACAGAATTATCTCCAGAGTTATATTTAATATGTAACTCTGGACTTTTTAATTCAGTAGCAGATTCATCATTTTCACCTATACCATCAAATATAACTACCAGATCATTGCCTGTGATCAAATCCTTTTTATTAATAGAAATTGGCAAATACTGAGTAGTGACAAAATTCCCGCTATTAGCCTTATTATCCTTATCATATTGAATTGGCACTAGTGAACTATTACCAGCCACTCCTCTAGTTATCAGTGTTTTATTCATATATGGTACAAACTGTAAGCCATCTCCTGCCAAATTTAATGTAGTTCCTAAATCATCAGAAAATTTAGCAGTAGTTACTGTTGACGCAGATGTAGTACCAGTCCATTCAACTTTCCGACCAGTCAACGTACCATCATCAAGCAATCCGGGAATATAATTTATACCATTAGTATTCGGGTTATCACCGCCGCCAGTACCAGACCCTCCACCAAATGCACCAATATCTGTTAAATCTAAAAGATTATCATCCCCAGTGGGTTTTACAGTTTTAGCATTACCATCTTTATCTTTAACTTTTGCACCCATAACGGCCTGTGCGACAAGTCCAGCTACTTCGGTTAATTTATTTGTTGCCATTTATTTTCCCTCCTCTTAATTAGTTGTTGCTGCAGCATCAGAATCAAGTGCAGCAGTCATAGTTTCGATTTTCTTTAAAATGTCTGGATCCTCAATCTTATCTGAAGTATCGATTTTATCGATTTGCTTTTGAATCACGCCTTGTGCAGCATCTGCTGGTAAAAAGGCATTGGTTCCATCGATTTTGCTATCTTTTGGATCTAGCGGTGCAGTTGAGTATTCGCCTTGAGCATTTTTATATTTGATACCAATCGGCATCTTAGTTACTAATACAGCAACTTTCTCTAAATCATTATTTGCCGCCATTTGAATCATCTCCATTATCAGAATCTAATGCTTTACTCATAGCATCAATTTTTTTCTCAATCTCTGGATCTAAAATAACATCATTCATATTCAAAACAATATCCCCCGTATTAATCCCAAATTGGACATCTGAATAGAGTCCATCATGGGTTACTAAATTTGAACCTTTGATTTGTTCAGTTAACCCATCCATTCGAGTCTGAGCATCATCAACGGATTTATTCAAAGTACCAATTTTCTCTTTGTTATCTGCCACATAGCCGTCAATTTTATCGTTGCCGGTTTTTAAATTTTCATCCAGCTCATCAGAAATTTCTTCCATTTTTTGACGAACTGAAGCCAAATTATCCGCAATGATTGCTGCATATGAATTAAGAAGATAATTTAATTGGTGATCGGCTGAAAGCTGCATTTCTTTGATATGAAACAAAGCTCGCTGATATTCAGACACATAAAAAGCCATTGCTCGTGGATAGGACACGTCATTAGCAATGACATTTAGTGAGAAGTCTAAAGTTGTATAAATTTTAGTTCTGTCTGGAGATTCAATTACAAAGTGACAATTCTTATAATATCCAGGTGTTTGAGCCACTTCAGCCGGTGGTGACCAAATGATTTGACCAAGTTTAGCTTGAACACGATTGAATCCCTCATCATCATATATTTCAGCTCCAGCATGGTCATTACCTTCAAATCGAATCAAACAATTTGTCATGTCCACAGGGCCGTTTTTAGTCAAAAATAGTATTGGTGATTTAAGCATCCCTGATTGGCCTTGACGGATACTGATTTCTTGAAAGATTCGTTTATTGGTTAGTGTATCAACCACACCTTGAGGCAGATTATGAATATGTTCATCGTCTGTATCTTCGTGTGGAAGATAGAATGTCTTAGAACCATCTAGGTAGAAAATCATTGGTTGTTCTAGTGGAATGTCGGTTTTTAGAGTACTGTATTGACTTCCAACAGGAATATGTAATTCAGGGATATTGGCTTCCTGATTAGTTGGATCCGTATTAACTGTATCTGCCATCTAATCTTTCTCCTTTTCTAAATTTTGTTTAAGTGAATCAATCTTATTCTCGATACTTGCATCTTGAATTTCATCGTTAATATCCACTTGTTTATCTCCTGTGTATGAAGGTGGAAATACACTATTAAGACTGCTGCTATCTGGCTTGTATTCAACAGCATTGTTCAGGTTGTTGATTTGTTGTTGAAGATACTTCAATTTCCCATCTACTTCAGACTTAGAATAATATCTTTCATCGATTAATTTAGAAATTGACTGAGTTAATTCAGATAATTGTTCATCAGTTAATTGTTTGAAAAATTTAATAATTGAATTTTCGTTATCGGATTGAATTGCCTGATTCTTTAGCAATAAATTAATTGCCTTTTCGACTGTCTCAATGTTGTAGCTGTTTGAATGAAACATCGAAGGCCCTACTAATTCTTGAGTTAGTCGGTCTAAATGAACTTGATTGCCGTCAAATCCGGTAATGTTTTGTAGATTTGGAAATTTCAATACTTGCTTCAAATCAATCAATTTGTAATGCTTTACTACTGTTCTACCAGCTTGATCATTACCAATAATTTCAACAATTTGATTATTAGCCTGGTCGATGTAAGTAGTACCAGTCTTAGATGTCGGTGTTATTTGATTGTTAGGCAGTCGCCCATATTCAATCAATTGAACATCTTGATACAAATCAGGTGAATAAAATTGACTTGTTCCATCATATCTTTGCATTAACTTCCCTCCTGACTTTCTAATTTTCTTATTTTTGCTGATAATTTTTGAACTTCTTTAGTAAGAAGTCTGTTATTCCGATTTGATAATCGTATCTTGTCCGACATGTCATAATTGATATTGGTTCTGGACACTGTTGAATTATCCAGAGTCAATGTCATAGGTGAATCGTTTGTTAAAGGATTACCGCTCACACCATTCAAAGTAATCATTGTTTGAATTCCTAAAGGCTCTGCATTCAAATAGCTTGTGTCACCTAATTTCAACGTATCATCTTGAAAACTCACGTTGATTGTTAGTTCAACAATTGGCTCCGTCTGCATAACTGAATCAGCATATTTTTTCATCGCAGCTGCATCTTTAATTTGGTCATTAGTAATATCTTCACCGATTATCAAACCGTGTTTAGCACTAGATTTAGCGTTGTAGTAAAAAAACGGCTCGAAGTAGTATTTAACTTCGTCTGTTTCTGTCTTAGCTGTGTCATCCGTTGCAGTTTCTACTGCAGTCGGTTCAACATCAGTATCACCATCGAAATTGATATCATCGGCACATACCCATTCATTTGTAGCAACCTGGTACCAAGTTTTCCCACCGTATCCATCTGATACAGTTCCATTGATTTTCCACTGTGTACCATTGTCCAAAACTCTACCAGTAATCTCATGTTGTCCGGAATATGGGGAATCATATATCTTAGCTGAGGTTGGTGCTGTGGTAGTTTCATCATCCCCACTGCCAGTTGTTATGTCAGCGGCTTTGATAGTACCTTGCCCCCAAGTTTGCTCAACAACATGGCTTTCTGGTTTGATATCGTCAGACTTATTAAAAGGCATATATTTCGAATTGATCCATGCATTAATTCCAACCCGATACCAAATTACGCCATCAATAGAAACCTGTTCATCAACTGCCCATTTAGAGCCGTTTGGCAGTTTTTGACCTGTTAAAGAGCTATTTCCAACTGGTGAACTATAAACGGGAGCACCGCCATCTTCCATCGTTGAGATAGTCCCTCTGGCGTTACCGGTTGAGGTAGCTGCTGAAGTACTTCCACCACCGCTAGTAGTACCCGTGGAATCAGATGAGACACCACCATCAGCGGTAGTGTTATGTTCATCATCAACCGTAGCACCGTAAAGCATGGCACCATTAACAATTGAAGTAGAATCAACAGATAATTCGATGTCATTCGTGTTATGCGACCAAATATATTGTTTATTATTAATATTCTTATAACTATTGCTATCAAAAATCATGACTGTTTTACCGTCCGGATACCACTTGGCACCATAAGAATCGACAGCCTTCTGAACTGCATCAAGTCCGGAACAATTACCCCAATCGGTGATATCAACATTGTTGAAGTTACCATTGATTTGATAGGTAAAACCGTTTGTATTGTACTGACTACCAAAGATAAAACTCAGCATTGAATCAATAGAATAGCTTTGACTTCCCTTATTGACCTTGAATTGTCTGAAATTCTGAATATTGAAGATCTCATGTGTGGCAGTGACATCTTTAGTAACAAGGTCATCAATGTATTTAGGTACACTCTGCTTGATTTGATAGCGTTGGCCATCAAATACGATATACGTATCATTTTCCAACATATCGAAAGACACGCCGTCATGATCATTAAGATAGGCAGTGAAAGACACTTGAAAACTAGAACTCACTTGCCAATCGACTTGAAAAGAATCTTCATTTAGACACGTCAACCATTCTTCTTTCTGGCCATCAAATGATTGAATGTAAATTTTGTGTCCGTTAAAAGCCATTAGAAATAAATGAAGTAAAACTCAAAAGAGATATCTGAATTTGATAGGCCAGAAATTTCAAACTCGTTATCGCCTTTTGCAAGTGAAATTGTTCCATGATTGCTGTTAATCCCATCGGGTTGGCCATTAATATATGGATTAACACCATTAAGAATCAATTCATCATTTGTACTTAAAACTCGATTATAGGTAAATACTTCTCCTGTAGTCTTATTGGTAAGGGTTGGCGAACCAACGCCTGTAATGTGAATTTTTAGTACGTGATCTTGCCCTAATGGGTCAATTCTCACAGAACTAGGATTATAAATAGAAAACTTCTTTTCTTTGGACTCGAAGGAAATATCTTTATTAGGTATTCCCATGCCAAATGAAAAGAAGTTTTTATTTTTAAATATTTCTAGTGACGTTCCAACACTCTCACGCATTCCAGTGTAATTATTAAATGTAATAATCAAGCTGGCTTGATGTTCATTGAAATACGTTGGAGCAAATACTTTAGTTTTAACCCGATATTTGAAAGTCGGTTCGTTTCCGAATACAATCCAAAAGCCACTGCGAGTCATAAAGAAATTATGCAATTCAGAATATAACATTCTGAATTCTGTTTCATTTTCTCCATCTACCATCCAGGTAGAATTGATATCTCTACTATCAAAATTAGATGATGTTAAATGTTGACCATCTCTAGTATTAATTTTCTGGAAGTTATCAATAGGATTTGCTTGAGCAACATCCCAATCATAGCAATGAACCCCAAACAAATCTTGAACGTCATAATATGATTTCCAATTGACACCGTCACTACTAATGGCCACTTCAATTGGATCTTCAGGTAAAGATGATAGACTATCTCGCCCATGGCTGAATCCGTATGCATGTGGCTTTGGATTAGTCAATTCATCCTTAAATACTTGATTTGTCATTATTGTCTCATCCCTCTCTGATAAGCATAAATATCAGTGTCACGTCTGTTTTGTTGATTTAAGTTGCTTGAAGTTCTTGCAATATTGACTTCTGGTTGGAAGTCCTTTCTATTGATTGAACCAAGCAAATTGATAACACTATCCAGCTTTCTACCAATGTCTGAAGAAATATTACTTGTTATGTTTGATGACATTCTAAATTCTGGATGGAAGTCTGCCATTCTACCAATCAAATCGCCAAGAAGTGGAATGGCGGAAGGTTTAGATGGATTAATAGCAAACTCATCACCATCTTCACCGATAATGGCACTTGTAGCATTAAATACATGACCACCGTTGGCCATTAATCTTGGACCACTAGGTCCTGAAGCTTGCCCACGCCACTCGCCATATTTTCCGTTATAGCCCATTCCCATATCAGTACGCCACGTAGCGTCATTGAATAAAGCTATCAACTGATCAAATGGACTATAAATATTTTGATGACCAGGCATCGCATAATGATTAAAAGTTGGATCAATATACTGCAAAATACCTTTTGACGGTGTACCTGCCATAGCATTTCTATCAGTTAAATTAATAGCTCTAGGGTTTCCACCCGATTCGTTGGCAATAATTCTTTCAATCATATCAACGTTAAAATCAGTAATTGATTGATGCATATAAGCAGCAGCAGCTTTAATCATTGGACCATATGCAGTGGCTGGCATTTTACCAGAAACTGTGACTGATTGAAGTTGTTTCTTAAAACTTTCAGCCAAGCTCTTAACCCTATCGGCGACAGCTTTAACAATTCCATGACCAGTAGCAGGTCCCATTTTGCTTGAAAATTCTTCTTTAGCAAATTTACCATTTGTGACTGATTCGAATGCCTTAGATAAATTCCCAACAGGGTCTTTAATAAAGTCCTTAGCAAATTTAATACCTTTTTCGATATCTCCACCAATTTCTTTCATCTTAGAAGATACCCAAGAGCCTACGCCACTAGCCGCATCAGATATTCCGCTTTTGGCCATATCAAAGAAGTTAGATAAACTATCTCCAATACCATTTTCGTAGTGAGGAATTAAACCAGTTTCGACATATGGTCTTGCTGCTTGAGCAGGTAAAACTGATGAACCTTGTGGCAATGGCAATACAACATTTCTTTGTTGAGGCGAGAACATATGTCCATTTGGTAATTTAACAATTTCACGATAAACACTTGAGTGAGCATCATTAATCTTTGCTAATCCACCTCTATGGTAATTAGATCCAGTTTCAAGAGTCTTGATTTTTCCTAAGCTCTTTCCACCGAACATCTTGATAACACCGTTGATAGCTCCAATACCTGAATTAACGATTCCAATGATTCCATTCCAGGCATTTTTAGCAATATCCTTTAATCCATCAAAAATATTTTTGAATGTGTCAGATATTCCTTTCCAGACTGAGTGCCAAGCTGATTTGAAGTTAGAACTAAAGTCAGACCACCATGATTTCATACCACTTGAAAAATTGCTATACCATTTAGATAATCCACTAAACTTTTTGCTAAAGTAAGAACCTACGCCAGACCAAATTGAGTTCCAAGATTTTGAAAATCCAGAGCTAAATCCTGACCACCAGTCGTTCATGCCAGAACTCCAAGAACCTGCATTCTTTTGAGCTTCATTGAATTTCTCTTTTAAATCCTTAGCCCATTTAGACTTTTTGACTGACTTAGACATGTTAGACATCTGTTTGCCAACATCATCTGATGATTTCTGAATAGACTTAGACATGTCTGACATAGTATTAGACATATCCTTGGAGAATTTCTTCATATCTATAGCTTTAGAAATTTTCTTCCAAGATTTTTGCCAGTTTTTAGCTATTGGATTAAAGATTTTACCGAGCCATTTTGTTAACCCATTCCAATCTTTCTTAATTGATTTAACCAATGAAGAAATCGATTTTTTAATTGGCTTAACAAGTGGTTTAGTTATCTTTACACCAATACCGACAGGAAAAGCTAACGCATAAAGCGCTAACTTGCCAAAGCCTTTCATTCCTTTAACGATGCCTTTAGAGATGCCACCGCCAATTTTTCCAGCTTTTTTATTAAAGGATTTGAAGCCCTTTTGAACATTTTTTATTGCATTAGATGCCCACTTTCGGAAATCTTTACCGACTTTGGTATCCTTTAAAATAAAGGCACCAATACCTAAAAACGGGTTGGCCAAAGTAAGAAGTATTTCTTTTTTATGCTTACCCATCCAAGTAGCGATACCCTTTGTCCAATTAACAACAGCATCGCCAGCTTTTCTTGAATAATAGCCAGCCTTCTGGATAATTCCCTTTGGTGGTTTTGCACCACGGCCTTTTTTATTCCATCCGTCAGTGAAGTTTTTAGCAGCTTTACCACCATACTTTCCAAGCATACGACCTAATGTAGCACCGATAGCTTCACCAGCTGGACCACCAAGCATGAAACCTATTCCACCACCGATTGCTCCACCGGCAGCTTTACCAAATCCTTCAAATTTTTTCTCTGGATTCTTGGCTTTTAATGCACCGACTACATCCATAGTAGCAACACCAGCAACAGCGGCAGTCGTTACCCCTGTACCAATCTTTGCGCCTTTTGTCATATTACCGGCACTAACTTTTGAGAATTTACCGCCTTGAGTCACTTTACCTAATAAATCTTTTAGTCCTAATAACTGTTTCTTTGTTGCTGCAATTCCTTCAGTACCGAATCTGAATACTTTCTTTTCATTTTTACCTGAACCAACAACTTTTGTAAGAAGTCCGCCACCTTTTGACTGCATACCTGCCAATTTTAGTAGTGGATCAAATGCACCCTTGGCCATCTTGAATGTTTTCATTGCTACCAGATAACCGGCAATAGCCTTGATGACCGTTTTGTGTTTTGCAATACCCTTCAAGGCATCAGCAACTGCATGTAATGGATCACTTGCATCTTTTGAGCTGTCTTTCATCAGTCCCAAACTACTACCGATTGTGGTAATGATAGAACCGACATCTTTCCAGATAGCATTGAGAAATACTTTTAGGATTTCATTTAGACTACCGCCAACTGTCTTCAAGTCTTTAGCATGGTCAGTTATGTATCCAAAGAATACTTTGAATCCTTTATTAACTGAATCAATACCCCTATTTAAATTGGCAGCAAAGTCCTTTTGTCCACCTGTACCACCTGAGAGAGCACTCATAGCATCAGACATCCCATTAGAGATAGTTTTACCTAAGTCGCTAAATTTGTCCTTAGTGCGTTTATCTGCTACCCAATCAGATACAGTCTTGTAAATTGGGTTTTGAGCATTGAGAAATGGTTCAGTGAACGCTGATAACAAAACAGGAACTTGACTTTGGATAGTACGTTTCATTCCGGCTATTGTGGCACCAAAATTCTTAGTAGCCTTGCCGTACTTGGTTGCAGTATCTTCCAATACCTTATCCATGGTATCTGATGAAACCTTACCGGCTGAGATCATGTCGTTCAGCTGTTTCATCGTTAGATTCTTGTTACCAGTCATCTTCTGCTCGGTCTTGAGCAGTTCAATTCTCAACTTAGGAAAGACATTGACGAACGACATCATATCTTGAGCGGATACTTTCCCATTGGCAACCATTTGTCCCCACTGAGTTCCGAAGTTCTCAACTTCATCATCAGTTTTACCGAATGCATCCTGTAGTGTTAATACTGAAGTTGTTAATTTCTTAGTAGTTTCAGCACTATCATTGACTGAATAGAACTTTTGATTTAACTGGTCAACCATATGAGTAGAGTTATTAGCAGCTATAGCCATCTTGTTGGTCATATCTACCATTTTTTGACCATCTTTGGCGCTACCAGTTAAAGTCTTCCAAGTAGCGTTCATAGTTTGCTGAGCATTGGCGTATTCCATAGCCGCTGAAGTTGCGGACTTCAAACCACCAACGATTGACATAAGTCCAGTAGTCATCATGCTACCAACGAAACTACCCGCCAGAATTGATTTAAATTGGCTTGTTTTCTCTTTTGCTTTATCGATATGACTACTGAAATTACTTAATGCACTATTACCGCCATTAACATCGGCATCAACCTTTGTATTAAGATGTTTAGGAATTTTCTCAGTCTCACGAATAAAGTCTTCAATATCGTGGGTGTCAGCTATCGCATCAAGTTTTGTTCTTGCTTCTTTTGGTACCTTTTGATAGTACTGCTCAAAGGTAGTAAATCCTTCACGTTCAGCGATTGCCTTTAACTTAGATTGTTGGGTACGTGGCAGACTATTCAAGTCGTTCTTAAATGCCTGGAATCCACCCTTTTCAACATTAGCTTTTAATTGAGTGTACTTATCACGAGGGACGGTCTTCATGTAACCTTCGAACGTATCAAAACCGTTCTTTTCAGCCATAGATTTTAGAGTTGTTCGAACATCTTTAGGCAATCCTTGAAGTTTTTGTCCAAACGAAGTAATACCCTGTTCTTCAGGAGTGGCACCAAGTTTTACTTTTTTATCTTTGATACCGTCAATAGCCTCTTTGACCTTATTAGCTATCGGGGTTAGTTGATCAGCACCTTTGAAATTAATAATTTTATTAACAACAATATCCGACATCTATTCTCGCCCCCTTTGCATAACCAATTTGTAGAATGCCTTTGCATCCATCTGCTTTCTTTCGGAATCGTCGGATTCTTTGCCAAACTTCTCCGCATAATCTTTAATTTGACTCAATACTGTATCTATTTGCTGGCTTTGACCTTGAATATCATCAATTAGACCAACTGGCCGAACCATTGAATTAGATACACGCTGATTAGTTAAATTGTCGTATTGAGCTAGTAAGGCACCTCTACACAGGTCATCAAATTCATTAGGAGTGAGCTTCCAAAAATCATCAATATTGGTAATTCCAATTATTCTTCTTGCTCTAGTAATCTGCTCATCTAAATCAAAGTTATTTACTTGATTAGATCCATTCGACTCTCGATACTCTTCTTGTTCTCTTCGAGTTGATTGATTTGAATTTGAGTCATTTCTTTGTCCTCTTGCTTGATAGACTTGAGCTTTAAACTGGCTTTCATACTCTCTAGTAAACGATCTCCGTATTTCTTCCAAGCTTTGATTTCCGATTTTAAAAAACCTGATGTAGCTAAGCCCGTAATAATTTCATCAGTAGTTTTATGGACATCATCAAATAGACCATTTTCGTCTAGTTGATCAACAACTTCATCTTCAGACAAGTCCTTTCCAGCCACTGCTTTAAAAAAATTAATAATTGTAATAGAGTCATCGCTAAAAAGACCATCTAAAAAGCTGTAAAAGTTTTCTTTTCGTTTATCTTTATCGTCACCGGCAATATTTTTATAAAGTCGATAATTATATGTTGGTTCAACTTCCGTATCTTTGATTTTTAGAGTTAGCATTTTAAATCTCCTAAAAATGAATTTGATTCCAACCGCCACCACTCAAGAAAGTGAGAATGCTTTTAAATTAGCTATTCAGCTGAGACATTTGCCCCGTCACTAGTTGCGTCTGCTTTCACATCTGCTGGCTTGTCTGGAGCTTTTTCAACTGTGAATCCTGGAACGTCTACTTTTTCTGATTCAAGTCCGGTTGTTGCATCTTTAAAAGAAATCTTGTAATCACCGTCAGCAACAGTAGTACCACCGGTTAGGCCAGCGATTGCTGTAGAAAGGTCGCCTTTAGTTCCTTCAACAACTTTTTTGCCAGTCTTGTCGTAAATAATTTCTGTTTGATTAGTTCTGTCTGCCATATTTGAATACTTCCTTTAATTATTTTTTAGCTAGATGAAACATCTGCACCTGTCCCGGTTGCCTTAGATTGAACATTTTGCGGTTCTTCTGGAGCTTTTTCACTGCCTGCATCATCGTCAACAGGCTTATAAGCTGGGCCCATTACGTCCTCACCAGTAGTTGTGTCTTGTACTTCAATGGTGTCATCGTCAACAGTGTTATCAACGAAGTCACCATTGTCATCAACACCCAAATCAGTACCATGTGAGAAGTTATAGAACTTGGCTAGGTCATCCAAAATACCATCATCAAGATCTTCTTCATCAAGCTCGAATGCATTTTCATCTGAATTGATTGCACGTTCCATACCATTGACTTCGAATTGGAGATTGGATGTCATTGTTCCACCCAATGCTTCTGTGTTAGGAAGGTTGGGAACAAAACTTTGTGAGAATTGTGCTTGAATCTTACGATGCGGCTTAGTACCGTGCATTGTGTTTAGATCCATTCTCCATAGACCAATTAATTCACCCTTTTCCCAGGCTGCATATAAGTCCCAATACAAATCTTTCTTGTTCTTTTCCGGAGCAGAAAAGATTACATCTACAGTACGTTGTTGGTTGATTGAGCCGACACCTTTAATATTGGCCCTCTTAGTTGCTGTAGATTGTAATGTACGTGTATTAGTTCCTGATGTGGCACCCTGGAGTCCTAAAATATGAATCTTATTTGTTAGTGGTTCGTGCTTGATACGTTTGTAAAGATAAATAATGTTATCGGCATCACGGCCACGAACTTCAGCTTTAAACTTGTTGGATACTGCTGTATCTACCATTTTAATTCCTCTTTTCTAATAATTTACATAAAAAAAGACACCCATTTTATAAATGAATGTCTAAATAATTAATTTTTCTGTAATGTGATAATCAAATGTAATTGTTACATGTCTCAGCGATTTAGAAGTTGAATTATCAATTGTTTCTGATGATTGATTAAACGCATAAGATTGGCAATTGTAATTGGACAATCTCAAATACTTGAGATACTCACGGATACTAAATAATGTATCCATCATCAAGCCATGATCGTTATCAACATCATCAAAGTAGTCAACATAAAGCGTATATGTAGAACGCTGTTCATTCTTAGCACGCTCTGCATCAATATTTTGACCACTTGAAACAATAATTTGAGGATATTCATTACTGTCAACTGCATTTAAGTCAAATACAGGGGCATCCGTGATAATCTCTAACGTTCTAATTGCTGATTGCAGCATGTCATGTTGTGGTGAAATCAATTAATCACCTACTTTATCGATTTTCTAATAATTTCATCTGAATACTTGTCTACATCAAGAGCCATCCCCGAATCGTGCATGACATGATGGGCCGGATAGTTCTTGTTCTTCAAGCCGTATTCAAATGCCTGAATGTACTCATATCCGTCTATAGATTCAGCGTTAGCATAGATATCTGACTTCATACCGTCTCTACTTGGATGCTTAGCTACTGACTTCCACAAGTTACCATGTCCTACGTAACCAGATTTCGAGTGATATTGGCGCTCTTTGATTAACTTCTGAGCCCCGTCAACTTCATCATTAGCAATCTTGTTGATTGCCTTAGGAATATTCTTCTTCAATCTTGCCTTATCCTGGAGGACTAACTTAGCTAAATCTTCATTGCCGGAATCTTTTAATAATTTAGCCATTGAAGTTAAATCATCACTGAAATTATCTTGGGCTTGAACTCTAACAACTGGCACATGTTCATTATCCCAAGCCATCAGCTTCTCACCTCGGTATCACCACAGTAAATATCAGTTTTAAAATGATGTCTTCTGAGCTGAGATATTTGTAAAACGTTGGACTTGTTTGCACGATAATCATCCAAAAAAGCTACCTTATCGGCATTGTGAATACCTTCCAATCTAATTACATATGAATGGTCATACTGCTTACCAACCGCATTATTTTGAGCTGTGGCTCCATTGAACTCGGTAACCCTTGCAGAATGCAGGACTTGCTCAGAATACTTTGCAACATGATTTAAAGGATCTTTATTCTTGCTATTATCTTTTGTTAGCAAAACAATATCTTTTAACATCAATCGAACGTCACTATCCTTCCACGGTCACCGCTACCTCTTAGATTATCAATATATCTATTAAGTACCGGGAAGAATGGCTTCAAATCATTCTCATTGAATGAATAAGATAATCCCTCTTCACTAGAAGATGCCGTACCTTCTGAACCAGCTTTAGTAAACTTGGCTTCAGCCATTTGAGTGATGATACCTTTTAAAACGTCAGGTAGGGTATCTTGTCCAATATACAATTCAACTTCTTGCATAGCTTGATTGATATATATTTTAAAGATATCGTCCATTTCATCATTCTTGATATGCTTTAAAGTTTTGAAATCTTTAAGGATTGAATCTTCAATTTTAACTTCATCAGCCATTAAATCACCCCCTACTCAGCTGAAATAATGGCACCATCTGTAGTAGCTACCGACTTCACGTTAGTTGGTTTATCCGGACTAGTTTTATCGCCATCCGAACTTGATGGCGGATCTATTTTGACTTTGTAGATCCAGATAATAGAACTTGTGCTTGGAACAATTCATCAGGACTAGCAAGAGTTGGCAATGATGTAGCAGCTGCCTTTGTCCATGTACCCACAGGATCATGTCCTTCTTCATACATTGTGGCAAAGATATTCCCAACCATCATGTCGTTACTGTTTCCTGACATAAGACGGCTTTCTTCAGGAGTTGGTCCATAAAGTGTTTCACCCAAAGTATTATCATCAAACATGACAAATTTGTCTTCTGGGAAGAATCGTTCTTTAGTATATGATCCTGTTGCGCTTTGTGCACGGTACTTTCTGTCATAAGTAACAATAACGGGTAATCCAAGGCTTTGCATAATTTGGTTTAATGATCCATCAGATGGAATTACACCCAAGCTCTTAAATAGTGCTTTGATTGAGCTATTTTCTTCCAAAGCTTGGAGCACTTTTCTTGATGTCAAAGCTCTAGTTGGCACGATATCCAAAGTATTAACCCAAGCTTTAATATCTGAAATTGGATCACTTGATGGGTCATCCCATGACTTAGTAACAGTTACTTGATGTTCCTTAGGTAAGCCGTAATCAATCTTCCAGCTAGAATCAGCATCATCAGGTAAAACAACACCGTTGGCAAGTAATTGCATACGCATTAATTCAACACGAGCTTGCACACCTTCTACCATATGGTCGGTGTCGTTGTAAACCAATTGAGTTAAGTATTGTTGTTCTTGTGGGTTTCTTGGATTTCTAAGTGCTACCAAATCTTTTTCTTTAAGTTGAATCTTACGTTTGATATAGCCTAGTTCTGCATAACGTCTATCAGCTTCACGGCTTCCAATTTGTGCTTCACTATCGAATGATGACATTGGAGCTATTACAGGTGTTGTATATCTATCTTCAAGAATTTCAACATCTAGACTTAATACTTTTCTTGATGGAAATAGTGAATCACCTAAATATGTAGGATATTGACGATTATTAACGTATGAAAGCACATCTCTTTGATTGAATAAATCTAAAATTTCTGGCATTAAATTAAGCCTCCTCTAAATTTGAAAATGTAATTCGTTTTAGCGCCGCCACTGCTTCGGCAGTTGGTGCAACTGGCAAACGTTTGGCATTAATGAAGCCATCAACGATCCCTGAAACTAATTCAGGTCCATGTGACACATCTACCTCGTTTAAAGTAACTGCGTGAGCTTTCGCATCGTTAGATGGAACAATTGAGCCAGCAGGTAGTACACCATTAACCACTCCTGGAGTAGTAGCATCTACCTTAGTGGAAAATGCTACATACTTCTCACTATCTAAAAAATTGAGTTCATCTACATGAACATTTTTTTCATAAAACATAGTTTATCCTCCTATTTTCTTAATTTTGACCAAGGATTATTGTTCAATCCTTGACCTTGCTTATTTGCCATTTCAGCAAATTTGGAGCCAATATCTTCAGTATGTTCACTACCACCAGTTTGAGGTGTCTTTCCACCCTTAGTAGCTTCGAGAACGCCCTTATGAACAGCTTCACTAAATGCCTTCTTAAATTCTTTGACATTTTTTGTACGCTTATCCTCATCAAGATCGCTCAACATACTGGCAAAACTTGTAGGCAATCCATTCTCGGATAATTTTGTTGACGTATCAGATAAGGCATCTCGCATATTTAAGGCTGCTTCTCGTTTATTAAGTTTGTCTTCACGTTCCTTTGTATCAGCTTCGATACGCTCATCTTTAGTCATATTGGCTCTATCAGCGCCCTTTTGTTCTGCTTCGCTTAACAAATTAGGTAGTTTGCTAGTCTTATATTCATTAACAGCACTACCGATCAATTTTCGCAATTCAGAGCGAGTGAACATCTTGCCGTCATCTTCACCATCAGAACTGTCTTTATCATTCTCTTTGCCTGATTCATCGGAACTGTTGTCAGAATTTTCATTTTCTGGGCCTTTGCTGCCCTCGTTATCTGATCCGTTTCCGCCTTCCTCAGAAAAGAATTGCAAATTTAGTTTGATTGGTTCTTGTAATAGTGATTTCATACTTAGATTCCTCCATACTTTTAAGTGGTATAACTTTTATTCATCAGTTGTTTTTTTACGCCAGCAACCGACAAAAATGGCAATAAAAAAAGCCATACATTAGCATGGCTTATAAGCTATCTAGTTCTTCACTAACATCATGATTAGAAGTATCCCAATCATCATCTTCATTGGCTTCAATCACAGTACATTGGCAGTTGTAATGCATGAGCGGAAAGTTAACACCTTCCTCTGCGTCTGCAACATCATAGACATTTCCGTCTAAATCGGCACAATCCTGACAGGTATTAGGAGCTTCAAGTGACACAAACTTATATTTCTTAACTTTGTCACTCTTTAGCTTTTCCAATCTTGTCCTGTTTAATGCCTGTGCAGTAGCGGTTCGAATCATGCCAGCAGCTCTACCCATTTGGCCATTAGTAGCTTTATTGCCACCGGTCAAAATGTCTGCTACTTCCCTTTGCCAATTAAGAGAATCCTTTGGCGATTTAGCGGCTCTTTCGGCGACATCCCGAACCTTACGAATAGTTTGAAGTGTCTGCTTATTAATTGAGCTAAACATATCAGAATCAACGTGACGATCTAACACAGCATTGCGTGCTGTCCGTTGCAATGTAGAATCAATATTCATTGATCGTTTTGATTGGCGATTATAAGTATTGATTTTTTTCTGTGCACTTTTATAGTTCTTTGAGTTAACTACATCAGGGATGTTCTTCGTGCTTACGCTCAACTGCAACTTTTGAGCAACCATCTGTTTAACAAATGCCTGTGTAATCTTAGCAATTAACACATCACCGTTGGTTTTCAGCTGATTGCCTTTGAACGCCGCCTTAATGGTAGCCTGGTCATCTTTACCGGCATTACTAAACGTGTCTTTCAAATTGGATAAGAAGTTGGCTATCTCATCAGGATTAGCTTTACCATTCCAATTTGAATTGTTAGCAATAAAGGCAGCAATCATATCAATAACATTTGATTGTGTATTTTTATAAAGCTGTTCAATCTGCTTCACACGCTCATCTTGCTTACCATAAATAGCTTGGGCAATCGCTATGGCTTGTTTTTCAGTAAGTTTCATTACTTACCACCGCCAAACAATCCTTTAATCTTATCTAAAATGGTTGAGCTTAAATTATCTTGGTCGGGCTTGCTTTGGTCAGGCTTGCTACTTTCAATCGTATTAATTGGATTTGGTGTTTGAACTCGATTAAATACTTTCTGCATTGGATCATTATCGACCTCTTGCTTGTTTTCATCTTCAACACGTTTCTGCTCTGTTTCTGGTGATACACCTGTATACTTTTCAACAATTTCACGGATAGTTTGATTTGACTCAGTACCCAGATTAGCAAGTATTTGAGCATTTTGAAGCGTTTCTTGGTCGTTCTTAGGTAAGTTAGGTGTATATATAATTTGATAGTTCTCTACGTCTTCTGCATGAGCTATTTGACCAGTAACCTCTAAATAATTACCTAAGATTCTAAGACGTCTCATAATACCACGTGTATATAAACTTTCTTGAATAGCACGCTCTTGATCACTACCCCAAAGCTTATAAAGTATTGCAACACCTGATGAATTAGAAGAAAAGTTTTCATCTGATGTATCGGGAGTATTTGTGTCCATATGAATTTGAGCACGAATTAGGTCAACGTATACTTTCCACTCGGCCACATTCAAATCCTTAGTAACGTAACCAACATCTGGCTGAATCACAGTGTTGCCATTATCACCAATATTTTGCTGTACATCAGGTTGCAACCACATGATTGCATTCTTACGGTCAATTTGTGGGTGCTTTGGTTCTTCTCCATCAGCATCACTAATATCAAAATTGCCAATAATTTTCAGAATGGCATTAGCAAAGTCTTCTTGTGAATTGGCCATTTCCGATACAGCTTTATCAATGGCATCAATTTTATCAAGTGAGGCTTCCCAGTCGCCCATACGTTCGTCATTATTGATATATTCAGTCAATGGAACGCCAAAGAAGTAGTGCTCATCAGCATGATCAAATACTAGATCAGTTCCAGGGGTTTCACCATCATTGAAATAATAAATGGCATCATCTGTATATACTTCTGCATAATATTTTGGCTTATTCATGTACTCAATGAGATAATATCTCACTCCAAATAATGAATGCTGTTCAATCGATGAATCATAAACAACAAATGCATTAGCTGGATCAATCGGTCTAATTGCTACATCATTTGTTCCTTCTTTGACGTACTCTAGCTCATAGGCTCGACCGGTAATACTCAGATTCTTCTTCATCACTTTTTCATGATAACTTTCATCATTTCGGCTATTAAAATTGTCTAAAGCGTTTTTTAAATCATCATCGCTAGCGTCATCTTCATTGTATTGAAACTTGATAGGATTACCGACAGAATAACCAACACGTGTATTAGTAATAAACTTAGGAAAACCGAAAGTAACACGGTTGTCAGCTCTGCTACTTGAGATATTTGTATTAGCAAAGTGAATATCATTCTCACCTTTGTAATAACGCTCAAGCTCTAATATTCTCGGCAATTGATATTGATAATGTTGAGTAATAAAATACTGCAATACTTCTTTAATTTTCTCGGGGTCACTCTTGATTTCATTCCAATCATCAGCTGGCATTGTGTATTGCTTGTTAGCTTTGAGTAAACCACCAACCCAGCGTCTGCCATTTAGCATGTTGATTGATTGTCCTAGTGCATATGGATCTGTATCTGTCGCCATAACATCAACTCCTTTTTAGTTAATTAGCCCTAGACTTCTTAAACTCTTAATTTGTTGCTTTCTGTTTTGACTGTGGTTATTAGTTTCCATTGACATAACTGATTCAGCAACACCGGTTAAAGCATCTGAAGCATCATCATGCAGATTCTTACCAGCACGTTGATACTTCTTGATTGCATCAAAAAAGACTGGAAAACGTGACTTCCAGTCCTCAGGATAATGCATATGTTCTTCTACCCAACTTGAATTAGATAGAATACGTGCATCCTTATTTTGACCATTGTGAAACCAATTAATAACAGTACGATTCGTTTTATACTCATTCTTTAATTTGGTATCAACCTGACGTGCAAATCCTTTACCACCATTGTTAGATTCAATTCTAGCAAGGTTAACCTTATTTCGGTAATAGCTTTCAGTCACCAAAGATTCAGTGACTTCCATTGGCTCTTGAGTCATGACAACATCAAGAATATAAGGCTCTTGTTGATATATTCCATATACGATTGATACAAGATAATCACTACCCTCATCGGCAGTATCACAATAAGCATAGATACCACTGAACTCAGGTTGTTTCGTGTATGTATTGAACTTCTGATATAAAGTACCCTTCAAGTCAATTGGCTCTTGCTGGTAGTTAGCAGCTGCAATTTCAGGACTCATTACCGATGTTTTCTGCTTATATTCAGCAAGTGACAAGACATCATCACACAACATCGTTCCATCATCTTGTAGAGCCTTCATGTTAATATGTTTGACCTTGTATCCAGCTTTTGGCATCTCAGTCAGCACACGTCCAGCCAGATCGCCACTGGCCCACCGTGTCATGATGATTAAAACTTTGCCACCTTTTTCAAGACGTGAAAGCATTGTATCAATGTACCAATGATAAATATCATCTAATCGATTAGCGTTATTAGCTTCTTGAGCTGACTTGATAACATCATCAATAATAATTAGATCAGCACCAAAACCAGTGGCCGTACCACTTGGTGATGTAGCAAGGTAGTTGTTAACCGGACTGCCTTCAAGACTCCACATATTCATAGCAGCATCACCATACTTGATATGGGTATCTGGAAAAATATCATTATAAACAAGAACACTGTCATCAGCTTTAACTTCTTGAATCGTATTACGAACTGATTTGGAAAACACAGTAGATAGTGTTTCATTATATGAGCCTGTCATGATTCTTTCAGTGCTATCCCTACCAAGTAACCATTCAACGTAATTAGTGGCTGTCAAAGACTTTCCATGACGTGGTGGCTCATTAACTACTAGCACTTGATCATCACTAGTTAAAAAGTTTTCCAAGTCATTACATAAATCAACTAGATACTTACGATTTGGCTTATAGAAGTCTGGCATTCGCAATTTACAGAAATCAAAGAAATGTCGTCGTGCCAGTTCAATCTCTGCACCACGTCTGATCCAATCACTTCTGTTCATGAGCAATCTTCTTCAATTCAGCATCAGTAAGATTGGCATATGGATTATGAACGTTTAAACCACCAGATAACTCAGTCTCATGCTTATCACGCCACTCATCAGGCTTACGATTCTTTAACCAGAATATAGCAGCAGTCGTATCAGGCGGAATATCTTTTTCAACCAAACCAAGTTTGATACGTCTGGTAGTTTTTACACCTTTAATAGCAGCATCTTGAATCTCCTGCTTAGATGCATCTGGGTGCTTCAACTTCCATTTGTTTTCATAGTCACGTCTTCTAACATCAATTAATTCATCGTCAAGCGGGACTACCTTATATTGTGTCTCGATGGCCGTGAAACCCTTGGCACGCTTGAACAGAGCATTTTCAATCTCACGATCAACAACGGATTTGCCCCTTTTTAGGGACTCCCAAATCTCCCGCTTCTTATTTTCCCAACGATACAAAGTTGTAGTTCCAATGCCAATATTATGTGCTATTTGCTCATCGGTTAAGCCATCCCTTGCCCAACCTTCAAGCTGTATCAACCCTTCTGGTGTAACCCATTTGTCAATTTCAGACTTAGCCAACGTCATCACCTGCTTTCTTAAAAAATGGAAAAATCTTTAGACTTCATTTTTGCTGTATCCTCTTTTTTAAAAGGAGATGAGTAAAATGAAATGGATATTTATTTTAATTATTATTTTGATTTTTTTGTGTATTTAGAAGCCATCAAATTAGGTTTTGAATGAATTTTATTGATTGGATTTCTTTTCAGTTCACGATCAACATCACCAATCATTTTGGCTTCCATGGGTGTCATCAATCCACAAGATGTGCGAATCATCTTAGCCATCATTAACTACTTCCCAATCGTTGCTAAATAGTTCAATATTTGTTTCTTTCCAAGGGACACGTCCAAATCTTGATTCAACGTATAAATACGGTGCTGTCATTTTACTGTGCTCATCCGGATACTGAGCCTTAATAGATACATCCTTATTCCATTGTGGTAATCGCATTGCCTTGCCATGTTTAACTTCTTCAAATGCTTTACTAAATGTCATATTCTTTTCCTCCAAAATAAAAAGATCAGCCATGATTGACTGATCTAAAATTAATAGTTTGATTAGGATTTGAACCTACGTTGATGGTTTTGGAGACCACTATTCTACCAATTGAAATATCCTTGTAATGGTTCAAGTAGGTGTCGAACCTACAACCGCACGGTTATGAGCCGTATGATCTACCATTGAGCTATTGAACCCTTTTATAAAATTTGCTTTTTGAAGGTATTCCTTGTTTCTTACAAATCCTTCTTATAGTAGTTGAAGATACATTATATAACTTAGAAACCTGTGTAAAATTTCCATTATAGTTATAAAGTAATTTTTTAAGTTCTTTATAAGAGTATTCTGAATTATTTTGAATGCTTTCTAAAAAGCATTTACGACAATAACTAGCTCCCTTACTAATATGCTTACCACAGGTTTTGCACTTATTAGCTATTACCTTTTTATTATAATGCTCTACCATATCAATTTGATTATATTCTCGTGAACACCACAAAAGATTGGTATATTCATTATTAAATTTATTATAATCAATATGATGTATTTCTTGATAATTATTGTCATTATTACAAAAAGCCGTTGCTACCAAGTGATGAATATACTCGTGCCTAACTTTATTATTTTCATATAAGTTTATTTCAAAGTAACCTAATTTTGTCTTATATGGTTTTAATAACCTACCTCTTCTAATTGTCTTAGTTCCATTATTATTAACATAATGGTCAATCGACCGAATATGACCTAAAGAAGAGATTTGAAACACCTTTGAATTTTCTATAAACTTCCATTTCTCCATACAAACCCTTTCGTTTTAAATAATTTATAATTAAAATACTCTAACCGATTGAGCTATCAAACTAGTGAAAATGTGGATATCCGGAATCGAACCGGATTGCTAAGTCTTAGAAACAAGTTGGTATTCAAAAAAAGGAATGTCTACAATTGTTGAGTGATTATCCAAAAATAAAGAGATGTTTTTTTGCTTAACAGTAGCCATGCATCCACATAGCATGACCAGCTTTATCATCACTGATCATATGAGGGTTAAAACAGCTGTTTAACGTCTGCCAAGACGATTGTTATCTGTCGTGGACCTTGGTTGAGTGGGTTGTCCTTCCCATGCTTGCTCCTTTTTTAAATTGGTAGAGTAACCAGATTTCTATATAGTCAGGCATGGAATCGAACCATACACCATCATTTGTATTTAGCGTTACCCTTTGCGCCACCGACTACCGTTGTTGTTTTACAAAAGAATCAATTAACGTTTTCTTTTATATTTTATGACCGTTTTCCGCCGGCCAATGTGAGAATGAGGATTCGAACCTCAAGCTAAATTGGAAGGAAAAACATTTAAATATTGTTGAGGGAAATACTAATTATTTTTTTAATTTAGCCCACCCATGTGTTCTCACGAAATGAAGAGCGTTATCATAACTCTTCTAACAAATGAGCTCCTTTTAAGTGGTAGAGTAACCGCATATCTCTTAATCTTTCGATAATACTAATATAACACGTAAAGTGGTCGCTCGTGTAACGCTCTTTCATCGCTAAAACATCGCTAAAACATCGCTAATACGTCGGCATTACATCGCTTTTTTTATTTTCTGGAATATAAACATGCAAATCGTAATAATCAATAAAAGCATCAGCAAAGTATAGCAAAGCCATATTCTTTAGCTCATTACATCGCGTTTGTCCATAGCCTAATAATTCTTGCAAATCAATGTTCGTCATATTATGGATATAATAATTTTTCAAAATAACCATATAATCATGCGGACAGTTGCTAATAAGTTTCATCGTTATTTGGATATATTCCTTTGCACCTAATTTACCCACAATTTTATCCTCTTGAGTATTTCTTGTATTAATTCCACTCCCAATACAATCAAAACTTGGAGACTGCACATACGTGAGACTCATGTGAGATTGAGCAATTAATCTTGGAAATTCATGCTCAAAATAATTTTTAACATTCTTAATTGTTTTTTCTTCATCAATATCTGGTAATAGTAATCCCACGATACATACAGCCTCCACTTATGATATAATTGATTTGCTGGAACCAATTAATTAGCTGCTCACTTTGTGGGTGGCTTTTTTATTTTGCCTTAATAATCCAAATAAGCATTGATATGAATGCTACTTGGTTTTAATCATTTTTCAGCCTCTGGGAATAACTTTCCAAAATCATAAGGGTCCATATTTACAACTGTTCCATCAGGACGTGTTACTAAAACTTGTCCTTTAAACAGATTAGCTGGATATGGAAAACTATCATATGGAATTGGAATATCTAGCACCCAGTGCTCACTTAACCAATCACTTTTAGGGAAATATCTAATCGGATAGCGTGACCTCATTTCTTCACTACCATCGAATACTTCTGCTTTAACAGTTGTTGTATACTTTTTAATCATCGTCCTCTTCCTTCCAAACTACTGGCGTAATGGTTCTATTAAAAACATCAACAGGAGCCTAAATATGAGCATATTTCAAAATTTCATCTACTATATCGTCAGGAATTTCGTACTGATCATAAAGCCATTGTCTATCATCATCACTTATAAAAATTTCCATTTCATCTCGAATATTGCACCGACTATTTAGTACTGACTCCATCGGAATTGGTGCTAATTTTTTTGCTTTCATTTCTCCACCTCATAGCCATTAACTAATGCATCAACACACTTTGAGTAAAACTCTTCATCTCCATGTGCTCTCATATATTCTTCTAAATCATCAAATTCACTTCGACCAAGCATGTACATCATATATACCTCTTCTAGTGCTCCATCTAGCCCTTGTTCATCTTGCTGTTTAGTTAAATTAAAATGAGTTGCAAACTCATCGAAAACTTTAGGCATAACAATTTTGGAATTGGCTTCTTCTAGCTCCTTGCGCTCTTGCTCGCTATATCCTTTTAAAATTCTCATATTATCCATGATTATTCCTCCTAATTAATATCACCAAACGTTAGAGTTCCATCAGACAAGCGTGAAAGAACATCTAAGTTAGCCTGATTAATATCATCAATATTTATAATATCCTCGTCGCTATAATTTAATGCGTCTGCTATTTCAACAAACGTGTAGCCATTTTTACGCATTTCATAAACTTGCAAGTTAATATCTTGAATCATATCTCTACCTCCTTTGCTTATTTCTTCTAGCATTCAATCGCTGCCACTCATCGTCTTCTCTATATAGCCTTTTACCGATCCTGTTATTTTGACGTATTATGTCTTCTATATAAAAAAGCTCTTTATGCATAGCAGCTGCTATTTCTTTATTCTTATATCTATTTTCACGCATTTGATAGACTGCTAAATTATCATCTGTCATTTTCATCATCTAATTAAAATCGCTAAGATTTAACCTTCCTAATCTAATCATTTCTAATTTTGCCAAATGTTCTTGATTGGCCTTGTCAATAAACTCAACATCTTCATCGCTAATATGTAAAGCATCAGCAATTTCAACACACGGATACTTATTGCAACGCATTTCATACACGGCACAATTTAAATCTGTTAGCAAGTTCGTCCTCCCACAGAATTGATTGAATTATTCTGTTCTTAGTCTGATCACTAAGCTCTCTGTCAGCATTTCGAAACTCTTTTGGCATGGCATAAAAATGCTTTTGAATATAAATAATTGCTCGAACAATGTTGTGACATTCATCGCTAAATGCTGACCTTATGTATAACTTATAGATTTTTTCGTAATTCATTTTTTTGTCTCCCTGCCTTTTTTCAATTCGTCCATAGTTAAATTCCTCCATGTATGATCAGTCTTAATTTCTTCCAAAATGAGAATGGTTCTTTGATTTCATATACAACTCGTGCAGTTACACGATTTAATAAATTTTCATCGGAATCAATCGAAATAATTTTTGCATCTGTCTTTGAAGCCCAATGCTTTATTTCGTTCATCAACATTGGATGATTTCTAGCTTCAAATATTTTTATATGTTTCACTTTTTCTCCTCATTAATTCCCGCTTTGCTTTTTTTCATTTGTTTCATTTCCTAAACTTCCTCTTACAAATTGGACAATGGTTCGAGTAAAGAAATTGTCCTTTATCGGCTAATATTTTTAAAAATCCTCTTTTAGTAATGGTTACAGTTCCATTTTAATTGCTTTTGGATTACAGTACCAGCATTCTTTCATCATTCACACCGCCTTATTTAAAATGGTAAATCGTCATCTGAAATATCTATTGGTTTGCTGTTGTTATAAAATGGATCACCGCTCTTTGAATTTGCTACATCACTTTTTGTGTTTACTGCATCGTTTCTACTTTTTTTCGGCGGTTGATGGCTGTAGTCGTTGGTATTACTGGAATTCTGTTGCTGATTTTCTGCACCTTTTCTACTTTCCAAAAGTGAGAAGTTCTCAACAACTACTTCAGTGACATATACACGCTGTCCTTGCTGATTCTCATAGTTACGCGTCTGAAGTCGTCCATCAATACCTACAAGTGAACCTTTGTGAGTGAAATTGGTGAAATTCTCGGCAGCTTTTCTCCAAATGACACAATTGATAAAATCGGTTTCACGTTCACCTTGAGAATTAGTAAATTGTCTGTTTACGGCAATCGTGAAACTGGCAACTGCTGCACCATTAGCTGTGTATCGAAGCTCCGGATCACGTGTCAGACGTCCTACTAGAACTACTCTATTTATCATTTGTATTATCACCTCTAAATTCATCTAAACTAATATTAAGTGCATCAGCAATCTTAATCATCAATCCAATAGTTGGATTCTTTATTTTACCGTTAATAATAGAAACTATATTTGTCCGTGGCACATTGGCAATTCTTGATAACTCACTTTGATTAATATTTTTAGATTTGAGTATTTTTTTTAAGTTATTTTTGTACATTTTACACTCCATTTTGTATAAGAACTTTCGTTCTGCACAATATTAATAATTTGGGCTAATTGTCTAATCCAACATCAATCTCATATTTATAACCACTTTTCAATATTATCTGATTGTCTGAAATTACGGCAATTGGCTCTGAATCATTATTTACAATCACTATATTATGCCAATTCTTAATTGAATTGGCCTTTTTTTTATCAATATTTATCATTGTTGCCCTCCAATAGTCACAGTAGTAATATCTAATTTTTCAATCATAGGAACAATGTCATGCTTCTTAAGTAGTCTGTATAGACCCACTCGGCCTTTTTGTGTCCATTTGGTTGTAATTCTAGGCGTACCGTCAACAATCCGAGTAGCTGAACTTGTCCAACCACGGTTATGATATTTTGAATATAAGAACCATTGGCCACCAAGCTTATATTGAACTTTCAACTTATGAAGCACCTTGTTAAATTCCTTGGCACTCATTCCGTAATCTTTAGCAATAGCGGTTGTGACCATCAATGACTTATTAGCAATTAACTGATCATAATAACTAGCCTTGGGCTTCATAGTATCAACTTGCTCTTGAAGATCAGCGGCTAAAAGTAGAGCTCCTCTGTAATCATCAGGAACTTGATAACCACCAACGTTCTTAGTTGAATATCCTAATTGCTTTTCATGCTTATAAGTCTCTTCGATTTTGATGAAATACTGGCGTGCTTGTTTGCCTTTTTCGTTACGTTGAATCATTGAAATTTCTTTGGCCATGTCTAAAGTCATTGCGTATTCGGTTCTAGGCCTGCCACCATGGCTTTTCGCCAAAAACGGCGTAAAGTCTTTTCCTTCCTCAAATCCATATTTGATCATATCCTTAAACCAATTTGAGAAATCTTTTCCAATTTCTAGAAATTTATGTAAATCTCGACCGCTCACTAAGATATTTCCCTGTTTATCTTTCTCGGTTGGAATTAATTCATTCATCATCTTCTGTGCCCTCCGTCAAAAAAGCTCCCTATAATTAATGCAAATAAGAAGGTTAATATTACTACACTCATCTTGATCTCTCCTCTTGTTCAAATTTCCATTCTTCAATTTCTACTTCAACTCTTGGATGCTCGTCATAATCTTTACTAATATCAAAATCAGTTATCTGGCCATCATCGAACCAAGCACGTTTTAAGCCATCTAGAACACCCTTGGTGTAATTGTCTAAGTCTGGCTTAATCGTTGGTCTAACTTCATGATTAGCTCTTCTAGCGTGTTCTTTTTTGCTCAGGCTCTTCTGAATTGGTCGATAAAAATGTATATGTGCTATTAGTGGTATTCCTCGTTCAAATAGCTGTTTGTTGTGGTACTTATCCCAATACAGAATCTCAATATTGTTTTTGTAAACTCGATATTTTCCTTTGGTGTACGCTTTTCTCTTAAAACTCTTTGAATTGAATCCTGGTCTGGATGCTGAAACGGGGTTACCTTCAATCACTAATTTCAATTTCATTGAGCAACACGCTCTTTATATCCAAATAGCTCATTTGGCGTGATGTCTAAGGCATCGCAAATCTTTTGAACATCCTGGAACTTGATTGACTTGTAAGTTAGTTGTGACATATGAACTAAGGTCCAATATCCAACACCTGAAGCATCTGCTAAATTTTGAATAGTCATTTTTCTAGGAATCAAAAGAGATCTTAAATTAAAGTTGATCATTGCTATTCACCTCGCTCAGTCTTCTAATTTCAGAATCGTAGCAATCTTGCAGAAGATACATCTTGCTAATTGTTTCTCTAAGATTTTTCATAAAGATTGGACCATAAGCCCTATTTTTGTGCTCTTTATTGAATTGGGTATCTTTCTCAAATTCATGTTCCATTTCACGAATCTTAGTGTTAAATTTGACGGAATCTATCGATACCTTCTTTATAATCGCTTGTCTTTCGTCTGAACTCAATGACTGAGAACGCCTATACGGCGCCTCTTTTCGATTAATTTGTAGCATTTTTTCTACCTCTCATTTTTGCTAATCTTTCCTGTAATTCTTGTGAATTCTCTGGAACTTCTTCAGCTTTAACCTCATCCCAATTAGTAGCCGTTTCAATACGGCTCTTTTGATATCCGTTTTTCTTCTTCCTGGGCTTACTGTTTAGATAGCTTTCAAACTTAGCACCGAAAAGGGTTGAGGGTCTCAGGTATTCATTCATTTTTGGATCAACTAGCCAATCAACACACTTTATATCAATGACCTTCTTAAAATCGTCCAATTGATAGCCTTCATTCCAGCGAGCACGTATGTGCTTCTTACTGGTCTCAGCGTATCTAAAGTGCTTGTTTGCTTTTTGATTCAAATAATCGATTACTTGTTTGTAAGGTGGGGTTGGTCGTGCTTGCTCGACAATATTTTTATTACTATGCTTTTTATTATCTAAAACTAGTACACTACCCTTATCATTTTCTAAGTACCCCCCTTTAGAAAACTTAGTAGGGTCCTTTAATTTATTAACTACCCCCCTATTTAATTTTCTAACTGGGTACATATATCTTTTTTCGACTTGCTTAGGATTTTTCTTTGAATATATTTTTTGCGTTTTAATATATCCTTTTTCTTCTAAACTGGAGATCAATTGAGAAACCCTGCCAGAAGAAAGATTCATGAATTCAGCAAGATAATTATTTGATGCGAAACATGCTTGCTCCTTCGTGGATAAACTGTCTATTTCGAGATAAAGAATTAATTCATTTTTATTTTTTAAATTCTTATCAAACCACAAATCAGCAGGTATCCAGATTCCTTTGAATCCACGTTGATATTTTTCAGCCAAAGTCTTATTCTCCTCTAACCGCCTATATGCAATTTCTTGCGGTCCTCTTTGTCTAATTTGATTGGTTTAATGTGATACTTTTGAAGGAATGTTTTAATTCCTATTTTGTGTTGCTCAGTGTGATGTATTCGGCATAGTGACATAAAATAGAATTTACTATGATCTATATGGTGTCTGTTTCTTCCCATCCCTACAGCTTGATAATGGGCTATGTCAGCGTGTTTACCACAAATACAGCACTTTCTATGTTCCAAACATCTTAATTGCATAGCGTAATCATTTGGCAACATATCCCAGGTCTTCGACCTAAATGGAACATCATTTTCAAAGCAGAAATCCAACAACCAACTAAGATACTTATTAGCCTGTGTCATTGAACAATTCGATAGGCTGAACATGTCAGCACCCGTATTGGTTAAATAGGTCCATTTCATGACTTGAGGTGTTTCTTTCTCAACAGAGTAACCACTCCATTTACTAATATCGCCAATAATCGCATAAATCTTTTTTCTTTGAGCAGGGCTAATTGAACGTCCATCGTCAATATTTAATTCAACTGTTGGTCTTTTATTAGCAGCTAGCTTAGTTACTTTTAAAATATTTAAATCATCATCAAGTTCCAAGCTAACCTTCTTACCTTGAATTCCTAGCAGCTTGGCAAAAGTCCTCATGCTTTTTGAGTGGCTCTTTCAAATTGTTCTGCCATGCCCATCTTTTCGGATTCTTTTTGCTTGCTAGGAACCTCTTCAAATGATTGTGTTGTCTGTTCTTTATTGGATGGTAATTTAACGACTGAATCAATTTTATGAAGATTTGAAATAGCATAGCGCAATTGGTTCTTATCCCAATGTTCAAATTTAATATTGGATTGATTCTCCCAACCTACTACAGTTCTCTTATTTTCATCATCTAAATTAAAAAGCTCTTGAACCTTAGCAATCAGTGCTTGACGTTCTTCTTCAGGATCAACGCCTTCTGATGACCATTCGTAAATTTTGTATCCTGTTTCTTTAGTAATAGGCTCAACACCATCAAACATATTTGTATTGTCTTTTACAGCCTCGGCCGTATGGTCCTGATTAATATTGAAATTAATAGCGAATTCATATTCCCATCCACTTCGTATTTCTGGCTGTAATCCAACCTTGACGGGAACAACTTTTCCTTTATCATTTTTTTCCATGTCATAGCCAGTTTTGCTACGTGCTGTGCTAATGATATAGATTGAATTAGCCGTTAACGTATGCAACATGTTGTTAATATTAGGTTTTACTTTATTCCAAGCTGTCATTTGAGCTTTTGAATTTTTACGTTGAATATCATCGACGATATCTTGAATGCCACCTTTACCACTCCAGAGATGTGATAGGGAATCCAAAATAATAACTTCAATACCCATTTTTTTAAGTTCATTAACACCCTGCATTAAGGCTTTGTCATTGTATGGTGGTTCAAAATTGGCGTGATAAAACTCACCAATATGGACTCCAGCTAATTCTGTATCAGCATAATATTTAGCCCTTTCATGCTCTGTATCAATGACAGCAATCTTTTTCCATTGATCTTCTTCGGACAACTTCGGAAACATCTTTTCAATGATTCCTTTGGCCATAATCAGTGAACTAGCCGTTTTGCCAGAACCTGATGCACCTGTAACCAAAATAGGAATTTTAATTTTTTCACGTTTAGCAATTGTTATTTCCATGATTAATCCTCCAATTCTTTTAATGGCTCAATCATTTCGTTACTAATGTTGTTTTTAATAATGAAATCATTAAGTAACTTGAGCTTGTCAAAATCACCTGTAACTCTAAAAGCCATTGTCCATTGACTTGGTGCATCATCATCAATAGCCTCTTCTTCATCAACAATTTCACCAGTCTCTTGATCAACAGTTTTATCTTCAACTTTGGTTTGTTGAGATTTGCGAATGGCATCTTCATACTCTTGCTCATTCTTCTTTTGCTGCTCTTTACGTGCTTTATCTTCAACAGCCCTATCAATAGATATAAGAAGTTGTTTGATGTCGGTATCCTGGTCAATTTGACTTAACCAGCCTGACGAATCAATACCTTTTGTTTTGCAATGTTCATCAACTAATTTTTTATTTAGTTCCAATGATTCTTGCTGATGTTTCAGAGCAGTAAAGCCATCTTTGAGCGTTCTAATGAGCTTTGTTTGGCTCATCGTCTTATTAGTCCACTCGTGCTCAATTTCAATAGTATCCGGATTAATTCCATATTCAGGAGCCATCTCATTGATTAATTCCCTGACTTTATTAGCTCGCTCATTACGCTGTTGGGTTTCGATATTGGCAATTTGTTCACTGATTGGATCAATGGTCTGTTTCAATATAGTTTGAAGGTCATCTATGTTTAATTTGAAATCGTTATAAGGCTCGTTGTATTCCTTCTTGATTCTCTTACGCTCGGTATCGATAGCCTTAACCAATTTATTAAGTTCTGCTTTAGCACTCTTAGCGCCAGCCAAACTTTCATCAGTGGCAACTAAGTCTTTATACTGATCAGAAAAGTTTTGAACTTTTGCCTTTAATTCAGCGAAGTTATTGATTTTTAATTCTGAAGGCTTGTATGTGACACTAAATTCATTTGAAACAGTTTCAACTTCGTTAGACATGTCTAAAACTCCTCTCCCTTATCTGCTAAGATGTCCCATTCTTCTTGCTTACGTTCATATAGTGACTTTTCAGCAACAACAGAATCTTCATCAGCTAATCGAGCATCATAATTTGAATCATGCATGTTTAAAGCCCCTTTTCGTGATATAATTTTTATATAAAATATTTGTAATACCTTCGACTCACTATTTTGCGGATAGTGAGTCTTTTTTTATGACTTCAGGTGTTCGTTTGGTATAAGTATCAGTAGTGACCTTATCTGATTTGCCAAATAATGAATCAAGATGCTTGTGCCAAAACTTTTGGGTCTAAACTTTCTGGTATTGGTGAAAGCCAATGCCAGTTTTTTATTGTCTTCTTTTGGGCATACAAAAAGGACCTCACAGTCCAATGTTATGATTTAAGCAACCAAACCAAATCGTACAAAGGAGATACTGTGATGCCCCAATTAAATTCTATCTTAAATCTTCTAAATATAACAGACACAAATATCGATATCTTAAATTCAAATGACAAAGTGATATTCCGTGGCAGTCAAAAGCTCCATATCAAGGTCATCGAAGGAAGATTATCGTATCGCTTGAAGAAATGTCCTAATTGCGGGTTCGATTGCTTGATCAAGAACGGAGCTAGAGAAACCAATGTCCGCTTAGGCAGCCTCAACGGTTCCGAATATCATTTGAAACTCTGGAAGCAGCGCTATTTGTGTAGATCATGTAAAACGACTTGTGGAGCACATACTAACCTGGTAGAAAAGAATCAATCAATGTCTCGTCAAATAGATCAACTGATCATACTTTTGGCAAAACAATCCTTTACCTTCAAATCCATCGCTATGATGCTGGGGATATCTGCTAGCACAGTCGCCAGAAAGATATATGGCAGACTTCAATTACCTAAAAGAGCACGTTTACTACCAAAGAATATCTGCATCGATGAGTTCAGGTCTGCCAATCATTTGTTTTCTTTTATAGCTTGCGATGCAGACTCTCACCAAATGATCACCCTTTTGCCCAATCGTCTTTCGATGAAGATAATCGAACACTTTAAAAGAGAGTATTCATTATCTGAGAGACAACAAGTCGAATCAGTCTCGATAGACCTGAATGCCAATTATCAAGGTGTCATAAGAAGATTATTCCCAAACGCAAAGATAATCGTTGATAGATTCCATATCGTTCAACTGGTCGGAAGAGCGCTGGATAAAGCACGTTTGTCTGTACTGAATAGTCTCAGTGACAAAAAGTCTCGTGAATACAAAGCTCTTAAAAGCCAATGGCGGATGTTCCACTTATTTGATGATGAATTGGATCAAGCCAACATTAGATATATCTTTGGTATCAACGAGTATATGACTCAACAGAATCTTGTAGACATTGGTCTTGATGCCGATCCAGTATTCAAAGATGTATACCAGACTTACCAGAACGTTCTACGTTCAATAAAATCTAAGGACCCTGAATTGCTTAAGCAAACATTGCAAGAATATAAAAACAATGGGAGCTCAATGGATACTGCTATAACCACTTTTAAGAACAACTACAAATATCTAGTCAACAGCTGCGAATTGCCATATTCCAATGGTCCTCTTGAAGGATTGATTGGAAAGATCAAAAAGCTTAAACATAACTGCTATGGGTTCCGGAATCTCCATAACTTCTTTGTGAGGATCAGACTTATCATCGCATAAAAAAACCACACCATAAATGGTGTGGTAAATGCTCTAAAAAGTCTCACCAATACGATTTGACTTAGAGCCAAACTTTTGAACTGATTTACGTTTCTTATCATCAATATCAAATAAATTAAGAAAACCGCCTTCTTCTTCGGCAACTGATCCAATACCTAAACCAACGATGGTAAACATCCCAAAGCCAAAAATAATATCTGATGTAATCATTCAAATCACCTCCTAAAATGTGAATCTGTACGTATATTTATCCTTTTCTGAACGAATCAAGCTTGCATTTAAATCAGCTTCAGACCATTCGTAAATGAGTTCTTCAGGTATTTGCGTATCAAATGATTCTTCCATATTTGAAAACCCTTGTTTGATTAGTAATAGTGTCTTTTCTGGAACCTGTTCAATTTTGAAAGAGCTCTTTGCTAGTTTTCTTTGTCTCTTGTATTCCTCTGGATCAAACATAATCAAAACTCCTTAAATTAAAATATTTTGTTTTTTCTTACTGATGAACTCATCTAAATCATCTGGATCAATACGACGTCTGCCTAACTTGTAACTTGGCAAGCCTTGATGTAACCAGTTGTAGATGGTTCTACGCTTAACCAATGCATATGCTGCAGCTTCATCGACGGTTAAGAATTCATTTGCTTTTGCCATTATTTTCGACCTTCAATCATTACTAGTTTTGGTGTCATGTGTCGTTCATATCCCAATTGAATCGAGATTATAAAGGATATTGCCGCTGACTCTGTTACTTCTTTAACATCCCTGGAATATCTAACAGTGTCATCATCTTCAACCTGACTAAGGATTTCTTCCAAATCGTTAAAAGCTAAATCACTTTCGTGAGCTTCTTTAACGCAAGCAAGAATCATTGATAATGAATCACTTCGGTATCTCTTTCTAAAATCAATAAACGGATAATTGTATTTGTAGCAAATTACAGCGTAAGTAAAGAATCCATCTTTAAAATATGAAGTGATTGAATCCAAATACTTGTCTGGAATATGCTTGTTATACATCCAATCGTATGTACTTCGTTCACTGACGCCTGCGGCATTTGCTAATTGCCCAGGACTTATATTTTTCTCATATTTCATTGTTAAAAACTCTGCGAAAATATCCACATCGTTCAAAACAATCACCTCCTTTAAGGCTCTTTCGTATTCAGACATAACGTCTATAATTTGAATAAGAAAGGTAGTGAATAACATGAATCTAACTAAGATAAAACAATTAAACCTTTTCCCATTTAACGATGTAAAAAATGATTGATTGGCTTATAAAACAAATATCTACTCAATGGATTGCGATTATTACTGCAATAGCTGGCTTTATAGCTTGGAAACAGGAACATTCAAAGCTAATTGTGCGAGCTGACGAAAAAACTCAACGAATCTCTGAAATTGGCCTAAATAATGGAACTTCCCTAGTTAATAAAAAATCAAGTACTCAGCGTTTATCTGTGTGGCTTATTAATCCTTCAGAAGATGATGTAAGTTTTTTTGATCTCAGAGTAACTTTAAATACTCATGAAGTTTTTTATTACACAAATCTCACATTTAACAGCATGAATAACTTAAACGGTATAAAGGCTGAATCAATTACTCCCGTTAATGCCGACGGAATATCCAATGAACCAATTGCAGTATGGCTGCCACAGGCCAACTATGGAACCGTACAATCACACGGTTTTGTTCAACTGGATTTAATTTTTCATTCCAAGGAACCATGCGAAAATGGGATAGTTTTGATGAAGCTTGCTCAACCTCATAATTTACTTGGTCGCCTTCGTCATTCACGTTTCGTTCCAAAGTGTTTACGTCCAAAGCGTGGTTTTGTTTTTTCCGAGACAAAAGAAGTTTCTCTGCCTTTTCACGTGAAAGAAGTGTCATAACTGGCTCTCCAGGAAAATATTTATCTCGGAAATCACTTGCGTCCTCATATGTTTTGAATCTTCTTGCTGATGAAAATATAAAGTATTCTTCACCTTGGTCTATCATCTCTACTACCTCCTTAGAGAATCTGAAGTAGCAACCCTTTTTGTTCATCTAAAGAATTTAAATGAACATCAATATTAATTTTCGGTTTACTTGTTTTCATTTTCTTGATTCCTTCTGATAGTTGTAAATATCTTTGTCGGTATCTAAATTGATACCGACTTTTTTTAATTCTTCAGGATCAACTTCATATAGTGCATCAGGATAAATACCATATTTATCGTAATAATTTTGACAATGTATAAAGAAAATCATTCTTCGAGTTTTAATTAATTCATTCTTTAATTCTTTTAATAACTCGATTTCTTCATTTTTCACCGTTATCATCCCCTTCTCGTTTTTTGTCTCCGTACCCTGTCTACAACTGAATACGTTTATTAGTAAACTTGAGTTAACGATTAGACATGGATGTGTTAATCGACTTTTTTGTACTCTTTATATGTAAAGCTTTATTACTTTTGTAAAACTTTTGTGGACGATGTAAGTACAAAAATATCCTTATACTTCACGTTCAACACTTCACAGATTCTCTTAGATGTCCGTGTACCCACTGGCTTATGTCCATTAGCAATCGAGGACATGTAACTTCTGCTGATTCCCACCTTAGAAGCCAAATCCTGTTGTGTTAATCCATTAATAATTAAGATCTCATTTAATTTATTTTTATCTTTTATATATGTTGCCAATTCTTGTACCTCCTTTCGAGTACAATTACATAATAATGTCTTGTACAACTTTTGTCAACGACTTTTGCACACAAATTTATATTTATTGTTTCACTTTTGTTATACTTTTGTTGTACTAATAATAAAAAAGAGGTGATATCATGCCCAATCAGGTAAGCAAGGAATTATTTGGAAAAAAGTTAAGAGAATTACGTGAGAAACATAGTTACTCCTTACGACAAGTTTCAAATCAGTCAAAGACTCAAGATGACCCACCAATATCACCATCTTATTGGTCACTGATAGAACGTGGTGAACGAAACATTCCAAAGCCAGACACTCTGAAAAGAATGGCTCATGGATTAAGAATACCTGCTACAGAAATATTAAAAATAGCTGGATATTCTGAAATTGATGATGTTATTTCAAATAGTAAACCAGTCGACTTGAAAAATGATAAAGATCCTTTAATAACATACGGTGGAAAGCCCATTTCTGATGATTACATGGAAATCTTCAGAAAAATACTAAAAGATTACGATGATGATAAGAGTGGAAAAAAGTAGAGAGTATATTTTTAAAGACTTGCTCAATAGAGCGATGAACTACGGCTTAGGTGTTGAATGTGTCCATATAGATTCACATCTAAAACCGTGTTTGAGTTATAAAAGAAAACTTATTATATTGAATATGAATTATCATAATCAGAGATTAGTTATATTCCAGCTTGCTCATGAGATTGGACACTTTTTAAATGGTGATTCATTTGGAAACGAAATATTTTTTAGTCCGGCGATGAATGGATTTGAAGGAAGGGCTAATAAAACGGCAGTAAAGCTTTTATTGCCATACTATTTAAACGATTTACCCGAAAGATATGCAAGCACTGCTGATTTTATGAACTATTTTTCTATTCCTCTATCTGTTGAAAAAGTTGTAACTGAGCAGATTCAGGACTTTTATAAATCTTCTGAAACTCAAATTTAATATGAATTAGGTTAAAATCAAGATAATAATGGTCCAATATCTGATGACGTTAAAAGCTGAAATTATATTTAGGGGGGATTTTTTTATTATGAAAAATCTAAAAATAAACATCTGGACTGGGATTCTAGATATTATTAACTGTGTTTTGTTTGCAGTTTCATGGCCTGTTATTTTTAGTACGGCTGCAAGTGATGCATTTGATGGTACAAGTATGACAAACGGCGCAGGAACATTCTTCTATGTTATGGCCGCAATCGGTTTAATTATTAATGTTATTGCTCTAATTCAAAGTAAACAACACAATATTTCAATTGTTGGACCTGTTCTAGGAATTATTGGTAATGCTCTATTCTTCTTGTCAGGTGCTATGGCATTCCCTGCTATGGTTGTATTAATCGTTGGAACTGTATTCGTATTCCTACATCACCCATCAAAAAATGCTAAGGGGGTGAACTAGGATGAAAAATAATAAACCGTTCTACAAAATTTGGTGGTTTTGGCTTATTGTTGTTGTCTTAATTGTTATTATTTTTGGAATGATTGGTGGCGGCGGAAGTTCATCTGATGACGATACTTCTAATAAGGCATCTGGACACACTACAACACAAACAGAAAAAGGTGCAAAATCATCTTCAAATAAAGATACCTTGGATATCAATTACGATAATCACAAGATTTTAGATCAAAAATCTTATGACGTTTCATTTAATGATAATTCTTGGCAACCAGCCAACATTAAAGTCTCAAAGGTATCTATCTTTAAATTGAATCCATACACTTCAGATGATGACTCAAATACTAAAGCTGAGGGCTATATTATCATTCATATGAGTGTCGCAGCTAACAGAGACATTACGACTTATCCTGATCAAGGTACTTTAGTAACCAGTGATGGACAACAAGTAGATGCTGTTCTTGACACTGTAAAAGGTTATAAAGAAAATTGGGCGGGAGAAATCTCCAAGGGTGTTACAAAACAAGGTGATATCCTCTTTCCTATTGAAAAGCTAAGTAAAATCAGTGATATGAAGACATTACGTCTTAAGTTTGATGCTTACTACGATACAGATGATTATGAAGATGAAAATGCTAACCACAGTTATGACATCACTTTAAATTTAAATTAATTAATGGCCGGAAACGGCTTTTTATTTTATACGATGCTAAGAAGAAGCAAATTTTGGGGATTTAAAAAAGCCGTGCCGTGGCATGACTAAAGGAGATGATTTTTTGAAAAATTATTATGCAACTAATGCTACAAGCATTGCTCAGTTTAATGATATTTATTTTGGAGTTCCACATAATAGCATGTTTAAGTTGCACTACATGCGTGAATGGATGGAATTTTATGGTTACTGGCTAGCAAGGGAAAAAGAACACAACGTGCCGAAATACTATACGACCTTTAAACATGGTTCGGTTGTTATGGTTAACTTTGGGCCAAATGTAGGTAGCGAGCTTAGTGGTAATCATTTTGCAATTGTTCTAAATAAAAATGACAAACGTGAAAATAAATCACTAACCGTAATTCCACTATCATCAAAAGATCATTCTAATTATCTCGACTTAGGTAGCGAATTGTTCAAATCAGTTTATCAACTAACTCAGCAAAGAATGTCTGACTTTGAACAAGAGAAAGATTCTGTTATAGAACCACTAAAAGCTCGAATGAAAGAACTTGCTCCTAAAATTCTTTCATACAAATTGATTGATGAATCCTCACAAAATGCATCTATATTCTTTGCCAAGGATTCATTAAATGGTTTTTTGCATATCATGCATGAATTTCAAATTAATTTTGCAGATTATATTGATTTTAAAGATCCTACTAAGCTAAAAGAACTTATAAATGAGATAGTCAATATCAGAGAAAAAGAAATAGTAGCCCACAGTAGTGAATCCTATATCGAAAGACTATCCTCAACCATTTCTGATTTAACAGAATTTTACAATGGCATTGAAAGTGGTGTGACATTGAATGAGCATATAGAAAATATGCAAGGATTAATAGATAAGGTTCAAAAATATTCAAAAAACACTTATGCAATTATTCCTAACATTACAACCGTGAGCAAACTAAGAGTTGTCAAAGTTAGCCATTATACTATATCTAAAAATGTCACCATTTCAGAAGAATCTTTGGCAAGGATTCACAAATCAGTAAAAAATTATCTAAACTTGAATGATTAAAAAGAATATGTAATAATGTGATTACAGCGCGGAGCGCCGATTCTATTTATAGAATCTTATATGACTGGCATTGATGCCCGAGGAGGTCACATTTTATTATGTGGTCTCCTCTTTTTTTGATTTCAAAATTTAATTTAATTCAAGATATGGGGGATATCAAGATGAAAAAATTAATTACTTCAGCAATTTTAATAGCTACTACCCTATCCTTGGCAGCATGTTCAATCAACAAATCAGCAAGCTCTTCTACTGACAAAAAGGATAAGACAACAGCAGTGGCCAAAAAGAAAACCACAAAAAAGAAGGCTCCTTCTAAAAAGAAAAAGTCTTCTAATAAGTCTGATCAAAAGAATAATGATAATGATAATCAACAAGAATCAAACCAAACTGATTCACAACAAACTAATAATGGCCAACAAGCTCAAAATCAGACTTCTCAGCAATCTCAACAAGCATCAGATGCAAATACCAATAATCAGCAAAGCCAGCAGCAACCTGCTCAAAATAATCAAAATACACAACAACAAGTAAGCAGTGGTATCTCGTATGATGAGAATACTTTAACAGGATTCGTTAATAAATATGGTGAGTCCCCTGCCGCTTATAAAGCTGACCACGGCATGTCTACTTTACAAGCATTGCAAAGTACGCCAGAGAACATGAAAACATTTGGTGAACAACAGCTACAAACAGGAATGGAACAAGGCTATATTGATGAGAATGGCAATAGCACTGGTTCCAATGGATACGGACAATAAATTTCATAAGGGGGATTATATTATGAGCGATAATAGTGAACATAAAGAGATTATCTATTTAGACAATGTAGAAATGTCATCCACATTAGCACAATTAGATCATGGCTTAATGGAATCAATTCAAAGAGGAAATTCATCATCAAATACTGATGAAAGTTCAAAAAGTAAAAATGGTGGTTTGGGTGCTAGTGCAGTACTAAAAGCTGAATTATCTGCAAGTCAGTCATCTTCAGAATCAAGAACTGAATCAGAACAAAAATTCGTTAACGTCGTTTTTAACGATTATCAACTTGATATGTTAATTGATGATTTAATTGAAAAGAAGATGATTGCCAGCGTAGAAAAAGCTGGTGCTGGTGAATTTGTTAAAATAAATTCTGGCTTTGATTTCTTTGACTTCAATATTCTTGCTGGATTAAATCCACAGCTTTATGTAATATTCATGAAATTAACACATCAATCCTCTGAGTCCATAAAAGATACAAAGATTGCTTTTAAAAACATTCAAACACTTGGTGAAATTTTTTCAAGCATAATGCCTAATACATACCTGATAAAAACAGATGGCTCTTTATCTATGCTAGAAAGAAATAATTTCAGAATGAATCAAGGCCAAATACAAATGTTATCTGGATCAAATAGAAAAATCACAATTATAGGTATAGTTGAAAATACTGCACTAACTAATGATCGTGGTATGGATAAATTTGCTAGTGGTGACTTAAGCAAAATCGGTGGTATAATGCCGAGTTTTGCTGATACTATGCTACAAAGTATAGGTATATTAAATAACGGCGATAAGCTAATTAAGCCCATCGCCGCATACTTATAACTTAGAAAACCACTTATCATTCTCCTTCTTCAATTTTTGATGGTTTTCATTCATTTCTTTTAATTCAGAATTTACTTTTTTATTAAACTTTTCTTCTTCACGAGATAAATTGTGATAATTATTAATTACTTCGTGTATCAACTTTTTCACTTTATTCATCTCCTAACGATATTTAATCTAAGTAAATAATACTTACCTTATTTCATTAAATCAAGATATTTGAAAAATATTTAAGCCTTTCTTGGCTTTTTATTTTTAGCGTCAAAAGAACATATGTGCCCCTATTTTTCAAAATATCCCCTGTTTTCTCGAAAATTAATTATTTAAGTGTACCAATTACATACATATAAAATTAAAAAAACGTGATTTCTTGCGTTTTTATGAAAGGTTGCATTTTATGCCTAAAAAGCGAGTTTCAAAAACAATAAAACCCTATGTTCTAAAGAATGGCCAAACTAGATATAAATTTGCTATAAGGGTCGACGACAAGCACACAACTACCAAACGTGGTTTCTATACACCTAATGAAGCGGAGATTGCCTACATCAATCTGAGGGAGGAAATACTTAATAATGACTTTGACCGCCATGGTGGCCATATTAAATTCCAAGAGATATATGAAGCTTGGCTTAGTAGTTACATGAATACAGTTAAGCCAACAACTTTTTATAAAACTAAAAAAGTATTTGAACTTCATATAATCCCCTTTTTTGGCGAAAAGTATATTAAAGATATTGATGTGAATGACTGTCAAAGAGCCCTGGATAATTGGGTAGCCAATCTGATTCATTACAAAATTGTATGCAACTATACTAATAGCGTGTTTAAAGAAGCTATTAGACGTGATTACATATCAAGAAATCCAATGGATCGTTTATCTATTCCAAAGCGTAGCAACAGAATGGATGAGGTTGAAAAGAAAAGAAATCGAAAAAATTTCTATACTATTGAAGAACAAGAACGATTTTTAAAAATGGCTAGAAAATCCGACTATGAAAAATATGCTTTCTTCAGACTCATAGCATTTACTGGTTTAAGACGTGAGGAAATCCTTCCTTTAAAGTGGAAAGACCTCAATGGTAATAAGATTATGATCAATAAAGCCCTGGTATTCATCGATAATCAAGGCTACAGCATTCAATCTACTAAGAATGAAGATATCAGGAACCTGATACTTGATTCTGAAACAGTATCAGTCCTAGAAAATTGGAAAAAGCTGCAACAAAAAAAGGTCTTCCTGAAGGACCAGGAAAACCAATATATTTTTTACAGCACTACGACTGATGATCACTATTCCATCAATACACCACGAAGATGGCAAAAAGTAATAAATAATGCAATCGATTTAAATCACAACGTAACACTTCACGGATTCAGACATACACATGGAACATTGCTACTTGATAACAATCCTAATCTAACTGTTAAGGATTTGCAAAAGCGATTAGGACATAAGGACTTATCGACAACAATGAATATCTACCTTCATGCTACTGATAAATCTGATAATAAAATTTTAGATGCTTTAAATAATTTAGATAAAAAATCTAAAAAAAGCAATGATGATAAAGACAAATAACGCTGCTGAATTTCGTGACAACATCGTGACAACAAAAGACTTCATTTAGGTGCATTTTAGTTCATACAGTTGCACAAGATAAAAATGAATATACAAAAAAAGAGCCGCTATATCATTGATATAACAGCTCTTTTTCATTTAGGTGCATTACTCTGCACAACGTTGCCTGACCTCTAACGGAGAGTAGGGGATTTGAACCCCTGATACAGGTCAATACCCGTATACATGATTTCCAATCATGCTCCTTCAGCCACTCGGACAACTCTCCAGGGTAAAAAAAAACTCCGGATGTCAGACTCGAACTGACGACACCCTGATTAACAGTCAGATGCTCTACCAACTGAGCTAATCCGGAATAATAAAACAGCGTGGCAGCTCCCTATCCTCGCGGGTAGTTTCCCACCAACTACTTTCGGCGCGGAGAAGCTTAACTTCTGTGTTCGGCATGGGAACAGGTGTATCCTTCTCACTATCGCCACCACACTATTTTGCCTCGTACCTTCAAAACTAGATATTAATATCAATGATTTAAAACACTTCGAACTGCTGTAAACTCTTACTCGATTAAGTCCTCGATCTATTAGTACTGCTCAGCTCCATGTATCGCTACACTTCCACCCGCAGCCTATCTACGTCATATTCTCTAACGGATCTTACTTCCATAAAGGAATGGGAAATCTCATCTCGAGGGGGGCTTCACACTTAGATGCTTTCAGCGTTTATCCCTTCCATACGTAGCTACCCAGCGATGCGCCTGGCGGCACAACTGGTACACCAGAGGTATGTCCATCCCGGTCCTCTCGTACTAAGGACAGCTCCTCTCAAATTTCCTACGCCCGCGACGGATAGGGACCGAACTGTCTCACGACGTTCTGAACCCAGCTCGCGTACCGCTTTAATGGGCGAACAGCCCAACCCTTGGGACCGACTACAGCCCCAGGATGCGATGAGCCGACATCGAGGTGCCAAACCTCCCCGTCGATGTGAACTCTTGGGGGAGATAAGCCTGTTATCCCCAGGGTAGCTTTTATCCGTTGAGCGATGGCCCTTCCATATGGTACCACCGGATCACTAACTCCGACTTTCGTCCCTGCTCGACTTGTCAGTCTCGCAGTCAAGCTCGCTTTTACGTTTACACTCTGCGAATGATTTCCAACCATTCTGAGCGAACCTTTGAGCGCCTCCGTTACATTTTAGGAGGCGACCGCCCCAGTCAAACTGCCCACCAGACACTGTCCCTCATCGCGCTGAGCGATGTAGGTTAGAGCTTTCATATAACAAGGGTAGTATCCCACCAACGCCTCCTTCGAAACTAGCGTTCCGAAATCAACGGCTCCTACCTATCCTGTACATGTCACACAAAAACTCAATATCAAGCTACAGTAAAGCTCCATGGGGTCTTTCCGTCCTGTCGCGGGTAACCCGCATCTTCACGGGTATTATAATTTCACCGAGTCTCTCGTTGAGACAGTGCCCAAATCATTACGCCTTTCGTGCGGGTCGGAACTTACCCGACAAGGAATTTCGCTACCTTAGGACCGTTATAGTTACGGCCGCCGTTTACTGGGGCTTCAATTCTCAGCTTCGCAAAAGCTAACTGATCCTCTTAACCTTCCAGCACCGGGCAGGCGTCAGCCCATATACGTCATCTTACGATTTAGCATAGACCTGTGTTTTTGATAAACAGTTGTTTGGGCCTATTCACTGCGGCTGGCTGTTACACCAGCACCCCTTCTCCCGAAGTTACGGGGTCATTTTGCCGAGTTCCTTAACGAGAGTTCACTCGCTGACCTTAGGATACTCTCCTCGACTACCTGTGTCGGTTTGCGGTACGGGTAGTTTATTTCTAACTAGGAACTTTTCTTGGCAGTGTGAGTTGTTGTGCTTCGTTACTAAAATTTCACTCCCCATCACAGCTTGTCCTTAGAGATATAAGCATTTGACTCATATCAAGACTTACTGCTTGGACGCGCATATCCATCAGCGCGCACACATCATCCTCCTGCGTCCTTCCATCGTTCAAACAAAATAAACTAGTACAGGAATATCAACCTGTTATCCATCGATTACACCTCTCGGTCTCATCTTAGGCCCCGACTAACCCTGGGAGGACGAGCCTTCCCCAGGAAACCTTAGTCTTGCGGCCGACCAGATTCTCACTGGTCTTTCGTTACTCATACCGGCATTCTCACTTCTAAGAACTCCACTGCTCCTCACGGTACAGCTTCAATGCTCTTACAACGCTCTCCTACCACACATCTTACGATGCATCCACAGTTTCGGTATCATGCTTAGCCCCGGTACATTTTCGGCGCAGAATCACTCGACTAGTGAGCTATTACGCACTCTTTGAATGAATGGCTGCTTCTAAGCCAACATCCTAGTTGTCTATGCGTTTCCACATCCTTTTCCACTTAGCATGAATTTTGGGACCTTAACTGGTGATCTGGGCTGTTTCCCTTTCGACGGTGGATCTTATCACTCATCGTCTGACTCCCGGGTATAGATCAATGGTATTCGGAGTTTATCTGAATTCAGTAACCCAAGACGGGCCCCTAGTCCAAACAGTGCTCTACCTCCACGATCCTAATCCCCGAGGCTAACCCTAAAGCTATTTCGGAGAGAACCAGCTATCTCCAAGTTCGTTTGGAATTTCACCGCTACCCACAACTCATCCCAGCATTTTTCAACATACACGGGTTCGGTCCTCCAATGCGTTTTACCGCATCTTCAACCTGGTCATGGGTAGGTCACTTGGTTTCGGGTCTACATCAACATACTTAGTCGCCCTATTCAGACTCGCTTTCGCTACGGCTCCAACTTTTCATTTTAACCTTGCATGTTAACGTAACTCGCCGGTTCATTCTACAAAAGGCACGCCATCATCCATAAACGGACTCTGACTACTTGTAGGCACACGGTTTCAGGATCTATTTCACTCCCCTTCCGGGGTACTTTTCACCTTTCCCTCACGGTACTGGTTCACTATCGGTCACTAGGGAGTATTTAGCCTTGGGAGATGGTCCTCCCGGATTCCGACGGAGTTTCTCGTGTTCCGCCGTACTCAGGATACTGAATGGAGTGGGTCAGATTTCGTTTACGAGGCTTTCACTCTCTTTGGCCAAGCTTTCCAACTTGTTCAACTATCGTTACCTTTTGTTCTCACAACATCAGTCCTACAACCCTATGAAGCAAGCTTCATAGTTTGGGCTATTCCCGTTTCGCTCGCCGCTACTCAGGGAATCGAATTTTCTTTCTCTTCCTGCAACTACTTAGATGTTTCAGTTCATTGCGTGTTCCTCTTGATTGCTATGTATTCACAAACAAGTAAATATCCATTACGATATTTGGGTTCCCCCATTCGGAAATCCCCGGATCAAAGCTTACTTACAGCTCCCCGAGGCGTATCGTCGTTAGTTACGTCCTTCATCGGCTCCTAGTGCCTAGGCATCCACCGTGCGCCCTTTATAACTTAATCTTGACAAAATATGGAAATACATCCACTTTTATCGCGCAGTTTTCGGTGTTTCTTTAAATCATTAATTCTTAATATCCAGTTTTCAAGGTACGAGTTTGAGAGTAGACCTCTCAAAACTAAACAAAGTTTTAACGTTGTGTATTTCCGTTGGTGCTAAAGCACCATATCCTTAGAAAGGAGGTGATCCAGCCGCAGGTTCTCCTACGGCTACCTTGTTACGACTTCACCCTAATCATTTGTCCCACCTTAGGCGGCTAGTTCCCCGAAGGGTTACCCCACCGACTTTGGGTGTTACAAACTCTCATGGTGTGACGGGCGGTGTGTACAAGGCCCGGGAACGTATTCACCGCGGCATGCTGATCCGCGATTACTAGCGATTCCAGCTTCATGCAGGCGAGTTGCAGCCTGCAATCCGAACTGAGATCGGTTTTAAGTGATTTGCTTGCCCTCGCGAGTTCGCAACACGTTGTACCGACCATTGTAGCACGTGTGTAGCCCAGGTCATAAGGGGCATGATGATTTGACGTCGTCCCCACCTTCCTCCGGTTTGTCACCGGCAGTCTCACCAGAGTGCCCAACTGAATGCTGGCAACTGATAATAAGGGTTGCGCTCGTTGCGGGACTTAACCCAACATCTCACGACACGAGCTGACGACAACCATGCACCACCTGTATCCATGTCCCCGAAGGGAAAGACTAATCTCTTAGTTTGTCATGGTATGTCAAGACCTGGTAAGGTTCTTCGCGTTGCTTCGAATTAAACCACATGCTCCACCGCTTGTGCGGGCCCCCGTCAATTCCTTTGAGTTTCAATCTTGCGATCGTACTCCCCAGGCGGAGTGCTTAATGCGTTAGCTGCAGCACTGAAGGGCGGAAACCCTCCAACACTTAGCACTCATCGTTTACGGCATGGACTACCAGGGTATCTAATCCTGTTTGCTACCCATGCTTTCGAATCTCAGCGTCAGTTACAGACCAGAAAGCCGCCTTCGCCACTGGTGTTCTTCCATATATCTACGCATTCCACCGCTACACATGGAGTTCCACTTTCCTCTTCTGCACTCAAGTTTACCAGTTTTCGAAGCACTTCCTCGGTTGAGCCGAGGGCTTTCACTTCAAACTTAATAAACCGCCTACATTCTCTTTACGCCCAATAAATCCGGACAACGCTTGCCACCTACGTATTACCGCGGCTGCTGGCACGTAGTTAGCCGTGGCTTTCTGGTTGAATACCGTCAGTACGTGAACAGTTACTCTCACGCATGTTCTTCTTCAACAACAGAGTTTTACGATCCGAAAACCTTCTTCACTCACGCGGCATTGCTCCATCAGGCTTTCGCCCATTGTGGAAGATTCCCTACTGCTGCCTCCCGTAGGAGTTTGGGCCGTGTCTCAGTCCCAATGTGGCCGATTACCCTCTCAGGTCGGCTACGTATCATTGCCTTGGTGAGCTATTACCTCACCAACTAGCTAATACGCCGCGGGTCCATCCAAAAGCGATAGCAGAGCCATCTTTCAAGCTACGATCATGTGAAAGTAGTTGTTATGCGGTATTAGCACTTGTTTCCAAATGTTATCCCCCACTTTTGGGCAGGTTACCCACGTGTTACTCACCCGTCCGCCACTCACCAAGGTCTGAATCATGAAGCAAGCTTCAATCTTCAGGATGGTTCGTTCGACTTGCATGTATTAGGCATGCCGCCAGCGTTCGTCCTGAGCCAGGATCAAACTCTCATATTAAAAGTTTGTGACTCATAAAAAATTATACTAGCGAATTGACTTCGTTGTAAATCCAACAAATAAATGTTGGCCTACACAATTTAGTGTTAAAACTTTGTTCAGTTTTCAAAGGTCTACCAGCTGATTAAGCGCTTACGCTCATCAGCGACTTAATTATTTTATCAAGCTGACAATTTAATGTCAAGAACTTTTTAAAATAATTTTTCTAACAAATCATCAAGTAAATGATAATTTGTTAGGTGATGTCTAACAGACAACTTAATTATCTTATCGAAGATGTAAGAGCAAGTCAAGCACTTTTTTAAAATAATTTTTGACGTCTTGGATAAGCTGTAAGGCTTGAATCCATTGACGCCGTTGCTCTGTCGCAACAACAAGATATATATTACCAATTAGAATAGAGGTGCGCAACCCTTTTTTACAAAAAAGTTGAATTTTTTTCAAAAAATAACTCATGTCCTAATTTATTGTCTAATTGTACCCCATTATTCCATCATTAGAGCAAACAAAAAAGCATCAGAGACAACATCTTGCGATAATCCTTTTATGGTTGTCAGATGAAATAATATAAATTCATCTGATATTCATGAAAGGATTTTTCTATGCCTAGAAGTAAACACTCACTTCAAGAAAAGCTAGATTTAGTGCTAGGATTCAAAGAGTCAACTTATCCACTCAGAACATTTGCCAGAAAAAATAATATTGTTCATAAAACTTTTCGTAGATGGGTCCATCTCTTCGATCAATATGGAATCGACGGCCTGAAGGAAATAACAAAGCGTACAAAATATTCATATAAATTTAAATTACAAGTCGTGACAGACTATCTTGAAGGTAAAGGTTCTTTAGAAACCATTGCCTATAAATATGGTTTAAGAAATACTTTTCAAGTATCGGACTGGGTGTTCAAGTATAATAATGGAAAACTGTTGAAGGATGGCTCACCAAGAAAGAAGAATTCCATTATGAAAAAAAAGATAACCTTTGAAGAACGTATCGAAATCGTAGAGTATGTCGTTAAGGGCAAACATACTTATAAGGAAGCTGCAGAAAAGTATTCCATATCTTATCAACAAGTTCGTTCTTGGGTTTTAAAATCCAAGGACGGCGGTTATAAAGCTTTGATCGATGGCCGGGGCCATCACAAAGCAAAAGATGACTTAACAGAATTAGATAAAGCGCATTTAAAAATCAGAGAATTGGAATCCCAATTAAAAGACCAAAAATTAATTGAGGAATTCGCAAAAAAATTGCAAGAAATTCAGCACAGGGGGTGAAACAACAACATAGATTGGCTTACCAGGCAATAAAGGAAGTCAGTCAAAATAATCATGGAGCCATAACCGTTTTACTGCGCGTTGTCGGTGTTAGCCGACAAGCATATAGCAAATACTGGACTCGTACAGAAACGGAAAAGGAACTTCAAGATAAGCTATTAAAAGAACGTATTATGTACTGGTACGAATTAAATACTAAGACTATTGGTGCAGGCAAGATATTGATTAACCTATTAGCGGATAATCAAATCACATTTAAGGTTTCACTTAAACAAGTGAAACGTTTAATGAGAGAATTAGACATTAAATGTCAGTCTAGAATCAAGAAACACAATCGTTCTAAACAAAAAGAGATTTATATACAAGATAATGTACTGAATCAAAATTTCGAGGTAACGGGACCTAATCAAGTCTGGTTATGTGACTCAACAGAAATTCCTTACGGCTTAAACGGCGAATATAAAGTCCGTTTGAGTGGAGTTTTAGACCTCTACGGTCGTTATTTAATTTCAAGTAATATCAGCCTTACAGAAACTTCAGCAGCTGAAATAATTGTATTTCAACGTGCATTTACAAAAGCTGGTAATGTGTGTCCGATGGTCCATACGGACCGCGGATCAGCGTTTACGTCATTATCATTTGGAAATTTTTTAGATGAACATGGCGTTATTAGAAGTATGTCAAGACCAGGTACACCGTACGATAATTCACCAATGGAACGTTGGTGGAGTGAATTCAAATTACGTTGGATGAATCGCCATCCAATGCCTAAGACTTACAAAGAACTAGTCAAACTTGTCAACGAAGGAATTCACTATTTCAATCATATAAACAGATCACAAACAATAAATGGCCATACCCCAGCAGAACACTGGGATATGGCCATCTAAAAAAATATTCAATTTTTATATTATTTCAAATATCAACTTGACAGGTGCCAACGCATCTCCAATGCTTTATATTATTTGTCTGAGCTCAATTCAGGGGCATCTGTTTGATACAAGTCTACCATCGACTTATTGTCGTTTTGTGCTAATAGACTAGTTCCATTCTTAGTCCGTGCTTTCTTGAGTTCTTTCAAAGCTTTACTCTTCTTATATGAGTAGTCCTTAGTATTAACTTTCTTGAATCCTGGCAATTTGTGGAATCTCAAGAGGTCTCCATTAATAACACGATCTGACAACGACAATTCAGTCGTTACCTTATTCGATAATTTAGCCTTTTCGGCCGCAGAGATCTTCTTATCCACTTTACCCGTCTTAGTATTGTAGTAAGTACTACCGACTTTAGTTACTTCCGGCGTGACAAAGTTACCATTTCTAAATGCCACTACTTGCGAATGCTCACCTGATAGTAAATCACTACCAAATTGAATCATGTTCTTATTGCTGATCCCTAATAAGTTCAACAAGGTTGGTAGAACGTCGATTTCACCACCGTAAGTATGGTTGATTCCACCCTTTAGTCCATCCATATGAATCATAAATGGTACACGTTGGTATTGGGCATCGTTAAACTCATTGAATCCTTTGATTCCAGTTAACTTAGCCATAGCTTTCTTGTGGTTATTAGAAATACCATAGTGGTCACCATATAAAACGACCATACTATTTTTATCCAAACCAGTCTCTTGTAGCCAGTTCATGAACTCACCAATTGATTGATCCAAATAGCGAGCCGTTTGAACATAGCCGTCAACGGTACTATCGCCAGTATCAGTCTTCGAAATAGTTTGATTCTTCTTATCCAATGTATATGGATAGTGGTTCGTAACAGTGATCAACTTAGCATAGAAAGGTTGTGGCAATTGCTCAATGTATTGGGCAGAGTCCTTCAAGAAAATCTTATCCTTCATACCATAACCGATGTTATAGCTCTTCTTCTCCTTGTAATACTCAGAACTGAAGAAGTAGTCATATCCCCATGACTTATAAGCATTATCACGATTCCAGAAACTAGGTACATCCCCGTGGAATGAAGCACTAGTATAGCCAGCTTCTTGATCCAAAATAGCTGGAGCTGCCTGGAAAGTATTCGTTGTACCATCTGTAACCATGGCTGAACCTTCTGGCAATCCGAAGAGTGAGTTTTCTAGCATTAACTCAGCATCAGCCGTTTTACCTTGTCCAACTTGGTTAAAGAAGTTATCAAAACTAAGTGTGTCGTCTTCATGATAGATCTTATTCAAGTTAGGAGTTACTTCTTCACCATCCCACTTAAAGTCGATCATGAACTGCTGCAAACTTTCCAAATGAATAATAAAGACATTTTTACCCTTAGCAACGCCGGTATATTCAACGTTAGGCTGAGCGTAATTATTCTTCATATACTTCTCAATCGAGTCGATATCCGAACTCTTAGCTTGGGATTTAACCGCATTCGTCTTAGTTGTCTTAATCATATCGTAGACATTAAAGACATTTAGTCCTAAATATTTAACGATATAGTTATTATCGAAAGTTCTTGTCAAAAGCTGTGAACGGTCGCTTTCAGCTAAAGTCAAGTTAGCTCCGAATAACAATACAGCTAAAGAACTGACTAATACGGGAATCCGCCAGTTAAGTCTTCTAATATCAACTTTGATGACATGAAAGGCCAACAATAATATCAGAATAATAACGTCAGTAAAGACTAAAAAGTCAGTTGGTTTCAAAATACCCATGATGCTTTTACCAAGGTTGTTGGAAACTGAGCCTGAACCTTTGATAAGTACCATAGTCAAAAAGTCAGAGAATTCTCGATAGTACAAAATATTCGAGAACAGCCAGACTGTATCCAAGAAATCAACAATCAGTAGAAAAATATAAGACTTTCTACCTTTCATGTACAGTGAGATACCAAACAATAACAGCATCACCGGAATTGGATTGATGATCATCAAGAATGTTTGAATCGATCCCTTAACACCTAAGTTAAACTTAGTTTCATAAGCATAAATGGTTTTAAGAGTATATAAAAATACAGCCAGGATCACAAAACCCAGCCTAGTATTTAAAAAATTAGAAATACCTTTAGTAATACGCTTCATTATTTTCGCTCCATAGATTTATTAGCAACTTGTTGTTCAATTTTCGGTTTCTTCGAAACAGCAATAATCCCTAAGAACATCCCCAAATAATACGTAATAAATCTCCATAAAAACATACCCAAAACAAGACCTGAAGGAGAAGGTATAAATCCAGCAAACAATGTCTTGAAACTGAATTCCGCCCCACCTGATCCACCAGGGATTGGGAATATTGAGACAATCATCACGATCATGATATGCATGACTAAGACGTCAACAACATTCACATGGTCGCAGTTTAGTGCTAGTAAAACAAAGTAAACTACGAAGTAATACAAGAATAACTGCAAGATTGTTAGTAAAGAAGCTTTGAGAACTTTCTTCTTCTCACGTTTCAAAACTAAACTTTCATTATAGAAGCTATCAATACTACTCATAGCTGACTGTAAAATTTTATCACGTTTTTCCTCTTTGAGAAAAAATAAAACCGGTTTCAATACAATTTGCACCATCTTTTTGGTGAAATCATAGTAATACATGATCATTAACAAGAAAGAAATCGTTGCGACATGAATTACCATTCCAAAAACAATCAGCGTTGCTAATCCAGAAAAATGTCGTGCCACACTCTTAAAGCTGACCAACATTGCTACGATGAAATTCACCAATACCATTAGTTGATAAATGACAAATTTCATCAATAAAACCGAACTAGCTCGTCCACCATCAATTTTTGACTGCATTAGACCAATTAATTGAGCTGGTTGACCGCCAGATGAAAAAGGTGTGATTGCGTTGAACAAAGCTTGGATCAAGGGAATCCGATACATTTCCCACCAACCAAACTTACGCTCTCCTTTTCTCTTCAATAAGGTATGTAAAACCATTGCTTCAACGCCATACGATAACAAAATTGACAAGAATGCCACCGCTAGCCAGAAATAATTTAACCCCTTAAAGGTTGAAACTAAAGAATTGAAATTGATGTCTTTGGCTTCCCACCAAAAAATACCAATTCCTAATCCTAGCATTACAAAAAGTGCTGCTATGTGTTTTCTATTCATTATTTACCCTGTTTAGCAATTTTATATTGACTCGTATAGAAATCATACCAGATTTTACTCAAATTTTCTTCTGAGTATTGTGTGGCAGCTTCCTTAGACTTCTTCTTAAAGCTCTTCAAAATAGAACGATCCTGATTAGCTTTGTTGATAAAAGCATTCATATCAGAAAAACCATCGGCCTTTTGATAATAACCATCAATAATAGCACGATACAATTCCAAATCTCTCAATAAGACTGGTGCACCGCAACTGAAAGCTTCCAAAACTGACATTGGGAACAATTCGTCATAAGAAGGCAACAAGAATAAATCACAAATATTATAGTAATTTACTAAATCATTTCTATCAACTATTCCTGTGAATTTCATATTAGCAGGCGCATTGTCGATCATGTCTTTATAACGATCATAACCGTCTGTTATCTTTCCAAAAGAAAATCCACCAGCCCAAATGAATTGAATATCAGGATTAGTTTGCGCTAACTTGTAAAAATCATCGATTCCCTTACGTTCTTGAACTTGACCATCGCCAAAGACAACGAACTTATCTTCAGGAATGCCGATTTTCTTTCTAAATTCAGCTTTTTCCTCAGCCGTCTTTTCGTAAAAATTATCAGTTGAAACAAAGTTAGGAATGTACTTGATTTTGTCTCGATCTAAGCCGTGAGCAACTAGTTTGTCAATAAAAGTTGGATTAACCACGACGATTTGGTCCATACGTTTGTAAAAGCTGATGACGTATTTATAAAAAATACTACGAGCTGGCTTAGGCAATTTGATACTACCCTCTAAAGTTTCTGGTAGAAAATGCACGTAGCCAATCTTGCGACCTCTCTTTTTTGAAAAAGTCGAAGCGTAAAATTGTGGGTCGATCGTATGATAATGGCTCAAATCACTCTTTGAGTAATCATTGATCTTGACCTCAAATTCATCACTAAAGTGTTCCTTTAACAAGTTGATCAATTCCTTATAGGCACTGCCAACTCCTTGTCCGGCTACTTTGTCAGCTGATGAAAACATATTAATTTTAATCATTAGAATACTCCTCTGGATCGATTGATGAATCTGAAAGTTTCTCTCTTACGAAGTAATCTTCGGAACGACGGTAAAAATCAAGAATCGAATTACCGAATCCATCTGATGAGATACCATAGAGAACCTTTTTACGAGCATCACGGTCATCAAATGAATTAGGGTGTTCCAAATAAGTCTTGATTTTTGGCACTAATTGGTCATCTTCACTAAAGGTAACCCCAACTGAAGGATCAGTCAAAAGAGCATCTGTATAAGGTGCACTTCTAACTACGATCTTCGTTCCGGAAGCAATTGCTTCAATGTAAGTCAAGCCTTGTGATTCGGTATCACTGGATGAAACGAACAAATTAGCCATGTGATAATAAGGTGAAATCTTTTCGTGCTCAACTTCACCAGTAAAAATAACATTATCACTGATTCCTAAGTCTTTACTCATTTGAACCAATTCATCCATGTCTGGACCATCACCGACGATAACTAACATAATCTTTGGATTATACTTCAGTAATTCTGGCATCGATTTTAACATATGGTCGATCTTCTTTTCCAAAGCAATTCGACTCAACATCAAAATTACTGGCGTATCTTCAGCGATACCTAATTTCTCACGAACGGCTGAGGCGTTGACTGGCTTAGTATACTCTGACAAATCAACTCCAGTCGGAATGATAGAAACTGGTGCTTTGATGCCATAGCGATCCATTGTCTCTTTAACTTGCTTACTAGGAGCAACGACCCCCGAAGCGTTCTTTAAAAACAATCGTGTCATTTGCTTAACATGATATGGCTTTAACAAGTGTCCGTTCAATACATAATGTAAGTAGTCTTCATACATTGTGTGATATGTGTGAACAAATGGAATTTTGAGTTGTTTTGCAACAAATTTACCCATCATACCTAACGAGAATTCTGTCTGCGTGTGAATGATATCTAATTTTAATTCTTTAGCTAAATCGACTGCGTGAAACATCCCTCGAATGGCGATTCTTCTATCAGTAAAAGAAATAAAAGGAACACTAGCCAAACGGAAAATATTTGGCTCAATCGTATTCTTAGGAACATTAGGATCAGTCGTCGTAAAAATATACACCGAATGACCTTTACGCTCCAAATCACTCTTCAAGGTTTGGATCGATGTAGCTACCCCACTAACTTGAGGGAAGTATGTATCGGTAAAAATTCCGATATTCATATAAACACATCTCCTCACAATACTTTATAAAGTAGATTATAACAAAAAAATGGAGGAATCACTTCCCCCACCTACGTCTTACCTTATTAATTTACTGAAACTTTGATTCTGCATCAAGAAATAGAATACTACTGCACCGATTGCGACTACGACCAACTCACCAAAGCCGACCGTGACGAAGTTAAGCCAAAATGGCAACTTCAAAATAAAATAAAGCTCTGCTCCAACAATAATTCCATTGACCACGGCACAGACAACCGGAACTGCCCATAAAAATTTGTTATCAGCAGGAATTCTAGTAATAATTAGACAAGCAATTGCAGTTGCTAAAGTTCCTAAGATCAAATCAGCTACCCCTAACGAAGCACTGAAAATATTAGAAACAAAACATCCCACGATCAACGACCAACTATACTTATGATTAAAAAATGGCAATAACATCAAAATCTCGGAAACACGGAATTGAATTTGACCATAAGAAAATGCTGAAATTCCTGGAGCAATCGTCACAGCTACGTACAAAGCTGCAATCAATGCTAATTGTGTAATATCTCTTGTTTTTAAATTACTCAAAGTAAAACCTCCACTGTTTTAATTTCATAGCAGGTTACCAGTGCAAACTGCCTTTAATAGGGTATCTTATTTTGGCTATACTAGCAAGCAACAAAAAAGCCCAGGAATCATCCCAGGCAAAATTTATTAATCTAAAGTACCACGAACACGTAATTGTTCATCAATCAAATCAAGAACCTTTTGACGGTCTTCAGGATTTTCAACGAAGTCATACTTGTCGCCGTCAATCTTCATCTTAGGACTGTAATCATAGTCATCATACCAACCATCGTAACGTGAAAGTAAGTTGTGGTAGTATTCTGGCAATGTTGGATCTTGTTCTGGTTGTTCATATGAACGTCCACGTTTTTCGATACGGTGAATCATTGTGTCATATGAAATATCCAAGTGAACTAACAAGTCTGGAGCTTTCTTAGCAGCAGCGTATGGTAGTTCTTGCATCATGTTAGCTAACAACTCATCATAAACCTTTACTTCTTGTGGTGTAGCACGTCCCATATCAGCATTCATATGGAAGAATAGTGAATCTTCGTAAATTGAACGGTCCAAAACGTTATTGTCTTGTACCATAGCTTTCTTGATTGATTCAAAACGCTTGTTTAAGAAATAAATTTGTAGCAAGAAGGCATACTTCTTAGGGTCTTTATAAAATAGTGGCAAAACTGGGTTATTATCAACTTGTTCATAGAAAGCCTCTGTTCCTAAATGTTCTGATAACACCGTAGCCAATGAACTCTTACCGGCTCCAATTGCGCCGCTCAATACGATCATCATTATTATCCTCCAATAAGTGAATTAAATTTATCTATAGTTTCTTAAAAAACAACATTCACTATAATATCACTTATATTCTAGATATTGTATAGATTTCTAAAATTTCACAAGATATGGTGTTAGTGAGAGCGGATAACTTCCTATTCATCAGGCTTTCACGGCTTAAAATTAATTTATTAATAATTTTCTTCACTACCCTGTTTTAAAGATATCATTTCTCTTATAATTAACTATGTAATCTATAGAAAGGGGAAAAGAAATGGGGAAAAAATTACGCACTTTTTTGGCTGCTTTTGTAGCTGCTCTGGGACTAGTTGTTTTAGTCTTTGCTAGTCATCCTTGCGATGCTCAAGCAGCTGAATACCAAACTAATGATTTATTGAGTGGTATATCGATAAATCAAAAGAATTATGATACTGCCAGTGATGTTGACTTAACACTTAGTTGGGATGCTACTGGCAAACAATTAAATAATGGCGATACATGGGAAATACAGTTCCCAGATACTTTAAGGGTTACCAAAGAAGAATCTATTCCGTTTTATGATGGTAGTACTTTAATTGGTACCGGAGTATTAGACCCAGTTTCTAATACTTTAAAAATAACTTTCAATGAGAATATTGAAGGTAAGGCGGATTTTAAAGGATCAATCAGCATTAAAACTGGTATCAAACCGGGTAAAGATGCTGTTGTAGGAAATAATGATGTTGTTATCGGAGATTATCATGACAATATGACAGTCATTTCATCAGATGCCGATTTTTCTAAAAAAGGAGTCATCGGTACTGACGAAAATGGTGATGCCATCATTACTTGGACGATTCTTGCTAATCGCAACAGTGCTGAAATGCCTAATCTAAAAATCATCGAAAACAACATTAATGATGATCAAACATTCATCAAGGGTTCAGTTAATGTTTATGAGGCTAGTTGGACATCGCCTGGTTATTATAAAAAGGGATATCAATTAAATAGTTCTGAATATACATACACTGAGGATGGTAATGGTTTTATCATCAACGGTCTTCCCAAAGATAATCAATTTTATGCTGTTACTTTCCAAACAAAAATCAATGATTCTGATAATACAACAAATGGTCATAAGTTCAAAAATCACGCTGACTTCACTTGGGGTAATGGCTCAAGTACCGGTACAAATATGGCAGCTGCTGACGGTAGTGTAACTGGTAACTCTAATTCTGGTAGTGGTAACGGTAATAATATCTTAGGTTCAGTTGTTTTGACTAAGACTAGTGCCGATGAGAATAATACTTTAATTCCTGGTGCCACTTACAGTCTTTATCAAAGAGATGCTGACAAAGATACTTTGATCCAATCAGATTTAGTAACTGATGCTAACGGTCAAATTACTGTTGATAAATTGCCAGCTGGTGACTATTACTTTGTTGAGACATCTACTCCAGATGGTTACCAACAAAATCCAAATGAAATTCCATTTACAATCACTGGTCAAACAACAATCGCTGTTCAAGTTGAGACTAAAGATGAACCTGTTGGCTCCAAAGAAGGTTCAATCATTATTCAAAAACTTGATGCTGCAACTGGTTATCGTTTAGCTGGTGCTGAATTCGACGTAATCGATGCTGATACTAACGAAGTAATCGGCCATATCACAACTGATCAACTAGGCTACGGTCACATGTACAACATCCCTTATGGAAATTATATTTTAAGAGAAACTAAAGCTCCTGATGGTTACATCTTGAATAATGAAGATATTACTTTCACTATCAATGACGAAACCCAAGCACCGGCAATCATTTCAATTGATAACGAAAAAGAAACTGGTGGCGATGGTAACTTTAGTGCCTCAATGATCAAATACGATGCCGATTTATTACACCAAGAAAAAGTCGGAGTCGCTGGTGCTGAATATACGCTTTACGACACTGATGGCACTGCATTAGGTGTTTTCCAAACTAATGATGAAGGTGTCATCAAAGTTGATAATCTAAACCCTGGTAGCTATTACTTCCTTGAAACTAAAGCTCCAGACGGATACGATATCAACCCCGAAAAGATTGAATTCACTATTACTGATAGTGACATTGAATTAGGTACGCTTGAAACTTCTGATCCTAAATTAACTGGCGGCTCCGGTGGTGGTGAAACACCCGGAACTGACGGTAACGGAAATGAAGGAAAAGATCCTGATCCAGACGAAAACGGCAATACTGAAAACCCTGATCCCGATGGTAATGGGAATGAAGGTAATGGTGATGGCGACAACAACGGTGGTGTAATTGTTGACCCAGAAAATCCTGGTTCTAACAATAACAACAACGGTAACGAAGGTGGATTAATTACTAATCCTATCAATCCTGGAGATGCCAATAATGGTTCTGACAGTTCAAGCAATCTTCCTCAAACTGGCGAAAAAACTAGTTTGACAGCTACTTTCTTGGGCTTAGTATTGCTATCCGGAATTGTCTACTTCAAACGTCGTAACGCTTAATAAGTCAAAAAAATAGACTGAGAAATTAATCTCAATCTATTTTTTTGGCTCTAAAAGGCTCCACCACCGGAACCTCCACCAAATCCTCCTGATGAACCGCCAGAAAAACCACCTGATCCACCACTGACACTTGATGAACTTCCAGCAATACCACCACCAGCACTGATTGCCCCGATAAAGGCAGATTCAAAGCCATTCTTTGAACCTAAGAAACTAGTTGCTCCAATGTAATACGGAACTATCATAGAATCGTTAATTTGCTCGGTAGTGAAGTTTACCTTCAAGGCCTTAATAACTTTATCCGAAACTCCAAAAACGACCGCATAAGGCAAGAATTGCTCCCAGAGAATCAAATCTCCAACTTCTGCCATCTTAATATCGTCGATATCAGAAAGCATGCGTTTAAAAGCTTTAATCTCATTAACTTCTTGTTCTCCCAAATCAGTATAAGGAGTAATCTTTCTTTTTGCTATCCATAGCATGACCCAAGAAAGAATTGCTATTATTACGTAGACTATCCCTAAAACTAATAGTTTTTTGCCAAAAATTGCCGCAATGATAAACATCAGGAACAAAATACCCGGAATTACTATTGCAGTTAAGCGGAAATTATCAACGATGCGCATATTTTCTAAATCGAGATACTTTTCACGCCCTTTAGCAGCATCTTTTGACCAAGTTTCAAAATTCTGTACGATATCATTTTTAGCAGTGTGATAACCCTTGGCAGCAGTCTTGATCTGTTTCAAAGTAACCTTTTTGCCATCACCGATATTTTCAATCAAGAATTTGAAAAATGGATTAGTTGGTGGCACTAAAGCAGTAATTTCATAAGTCTTTTTGACTTTTCTGATAGCCATACGTCTCTTACCCACTTCGTACAACAAATCAGCTGTCAGTGACAAACTATCAGCTTTATCGCTACGATCAAGGATCACCTTCGCCATACTAGGTAAGAACTTAGGTTCATCGAAGAAATGATATAAAGGCGTCGGATGAAAATGCTTGTTGCCGGAATTTTTTTTGATGCTGATCAAACGGGCAATAAAGATTCCAGCGACTACTAAGTAACCAAAGGTCATTAAAATAATATAAATCCATTTTTTACGTTCTCGACTAGCATTAGCATCCAAAACTAATTGCTTTTCATGGTTGAGAACTTTTTGTTTGATTTTTTTATTGACTATCTTAGGGTTGTCGGCTGTTACTGTTGTTGGAAAGAGCATTTCAGTTTCCACAAATCGTCCTTCAGGCACGGTTTCAATTGTCATTTTGACAGAGCCATCTTTTCGATCAACCTTTGTATATCCGTCTAATGGCCCGTGAGTCCAGGCTTGTAACTTGGAAATATTCTTCTGTGGCAAATTGACTTTCAAAACGACATTGTGTAAATCTTTTTGCCAGCCGTCGCCAATTATTTTCCAATTCAGTCGCGCCGTATCAGTGTAATTAGTAATGGCTCCTAACAAATGATACTTATAAATATACGTCAGTTTTTCCGTGGAGGCCGAGTGATAAACTTTGATATTGACTTTATTCGCAGTCTTATCAACTTTAAAGGAATTATTTAGTCCAGAATTATTTTGAGTCAATTGTTTAGTCGTATAACCATCGTCGAGATAAACCTCAGGTAGCGTTATCCCGTTGATACCAGCAATATCTTGATTATAGTAGACTCCTTTAAAGTTACCATCAAATTGATAGGTGATTTTTTGTGTTAAATCAATATCACCATTTTTTTGGACGTCTGCTGTAGCGTTGTACTTTTCTATTTGGTAATCGCCATCAGCTTTGACTGTTGAAGTCATTGTAAACATCAACAACAATCCAAAAACTAGACTCCAAATACCCCAAATTTTCTTCATCGTATCCCCCAGTAAACTTAATATCCTAATTTTACCATATTAGGATTGTCGATAAGTTACTTGCATCTTAGTAGCATCAAATCTAGCCCAAGCGCCTATCGGAGTAGTCATCATTGGCACCGTATGACAGGAATCAAAATCATAGATTATCGGTAAACCACGATTCCCCAATACCTCTAAAAGAATATCTATCGGTTTGCGTCCCGTGTGCAAATCATCAAATAAGGCGTGTTTTCCCAGAATCACTCCCTTTACTTGATCAAAAGTACCGAAATTCTTTAACATCGAAAAGTTTTTTTCAATAATTGAAGTATCTTTTTCAGCGTCTTCAATGAATAACAAATCGTCTTTAGTATATTTAGGGAAATACTTGGAACCCAAAATTCCAGACATAGTGTTAAGGTTTCCACCGACAATTCTTCCCTCTAATATCGGTTGTTTTATGTAATGCCATTGATTTTGTACCATTTTTTTAGGTCGTTGGTAATCTTCCCAATTGATTGCCTCATCGGTCCAAAATTGTGGTGCTGTTAATTCTACTTCTTGATTGTTTAAAACTTGTTCAAAACTTTGCCAAGTGTAATCAATGATTTCCTTAACATCCCCAAATGAAGCCACTAAAGCTGGACCGTAAAGTACTTTGCAAGCTGGTGCTTGAGTAGAAATCGCTAATAACAAAGCTGTTGCATCTGAATAACCAACAATAGTTTTAGGATGTTTTTGTAAATAATCATAATCAATTTTGTCTAGAATAGAATTAGTGACCAATCCCCCAATCGTTGCCATCAAAACATCAATTGTTTCATCATGAATCAACTGATTGATCTCATCAGCTCGAGCCTGGATACTACCAGAACGATAGAAATCGCTCTTCTGTGTCAACGAACCAGCTTGTAATTCTATTCCCTTACTAGTTAAGAAATCTTTGGCTCGTTGAAATCTTTTTGGTGAAAGATAAGTAATTGGTGTTGAAGATGAAAAATAGCCTATCTTCATAATAATCCCCCCTTGATTAATAATTATTTTACTACTTATCACCTAACAAAAAATGCAAAAAAAAAGAGAAACTAGTACGCATTTTTCATAACACGTCTAATTTCTCTTTCTTGATCACGTTTCTTAATTGTTTCACGTTTATCGTACTGTTTCTTACCTTCGGCGATACCAATCAATACTTTAGCAAAACCATGCTTTAAGTAAACTTTCAAAGGAACTACTGTGATTCCTTTTTCTTGAATACTTGAAGTAATCTTACGAATCTCTTTTTTATGGAGCAACAATTTACGATTACGTAAAGGATCATGATTAAAGATGTTTCCTTGGTCATAGATGCTAATGTTGACATTTTCTAACCAAAGTTCGCCATTTCGAGCTTGGACGAAACCATCTTTAATGTTCATCTTGCTGGCACGAACGGATTTGATTTCTGTTCCTGTCAAAGCGATTCCTGCTTCATAAGTTTCTAAAATATTGTAATCATGGCGCGCCTTACGATTGTTGGCTACTTCATTAGCAGCTTTAGTATGATGTTTCTTCAACAGAATCACCGTCTTTCGTATTTACCACGTCTCTTATGGTTTTTGTTTCCATTACTATTATTTCTACTGTTTCCATTGCCATGACCTTTGTGATCATTGTGACGACCATGACCGCCACGACCTCTGCCATGTTGCATTGAACGTTTCTTCTTAAATTCAGCTTCACGTTTGTCAGCTTGTTCTTGTTCTTCTGGAGTTAGTACACGTTCAAAGTCAATTTGTCTGTGTTCAACATCTGCTCTGATCAACTTAACCTTGATTGGTTGACCAACCTTGAAAGTCTTACCAGTTCCACGACCGTGCATTGACAAACTCTTTTCGTCAAATTCGTAGAAATCATCTTTCATGTTAGAAATGTGAATCAAACCTTCAACGGTATTATCCAATTGAATGAACATTCCAAAACTAGTTACTGAACTGACAACAGCATCGAAAGTATTTCCAACTTGATCAGCCATGTATTCAGTCTTCTTCAAATCATCAACGGCACGTTCAGCATTGATAGAAATTCTTTCACGACTTGAAGTGTGTTCAGCAATTTCTTGAAGCTTGTTGCCCCACTTAGCTTGTTCATCATCAGTAAAGCCATTTTCAGCATAACTGTGAATCATACGGTGAACTGTCAAATCAGGGTAACGTCTGATTGGTGAAGTAAAGTGTGTGTAATATTTAGCAGCCAAACCAAAGTGACCTAGTGGTTCATCAGAATATCTAGCTTGTTGTAAACTTCTCAACAACATAATTGTGACAACTTGTTCTTCAGGAGTTCCGACAACATCAGACAAAACATTTTGGAACATCTTTGGTGTAATTTCTTTCAAGTTACCTTTAACTTGGACACCCATTGCGGCAGCAAATTCAAAGAAGTTCTTGATTTTTTCTTCATCAGGTTTTTCGTGGACACGATATAAGAATGGTACGTGTTTAACATTGTAATGTTCAGCGACTGTTTCGTTAGCAGCTAACATGAATGATTCGATCATCTTTTCAGAAGTTCCACGTTCTCTTAACTTGATGTCGATTGGCTTACCGTTTTCATCAACGATGATTTGTGCTTCTGTTTCTTCAAAGTCGATAGCACCACGTTGGTGACGTTTGTTGAAGAGAATTTCGTGAAGTTGTGCCATTTGTTTCAACATTGGTACTAATGGAGCATATTCTTCATTTAATTCTTCGTCACCCTTCAAAATTTCATTAACGTTATTATAAGTCATACGATATTTTGATTGGATAACACTTGGGTAAATTTCATGCTTAACAACATTACCTGAGTGGTCGATTTCCATTTCACAAGTCAAGGCTAGACGGTCTTCACCCGGGTTCAATGAACAGATTCCATTTGACAATCTAAATGGCAACATTGGAATTACTCGGTCAACTAAATAAGTACTTGTACCACGAGCATAAGCTTCTTCATCTAGTGGAGAACCTTCTTTAACATAATGCGTAACATCGGCGATATCAACTTCTAGATGGAAGTTACCATTTGGCAACATGTCCAAACCGACCGCATCATCAAAGTCCTTTGAGTCGTCCCCATCGATTGTGATAACCATATTCTTAGTCAAGTCTTTACGACCAACACGGTCTGAATCTAAGACATGATCAGGAATACTTTCAGCTTCTTTTAAAACTTCGTTAGGAAATTCTGGATTGATGTCATTGTCAACCACGATGGACATGATATCGACACCGGGATCATTTTTGTTACCGATGATTTCAAGAGCAGTACCTTCCATACTTTGAGGGTGCTTGTCGTTTGGATATTCATCGATAGAAACTTGAACCATGTCACCCATTTGTGGATGCAAACCTTTGTCAGAGATGAAAATCATGTATGAAGCAATTTTCTTTTCGTGACTTTGAACGTAGCCGTAGTGACCAGTCTTTTCAACTTGAGAATCACTGTAAGGGTGGAATTCACCGACAGCTTTAGTCAATGATCTTTCAACAATCTTTGTGATCTCACCTTCTGGTCCTTTGTCGATCCAAGGATTAGATGGTTTAGTGATCTTCACTTCAACTGTATCGCCGTTGACTGCGTGGAGTGTGTTGTCTCTGGAAATAAAGGCGTCAGGGTCGACTTCATCGTATCTAACGAAACCAAATCCCTTATCATTTCCCTTAAAAGTTCCTTCAACCACTGTTTCTGGTGTGGCCATTTTGAACTCATCTTTGTTGGTCAAAGTAATCTTACTTTCACCTTCTAGGACAGCTAGAGATTTAACAACACGTTTGAAAGCCGAAGCCCCATGCATTCTTAAAATATCTTCGATCTGTTCTGACTTGTAGCGACGATCGGGGTTGCTTCTAAAAACCTCTAAGATGTCCGCAATTAATTTATTATCTTTATCTGGCATTTCTATCCTCAATTATTTTCTAAAAAATTTAACACGTCACTCTGTAATTGATTATGAGCGCGGTTGATAGTTAAAACATGCCCTGCATCGTAAAAATGTAGCTGTGATGTTTTAACGTCTTGAGCTACTAATTTAGCAGCTTCTGGATTTACTAATTTATCACTCGTACCTTGACCAATGAAATATGGTCGTTTTATTTCAGCTAACTTCTCAGTCACACCAACAGAAGTTTTTTGAATCGACATTATTTTGTTATCGATTTTTGATTTAACGACTCTCATCTTGGCATCCAACTCCACATCAGTTAAGTCCTGTTGTAAAGAATACACCTTTTTAGCATATGTCATAAAGGCTGATTTGATGTCTTTGAACTCTTGATTGTGCAAAGGTGAGCCAAAAACTCCCCCTGCAATAACATCCGGGTTTTCTTCAAGTGCTTGGGTCGCAAAAATTGCACCTAATGATAGTCCAAAAACATAAATTTTCGTCTTTTGCTTTTGTTTTAAAAAGTCGATTGAAGCCTGCGTTTGTCGCCACCACTGATCTGGACCACCCTTTTCTAAAATGTCTAAAGGTTCATCAGTTCCGTGGCCAACTAGCATCGGAGCGTAGGCTGAAAAATTATTTCTCTGTAAAAATCTTCCTAATAGGCGCATGTCATTGGATGTTCCTGAAAAAGAATGTAACAACAACACCGCACTAGTTCCACCGTCAAAATAAAATGGTTGTGGTCGTAAAATTTTCATACGTAGCTCCTTATAACAAAAAACCTCCTGAGTAACTTTCAGGAGGATAAATTGCTTAGTGAGATGATAAGTATACTAGTATCAATGAGCAAACAAAGAACAATACTAGTAAAACGTAGGTAACCTTAACCATGAAGGCTTCAAAACCACGTTTCTTCTGGTTGCTGAATAGGTCACCACCACCACCGGACAACGCATTCAAAGCATCTTGTTGCTTAGTTGGTTGCATTAATACGGCAATGATTATCAAAATGGATACTATTATCAACAATGTTTCGATAATGTTATACACCTGTAAAACCTCCGTTCATGGTGTTGAAAGCTGAAATCACTCCTAAAACAATAACATAAAAGTGGTCAAATTTCTAGTGCATACCTTGAATCAAGTCTTGCAATTTTTGAGATATTTTTGCTCGTTGACCGGCATTGACCATGAAGACGATTCGATCCCCTGCTTTGATCATTGTATCACCACGAGGAATCAATTGTCTTTCACCACGGTAAACCGCAATCACTAAAATATCTTTAGGAAATGGAATATCACGAATGTATTTTCCATCGATCGAACTACCTTCATAAATTGGCACTTCCAGTCGATCGTTAAACTTGCTGACTCGATTCAAATAATCTGAATTGAGATTCAAACGTTCTTTTAAAGCTTCATAAATTGGTGCTCCGTTCAACATATCGACGACAATGTAAGCCACCAACGACAAAACAGCCAATGGCATCAAATGTTTCAATGAACCAACCATTTCTGTGACTAAAATAATCGCCGTAAATGGTGCTTTACCGATACAAGCAAAGTAACCCGCCATCGCAAAAATTATCAAATTACTTTCAAAGTAAATTGGCAACAATCCAAGTTGGTTCATAAAGACAGCGTAAATTGCTCCAATGATAGCTCCCAGGTTCAAAATTGGCAAAAAGATACCACCAGGAAGTCCTGAACCATAAGAAATCATCGAAAAGACAAATCTCAACAGCAACAAGCCCATCAAAAATAACAATCCGCCTTTGAACTTGTCCAAGTTGACGATAACTTCATTACCACCACCGATAAATTGCGTGTACATCATTCCTAAAGGAACAATTAAAATCAACGGGATTATTCCGTGGATATAACGAGGCAAACGAGTCTTGGCAAAAACTGCTGGCATCGACAACGTACAAATTTGGTACAAGCGTCCCATTAAACCTAAAACAATTCCTAAAATAACTAAATGCCAATAATACTTAACCGGCAAACTATACTGGTAAGGCACTTGTAACACTGGCTGCAGTCCAAAGACGTACAACGCCACCAAATTGGCACTGACCGCACTGGCTAAAGAAGTAATCCACACCATTGGTGAAAAATTGTGATAAACTTCTTCCAAAACAAACATGGCTCCAGCAATCGGTGCACTAAAAGCAGCTGATAATCCGGCTGCCGCACCACTGGCGATAAGAACTCGCTGATTGACACCTTTGTTATCGTGCGTTAAATCACCGATACCCTGACCAACAGCTGATCCCAATTGAATCGAAGGACCTTCACGACCTAAAAACAAACCTGGCCCGATACAAAGGATACCTCCGACAAATTTTTTCCACAAAATTGACCACCAATTTAGATGCATCTCGCCACCTAATTGAGCTTCAACTTGCGGAATACCCGAACCCGAAATATTGGGTTCTTTTTTGACTAAATATCCGACAAATAGCCCGATAATAATCATCAAGCCTAATAACGACAAAACTAATAGAGAATTATTTCGTGCCGCAACATAAAGACCTTGATAAAACTTCAAAGAGTGTGCAATCGACCAACGGAACATACTAACGAAGATTCCGGAGATAATCCCAACTAACACACCCTCTAAAGTTAGTCTTAATTTCTCATTATCTGTAACAGCTACTTTCATGATTCTCCCCTAAATATCTAATTTTGGCACATTGTAAATTGAAGGTGAAGGTTGGTAGAAACCAGCTTCAAGAATTTCCATATCGGTTAAAATTTCTTCATCACTGACAAGTCTTGGTTTGTGATTTACCAAAGTATCGTAAACAGAATCGTAATACAATCCATAATCACCGAGTGGCGTTTTGATTTGTTTTTCAATCCAATCCCCATTGGCATTTTGGTACTTAGCGATTCCATAATACATTGGACTATCTTCCCCAAAGCCTGGTGTTCCTGGCATGATACCGGCTTTCAAGTCATTTTCTTGTTGGTCAGCACCGTATTTGATAAAGGAACCATTCATACCGTGAACGATAAACCTTGGATACTCTTTGGCAACATCAGTACTTACCTTGACCTTGGCCTTCATTTTTGAACCATAATGTAAGTCTACATCAAAATAGTTGTCAACTGCATCCTCAACTTCAGTATTTCTAATATCGTAAACTACTTGATCAGGACGACCAAACAAAGCTACCATACGATCCATCAAATGAATCCCCAAACCATAAAATTCACCTTGTTCTTTTGTTCCGACGTTGTTAACCGTATGTGGACGATAGTAATCAATGTGTGATTCAACCTCGACGATATCACCTAAGAAGCCTTGATCAATAACTTGTTTAGCAGCCAAATAGTCCCCATCAAAACGACGATTTTGATAAGGCATAACTAAAACGTCATTATCTTTTCCTAATTGAATCAATTCTTTAGCATGGTCCAAAGTATCAACGAATGGTTTTTCAACGATAACTGACTTCTTGGCTTCAATTACTTGTTTAGCTAGTTGATAATGTGTTGAAGCTGGAGTACAAATCGTTACAAGATCAATTTCTGAATCATTTAAAATATCATTCAAATCATTAGTAAAGTTAACGCCTTTTTGGCGATAAGGTTTTGCTCTTTTTTCATCAGGAGCCTTACGAGTGTAAACCGTCTTTACTTCAAAATTATCTCTGATGTTTAAATATGGTAGATGATAGCGATTAGCCGATTTACCAAAACCGATAAAAGCAATTTTTAATGTCATAGAAATTCTCCTTCAATAGTTGATACTATCATTGTACAAAAAAAACAGCCCGAGGGCTGTTTTAATCAATCATATAAACAATTATTTGTTCAAGTTGTAGAAACTCTTGATACCCTTGAATTCAGCTTGGTCGCCAAGTTGATCTTCAATTCTCATCAATTGGTTGTACTTAGCAATACGGTCTGTACGGCTCATTGAACCAGTCTTGATTTGACCTGCGTTTGTAGCAACAACAAGGTCAGCGATTGTTGTATCTTCTGTTTCACCTGAACGGTGTGAAACAACAGCTGTGAAGCCTGCTTCTTTAGCCATTTCGATAGCTTCGAATGTTTCTGTAAGTGTACCGATTTGGTTAAGCTTGATAAGGATTGAGTTTGAAACTCCCATTTCAATACCCTTCTTCAAGTAGTCTGTGTTTGTAACGAACAAGTCATCACCAACAAGTTGTACTTTCTTACCAAGTTTAGCAGTAACTTTTTGCCAGTCTTCCCATTCGTTTTCGTCGATAGGATCTTCGATTGTAACAACTGGGTACTTTTCAACGATACCATCAAGCAAGTCGATAAATTCGTCTGTTGAAAGAACAGCACCATTGTCGCCTTCACCCTTTAGTTCGTACTTGTGAGTTTCAGCATTGTAGAATTCTGATGATGCACAGTCAAAACCAATAGCAACATCTTCACCAGGCTTGTAACCTGCTTTTTCAATAGCTTCAACCAAAATCTTGAAAGGAGCTTCGTTGTTTTCAAGGTCAGGAGCGAAACCACCTTCGTCACCAACAGCTGTGTTCAAGCCACGGCTTTCAAGAACAGCTTTTAGTGAGTGGAAAGTTTCTGCACCCATACGTACGGCTTCACGCATTGATTTTGCACCAACAGGCAAGATCATGAATTCTTGGAAGTCAACGTTGTTATCAGCATGCTTACCACCATTGATAACGTTCATCATAGGTGTTGGCAATACGTGAGCGTTAGGACCACCAAGGTATTCGTACAATGGAAGACCTAATTCGTCAGCAGCAGCACGAGCAGCAGCAAGTGAAACACCAAGAATAGCGTTAGCACCCAAAGTACCCTTGTTTGGTGTACCGTCAAGATCGATCATAGCTTGGTCAATAGCACGTTGGTCAGTAACGTCCATGCCGATAACCTTTTTAGCAATCTTGTCGTTTACGTTAGCAACGGCTTTAAGAACACCCTTACCACCAAAACGTGATTTGTCGCCATCACGTAATTCAACAGCTTCGTGTTCACCAGTTGAAGCACCTGAAGGAACAAGTGCGCGGCCAAAGCCACCTAGTTCAGTATATAGTTCAACTTCAACAGTTGGGTTACCACGTGAATCAAGAACTTCACGGCCTAAAATATCAGTAATTACAGACATATTTTAAAAATCTCCTTTATGGTTTTAATACAGATTAATTTTAACCTTTTTTGCAACTAAAATAAATAACTTAATGAAAGTAAATTATTTATTGAAGTTAGCTAATGCGATATATGATTCTGGATCCATTGATGCACCACCAACAAGTCCACCATCAATATCTTCTTTAGCCATCAATTCTTTAACGTTAGCAGGTTTAACTGAACCACCGTAAAGAATACGTACTTTGTCAGCTGTGTCGTTATCGTACAAGCTAGCAATCTTTTCACGGATTACGTGAACCATTTCTTGTGCTTGATCAGCAGTAGCAGTCTTACCAGTACCGATAGCCCAGATTGGTTCGTAAGCGATAACTGACTTAGCTAAGTCATCAGCAGAAATGCCCTTAACAGCATTTTCGATTTGACCTGTTACCCAGTCTTCTGCCTTGCCGGCTTCACGTTGTTCTAGTGTTTCACCACAGCAGATGATAGGTAGCATGTTGTTCTTCAAGATTGCGTGAGCTTTCTTGTTGATATCTTCGTCAGTTTCTTTGAAGTATTGTCTTCTTTCTGAGTGACCGATGATTACATAATCAACGCCCATTTCATCAAGTGCTTTAGGTGATGTTTCACCAGTAAATGCACCAGCATCTTCAAAGTATGAGTTTTCAGCAGCAGTCTTCAATGGTGTACCTTTTGCCCCTGCAACAAGAGTTGTAAGGTCAATAGCTGGAGCACCGATGATTGTTTCTACGCCAGATTCTGGCAACTTGCCTTTGATACCGTCTAAAAATTCTTGGGTTTCTTTAGGATTTTTGTTCATCTTCCAGTTACCCGCAATAATAGGTGTACGCATAAAATTAGTTCTCCTCATGAAAAATAATTATTTATCTGAAATTGAATCGATACCTGGTAATACTTTACCTTCTAGGTATTCTAGTGAAGCACCACCACCAGTTGAGATGTGTGTTAGCTTGTCAGCAATACCAAGACTCTTAGCAGCAGCAGTTGAGTCACCACCACCAACGATAGTAATAGCATCTGTCAAGTTACCCATAGCACGTCCAACTTCTAGTGTACCTTCAGCAAACTTGCTCATTTCGAATGCACCCATTGGTCCGTTCCATACAACAGTCTTTGCACCATTTAATGTGTCTTGGAACAACTTAACTGTCTTAGGTCCGATATCAAGAGCCATTTCGTCATCAGGAATGTCAACGCCATCAGTTGTTGTAGCTTCAGCGTCATTTGAGAATTCTTTAGCAACGATGTGGTCTACAGGAAGAACGATCTTGTCGCCAGCTTTTTGAAGGAGGTCTTTAGCTAGTTCAACTTTGTCTTCTTCGAATAGAGACTTACCAATCTTGTGGCCTTGAGCAGCTAAGAATGTATAAGCCATACCACCACCGATTAAGATGTGGTCTGATTTTGGAATTAAGTTTTCAATAACACCAATCTTATCTGAAACCTTAGCACCACCAAGGATTGTTACGAATGGGTGTACAGGATTGTCAACGGCGTTACCTAAGAACTTGATTTCCTTTTCCATTAAGAAACCAGCAGCAACTGGTTTACCAGCAGCCTTCATAGCTGTTGAGATACCAACGTTTGAAGCATGGCTTCTGTGGGCTGTACCGAAAGCATCGTTGATAAATACGTCACCAAGTGATGCCCAGTATTCGCCAAGTTTAGGATCGTTCTTGCTTTCACGTTTACCGAAATCATTGTCGATATCTTGGAAACGTGTGTTTTCCATAAGTAGAATGTCGCCATCGTTTAGTTCGTTAACAGCATCTTCAAGTTCTTTACCTTCGTTAACAGGTACGAACTTAACTTTCAAACCACTTAATTCTTCAAGTTTAGCAGCAACTGGCTTCAATGATAAAGCTTTCTTGTCTTCGTCACTCTTAATACGACCCAAGTGAGATAGCAAGATAACCTTTCCACCATGTTCTGAAACATATTTGATTGTTGGGATAGCACCAACGATACGGTTAGTATCGCCGACAACACCATCTTTGATAGGAACGTTGAAATCAACACGCATCAAGACTTTTTTGTCTTTTACGTCAACGTCAGAAACAATAAGTTTTGCCATTATAAATCCTCCGATATTTTCCTTAAAAAAAGGCGGAAGGAGTTATCCTCCCTCCGCCAATTTAAAACACTAAATTAGGTTTTTTGATTACTATTTTAGATTAATGAATTAGTCTAATGTAGCAAATTTTTCAAGTGTACGAACCATTTGTGCAGTAAATCCTGATTCGTTATCGTACCAAGCAACAGTCTTTACAACTTGGCCATCACCTGAACCAACGATTTGTGTTTGTGTTGGATCAAAGATTGAACCAAATGATGTACCGATAACATCTGATGATACGATTTCGTCATCATTGTAACCGAATGAAGGGTTGTTGTCTGTGTACTTCTTGATTGCATCGTTAACTTGGTCAACTGTAACTTCTTTGTCGAGAGTTGCAACTAATTCAGTAACTGAACCTGTGATAACTGGAACACGTTGTGCATGTCCATCAAGCTTACCTTTCAAGTCAGGAACAACTAGACCTAGGGCCTTAGCAGCACCAGTTGAGTGAGGGATGATGTTTGCAGCAGCAGCACGTGCAGCACGAACATTACCTTTACGTTCTGGACCATCTTGAAGTTTTTGTGTAGCTGTGTAAGCATGGATTGTTGTCATTGTACCAGCTTTAATACCGAATTCTTTGTTTACGGCATTTGCTAGAGGTGCAAGACAGTTTGTTGTACATGAACCAGCTGAAGCGATCTTAACGTCGTTTGTTAGGATGTCATCGTTAACACCATAAACAACTGTAGGCATGTCACCTGATGGAGCTGAGATCAATACACGTTTTGCACCGGCGTCCAAGTGAGCTTGTGCTTTTTCTGATGATGTGTAGAAACCAGTACATTCAAGAACGATGTCAACACCGTCGTTTGCAACCCATTTAAGGTCTGCAGCGTTCATTTCAGCATATACAGGAATTGTCTTACCGTCAACAACGATAGCATTGTCAGCAGCTGAAATCTTGTCGATTTCGAAGTTACCATGAGCAGTATCATACTTCAATAGGTGAGCAAGCATAGCAGGTGAAGTTAAATCGTTGATTGCAACAACTTCCAAATCTGTCTTGCCAGCTGCTTGAAGTGCAGCGATACGGCGGAATGCCAAACGACCGATACGGCCAAATCCATTAATACCAACTTTTGTAGTCATACAAAAATTCCTCCTTCAGGAAATCAAAAAAATATTATTTTAAAGGGTTATCCCTTAAAATCAGCTTTGAGGCACCCTCATCAGTAATTAGTATAGTATGATGAGGTGCGTTTTTCATATATGATTGAATTGCTTTAGCCTTACTTTGACCACCGGCAATCGCAACCACATATTTTATTTTATCAAGGTCCCGGACGTGAAGTCCAATCCTAGGTACCTTATATACAAGTTTACCACTTTGATCGAAGAAATCTCCAAAAGCTTCTGAAACAGCATCACCATTATCGATGATTTCTTGTTCCTTAGCTGAAAGATTTCGACGTTCTGCCATGACACTTGCAGTTCCGATGCTGTGAATAACAACATCACTTCTATATATTAGTTCAAGAACCGACTTAATTGAAGTCTCTTTTTGCAAAGATTCAAAACTTTTTTCGCTAATGTCCTCTGGAAGGTACATAGCCCGGTACTGGCCTTGCGTTCTTAAAGCCATCTCTGCACAGACACTGTTTGCTTGAATCGTAACTGACTCACCTACACCACCACGAGCTGGCAAGAAAACCAACTTGCGATTCTTCGATAAATCAGGTGAAAGATTACGAGCAACTTGTGCCAACGTACTACCACCAGTCACAGAAATCATTGACTGACCATTTGGCAATACTGATCCTAAGAGTTGATTAAGTCTTCTACCAAACGAATCGACTACTCGATATTGCTTATCTGCATTACCGGGTAAAACAATACAACGACTAATTCCCAGCTTTTCACTCAAGCGTTTCTCCAAAATAGCTGTACCTTGGTAATCCGCTAAAACATTCGTCAAGCGAACTACTACATCGCTACCTGTATGCGTTAAAGACATTCCAGATTTTGAAGAAACAATCAAGCCTTGCTTTCTTAATAAATCAGTCTCAGTTCTTAATCCACGTTCAGTAATATTAAGATCATCAGCTAATACTCTGCGCCCGACTGGCTCCATTAATGAGATACTCTGAAGTATTTTAAATCGCTTTTCCAGAGTTTTAATGAAGTCTGGGGCAACTAAATCCAGCAATTCTAAATCTTCATTATTAGTCATTTGATATACTCCATGGGGCAATTAGTGTCCCTGTATGTCTGTTTACGACCCATGTACTCAAAAAATAAAAGCCCGGATGAATCATTCCATCTCTTAAGCACAGTTATTAGTATAAACTCTCTTGTGAAAATATCAAGTGAAATGATTACAAAAAGTACAATTAATAATATTTTTTTTGACGTTTACTTTTTATATAGAGGTGCGATAGAATTAAACAGTAATGCGCCGCTAGTGTAATGGATCGCACACAGGATTCCGGTTCCTGGAATGTGGGTTCGACTCCCACGTGGCGCATTTTTTGTTTCACAAACTTTTGATAAAGAATGTTGAATTATCAACATCTATAAGATTCAACAAGAATATTATTATATAAAAAGAGAGTAATACTTCGTGTTTTATAACGAAATATAGCTCTCTTTTTTAAATTCTACGACTACTAAAAATAAAATGTCTTAACGTTTGATTAAAAACTTCTGGAATCTCAGCCATAATATCGTGACCGCAGTTATCCAAAGCTATACTAGTTATTTTCTCATTTTGCGTTAAGTAATCTCCAAATCGCCAGTCAAAGTATGGACTCTGTCTGGCAGTCACAATAGTTACCCGTTTATTACTATTCAATAATGAATTACGCCAGTCTTTTTGGAAATGATCTTCTAATAGAGCTAGATTTTGCTTTCTAATAAATGGATAGAGACTCCGAACTTTGTTTAATGACAAAGCCACTTGATTATTTAATCCATGTAAAGTTTCATGCGTTTTATTTGGCAGTGAAATTTTTTCCTTAAAATTATTGGCAGTAAAGTTTTCAAAACCATATTTCCAGTTTGAATCATTTAACATTTTCGGAGATTGATCGATTGCTAAAACTGATTTAACGTTAGAATATTTCTTCAAATAGGCATAACAAATACTTGCTCCCATCGAGTGACCAATTAAAATGGGCTCTTGAAACTGTAAATATTCAATTAAACTGGCCAAATCATTCGTCAATTGCTCAATCGTTAAATTCTTCTGAGTACGTTGTGACTTGCCATGATTTCGATGATCATAAGTAATCACTCGACAATTTATCCCCACCAAATAATCAATCTGAGCTTGCCAAATTTCTTGATATCCACCAAATCCTTCTACTAAGATAACTGGTTGACCAGATCCAAAGCTTTGAAAATTTAATTTTATTCCATCATTAGTTAAAAATTCCATAGTTCTCTCCTCAAAAAAAGATAGACCACGACGGCCTATCTTTTTTATTTTTTCCAAGGATCTTTCACTAAAATTGGATCAGACAACGTCTTCATCATTATAGTAGATTTTGACTGACTGTATTCTTCTAATGAAAAACCATTACTGCCTTGGATAACTTGTAGATCAGCATGAACTCCGAATTGATTCAATTTTGCTAACAAATTCTTAGCGCCCTCACGACTAATTGAAGTATCCGGCTTCCAAACTAAATCCAAATCACTGGTCATTTTGGCTGAATTAGTCCCTGTTGCCAATTCGAAACCAACGCTACCACTGATTCCCCATTTGTATTCTTGCAAGATTTTTGCCACTGCTGGTAAAGCCTTGATTGCAGGTAATTTTTTGCGCTCATCAGAAACATTTTGCCAAGACTTTTCAGAAACTAATTGATACGGTGTAATGACCTCTTTAACATCTGAATCTAAGACAAAAGCTGCAAAACGCTGTTCTCTTTTTATTCCCCTAATACCGACAGGAATTTTACCATTAATTATTTCACTACGACGAACTACGACCGTCAGTGAATCGGGAAAAATATCCTCAGCCCACTGTGGCAATCCATCAGTAATCAGATCATTAATTGAAGAGATTTTTAATAAATCATGCGGTTCTACTTTGACCATTCTTCATCCACTAGTTTTCTAACTTGAAGAGTTGATTTACGGCCACTAGCTTTGGCAATTTCTGTTTGATAACGGAAGTGCAAACTTGTGTCGCCGTCTAAACTATCGATAGCTTGATTGATCAATTCTTTGATTTTATCAACATTTTCGTCGGTTGCTTCCCATGAACCGATACCTTTGACTAATTTGTACAAAGCACCGAGTTTTTCATAGTTATCGATATCGTAAGCCATAGCTGGAACATGCTTAGTAGCTTCTTCCAATTCAGCAATTGTTCTTTGAGTAATACGAGCAGCACTAGCCTTTGACATTGCTTGAATAGTGATTGAATCATCATCTAAGGCAATCATTCTATTAGATTGCAAACCATGTGCCAAGAATCCACCAGAAACAGCATCTCCAGGAATAAAGTCGATTACTGGATGACCGTTTTGTCTAGCTTTAGCGTATGCGGCAGCACTTGAACCAAGAGCCACGTGAATACCAATCAATTCTTCTTGATAACCATAAGCTTGACTAGGAACATCGACAACTAGAACAATAGGACGTTTAACATCCTTATCTTTGTCTTCAGCTACGATTTGATTAACGATACTTGCTACAGCAAATCCTTCTTGAAGACCAACTTCTCCTTCACGAACACGTGGGAATTTATTGTCTGCATCTGGAACAATGGCGATAAACTCTTTACCATCTTTTTGAGCGTGCAAAACAGTTGAGACTGGACTAGTAGCATTCTTAATACCAGTTAACTTTTCAAACCACAAGCGACCGCGGCTCTTTGTACCTTCCTTTTCACCAACAACAGCTTCAGGAATCGTATGTTTAGTAGCAACAACTGATTTGAACAATTTGTTATAAGAATCGATATCCAATTTCTTACTCAAATCCAATTTGTCCAATAGACTCAAGTAGAAGTCAACATTTTCAGTTCTATGAGCATCCTTCTTAGTCTTGATTTCATTGACAATAGCAGCCTTGATACTATCTACGGTATCGTCAACTACTTCATCAACCAAGTCAGTAGCTTGGCGTTGTTTAGTTCCCAAAGTATCCCAGATCAAATCTTTATCACTGGAATCAAATTCACGAACACCAGCTTCTTGTTCGATAACTTCTGGACCATTCAAAGCAATTCTGGCTTTGTTTGTAGCAATTAAATAAGAAAGAATTGATGCAGTAATTGACATACCACCGAATGATCCCACGCGACCAGGCACTAAGCCGATAACTGGCACAAACTTCTTCAAAGCAATAACGACGTTTTGAATCTCTGAAATTGATAACAAACCGTAGTTAGCTTCTTGCAAACGAACACCACCGGTATCCAAAACAATGATTGGGTAAATCGTGTTGCCATTCTTGTTTTCTTCAAGGACTTTTTCTAAGGCTGCGACGATTTTGGCACCACTGACCTCTCCGATACCGCCACCTTGAAATTTACCTTCGATTGAAACTACTAAAACTTGCTTGCCTTCAATTTTTCCACGCATCAAGACGATTCCATCATCACTTTCAGGAACGATGTCTTGAGGTTCAAGATGTGGCGAGATCATATCGTCAAGAGGTCCAACGATTTCTCTAGCAGTATTTGCATCTAATAATGAAAGGGCACGTTCACGCGCATGTAATTCAACAAAACTATTTTTCATCTTTTAGTTCCTCCAATGCTTGAGTTAAACGAAGATTAACTACACCTGGTGTGGAACCAAAGTCGTTGATCTCGATATTAGCTTGGATTGGATATCTGTCGAAGAAACGTTTCAAAACATTTCCCCAAACTTCTTTAAAGCCGTCACTACCAGTTACGATATTAACTTCTGTTTCTTTATCTGTGGGTCTGAAAATAACTTCAAGGTCACCAGATGCAACTACCCCAACGTGTACGGGTTTGGAAATGGCATCTTTGGTATCGAAGTTAAAATGTAATTTTTCCATATTTATCTCCATTTCTACTTCAAATGTTTTAAAAAGTAACTTGCAGCAAACAAGTCAGCACAGCCACCGGGTGAAATATTGTGCTCTTGAGTAAAGTCATTTAATTTTTCAAACTGTGGATTATTTAAGATATTTCTAGGATCAACTACTATTTGAGCTGAGAGATTCTGAAAATCACGTAAAACCTTTAAATTGCTGCGATAGACAATATTAGTATCATCAACATTGCTGTACAAAACGAGTAAACGTCGCATCCACGTATCAAAATCATCCAACTGTGGCTTAAAAGCTAAGGCTTTGGCTAAATTAGGAAAACCATTTTGAGCTTCCCCTTTAGCACCAGACAAAGCATATTTTTGCTTCGTAACCGCACCATGAGTCTTTTTAGGGATGACATTTTTATCAGGCAAACGTGACAAATCTTTAGCCGTTAACAAGATTGTTGCTAAATCATTAGTCTGTTGGCTACTGATAGCACTGATCAACAATCCCATACTCCAAATAGCCCCTTTATGCGTATTGACACCGTTAGTTGCTTGAAACATATCTTTTTCAGCAATCCGACCGATTCTACCAATTTCTTCACGCAACGATAAGTCGATTGGTTGTCGATATGACTTTTCAGCAATTTCTGAGAAACTTTCTAGCAAACTGTCAGCTGATTTATAAAATAATTCAATATCCATATCAGTGTGTGAACCATTTGATTCAGCATCTACTAATCCAGGCTTAGGCGAAAAACTAACTTCCCATTTCAGTGCTACTACTGCTTGTTGTGCTAACTGTAAAAATTTAGTTTCAATCATTAATTATGACCAACTTCTGAATTTTGCGGGTGGATTGTAAAGTCCATCAGACCATTTAACTAAGTCGTCCATGTTTTGAGCTGCAAGAAGTGATCTCTTTGCTTCGCCACGGTGAACTCCTAGATCTTCAGGAAGAGCTACGATACCACGACGACGTAAGTCAGCTAATTGTTTAGGATTGCTTCTCAAACCAACTGGTGTAACACCGGCGATAGCTTCAATAGCAGCTTGTCTTTCGGCCATACTATCAGTCTTGTAAAGATAAGCGATACCTTCTTCAGTCACGATATGAGTTGTATCTTCGCTATAAATCATAATTGGAACATTAGCTAATTTAGCTTCTTTTTGAACTTCTTCAGCATCCAAGTGGTCAACAAAGACAGGTTTCTTATTTGAACCGAAAGTTTCAACCATTTGAACGACTAATTTTTGACCTTTGCCCAATGGATCATCATCGGGACGAAGACTTTGCCAAGCTGGTGTTGAGTGACGACGTCCGTGTGGATTACTACCCATATTAGGAGCACCACCGAATCCAGATAAACGACCGTTAGTAACAGTTGAAGAGTTACCGTATTTGTCGATTTGAAGTGTTGAACCAACAAACATATCCAAAGCGTATTGACCGGCCATTTGACCAAAGGCACGGTTTGAACGCATTGTTCCATCTTTACCAACGAAGAAAATGTCAGGACGATGAGCAATGTAATTTTCCATTCCGACTTCTCCACCGAAACTGTGGATAGTTTTGACCCAACCACTTTCAATAGCAGGAATCAAAGTAGGTGTAGGGTTAACTTCCCAGTTAGGTACAATCTTGCCTTTTAATCCAAGTTGTTCACCGTATGTAGGTAGCAACAATTCGATAGCGGCAGTATTGAAACCAACACCGTGGTTAACTGTTTGAACGTTGTGTTTTTCATAAATACCACGAATAGCCATCATACCCATTAAAATTTGTAGTTCAGTAACATTTTGAGGGTCACGTGTAAATAGTGGTTCCAATTGATAAGGTTCATCAGCTGGAACAACGATATCGACCCAGTCACCAGGGATGTCAACACGAGGAACTTTATCAACGACTTCGTTAGCTTGAACGATTACGATACCGTCTTTAAAGGCTGCAGCTTCAACGATAGCTGGTGTTTCTTCGGTATTTGCACCTGTGTAAAGATTACCGTTGCGGTCTACTTTATCAGCAGCTACCAAAACAACATTTGGAATCAAGTCAACGTATAGTCGAGCGTACAATTCAAGATAAGTGTGAATATCGCCAACTTCCATTGTTCCGTCAGCAATCATTTGAGAAATTCTCGTACTTTGAGGTCCCGCAAATGAGAAATCTAATTTTTTAGCGATACCTGTTTCAAAAATATCCAAATGTTCTGGACGTGACACACTGGACATGATCATGTGTAAGTCGTGAACTTTCTCGGGGTCAACTGAAGCTAATACCTTTGACAAGAAACTAGCTTGTTTTTGGTTATCCCCTTCCAAAACGACTTTATCGCCTGGTTTAATAACACTTTCTAATAATTCTTTAGCATTTTGAGTTTTAACAAATTTGCCATCGAGCATTGATGCGATACTGTCTAATTTGGCAGCTTTGGCATCACGATTTTGAGTCCAACTTCTTTTAGCCATCAATTATCCTCTTTTCCATTTCTCTAACAAAAATTGAATATCATCAAGATTCATATTGTTCATGGTGATAGTTCGAAAATCTGGGAACTTGCTTTTAACTAATTTCGTAAAAGTTTGTCCTGGTTTTATTTCTAAAGCTGTATCAACGCCTAATTCCTTGGCAACATCCATCATTGTGTCCCAATAAACGGGATGAACTAGATTATTGATCATGTCGTATTTGACACCATCAACTTTTCTGATCGCATGACCGTTGTAATTTGCCAAGTAGGTGCATTGGGGATCGTTCAAAGAAACATCTGCCAACTCTTTTTCCAAGACATCAGCAACAGATTGCATCAGAGGTGAATGCGATGGGACGGGAACTTTCAAGAGAACCGTTTTTTGAGCATTGTTGTTTTTTGCTAAAGACAATACTTGTTTGATTCCTTTGATTGAACCAGAAACAACCGTCTGCAATTCAGAATTCTGATTAGAAGTAAAGACAGGTTGATCTTCGTTATTAACTTGGTCGACCAAATTATTAACTTCTTTTCTAGTCAAACCGACGATTGCTCCCATTCCATAACCGGTTGGATAAGACTCTTGCATCTTTTGCGAACGAATATAAACAATCTTGATGGCATCGTCTTCACTGATAACGCCACTAGCAACTGCCGCCGCAAAAATACCTAGCGAGTGTCCTGCCACTACGTCTGGAGTTTGATTGATTTTCTTTAATTGCCTAATATTGAACAATTGCAAAATCAAAATTCCTAATTGAATTTGAATCGAATCTTGGTAAGCTTGTTCATCATCGGTCAATTCAACGCCTGTCAAATCCTTCACTTTTTCAAGCATCGACTTTGGTACGTCTTTTAACATTCCGCTTTTCTGACCACCTTGGCCAGGAAAAATCCATAACACCGAAATAGTATCCACCTCCATCAAATTCTTTTTATTGATCTCACAAGTTCAGTATATGAAATGATTCTTAACATGTATAATATAGAAAAAGCATAATACTTAACCATTTGGTTATATAAGAGGTGTCAATTTTGAATATCAATCAACTCAAATACTTCGTCGTCGTTGCCAATCAAGAGAGTATTACCAAGGCTTCCAACATCTTGTACGTTTCTCAACCAGCTGTTAGCAAGATGATCAAGCAATTAGAAGAAGAACTAAATACTAAATTGTTCGATCGGACTGGTCGTACGTTAAAACTCAATCGTTCAGGAAAATTATTTTACAGTTACGTCAATGACAGCCTAGAAGAACTCGACCGTGGTATCAACGCCGTTAAAGGCGGTCCAGATAAGGTCGAACATCCCATTTCTTTATTAATGGAAGTGGCTTCCCCCTTCATCCCTGCCATCGTCTCGACTTTTAAACAAAAATTCCCCAACGTCAGATTGAACATTGCTCAACATAACGTCAGGGAAACAGATTTTAAACAATTCGACTTTATCGTCACGACTAAACCATTGGAAGGTTTGACCAACGTACCAGTCTTGAAGGAAGAAATCTTTGTCGGCTGGAATATCAACTACGGTTACAGCAAACAATTTATCCGCCCTAAAGACTTACAAGGTGAAAAACTAATCGGCTTATCGAAAAATAATCCTTTACGTTTGACGATCGACAACTATTTCAACAAACGCGACATCGCTTTGGATTACATGTATGAAGCTGACGACCCAGCAACTGTCAGAGGATTGATTGAAGCAGGAATTGGTTTGAGTTTCATTCCTTCAGTTACTTGGCAAACGATCCAACCTCGAGTTCAACTTGCTAGACTTGCTCCGGATCCACTGCAGCGGACTATTTACCTCAGTTCTCCCTATGGAGTTCTCAATGGTATCAAACGTGAAATTAGTAATGAATTGATCATGATTTTCTTAGATTTCCAAAATTTCGAGTTAAAAATTTAGTTGCATTTTAGAATGAATGCGCTTATATTGAATTTAAGTTTCCTTTTGTTGATCTCACAAATTTACAAGAGGAGTGTTTCACATGAAAATAAAAAAAGACACTACAAGCCCGGCCGACATCGGTGATTACATGAAGGTCTTCGCTTGTACTGCCGTTATGATGCAGACCGTATTGAGTCTAGTTCTTGCAACTAGTCCAACTTATAACTATCAAACGCCAATTGGTATTATTTATAACTTAGTTAAGTTCACTGCTCCAGCCTTTATTTTTGGTATCTTGTATACCACGACTAGAACAACTAACCAAAATACCTTGGCCAATTATGGTGGCTATTTGAAAAAACAATGGTCTGCTCTTTTTGTACCCACAATTTGGTGGACCTTAGCCTACCTACTAATCATGCCAAATGTTCAACAAGTTAATCAGTATCACGATGTTGGCTCTTTTATTTGGCACTTTATCAATGGTAATGCCGCACCACATTTGTGGTATAACACGATGATGCTACAATTCATTATTTTAATGCCATTTTTCTGGCTACTAGCTCATTTTGTAAGAAATAATTCTAAGCGTGGAATTTGGACTTTAATTATCACGACCGTTCTCTTTGCTGCTTGGATTGGATTTTACGATTTAGAAGTCTTCCACGGACCTCACGAACAAAGCTGGTATTTACTCGATCGAATCTTTATTAGCTTCGTCATTTACGGAATCTTTGGGGTATTAAGTTGGATGTTTAGAGATAAACTCGAAACATTTTTGAAGAAGTCTTTTCCTATTTTAGTAATTCTCTTCATAGCTGTCTTTTATTGGACTAACAAAGAACTCTTTAATTTCGGCTATCCAGTCAGCTTAGCTAATGCTCCTTATTACAAACCTTCGATGACCCTATATGCTTTGTTAATTATCGGTTTAGTTGCAACTTTAGCTATCAAGCACATCAACGATAATTCCAAAGCCCTACCAGTATTTCACTTTTTAGCAACCTATGCTTACCGAGCTTACTTGTCTAACGTCTTTTGGCTACAGATCATCTGGCGCTTAGGTGGTAAAAATTTGGTTAATATCAATCCTATCCTAGCCATTATCGTTTGCTATTTATTGACTTGGGTACTATCATTTGCTTCTGCGTATGTATTTCACATTATTTGGTCAAAAGTCAAAGATTCTTTGATGAGAAAACGTGTTCAGGAGTCAACTGAATAAATATTTTTATTTATCGAGCTTAGTTTGTTGACCCGATACATATTGTATGCTAAATTAGCACTGTGCTATTAAGAGTGCTAATTAAAAACAGGAGGCATTTTATGTTAGTTCCTACAGTTATTGAACAAAGTTCACGTGGCGAACGTGCCTATGATATTTACTCAAGATTATTAAAAGACAGAATCATCATGTTATCTGGTGAAGTTAACAGTCAAATGGCAAACACTGTCATTGCTGAACTACTTTTCCTTGATGCTCAAGATTCAGACAAGGATATTTCCATGTACATCAACTCACCCGGTGGTTCAGTTACCGACGGATTAGCTATCATGGATACTATGAATTTCGTTAAATCTGATGTTCAAACAATCGCAACTGGTTTAGCTGCCTCAATGGGTAGTGTCTTGTTGTCATCAGGTACAAAAGGCAAACGTTTTGCCCTACCAAATTCAACTGTCCTCATTCACCAACCATTAGGTGGTGCTCAAGGTCAACAAACAGAAATTGAAATTGCTGCCCAAGAAATCTTGAAGACTAGAAAGAGATTAAATCACATTTTGGCTGACAACTCAGGTCAAACATTCGAAAAACTTCAAAAGGATACTGATCGTGATAACTACATGACAGCCCAAGAAGCTAAAGACTATGGTTTGATTGATGAAATCATGACAAACAAAGCTGACAAATAATCTTTTACAAAAATCTTCCTTTATCCATTTTGGATAAGGGGAGATTTTTTTTGTTTCAATATACCCATTCCCTCTTATACTTGAACTGATTTGGAGGCAATAATGACTATTTCAAAACATTTAGACCAAGACTCTCTTTCAGTTCAATATTTAATAAAAAAAGACAAACACCTCGCTAAAGTTATTCAAATGGTGGGGCCAATAAATTATCAACTGCAAACTGATGCCTACGCTTTTTTAGTCAGTCAGATTATTGAACAAATGCTTTCAAAAAAGGTCGCACAAGTATTAACACTTCGTCTAACAAACGAATGTGATGGCCTTATTTGTCCAACTAAAATTAAATGCTTATCCGATGAACAATTATTAAGTATCGGTATCTCACACTCTAAAGTGCACTACATTCAAAACTTAACAGCGGCAATTCTAACAAAGAAAGTAATTTTTTCAGATTACTCAAAAATGTCTGATTCAGAAGTTATCGACAGCTTAACCACAATCAAGGGTATCGGTGTTTGGTCTGCCAAGATGTTTCTGATTTTTTCACTAGATCGACCAGATATTTTGCCATTTGAAGACGTAGCCTTCTTACAAAGTTACAGCTGGGTTTACAAAACTCACAATTTCAAAAAAGCGGCCGTAATGAAAAAATGTTCCAAGTGGCATCCCTATGCATCTATCGCTAGTAGGTATATGTATCAGGCGAAAAATCTAGGCTTAACTAAAAATGTTTTTCATTTATACAAAAAATAGTCCTGAAAGCGCTGTATTACGGGCATTGTGTTGGACAGCTTTTTTCATTTAGACTATCCTTTATTTGGTATTAGATTTTACAAAGAAGGGATATTTCTATGAATAAGGGTCAAATTCAAAATAGCCTTGCTCGGAAGTTATTCATCATAACTTTGCTGTCGGGAACCTTTACGATGTCGATCAGTCAGTCATCACTTTCAACGGCTTATCCAACATTGATGAAATTTTTCGGCGTTACAGCACCCACGATTCAATGGTTAACAACTGGTTTTATGTTGATCATGTGTATCATGATGCCCATCAGTCCTTGGCTATTAAATAATTTTTCATTTAAAAAAATCTTTTTAAGCGTTGTTGGGATTTTTGCACTGGGTACTTTGATTATCATCACTGCTCAAAGCTTTCCTATGGCGATGCTCGGTAGAGGTTTAGAAGCTATTGGTGTTGGGGTTTTATTCCCATCATTTCAGTCGGTTTTATTGACCATCACACCGGAAAGTAAACGTGGTGCTACCATGGGCTATGCCGGTTTGGTCATGGGGTCTGCTTTAGCTAGTGGTCCAATTATTTCTGGTATTGTTTTGAACTTTTTAAAATGGCAAGGATTATTCGTCATCTTCTTATTGATCATGATCGTAATTTTTATCAGTGGTCTCTTCAATATCAAAGACGTCATGCCACGTCACAAAGCTAGTTTGGATTTAATTTCAACAATTTACTTACTCGGTTTGATTGGTTTGCTCTATGTGGTCAATCAAGCTGGAGCTACTAAGAGTTTGAGTACTAATTTAACAATTCTTTTAGTAATCAGTATCGTCTTGACAGTTCTTTTCGTTCATCGTCAATTGACTAAAAAAGAACCGCTACTTGATTTGAAAGTTATGAAGAATTTCAACTTTGACTTAGCCGCAATTTTGACCGGTTTTTCATACATTTCATTGATCGTCGTAACTATCATTTATCCACTTTATTATCAAAATGTTTTACACGTTTCCGTTTTAAAATCTGGTTTGGCACTAGTCCCACCCGCTATCGTTTTGAGTATTTTAAACCCATTGACGGGTAGTCTAGCTGATAAAATTGGCTTCAAAGCTACTTTGATTACTGGTATGTCAATGATCACTGTCGGTTGGTTCTTATTGTTCATTCTCCACTTCAAATTGAGCATGTTACCAATGATTTTGATTGCTATTTTAATTGAAGGTGGCAATGCCTTCGTTATGATGCCTGCAACTACACTCGGTGGTAATTCACTACCAGAGGACTTGATTCCACACGGAACAGCTATCATCACAACTGCTCGACAACTATTTGGGTCACTTGGTGTCAGTTTAGCGACATTGATTCTGGTAATTACTAACCAAAATCATCACTTACCTGCTAACGATGGTTTAATTGGTTATCAAAGAGTCTTTGCATTCTTCTTCGTAATAGAAGTTATCGGCCTTATCTTTGCCTTTATGATCAAGAACACCAAAAAAGCTAGCAAATAATAATTTTAGTTCATGACTTTTCGTCGTGGGCTATTTTTTTGTTTTTAACAATTGAAGTATAATTAAGGTCTGGATTATTTATCTATAGGAGAAATATTTTGGACTCAAAAAATAACTCACATAAGCAAACTACTTTTATCGCCTTATTCTTTTTTATTATTTTATTAGCTTGGACTATTTGGCAGTTTCACTTTAACTACATGGTTTCGCTTTATGATACTTTTTTTCATTCAGAGCGAATCTATGAAATTAGACTAGCCTTTCAGCAACATCAATTGCCTAGCTGGGTTAACTTCAACAGTTTCTTTAATACTGGGCAGGCCATCAACGGAATGTATCCCGATATTACTTTGTGGCCGTTTGTCTTTTTGACTAACTTCTTAACCCCGATTCACCAAATCATTGCTATCAAAGCTCTCATTGCTGGGCTCGGGTTTATCGTGACTTTCTTATCCATAAACAAACGTTTCGACAGCCGTAATGCCATTTTAGCAGCAACAATTTTTACGCTCTCGGGCTCAGTTTTAAAAGACCTCGTCAACGAAATGCAGACGGGTACTGCTTTAGTGATGATTTTTGCCTTTCCAATCTTCTTTACACTCAAAGAAGCCATCGAAAGTGAAAAAATCGATCCACCTTTAATCATTAAAACTGCTCTGTTTATGTTTTGGGTCATCGGTTCACACTTACTCAGTGCCGTTGTTATCACGATAGTCGCGGGAATATTTTTGATTATAAACACTATTATCAAGAAAAACTATTTAGCTTGGCTCAATTTGATTATTGCGGCCGGACTCACTGTTATCCTTTGCGCTCCGATTTTGTATCGACTAATGAAAATCTCGCAGACCGGATTATTGTCACCGTTTGGATTAGGACACGTCGACAGTCTCAGTCTCTGGCAAATCTTTTGGACTTCACGTTGGAATACTAAATCGACGATTTCTTGGCTCTCAATTATTTTGTTGTTGATCGTGATTTTCAAATTCAACCGACAAAAATTAAGACAATTACTACCTTGGCTCAGCGTCGAAATCGTTTTGATCTTACTTTCTAGCAATATCGTTCCCTGGAACTTGTTAGGAAAATTACCGATTATCAACAACTTCCAAAACGCTGCCTGGCGCTTCGCTCCCTTTTTAGGAATCATACCGATAATTTTGATACTAATTAATTTCAGTTCAAAGACAGCTCGTAAAATATTTTTTGGAGTAACGATTTTATCTTATTTAATGGCTGGCTATACTGGCTTTCAGGCTCAATATCATAAAACGGCTAAACTACCAGTCATCACGCAAAATTCCACTACCCCAACTGGTTTGAACGGCTATGCCAAAGTAACCTCTAGCGGCATCACCAGCGATACCCTTTCACGGACTTTGATTCCCGACTACGCTCCTAATTCCGTCCCACTTGCTAAAGGTACTAACGGGTTGAGTTTAGATCCACGAATCGTTTACTTAATAAATGGCCATCTGGGAGTAACTAAAGGTCGTGAGATTCCTCTAAAGCACAACAGTACTAACGTTAACTCAATTACTTTAACCGCCGATAATGTTCCTAAGGGAAAAATAACTCTACCAGTTTATGGCTATAATTCATTGATCTATCAAATCAAACTGAATGGACAAAGAATTAAAGCCAGTCGTAGTTCTGAAGGTTTCATAACTATCCATTCCAACAAAAACCTTCAACACGCTACTTATCAAATTACGCAAATTCAACCAAAAATGTATCGACCTCTACTTTGGATGTCGACAGTCTTATTAATAGTTTTAATAGGTTTGTTAACCATTCCCAAGATAAAGAAAGCTAGACAACTGTAAAAAGTCGTCTAGCTTCTTTTTTGATTATAAATTTTACCCCAACTGGCCATAGAATTAATCACTGGTTCTAGCGTTTTACCAAATTCCGTCAATTGATAATCCGTCTTTAGAGGATTGAATTGATAGACATTTTTCTTAATAATTCCATCTTTTTCCAAATCATTTAACTGTAGAGCTAACATCCTCCTTGAACAATCTTTCAATTCATGCTGCAATTGCCCAAAATGACAAACTTTTTTATCAAGTAGATGGTAAATAATGACACTTTTCCACTTGCCAGAAATAATTTGCAGAGTGCTTTCCACCGGACAACCGTCGTTACAGTCATAAACGTGTCTTTGCATCAATTTTCTCCTCATCGATTTATTCCTAGACTACCCTTTTTTTAAATTCAGAACAACACGTTACTAGTAACAAAAATTTCACGATTGTTTTGATTCTTCACTGAGCCGATACTAATTGTCGAGGAGGAACTTATTATGAAAGCTATCGGATTTTTAGAACATTTACCTATTCAGGATACCAACAGTCTTATCGAATTTTCTGAACCAATACCACAGGCTCACGGTCACGACCTATTAGTCAAAATATCAGCTATCTCAGTCAATCCAGTCGATGTTATCGTCAGAAAAAGTGGACATAAAAAGCTTATTCAACCTAAAGTTATTGGCTGGGATGCTGTCGGAACTGTCACTGAAATTGGAGAAGATGTTACTCTCTTTCAAAAAGGTGAAAAAGTTTTTTACGCTGGTTCATTTATTCGACCAGGCAGTAACAGTGAATACCAACTAGTCGATGAAAGAATCGTTGGTCATGCACCTAAGAATTTAACCGATGCTGAAATTGCTGTCATGCCGCTAACTTCTTTAACTGCTTGGGAAGTAATTTTTGAACAATTAGAAATCGACCCAACCGATAAAAACAACCAACAAAAAACTATTTTAATTATCAATGGCTCTGGTGGTGTCGGATCAATTGCCACCCAATTAGCACATTGGGCTGGACTAAAAGTTATCGCCACAGCTTCTCGAACGGAAACAATTTCTTGGGTTCAACAAAATGGTGCCGATTTAATCGCTAATCATCGCAAAAATCTTATCTCTGAAGTTCACAGCTTAGGTTTCAAATATGTCGACTACATTTTAGGACTCAATGATTTAGATGGACATTGGCAAGAAATTTCTCAACTAATTAAGCCACACGGGAAAATCGTCTCAATTACTGAGAACCACCGTCCAATTGACCTCAAGAAACTAACTAAAAAAAGAGCTACTTTTGCTTGGGAATGGATGTATTCCAAATCCTACTATCAAACTCCTGATATGATCACCCAGCATGAAATCCTCGAACAAATTGCTACAATGCTTGACGAAAATATTATCCACAGTACTCTGACTAAAGAATTATCCCCTATCAATGCTGATAATTTGAAAAAAGCTCATCAACTAGTAGAAAGCAACCATATGATTGGCAAAGTCGTTGTCAGCAACTAAAAAAATCCCCGATAGAATAACTAATTCTATCAGGGATTTCTTTTTTAAACACCATCAGCTTCTGCTAATTGATTCAACTTACGTAAACGATGATTGATTCCAGATTTTGAAATCGGACCACTTGGTACCATATCGCCCAATTCCTTTAGTGAAACTTCAGGATTCTCTAATCTCAAGACCGCAATTTCACGTAATTTATCAGGTAAATTGTCTAAGCCAACTGTCGCTTGCAAATGCTTGATATTTTCAACTTGACGTTCAGCTGCTGCCACAGTCTTATTGATATTAGCATTTTCGCAATTAACTAAACGATTGACTGAATTTCTCATATCACGCACGATTCGAATATCTTCAAACTTCAACATCGCATTAGTAGCTCCGATCAATTGTAAGAAATCCGCAATTTTTTCTGCTTCCTTCAAATAAACGATGTAGCCGTTACGACGTTTCGTAGTTCTAGCATTCAAATGAAAATAGTTCATCATCTGAGCAATACCTTCATTATGTGTTTCGTACAATGAATAAATCTCTAAATGATATCTAGAAGTTTCCGGATTATTGACACTTCCGGTTGCCAAAAAGGCTCCACGCAAATAAGAACGCATCCGTTGATCTTCATTGATAACTTCTAATGGCACGTCAGTATTGATCGACAGGCCAGATTCATCTAAGATATCCAAATCTGTCAAAATCTTATTAGTATCTTGGTTGATTCGTACTAAATACTGATTGTTTTTCTTTAACTTCATCTTTTTACGCACTAATAATTCTGATTCAATACCATACTTTTGCTTGACCAATGAAAAAATTCTTCTGGCAATCGCGGCGTTTTCAGTTTGTGCGGTTAAGACGAAGTGATGATTTTGCAAGCTCAAAGAACCATTCATTCTCAACAACGCTGACAACTCTACTCGAGCGTGTTCGGGATGAACGACTAATTTTGTGAGCTCTTGTTTAACTTCACTAGCGTATGAAACCACTAACGTCTCACCTCATTTTTTCTATTTCCTGATTGCAATGAGAGATTGATAATTTCTCTAGCAACTTTTTCTCCATCGTGGAAAGCTCCCTTATCATGCAACGATAAGAAATCATCTTGAATAACTTTGCAGCCCATTTTTCTTAAGCCATCAAAGTCAGTTTCCACTTGGTTGACGTATTCGTCATACTTCTTGTGATCCATATAACCGTCGGGAATTTTTCGCGTATTAACTAAAACTGTATCGATGAAATTCCCACCTAAATGACGATTTAATACTTTCACGTGATCCGCATCAGTAAAACCTTCTGTTTCACCAATTTGAGTCATGATGTTACAAATATAAACAATTTCAGCTGAAGTTTGTTTAACAGCTTCACCAATCTTTTTAATCATTAAGTTAGGCAAAATACTAGTAAACAAACTACCAGGTCCTAAAACGACCACATCAGCCTGCATAATAGAAGCAATTACTGGCAGCACTGATTTTGGCTCTTGATCAGGATTATCTGAATCAGTGACCCAAACTCGTTTTACATGCTTACCAGAATGCGTTATTTCGTGTTCACCTGACAAAGTCGTTCCATCAGTAAATTCTGCATTCAAAGTTAATTTCGTATTGCTGGCTGGATAAACATGACCATCAACTTGCATCATTTTAGATAGTTCTTGTACGGCGTCAAAAATATTAGGTGACATTTCTGTCAAAGCAGCGATGATCAGGTTTCCAATGGCATGACCAGAGAAGAAATCATCATTGGTCTTAAAACGATATTGGAAAACATCCAGATCTACTTTAGGCAAATCAGATAAAGATGCTAAAACGTTTCTAATATCCCCAGGAGGGACAACGTTAATATAGTCACGAATGATACCAGATGATCCCCCATCATCGGCTACGGTAACAATCGCAGTAATATTAGCATCCATATTTCTTAAACTGTTTAAAACAACTGGTAAACCAGTTCCCCCACCTATAACTACAACTCTTGGACGGCGTCCCTTAACAACCCGAACTATCCTATTTGTTGCCATGTTCAATTACCTTCTTTTGAGATTTTTCCATGTCACGATGAGTAATGTCTACGTAATAATCTAATTTCTTTAGATCAGTACCTAGACGTTGAGCAATAGCGACTGAACGATGTTGTCCTCCAGTACAGCCAATTGCTATCGTCAAACTAGTCTTACCTTCTTTTTCATAGCCCGGAACGATATCTTTTAATAAACCATAGAATTTGTCATAGAAATTCTTTGTTTCTGCATCATCCATCACATAATCATAAACTGGTTTATCCATTCCGGTTTGTGTCTTTAATTCTTTAATATAAAATGGATTTCTTAAAAATCTAACATCCATTACAATGTCAGCATCAATTGGCAAGCCATACTTGAAGCCAAATGACATCACTTCGATGTGAAATGTTGGCACGACGGAACTTTCTTGAAAATTATCGAAAATTTCTTCTCGCAGTTGTCTAGGAGTGAGGTCAGTCGTATCGATCTCAACTGAAGCTCGACTTTTGATTTCTGAAAGCAATTCTCTTTCCTTTTCAATTCCATCTAACAACCGACCTTCCATAGCCAAAGGATGACTACGACGGGTCTCTTTATAACGAGAAACTAACTCTTCATCAGAAGCATTCAAGAAGAGAATTTTCATATCAACTTTTTGATGTTTCTCTTGTTCATCTTCGTCCATTTTTGAAAGCATTGAGAATATCTCATCATAAAATGCACGTGATCTAATATCTACAACTAAAGCTACTTTTTTGATCTTACCGGATTCATGAACTAACTCCCAGAATTTTGGAAGCAAGTTAGGTGGCATATTATCGATACAAAAATATCCTAAATCTTCAAAGGATTGCATTGCAACGGTCTTTCCTGCACCACTCATTCCAGTAACGATAACCAAACTAAGCATATCTTCTGCCATAATGCACCTCACATTCGAATATAAGCATAACACAACAAGCCGGGCGTGTCAGTTTTTAATACTGACTTACTAAAAAAGACCTTTGCAGAATTAAAAATTCAATTCCACAAAAGTCATTTAAATCGAAAAAATTTATTGTGCATCTTTAGTACGTTTAGTATCACGTTCCAAAATTGGTTTAAGATATTGACCAGTATAACTAGCTTTGACCTTGGTAATATCCTCTGGTGTTCCTTGGGCAACGATTTTACCGCCACCTTCACCACCATCAGGACCAAGGTCGATCAACCAGTCAGCTGACTTCACAACATCCAAATTGTGTTCGATAACCAAAACGGTATTCCCTTCATCTACTAACCGTTGCAATACTCCTAATAGACGCTTGATATCATCCGTGTGCAAACCAGTTGTAGGTTCATCCAAAATGTAGAAGTTCTTCCCGTTAGACTTCTTGTAAAGCTCTGAAGCCAATTTCATTCTTTGAGCTTCACCACCGGACAATTGAGTAGCTGATTGACCTAGTGAAACATAACCTAAACCAACATCTTCAATTGTTTGGAGCTTACGTTTGATCTTAGGAATATTACTGAAGAAGTCCAAAGCTTCGGATACTTTCATATCCAAAATTTGAGCAATGTTCTTCCCCTTATAAGTGACTTCTAGAGTTTCTGAATTGTAACGAGTTCCATGACAAACTTCGCAAGGTACATAAACATCAGGCAAGAAATTCATTTCAATCTTGATAATTCCGTCACCACGACAATTCTCACAGCGACCGCCTTTGATATTGAAAGAGAATCTGCCTTTCTTATAACCACGCAACTTAGCTTCATTCGTTTGCGCGAACAAACCACGAATATCATCAAATACGCCGGTATAAGTGGCCGGATTACTTCTAGGTGTTCGACCGATTGGACTCTGATCGATAGCAATCACTTTTTCAAGATTTTCATAACCAGTTATTTTCTTATATTTACCAGGTTTTTCGGAATTGTGATTCATCTTCTGAGCCAAAGCACGCTTCAATATCATATTAACCAAAGTAGATTTACCAGAACCAGAAACTCCTGTCACAACGGTAAATTTACCTAGTGGAAACTTAACATTTAAATTCTTCAAATTATTTTCAGCAGCGCCATAGACTTCAACAAATTCACCATTGCCATCACGGCGTTTCAAAGGTACTGGAATAAATTTCTTACCTGCCAAGTATTGACCAGTCAAAGACTTAGGATTCTTCTCGACTTCTTTTGGCGTACCAGCAGCTACGATTTGACCACCATTTTCACCGGCACCGGGACCGACATCAATCAAGTAATCAGCTGCACGCATCGTATCTTCATCGTGTTCAACGACAATCAAGGTGTTACCGAGATCACGCATCTTCTTCAATGAACTGATCAAACGGTCGTTATCACGTTGATGCAACCCAATCGAAGGTTCATCCAAAATATACATGACACCAGACAAGTTTGAACCGATTTGTGTGGCTAAACGAATTCTTTGTGCTTCACCACCGGACAATGTTCCAGCTGAACGAGAAAGCGTCAAATATTCCAAGCCAACATTGATCAAGAAACTGAGACGATCTTTAACTTCCTTTAAAATTGGCTTAGCAATAACGGTATTTTGTTCACCAAATTGGACTGTCTTAAAGAATGGAAGCTCATCCTTGATCGACATATCAGAAACTTCAGCGATATCCTTGCCTTCGATTTTGACAGCCAAAGCTTGACGATTCAATCTCTTACCGTGACAAACTGGACAAGTTAATTCAGTCATGTACTTACGCATAACTTCACGAGTAAAGTCACTGTTAGTCTCACGATAACGACGATTGATATTAGGAATGACACCTTCAAATTCTACGTCGACATCACGTACGCCACCGAAATCATTTTCATAGTGGAAGTGGAAAGTCTTGCCATCAGAACCATACAAAATAGTATTTTGATCTTTTTCGGGCAAATCTTCAAAAGGTGTATCCATATCAATTTTGAATTCTTTACATGCTTGAGCTAGCATTTCTGGATAATATTGTGAACTGATAGGATTCCAAGGAATAATGGCTCCCTCGTTCAAAGTCTTGCTTTGGTCAGGAATAACTAAATCCAAATCGACTTCTAGCTTAACTCCTAAACCATCACAGTTATCACAAGCACCAAATGGAGCATTGAATGAAAACAAACGAGGTTCTAATTCACCAACAGTAAAACCACACAACGGACAAGCATTCTTCTCAGAAAATACCATCATGTCTGAACCGATTACGTCAACGTTCATATAGCCATCAGATAGTCTCAAAGCAGCTTCAACTGAATCAAACAAACGTGATTTGATATGGTCATTGATTACGATACGGTCAACGACAACATCGATACTGTGCTTTTTGTTCTTATCTAATTCAATATCTTCTGCAATATCACGAGTTTCACCATCTACTTGAACTCTAACGTAACCTTGTTTCTTAATTTGATTCAAGGCTTTTTTATGTTGTCCACGTTTTGAACGAACAACCGGTGATAAAATTTGCAGTTTAGTTTTATCGCCTAATTTTAAAATAGCATCAACCATCTGTTGAGCTGATTGACTAGTAATTTTGGTCCCATCATTAGGACAAATTGGTGTCCCAACTCGAGCCCACAACAAACGAAGGTAATCGTTAATTTCTGTAACAGTCCCAACAGTTGAACGAGGGTTCTTGGAAGTAGTCTTTTGGTCAATTGAAATAGCTGGACTCAAACCATCAATTGAATCAACATCCGGCTTATCCATTTGACCTAAAAATTGTCGTGCATAAGATGAAAGACTCTCAACGTAACGTCTTTGACCTTCAGCATACAAAGTATCAAAGGCTAATGAACTCTTCCCTGAACCAGACAAACCAGTCACAACGACTAATTTATCACGAGGAATCGTTACATCGATATCCTTCAAATTATGTGCACGCGCACCATGGATTACAATTTTATCATTTAACATATTAATTACATTTCCGCCTTTAACTCTAAAATCGTGTCACGTAAATTAGCTGCGGCTTCAAAGTCGAGCTTCTTAGCAGCTGATTCCATTTGTTCTTTTAGATTAGCAAGAAGTTCAGCTTGTTCTTTCTTACTCATATCCTTAAAGTCAATATCATCATCAATCTTCTCTGTTTCTGAAGAAGTATTGTCGACCTTCTGGAACATTGAAATGGCATCCCTGATTGGTTTAACAATCGTTTTTGGAGTAATACCATGCTCTTCGTTGAATTTCTCTTGTAACTTACGACGACGAGCTGTAGCATCGATTGCTCCACGCATAGAATCAGTTATCGAATCAGCATACATGATAACTTTACCGTGTTCATTTCTTGATGCACGACCAATAATCTGAACTAGTGAACGTTCAGCTCGCAAGAAACCTTCCTTATCCGCATCAAGAATGGCAATCAAGGAAACTTCTGGCACATCAATACCTTCACGCAATAAGTTGATACCAATCAAGACGTCGAATTTTCCTAAACGTAAATCACGAATGATCTTGGATCTTTCCAAAGTCTTAACATCACTGTGCAAGTATCTGACTTTAATACCCAAATCCTTGAAGTAATCGGTCAGATCTTCAGCCATCTTCTTGGTCAAAGTTGTTACAAAGACTCTTTCGTGCTTAGCCACACGATCATTTATCTCCGCCACTAAGTCATCGATCTGTCCCATAATTGGACGGACTTCAATCTTAGGATCCAACAAACCAGTTGGCCGAATGATTTGTTCAGCTTTATGATCGGTTCTTTCCAATTCATAAGGACCTGGTGTAGCTGAAACATAAAGAATCCGATTAACATGTTTTTCGAATTCTTCTAGTTTAAGTGGACGGTTATCCAAAGCACTAGGCAAACGAAAACCATAGTCTACTAGTTGTTGCTTTCTAGCACGATCACCATTGTACATCCCACGGATTTGAGGCATGGTAACGTGTGATTCATCAATCATGATGTTGAAGTCTTTGGGGAAGAAATCTAGCAATGTAAATGGAGGTTCACCTTCAGCACGACCTTCCATGTGACGTGAATAATTTTCGATTCCGGATGTATAACCCATTTCACGCATCATTTCGATATCGTATTCTGTTCTTTGCTTGATACGTTGAGCTTCGAGCAATTTACCTTCTTCAGTAAATTTAGCTACTTGTTGATCCATTTCATCTTTGATGCGTTTGAGAGCTTCTTCCATCTTGGAATCACTGATCATGAAGTGAGTTGCAGGGAAAATTCCAATATGATCCATTTGCCCTTTAACTTCACCTGTCAGTGCATCCATTTCGATAATTCGATCAATTTCATCACCAAAAAATTCCACACGAATAGCATTATCGTCACGTGAAGCTGGGAAGATATCCACAACATCTCCACGTACCCGAAATCTACCACGTTGAAAGTCGATGTCATTTCTTTCAAATTGATTCTCGACCAATTCTTCTAGCAATTCATCTCGAGCTATCTCTTGACCTACTCGCAAAGAAATAATACTATCCGCGTATTCTCTAGGATCACCTAATCCAAAAATACAAGATACTGATGCAACTACGATCACATCATTACGCTCTAGTAATGAACTAGTAGCCGAATGACGCAGTTTATCAATTTCATCGTTGATACTAGAATCCTTTTCGATATATGTATCACTTGATGGTACATAAGCTTCGGGTTGATAGTAATCATAATAACTGACGAAATATTCCACTGCATTGTGTGGGAAAAATTCCTTCATTTCGCCATAAAGTTGACCTGCTAAAGTCTTATTATGAGAAATAATTAACGTTGGTTTATTGAGATTTTTAATAACGTTAGCCATTGTGAAAGTCTTACCAGTACCAGTGGCACCTTCCAAAATGACTTCCTTATCACCTTTTTTAAAGTCTTTAGTGATAGTATCAATTGCTTGGCCTTGATCTCCGGCTGGAGAGTACTTAGAAACCAAATCAAACTTATTATCAGTAACTCTATCTATCACGCCGTCAGTCCCCCTTTAAGCTAAAAAATACATCTAACTCGCACATGAATTAGATGTAATTAATGTCAGGCATATTTCGCTGGCTCTATAGTACCATAGCGAACATATTTTCGCCATAGATTTACTTATTCCTTTGTCAGTCGTGGCAACATCATAAAAATCACCAAACCAACTAGGAACAAGACACTCAATGAAGCGGCTCCAATCGTTGATTTACCAGTGATTTGCGTCACGATACCAACTAAGACTGGTCCTAAAACAGCTGAAAATTTACCCAAAATATTATAAAAGCCAAAGAACTCGCTACCGGAATCCTTCGGAATCAATTTACCAAAATAAGATCTACTCAAAGCCTGGATACCACCCTGACTAGTTCCTACTAGAACAGCCAAAATCCAAAAATCCTTTGCTGTTTCTAGCTTCAAAGCATATAGACAAATTCCAAAATACAAAATAATTGCTAATAAAATTCCTTTTCGAGCTGAGAAATGGTTAGCTATCCAACCATACAAAATGGAGAATGGAAAAGCGACTAATTGAACAACTAACAAAACTAGCATCAAAGTCGTCGTAGTGATTCCCATATCCATTCCAATCGAAGTTGCCATCGTAAAAATCGTATCAACTCCATCGATGTAGAAGAAATATGCTACTAAGAACCAAGCAGCTGCTTTGTATTTACGTAAATGAGTCACTGTTTCCCAAACACGTTTAAAACTCGAAGTAATTGGATGAGGATTTTCTGGCAATGAATAAACTTGTTGAACATTTTTCAATAATGGAACGAAGAATATCAACCACCAGACTGCCGCCAAGAAGAAACTCCAACGAGCTACACCGTAACTAGACAGCATCCCAAAACCACTTGTCAATTGCAGTACGAGGAATAATAGAAAAGCTAAAACTCCACCTAAATATCCATAAGCGTACCCATTTGACGATAATGAATCCATTCTTGAGTTATCAGCCACATCGGTCAAAAAACTATCGTAAAACAAATTTCCCGCTGAATAACCAATTATCGACAGGATATACACAGCCAACAATAGTTGCCATTGATTAGGTGGCAATAATGCCAATCCAAATGTCATTAAAATCCCTAAAAATGAAAAGCCAGTTAATAATTTCTTTTTATGATGTGGATAATCGGCCAATGCACCTAAGACGGGAGCCAAAATTGAAACGATCAAAGTTCCAAAACTATTGGCATAACCCCAAAAAGCTGTCGCATTAGCTTGCGATACTCCTGAATTTTGAGCAACTGATTTAAAATAAACTGGCAAAACTGCTGTGGTAACAATAATCCCATAGCCTGAATTAGCCCAGTCATAAAAAATCCAGCTCCACTGTTTTTTATTGAATCTCATAAATTCCCTCAATTCTAATCTTTAAAAATACCCTCAATAGTACTACCTGCTAGTGGTTCAGGGAATTTCAATCCCAATAATTTAGCAAAAGTTGGTGCTTCATCGACTAACTTAGCACCGTCAATTGTTTGATTCTCTTTAACCATTGGTCCATTAAAAATAATTGTCGTCTTGTAACCCGGTTTATTTGGATCATAACCGTGTACCCCTTGATAACGATCAGGATGACCCATCATTTCAGGCATGACTCTTTCCACGACATTTGAACGACTACCTTCATCAGTGAAATAATAGCCAGCTTTGGCTTCAACCATTAATGTACATTTAGGGTCGGCACCGCGAGCGATAGCTTCTTCATTTGAATAAACTCTTTCGACACCTTCCACTCCAGAAATAACTTCACGTAAGCGTTGAATCTGACTGAAGTCTTTCGTATAAATATAAGTACTGCCATCACAAGTTTTCGCCAAAACTGACCAGTCTTTACGAATTGTCTGATCTGGTTTGCCAGTCAACCAACCACGCTTGGCAAATAAAGTATTCAAATGAATCATTTTGTCGACGTTAATTTGGTAATGATCGCCTAAGATAACAAAGTTAGTATCTTCAAAAGTTCCGGCCTCTTTTGTAGCATCGATCACTTGTTTAACATGCTTATCAAGACGACGCAAAGCTGCCATTGCCTCACCAGAACGAACGCCATAACGATGACGCATACTATCCATATCGACGAGATGCAATAAGGTCAAATTAGGCTTCTTATTCTTGATTGTATCGACCGCACAAGCAGTAATAAATTCATCTAATTGCGGTTGTTTGATACCGTTTCTCAATTTACCGTATTTTTTATTCATTTCCAAAATAAACAAAGGAGAACTAGCTTTCAAAGATACTAAAACTTGATTCGTCCAAATTCGGTTAGGAAAAATTTCTGCTAAATTGTAAGTGATCTTACTACCAGCAGTTACCGGCCACAAAAAAGCTGCTGTTTTCATCTTATTTTTATGAGCTAAATCGTAAAGCGTTGGTACCTGAACGTCTTTTTGATACCAGTACCAGTCTGGGGAACGACGTGTCGTTTGAATCTTGGTGTTATTAACGATTCCATGAACATTCGGATATTGACCAGTGATGATAGTTGTATGCGAAGGATAAGTCAAAGTCGGATAAATTCCACTGACTTCTTTGACCCAAGTTCCTCCATTAACTAATTTGTTCAATGTTGGAAGTTCTGATTGATGTTCATTAATATCGTTAAAACCCAATGAATCTAACGAAATAATTACTAAATGTTGATTTGTAGACAATTTAATTTCCCCTTTTCACAAAGTACATGAAAATATTATAGCGCAATTAGCTAGTCGCTGTAACGTGGGAAAAATGACAAAAAAAAACCTTACTAGGATTATTTACTTCCTAATAAGGTCTAATTTTTTATTCCCAGCCTTCGATTTCTTTAGCAAATTCGGCTAGTTTCTTAGCAGCACCGTCTTCAGTGTCACTCTTAACGCCAATGTAGAACTTCATCTTAGGTTCAGTTCCTGATGGTCTAGCGGCAACCCAAGTGTCATCAGCTAGGACATATTTCAAAACGTTAGCCTTTGGTAGACCAGTTTCTTTAGTGCCTTCAGCTGTAACATCAGTGTTGTTTAAGTAATCGATTGATTCAACTACTTTAACGCCATTGATTGACTCAATTCCTTCTTCACGAAGTGTCTTCATAATTTGAGCCATCTTGTCTTTTCCAGAAATTCCTTCAAAAGTCTTAGAAATTGTCTTTTCACGATAATAACCAAATTCTTTATAAAGGTCTTCTAGAGCATCATAAATTGTCTTACCTTCTGATTCGTAATAAGCGGCTGCTTCAGCTAGTAACAAAGTTGATTGCATAGCGTCTTTATCACGAACGAAAGGTTTAACTAGATAACCGTAACTTTCTTCAAAACCAAAGAGGAATTCATGACTATTAGTTTTTTCAAATTGTTCGATTGTTTCAGCAATATATTTGAATCCTGTCAAAACATCAAACATCTTAACATCATATTTATTAGCAATTGCTGTTGCCAATTCTGAAGATACGATTGACTTAACTACTGCTCCATTAGCTGGTAAATCTTTCAAATCCTTCTTAGCCATCAAAAGGTAGTTCAAAAGAACTGAAGCAATTTGATTACCAGTCATTAATTTATAAGAACCATCCGGTTGTCTTACTGCGGCACCTAAACGATCAGCATCAGGATCAGTGGCAATTAAAATATTAGCACCAATCTTTTTACCACGTTCGATAGCCAAATCAAAAGTTTGAGCAAATTCCGGATTAGGGAATGGTGTTGTCGCAAACTCTGGATCAAGGATGGCTTGTTCTGTTACCATATTGAAATTCTTAAAGCCTAATTTTTGGAAGATTCTTGGAGCAATCATCTTACCTGTTCCGTGAAGTGGTGAATAGACAAATTTCATCTTATCGCCAATATCTTCGATCAATTTAGGATTTACGATTACTGTTTCAAGGTTTTTCATATAGTTCAAGTCGACGTCTTCACCAATCAAAGTCAACAACTTGTCAGCACGCAATTGAGGCACTGACATAACTTTGATGCTAAAGAGGTCGCTAGCTTTACGAGCAAAACTAGTAATATTGTCAGATTCAGCTGGAGGCATTTGTCCCCCATCTGGACCATAAATTTTGAAACCATTGTATTGCTTAGGATTGTGGCTTGCTGTAATCATAATTCCTGCATAAGTGTGCAAGCTTCTTACGGCAAAAGATAATTCCGGTGTTGGTCTCAAACTATCAAAGACGTAACTGTGGATTCCGTGAACACCCAAAACTTTAGCTGATTCGTAAGCAAAATCTTGTGAATAGTAACGAGAATCATAACTAATTGCTACACCTTGAGCCTTCACTTTTTCGTCCAAAGTGTCCATAAATGATGCTAGTCCTTCGGTAGCTTGACGAACCGTATAAATATTCATGCGGTTGATACCAGGTCCAATCAAACCACGCATACCTGCTGTACCGAACTCCATAGGTTCATAGAAAGCTTCTTCAGCTACTTTTGAGTCATCTTTCATCTCATTGAGCTGTTGTTTCATATCTGGATCTAAATCTTTATAGTCGAGCCATTGTTGCATATTATCTTGCCAAGACATTAAATTCGTCCTCCTAATTTGTAAGTACCTACAGCTATTATAGCAATCCTAAAGTACTATTAAAATTTGATTTACACAACTTTAACAATAAAAATTTAAAAGAGACTTAAAATTGTGTTTCAAATTTACAAATTAGTAAGTTTCACTACTGATGATTCTGTTGATATCCGTATTATAGTATCTAGCTAAAGCAATCAAAGTATCGATATCCGGCATTCTAATACCAGTTTCGTAGTGAGATAAGGTTGTAACATCAATATTTAAATGTTGAGCAACTTCCTTTTGAGTAACATTTTTTTCTCTTCTAAGGATTTTTAAGTTTTTTGCAATATTAAAACCGGATTCATTCATCAAACGATCCATATTATTATTTACTACTTCACGCATAAGAATCACTTCCTATCTTTTTATATACATTATACTATATGTTTAAACATGTACAAAATGGAACCACTTTTAGAAAATTTATTTTTCAAATATTAACCAATCGTTACAGTCCCAGATAATAAAAAGGGTTATGTAAAAGAGAACAATTCTCTTTTACATAACCCTCAATTATTTTTATAGAATGATTACTTAGCTGAAACTTCACTATCAGAAAGTTCTTGAATATAGTTGTAAGCTTGTTGTCCGGCAATACCACCTTCACCAACAGCGATAGCAACTTGACGCAAGTCTTTCTTTCTAACGTCACCTACAGCAAAGATTCCAGGAACCTTTGTTTCCATGTGTTCATTAGTATCGATCCAACCATCTTCATCAAGTACACCTAAGCCCTTGAATGGTTCAGTCATTGGTTTGATTCCAACATAGATAAAGGCACCCTTAGCTGGAACAACGTGTTCCTCACCAGTCTTCTTGTCAACGTAACGTACGCCAGAAACCTTGTCGTCTTCACTTGTGATTTCCTTGACGTCAGCATTCCAAACGAACTTGATCTTATCGTTCTTAAATGCACGGTCTTGCAAAATCTTTTGGGCACGTAATTGATCACGACGGTGAATAATTGTTACGGATTTAGCTAATTGTGTCAAATAGATACCTTCTTCAACGGCAGAATCGCCACCACCGATAACGGCAACGTCTTGTCCTTTGAAGAATGCACCATCACAGACAGCACAGTAAGAAACTCCACGACCTGATAATTCTTCTTCCCCAGGTACGCCAATCTTCTTATATTGTGAACCAGTAGCGATAATCAAAGCCTTTGTTTCATAATCGCCATCATCTGTATGGATGATTTTAACATTTCCTTTATCTTCAACTGATTCAACGGCACCATAACCAAAGTCAGCTCCAAATTGAGTTGATGATTGATACATCTTTTCACTTAGGTCTGGTCCTAAAATTGAATCAAAGCCAGGATAATTTTCGATTGCGGCGGTGTTATTCATTTGACCACCATAAATACCACGATCAAGAATCATTACTGACAAATTAGCACGTGAAGCGTATAAAGCAGCTGTTAAACCACCAGGTCCCGCACCAATAACTACTACATCATATGTTTTCATCGTCGAATTACCTCCTATTACTCAACAAATATTACCATTAATTTTCAACTTGGCAATTAAGTTGCTCACAATTCATTATACCAAGGTTGCTTTTGCTGCTTGCGTCGATAAATGAACAAACCAATTGCAACAATGAATAAAACTAACGATAAGACTTGTGAAACTCTAACTCCAGGAAGGATGTACAAACTATCAGTCCGCATCCCTTCGACAAAGAATCTAACTGCTGGATACCAAATTAAATAAGCTAAAAATACTTCTCCACGCTTAAAGAGGTGCTTTCTGTTTCTCAAGACTAAAATTAAAACTAAACCTATCAAGTTTCCAACTGATTCATATAAAAATGTCGGTTGGCGATAGGCTCCATTGATATACATTTGTTCAATAATAAAATGTGGCAAATGTAGTGATTGCAAAAAGTCCAAAGTCGTTTTAGCTCCAAAGGCTTCTTGATTCATGAAGTTACCCCAACGACCAACGATTTGGCCCAATAAGACTGATGGTGCTGCAATATCTAACATCAACCAAGGAGAAATATTTCTCTTTTTACACAAGACTAATAGCACAATAAAAGCTGCAATTAAACCACCATAAATGGCAATTCCCCCGTGCCAGATCTTAATAATTTCACTTGGATTAGCCAGATAAAATGGCAATTCAAAAATCACATAATACAAACGAGCACCAACTAAGGCAATCGGTACCCCATACAAGACTAAATCCAAAATATTATCCGGATCGAGATGACGTCTCTTGGCCTCACGCATCGCCATAATGACACCTACTAAAGCGCCTAAGGCAATGATGATTCCATACCAATGTACTTGTAATCCCCCCAGATTAAATGCAATTGGATTTAATGCTAATAGGTTAAAACTCATTACTTACCTTCTCCATCATTTTTTGTTTTGGCTTCATTTTCTTTGATCAACAAGCCTAAGTTATCCTCGAATTTCTTAGTAGCATCGTAGCCCATCTTCTTAGCACGATAGTTCATCGCTGCAACTTCAATGATGATAGAAATATTACGACCAACTTTAACCGGCACAGTAATTTGAGGAACATCAACGTCAAAGAAAGTTCGTTTGTCTTCCAAAGTTCCGATTCGATCGTAATTCTTATCAGCTGACCAATTTTCCAAGTTGATGATCAATTGAATTTCACTCTTAGAACGAACAGCACCGGCACCGAAGAGATTCATCACGTCGATAATTCCGATACCACGAATTTCTAGCAAGTGATTCAAAATCTTAGGAGCTTCACCAACGATAGTTTTTTCATCACGTTGATAAACATCAACACGATCATCAGCAATCAAACGGTGACCTCTCTTAACTAATTCCAAAGCCGTTTCACTTTTACCAATTCCAGAATGTCCAGTCAAAAGGATTCCAATACCATAAACATCGACCAAAACACCATGAATTGACTCTCTAGGTGCTAATTTCTCATCGAGGTACTCCGTAATCATACTAGAAAGTCTTGTTGTAGGTAAAGTCGAACCAATTACTGGTACGTTGTGTTCTTTAGCCGCTTGCAAGATTTCCTTACTAGGTTGGATGTTTCTAGAAATAAGCAATGCTGGCGTATCTTCACGACACAATTCCAACATGACCTTGTAACGATTGTTGCTTGTCATTGAACGTGAATAAGCTGATTCAGTTTGTCCAAATAATTGAATACGTTCACTAGGATAGTAATCAAAATAGCCCGTTAACTCAATTCCTGGACGGGAAATATCACTAGTAATAACTTTTTTATCTTTAAGGAGTTCTTCTCCGCTATAAACTTTTAATTCATTATCTTCTACTAATTGCGATACAGTCACAAAATTTGTCATAACCCAGCCTCACTAACTCATGTTTTACTCTAAGTTTATCATTAAATGGCACAAAAAAAACGCGTTCTAGACGCGTCTTTGAAAATTATCTCTCGTGTAATTATTAATAATAGAATAACAAATTGCTAAAATAACTGCGACGACTAATGCCGAACCGAAACCATTAAAATGAAAACTTGCTGATCCTACTAAAGCAGACGTCAGTTCCAAAGTAATAGCATTAATCACAAACGAAAATAATCCGAAAGTAATAAAAGTGATCGGCAATGAAATAATGTGCAACAGCGGCTTAATAGTTCCATTAAGAATTACTAACACCAAACTTGCTAAAATAGCCGTTCCTAAACTATCAATTTGAAACATTCCCGGTAAAATCCGCGCAATTGCTAAAAATAGCAACGTTTGGATTACCAGTCTGATTAATAACTTCATTGCATACCCTCATTTAATTAGTATTTAAATCAATAATATTTTTTGGGAGCCTTAGGCCGACGATATTTCTTTTTAAAGTCAGTTTCCTGAATATTGCGAGTCTCTGGAAATGAGAAGACGCAAACTACATAAACTAAAATCGTCAAAAAATATGTCAGCGGTGTTAAAAAAATAAACAAAAGGCGAATCCAAGTCGAGTCGATTCCAAAGTACTCACCTAATCCGCCGCAAACACCTGCAAGCATTCGATTTGTACTAGATCTCGTGATTCTATTCTTCATAAAATATCACCTCAACTCGTTCCAAAAATATTAAACATACGCTTATTCAGCAATATGCTTCCGATTCAGTTCTACCACATGTCCAGTGTTCAAGTAAACTACCCACTCACAAATATTAGTTGCATAGTCACCGACACGTTCCAAATAACTGGCTACTAACATGTATGATGAGCCACTCAAAACATTTTCAACCGTCTTTTGCATATCTTTGATACACAATTCGTTGATCATAGTACTCTTAGCGTCAATCTCAATATCGCGATGAGCAACTTCTTCAGCCATCTTGCTATCTCTTTTTAGATAAGCTTCAAGTGAATCTTCAACGATAGAAGTTGCCATATCGCCCATTTCAGCAATAACTTTTTCGATTTCTGGAATTCTGGTCTCACCTTTAACCCGAATTGTTTCTTGCGCAATACTTACAGCATGGTCACCCATTCGCTCTAAATCAGAACTTGCCTTTAATACTGTCACAATCATTCTCAAATCGGATGTCACAGGTTGTTGCAGAGCAATCATTTCAAAAGATTCTTTTTCCAGATCCATTTCACGTTTGTTGATCACATGGTCATGTTGAATTACATCTTTTGCCAAAGCCTTGTCATGATCTATATATGCTTTAACGGATTTCATAATGGCTTCACTCGCCATCATACCCATCTCTGAGAACCGTAAATGTAGATTATTTAATTGTTCTTCAAAAGTAGTACGCATTTTTCTTTTCTCCTAACCGAATTTTCCAGAAATATAATCCTCCGTCTGTTTTTCTTTCGGATTTAAGAAAATATTTCTAGTTTTATCCGCCTCAATTAATTCCCCATTTAGGAAGAAAGCGGTCTGATCTGATATTCTTGATGCCTGTTGCATATTGTGTGTAACGGTAATAATTGTGTAATCCTCACGTAAGCGAAGCATAGTATCCTCAACCTTGGATGAAGAAATTGGATCCAAAGCTGAAGTTGGTTCGTCTAATAAGATGATATCAGGTTTCACTGCTAAAACTCTAGCAATACATACTCTCTGTTGCTGACCACCGGATAATGACAAAGCACTTTGATGCAATTTATCTTTGACGTCATCCCAAACGGCAGCACTTTGCAAACTAGTCTCAACAGCTTCATCCAAAACAGCTTTGTCCTTCACGCCCGCAAGTCTTAGTCCATATACTACATTATCATATATTGAAAAAGGAAATGGATTTGGTTGTTGAAAAACCATTCCAACTTGTTTACGCAATTCAACCGTATCGATATTTGGTGCATAAATATTCTTACCGTTCAAACTAATAGTCCCTGTAATAGTTACATCAGGAATCAAATCGTTCATTCGGTTAAGACATCTAAGATAAGTCGATTTACCACATCCAGAAGGTCCAATCAAAGCTGTGATTTCATTTTTGTTGAAGTCTAGATTAATGCCTTTTAAGGCTTCTTTTTTACCATAAAATAAATGTACATCAGATGATGTTAAAATTTTTTCTGTCAATATGAGTGCTCCTATCCAAAGTGTCCAGAAACATAGTCTTCAGTCGTCTTAATCTTAGGACGCGTAAAGATTTTTCTAGTTTCATTAAATTCGACAGCATGTCCCATGTGGAAAAATGCTGTGTAATCGCTGATTCTAGCTGCTTGCTGCATGTTGTGCGTGACGATAATGATGGTAAATTTATCTTTCAAGCTCAACATTGTTTCCTCAACATTCGACGTTGATATTGGATCTAGCGCACTTGCGGGTTCATCCATCAATAAAATATCCGGTTTCATCGCAATGGCTCTAGCAATACAAAGTCTTTGTTGTTGACCCCCAGAGAGTGCTAATGCACTTTTGTTAAGATCATCTTTGACTTGGTCCCATAAAGAGGCTTGTTTCAAAGTTGTCTCAACGATTTCATCTAACTTTTCTTTGTCATGCAATCCATGACGTTTTAACGCAAAGGTAATGTTGTCATAAATCGATTTAGAAAACGGATTGGGACGTTGGAAAACCATTCCGATGTGTTTTCTAACTTCGTAAATATCGACATTGTCCTTATTAATATCCAAACCACGATACATGATCTGACCTTTAACACTAGCACTTGGCACTTCGTCATTCATTCGGTTCAAAGATCTTAAATAAGTCGATTTACCAGAACCTGAAGCACCAATCAAAGATGTGATCTTGTATCTTTCAAACTGAAGCGATGCCTTATGCATAGCCTCTTTCTCGCCATAAAAAACTTGTAGATCCTTAGTCTTCATGGCGATTTCATGTTTATCCTCGTCTAAATGAAGGATGTATTGTTGTTCATTTTGTTCAGTCATATTCTACTCACCCGTCATCTTTTTATAAACTAAATTGCCAATATATCTAGATAGAAGATTAAAGATCAAGACAGCAATAATCAACACTGCTGAAGCTCCGGCAGAAACTTGCACAGCATCAGGAATCAAACCTTCGGAGTTTACTTTCCAAATGTGCACGGCTAAAGTTTCCGCTGGTCTCATCAAATTCAATGGACTAGTGATACTGAAAATATTGAAATTAGTAAAGTCTAGTGGTGGAGCAGATTGACCAGCAGTATAAATCAAGGCCGCAGCTTCACCGAAGACTCTTCCGGCACCGATGATCATCCCAGTAATAATTCCGGGAAGTCCATCAGGGATAATAACGTGAATCACGGTTTCCCACTTTGACAGTCCTAAAGCAAGACCGGCTTCTCGTTGAGATTGAGGAACGGATTTCAAGGAATCTTCCACATTTCTCGTCAAGATTGGCAAGTTAAAGACAGTCAATGTCAAGGCACCAGAAAGGATTGAAAATCCAAACTTGAAACTAATTACAAAAATCAAGAATCCAAACAAACCAACGACAATTGATGGTAGAGAACTCAAGACTTCAATTGAAACTCGAATCAATTCCACGAATTTGTTTTTTCCGGCATATTCAGACAAATAAATTCCGGCACAAATTGAAATTGGAATTGAAATCAACATTGATAAAATCAATAGGAAAAACGAGTTGAATAATTGAATCCCGACACCACTACCAGCTTGGAAAGCTTTTGAGCCAGAGGTTAAGAAATGCCAGTTAACATATCTCAAACCACTACCTAAGATATAGATCAATAAACCTAGCAAGATTAAGACAATAATGCCTGACATCGCATAAATGACACCTGTAGCAATCTTGTCTTTGTTTTTCTCATTAAACACTAGAATTCACCTCGCTTAGCAATCGATCTGATGATGAAGTTGAAGAATAGAGACATCAACAACAATAGTAAAGCTAATGACCAAAGCGCATTGTTTGGCGTTGATCCCATAATGGTGTTACCCATATTCATCGTCAAGACACTAGTCAAAGTCGATGATGGAGATACTAAATTTTGTGGCAATAGCATGGCATTACCGATAACCATTTGAACAGCTAAAGCTTCACCAAAGGCTCTTGCCATACCAAAGACAACGGCCGTCAATAATCCTGGAGTAGCAGCTCGTAAAATAACCTTATGAATCGTTTGCCATCTAGTAGCCCCTAAAGCTAAAGAAGCTTCTCGATAATATCTTGGAACTGCTCTTAATGCATCGACTGACATCGAAGTAATCGTTGGCAAGATCATAACGAATAGAACAAATGATCCAGCTAAGATACCAAAACCACTACCACCAGCAATTTTTCTTACAAAAGGTACCACAATCGTCAAACCGATAAATCCATAAACAACTGAAGGGATACCTACTAATAATTCAATCACAGGTTGTAAAATTTTGCGCCCCCATTTAGGCGAAATTTCTGTCATAAACAAAGCAGCCGCAATCGCAAACGGCGTACCGATTAGAGCCGCAATCAAGGTTACTGCAAATGATCCGACAATCATCGGTGCAGCTCCTACAATTGGATGTCCAGCACTATCGAGCTTATTTGGAGCCCAAACAGAATGAGTTAGAAAATCAATTGGATTCACGCCGTCTTTAATAAAGATCAAAACCCCACGTGATGCGATAAAACCAATAATTGTAACCACTAATAAGACAATAACGGCAGTAAAACTGAAAGATATAATCTTACCGCGTGTTTCACGTTTAGCGGAAACAGACTTTTTCGTTAAGCTTTCTTTGATTGGATCTTTCAAATTACTTTACCCCCTTTGAAACGGGCGTAACATTGCCCTTATAATCCTTTTGATACTTCATTTCATTAATTGGAACATAGTTCATTTTCTTAACAACTTTATTTTGAATTTCATCTGTCATAATGAACTCAAGAAACTCTTTAGTCATAGCAGTTGGTTGACCATTCGTATACAAATGCTCGTATGACCAAATCTTCCACTTATTGTTTTCAATATTTTTAATCGTCGGCGCAATGCCATTGATATTGACAGTCTTAACCGCATCGTTTAAATAAGGCATAGCCAAATAACTGATTGAACCAGCCGTATTGTTGACGATTTGACGAACCATCCCGCTGGAATCTTGTTCTTGTGAGCGGACAAATGGTGCACCATTCATAACGTCACTTTCGAAGGCAGCTCTAGTCCCACTACCGTCAGCACGGTTGATAATCGTAATCTTCAAATCTTGACCACCAACTTGTTTCCAGTTAGTTATTTCACCAGAGAAAATCTCACGTAATTGCTTGATCGTCAGTGACTTAACTTTGACGTCTTTATTAACGATTGGAATCATTCCAACTGCAGCTATACGATGATCAACAAGTTTGCTAGCATCAATACCTTTTTTCTGTTCTGCATACAGATCAGAATTACCGATATTTACGGCACCTTGTTGAATCTGGCTGAGTCCTGTACCGGTTCCTCCACCTTGGACGTTAACGTATCTATTGGGGTTACTCTTTGAAAATTCTTCCCCCGCTAGTTCCACTAACGGTTGAGCAGCTGAAGAACCAACTGCTGTAATAGTCTCTTGGCTTGAAGTGCCTTTGCAACCACTCAAAACAAAAATAATTGGAATCATAATTGCAAATAATGCAACAAGTCTCTTTTTCAATGTTCTCACCTCTATCCGACTAGAATAATACACAATTGTATATTTTTTGTATAAAAAAAAGCTGTAACAAAATAAAATATTTTGTTGCAGCAATTTTATTAAAGTGGTACATCGACTGTAAACGTTGTCCCTAATCCCTTATTAGACTCGATTCTGATATCTCCGTCCAATGTATCAAGGGTCTCTTTAACGATAGCCAATCCTAACCCAGTTCCACCGGTTTCCAGACTTCTGGAACGATCAACTCGGTAAAATCTCTCAAAAATTCTACCTTGATCTTCTTCGGAGATTCCAATTCCGGTATCTTTGATCACGAATTTGATGCGATTTTCAATTTCATCGTGGTGAACTTCCAAATCAATCTCCCCATTTTCTTTATTGTAAGAAATAGCGTTCTTGATCAAGTTACGGAAGATGAGGTTGATTTTTTCTTTATTGATAGTTACTTCAGGGTTGCCGAAGTATTGTTGTTTAACGGTTAAATTGTGTTTCTTAATAGCAATTGACTGACAATCTAAAATTCTATCGATATCGTCATGCAAATTGATCGTATCAGCTTTTTGGGTGTCACGTTTGACCTTAGACAACGACAAGATATCTTGAATCAAATCTGACAAACGAACGCTTTCGCTGTGAATGATTTCCAAGAAATGCTCTAACTTCTTAGGATCATCTTTAGCACCGTTGAGCAGTGTCTCTGAGAAGCCTTCAATTGAAGTTACTGGTGTCTTCAATTCATGACTGACATTGTTAACGAAATCCACTTGCATGCGTTCTATCTGACGACTCTGTGTTAAATCGTACAAGATAACTAGGACTTGTTGTTCGTAGTCTTCTCGTGAGTGAACCAAACGAATAACATTGGCATCGACGAATTTTTGCGAATTACCAACTAATTGAATTTCACGATGGTGATTCTTATTTTTCTTCAATGTATGTTCAATCATTCGACTCAAGCTATAAGTCTTTACATCTTCAATGAATGGATGAATCTCATTAGAAATATTCTCGTCCAATAAGCTAGACATCGCTTGATTGTGCAATAAGACATCCCCTTGGGAATTCAACAGCATGACCCCAATTGGCAAATGTCCTACTAAACCACGAAAACGTCTCTCACGAAGTCTTACATCATCACGCAATTCATTGATATCCATACTGATCTTATTAGTTTGTTCAACCAAGCTGTACAATTCATCAGTTGGCGACAAAATCAAAGAAGACATTTCCTTATCTTTTCTAACTCGACGTAAATTCTCAGTCACATTTTGAATATCGGCACTCAATTGTTGACGTTTGCGGTAATAGAACAAAATTACTGAGTCAGTGATCAAGAAATACATCAACGTAACAATCACAAAAGTCATTGGACTTTGACTCCAAAAACGATTGTACGTCTTAGCTACAATGTGACGGCTTGAACTCGACATGAAATACATCGTTCTAGTGGAAAAAGTCTTATCCGTAACGTAATTCTTACCTGGTGTCGTACGACCGTTGTGGTACATGTCATAAGCCTTTTTTTGCATCGTCGTATTCTCTTGACTAGCATCGACATAATTCAAACCGGCAATTCTCGCTGCATCTGCGGGTTCGTGGTTTTTCTTGAGTTCTTTATAGGAGATGGTTTCTTCTGTAAACATATTGTTTTGAGAATCCGCCAAAATACTGTCGGAGAAAGTAACCAAAATCAAAAATATTGCAACAGAAATCAAAATGGCAACTATTGGTCCAATTCTTTTCTTCATATTGTCATACCTCTAAAATATAACCGAATCCATGCACGGTCTTTATTATTTGTGGGTTCTTTGTATCCTGTTCAATTTTATCACGAAGGTGGCTAATTTGAATATCGACCATTCTCATTTGTGAATTAGAGTTAATACCCCAGACATTATCGAAAATTTGTTCTCGAGAAACGACAATACCTTTGTTTCTAATCAAAAACTCCAATAGTTCGTATTCTTTTTTAGTTAGCGAGATTTCCTTGCCATCTAAAATAAGTCCTTTGACATCAGTATTCAATTCAAAGGTTTTACTCTTCTGCTCTCCTGAAGTTCGACGCAAAACTACTTCGATTCGAGCTAATAATTCCTTAATGCTAAAGGGTTTAGTGACGTAATCATCTGCACCACTGACTAACCCTTCAATCTTGTTATCTTCTGAATCTACAGCTGTTAAAAAAATAACTGGCGTTAGATTACCGGATTTACGCATTTTTTTCAAAACTTCAATTCCACTCATTTTGGGCAGCATTTGGTCTAATAGCATCAAATCAAAAGTTTGCTCATTCACTTTGTCAAAGGCTTCTTGACCGTCTTTTGCAGTGGATACTTGATAATCGTTACTTTCCAAGTTATATTCGATCAACTCTAAAATCGAAGGTTCATCATCGACAACTAAGATTTTTTTCTTCATTTTTATTTGGCTCCTTGTAATTTCCATTGGAGATAAGCATAAATAAATGGATCTAAATCACCATCCATAACGCCTTGACCATTGCTAGTGGAGTAATTTGAGCGATGATCTTTGACCATAGTATATGGATGAAATACATAAGAACGAATTTGTGAACCCCAACCAATATCTAGTTGTTCACCTTGAATCTCAGCATGTTTCTTAGCACGTTCTTCCTCTTCTCTTTGGAACAACTTAGCTTTCAACATGTTCATAGCTGTTTCTCTATTTTGCAATTGCGAACGTTGAGCTTGTGAACTGACGACGATTCCGGTTGGCAAATGAGTAATTCTAACCGCTGAAGAAGTCTTATTGATATGTTGACCACCAGCACCAGAGGATCTAAATACATCTACTCGTAAGTCATCATCATTAATATCAACGTGAATACTATCATCCAATTCAGGCATTACGTCAACTGATGCAAAAGAAGTGTGCCGACGACCAGCAGAATCGAACGGAGATATTCTAACTAATCGATGAACTCCTCGTTCAGAACGCAATAAGCCATAGGCATTCTTTCCACGGATCATCATAGAAACACTCTTGATTCCAGCTTCATCACCCGGCTGATAGTCTTCAATTTCAACAGAGAAATGGTGTTGCTCGGCCCATCTTTGATACATTCTCAAAAGCATTGAACCCCAATCTTGTGATTCGGTTCCACCAGCACCAGGATGAATTTCTAAGATTGCATTGTGAGAATCGTACGGTTCAGCTAATAACATCATTAACTCATAAGAACGCAACTTTTCGGCCAATTTAGACGAATCGTCTTCTAATTGTTGCATCAAATCGTCTTCTGGGTCTTCTTGATAAAGTTCGGCCAAAACTTGCAGATTTTCCAAACCTTCGCTTAATTCTTTAAAATTATCGAACTTATCTTTTAGAGAATTAGTTTCATCAATTAATTTTTGAGCTTTCTCATGATCATCCCAAAAACCATTCTCAGTCATCTGATGCTCATTATCAGCAATGCTTTCTTCAAGGTTCTCTAAGTCAAAGAGACCCCCTGAACTGCTTTATTTTGTCTTCCATCTCGGAAATTTTATTTTTAATTTCACCAAATTCCATAACGTCACCTATAAAAAAAGCCGGCCATTTGGCCCGCTTTTATCTTTCCATATTTTGTCTGATTTCGGCCTTCATGAATAGTCTTGTAACATCATATTCAATATCTGAAACCATTTCTTCAAACATACGATATCCTTCTTCTTGATACTCAACCAGAGGATTCAATTGTCCATAACCACGTAGACCAATTGATTGACGTAGTTGATCCATGGCATCGATATGATCAGTCCAATGTTCATCAACAACTCTAAGTATAACAACTTTTTCAAATTCTAGCATTTGTGAAGGATCACCAAGTTGTTGCTTCTTTTGTTCGTAATTCTTGTGAACAAAGTCCATCAAATACTTAACGATTTCTTCAGGTTTCTTAAGTTGTAAATCAACTACACTCATTTCCTTGTCGCTAACTAAAGCGGCTTTGGCAAAATCAGCGATAGCTTCTAGTTCCCAATCTTCTTCTTTTCCTTGAGTATGAACATCAACTTGTGCCTTGATAGTTCTTTCAATCATAGGAAGCAATACTCGATCAAGATCTTTGTCTTCGTTGATAACTTCCATACGCTCTTTATAGATAACTTCACGTTGTTCACGCATAACATCATCATATTGAAGAGTATTCTTACGTGTATCGTAGTTATTACCTTCAACACGTTTTTGAGCAGATTCAACTTGACGAGTCATCATCTTACTTTGGATAACAGCATCGTCATCTTCAATCTTCAAAGCCTTTAGAACACGCTTGATTCGATCAGAACCGAAACGCTTCATCAAGTCATCTTCTAGTGACATGTAGAATTGTGTTACACCAGGATCACCTTGACGACCAGAACGTCCACGCAACTGATTATCGATACGACGTGATTCGTGACGTTCAGTACCAATAACACATAGACCACCTAGTTCTCTAACGCCAGGTCCAAGTTTGATATCAGTACCACGACCAGCCATATTAGTAGCAATCGTAACGGCACCACGTTGACCAGCGTTCATAACGATTTCAGCTTCTTTGGCGTGGTTCTTCGCATTCAAGACAGCATGTGGAATACCTTCTTTATCCAATAACTTAGATAGGTATTCTGAAGATTCAACCGCAACAGTACCAACTAGTAGTGGTTGACCTTTGGCATGACGAGCTTTGATTTCACGAACAACTGCCGCAAACTTACTCTTCAATGTTGGATATAAGACATCTTCTTTATCGTCACGGATAACTGGTTTGTTAGTAGGAATTGAAATAACTTCCATGTTATAGATTTCTCTAAATTCTTCTGCTTCAGTCTTAGCAGTACCAGTCATACCAGCTAATTTGTCGTACATACGGAAGAAGTTTTGGTAAGTGATGTTGGCCATAGTCTTAGTTTCATCTTGGATCTCTACGCCTTCTTTAGCTTCAATAGCTTGGTGTAGTCCATCAGAATAACGACGACCATCCATTACACGACCAGTAAATTGATCAACGATTTTTACTTCGCCTTCTTGAACCACATAGTCGATGTTCAAACTCATAATGTAATTAGCACGCAAAGCTTGATCCAAATGGTGATTCAAAACGGTGTTATCAATATCATAAAGATTATCAAGACCGAAGTAATCTTCAGCTTTTCTAATTCCTGTTTCTGTCAAACTGATTGATTTAGTAGGCCAGTCGATCTTGTAATCATCTTTTTCAAGAGTTTTGGCAAAACGGTCAGCACGAACGTACATTGCAGTTGATTTTTCAGCCGCACCAGAAATGATCAAAGGAGTTCTTGCCTCATCAATTAAGATTGAATCAACTTCATCGACGATAGCATAGTGAAGTGGTCTTTGAACCATTTGTTCTTTGTAAACAACCATGTTGTCACGCAAATAATCAAAACCAAGTTCACTGTTAGTTGAATAAGTAATGTCACAGTTATAGGCATCACGTTTTTCTTCAGAACTCATACTGTTGATGTTTAAACCAACTGTTAAACCTAGCCAATTGTACAATTCACCCATTTGCTTAGCATCACGGCCAGACAAGTATTCGTTAACTGTAACAACGTGTACACCTTTACCTTCAAGGGCATTCAAGTATACAGGCAATGTAGCTGTCAAAGTTTTACCTTCACCAGTTTTCATTTCAGCAATATTACCTTCATGCAAAGTAATACCACCAATCAATTGAACTCTAAATGGATAGAGTCCTAAAACTCTTTTAGCACCTTCACGGGCAGTAGCAAAAGCTTCAGGTAAAATATCATCTAGTGTTTCACCTTTAGCTAGTCTTTCTTTGAATTGTGGAGTCTTAGCTTTTAGATCGTCATCTGATAGCTTGCTGTATTCATCAGCGTAGCTTTCAATCTTATCGGCAATCTTGCCCATACGTTTGACTTCTCTTTTATCACTTTCGACCCATTTTCTTAGTGGATTTGCCATATTAATATATCTCTCCTAAGTGTTATAAACATACTCTTAATAGTAGCATTAATTTTTAAACTTTTAAACTTAATATCAATTAAACAGACTTTTCAGGATTACAATGATACACCATTTATGGACCTTTTTGTGTTAAGAAAGCTTTACAATTCAACTGAAGGCAACAAAAAAGCCGAGATGTCAATTCACCTCAGCTTAAAAATTATTTTTATTCGTTAGTTTCAATTAGACCATATTTACCATCGTTACGTTTATAAACGATGCTTGCCCCATTTGTTTCTGAATCCTCAAAGATAAAGAATTCATGGCCTAACATTTCCATTTGTAGAACAGCTTCTTCAGCATCCATTGGTTTCAATGATAAACGCTTTGTTCTAACAATTTGTGATTTGTCCTCTTCTGTATCCTTTGGTGTAATGTCATCTAAAGGAAGATCCTTCAAACTGCCGCCCTCGCGACTCTTGCGATTTACACGTGTCTTGAATTTCTTTACTTGTCTTTCTAGCTTGTCGACAACTAAATCGATTCCGGCATACAAATCATCATTTACTTCCTCAGCTCTCAATGTGATGTATGGTAGTGGAATTGTTACTTCAACCTTTGTACCTTTTGAAGGGTATGTTTTCAAGTTTACATGAGCAATTGGGTTGCTTCCATCACTAAAGTATTTTTCCATTTTGGAAAGTCTTTTTTCGACATATTCGCGAATTGATGAAGTTACTTCGATATTTTCACCACGTACATTAATAGTTAACATAATAATCTCTCCTTCCGACGATAGGAAATTAAAGAGTGTCCTTACATCTCTTTAATGTAATTATAATATTCTTACGCCTATATGACAACGTTTTCACTACCTAGATAATGAAAATGTTGAAATATTCGTAAAGCCAGCTTGCAAAAACATATCATGACTATGCATTAAAGTCCGTCCAGTCGTATAGATATCATCTAGTATCAAGATACTTTGATTTCTTTGAATCTGTTCTAATGCTGGTAAAGGATAAAAAGTCTGTGGAGTCTGCAGCCTCTCCAAACGATTTTTTTGTGCTTGTGGTTTGTCAGCATCTACTTTTGCAAAAAGTTTTTTCAAATCAAAAATATCTTTATATAATTCATAAACTGGATCAAAACCTCGGGCTTGAAGATGACTCGGGCTAGCAGGAATGTATGTAACTACATCAAAAGAGTGTTGCAAAGACCATCTCTTTATATCTTGATAAAATAATCGTGCTAACAAGACATCTCCATATCTCTTATACAGCTTGAAGTAGCTGTGTATGAACTGATTATACTCGAACAAAGCTTGATGGCAATTGATTATCCGATATTTCTTTTCCCACATCAGACAATCGCGACAAATTGTCCCAATATCGGGCTTATCACAACGTGGACAGTTATTGCGTCCTATTAGTGGTGCCAGCTGACTTCGACATAGTTGACAAATATAATTTGGTATCTTAGCTTTAAACAAAAATATTTCTGATATTTTTAAATTATTATTTATTTCCAAACCACAATTAAGGCATTTCATTTCTTAGCCTGCCAATTTAAGTATTTGATTTCTCTACAAGCCAAACGAATCTGTTCTGTATAGTATTGATAGTAAAAATGAACTTCATCGTCGTAGGAATCCTTTCCTCGTCCAGCCCGTCCAGCTATTTGAATCAAAGTCGTCTTGGTAAATTCTTTTGCCTGTGCTTCTAAAACTATCACGGTAATTTTTTTGAAAGTAACTCCTCGCTCCAAAATTGTCGTTGTCAAAATTGCTTGAACCTTTTGGTCACGAAATTGTTGAACTTTTTCCAAACGTTGTTTATCCTTGGAACTCACATCGACAAAGGTTAATGTTGGATATAATTTCTTTAATTGTTTCGCAAAGGATTTCATAATTGGAATTTGTGGAAAAAATAACATAAAACGTTGTTTATTATGAATCATTTGATTTATTTTATAACGCAGTTGTGGATTAATACCTAAAAAATTTATTTTTTTGAATAATAAATGACACTGTGGCTCTGGGAGTGGATGACCGTGAAATCTTTGATACAATTTACTCAAGGTGATCTTTTCTTGGCGGACATCCTGCAATAATTCTTTGGGTGGCGTGGCTGACAAATAAACGATCATACCGTCAGTTTTTTTAGCTTTATAGATGGCCTTATGAAGCATTTCATTACCTGCCAAGGGATACGAATCCACTTCATCGATTATCAAAACGTCAAAACCTTGCTCAAAACGGATCAACTGATGAACTGTCATAATGGCAATTTGCGTCAAATGATACTTCTCCGCACTTTTACCGTGAAAAAGACCTACTGAAGTATTAGGAAAAACTGCTTGGATCCGTGGAAACAATTCAATACAAACATCAACTCGAGGTGAACACATCGCTACTCGCTGGCCTGCTATTAACACTTGCTCAATCAAAGGAAAAATCATTTCCATTTTGCCAGCACCAGTTACTGCCCAAACTAAATGATCTTGTTTATTTTGAAAAGCAATTAAAAGCTCTCTAACGCCTTTTCGTTGATTTGCAGTTAATTGTCCATTCCATTGCAGATATTGATTCTGAGCTGGATAAGAGATGTCTGTCGGGGTAATTATCAGCTTATCGTCTACCTGAATTTTTCCTAAATTAATGCAATGCCGACAGTACTGAAAATCAATTGGCAATTTTTTGATTCCCATCAGGCAACGTCGACAAAATAATTTATTGTCCTTTCTAAAAGTTGCATCACATAACTTACCACCTAGTGTTTGTAACTCGTTTAAGTCTTCATTATTCAAACTAGTCGTATTGAGTACACGACCACCTAAGTATTCATTTATTTTATTCATACAAAAAATTACGCAAAGGAGTCACTATTTTTGGAAAATTATAAAACAATCGCCCAAACTGGCAGTCACGAAAAAGATATCAAAAAATCACGTTTCATCGCCCACATTGCACAAGTCTTTTCTGAAGCCGAGGCCAATGAATTTATCAAAAAAATTCGTCAACAAGAAGCGGGTGCTACTCACAACTGTACAGCCTTTATCGTCAAAGAAAATGTCCTGATCGAACGGATGTCTGATGATGGTGAACCTAGTGGTACTGCCGGTTCTCCTATCTTGAATGTTCTTCAGCAACAAAACTTACAAAATGTGGCTGTTGTCGTCACAAGATACTTCGGTGGTATTAAATTAGGTGCTGGTGGCTTAATCAGAGCCTACTCTTCAACCACTGCTGAAGCAGTCAAAGAAATTGGATTAGTCGAAAATCGCATTCAACAAGGTTTTGAATTAACAATTCCTTATCATTTGTTCGACAAGTTTGATAACTACGCTAAAAATGAGAAAATCAATTTGGAAAACAATCAATTCACAGCTGACGTTAAATGCGAAATATATTTGGATTTGAACATTGTTGAAGAAGCTGTTCAAAACATCAAAGACTTATTCCAAAATCAAATTCAACTAAAAGAAACTCAAAAGACTTACAAACAAGTTCCAATTGAAGCCAACTAAAAATCCGATTCGAGTAAATTTCGAATCGGATTTTTTTAATATTTTCCTGTTTGAACGGTAAAAACTGGACTGTCATTACCCTTTCCTTGATAATCCTTTTGACCTTCTTTGTACATCTGATACATTTGTCGATATTCACTATAATCTTGGAACATATTATTTCGAATAGACTTAGGTATCGAATCCCAATCGACAAAGTTAATTTTTGAAACGTAACTACCGCGATGTCTTACCATTGCATAAGTTTTGTCCTTAGGTGCCAAGCCACCGTAAAAAGTCAAAAACGATGAATTTCCCCAAGCATCATCAGTCACGACCATATTTTTGTATGGTGAACCTAAAATCTTTTTGGTTTTACCATGAGAATCCTTCATGGTCTCATAATCCGAAGCAATGGCAGTCTTTTCAGTCGGCAAAGCTGCATAACCTATTTTAGTTTCTAACAGAGGGTTAAATCGGTCAACCGTAGCATTTTTGTATTGATACGTTGATAGAAAAAATCCACCACCTATCAAGATGACTCCCACCACTAAAACAGCAATCAACCATTTTTTGTAAACTCGCTTTAACTTTAAATCCTTATCAATTTTCTCCACCGTTTCAAAGTCTCCTTTTAAAAATTCATCTAAGGAAATTTCCAAAATGGAGCTTAAATTGATCAACAACGAAATATCCGGATAAGTTCTCCCCGTTTCCCAACTTGAGATCGTCTTGTCGGAAACATTTAATTTCAAGGCTAATTCTCGTTGCGTTAAATTCTTTTGCTTGCGATACTTCTTTAATTGTTCACTTAATTCCATTTTGAATTCTCCTCGGTTTCAATTTAAAGGGATATAAGTATATATACTACCTACAAGCGGTGGAACTCAATCTTTATCGGGTCTTTGATTTGTGGAAATACTCTAGAGACAAAAAAAGCAGGCGCTATAACGGCGCTTGCTAATCTTTCTTTTCCATTCGTTTAACAAATCTTTGAATTGCTCGTAACAATGGCTGGCGATCATCACCAAGTAATCCAATCGATTCAATAAATAATTCCAAACCAATCAAAACGCCTATCGTCAATAAAATACTTCCCCACAAGGTTGATAGTGGATAAAGCAATGATATAAAGGCGAAAACTAATGATAATCCATAAATTACCAAAACAGTTTGACGATGCGACAATCCCAATTGCATCAAACGGTGGTGCAAATGGTGCTTATCAGCTTGCATAATTGGCTTTTTATTCAATAATCTTCTTAAAATTGCATAAACAGTATCTGTAATTGGCACACCCATAATAACGACTGGCATCAGCAAACTAATAAAAGTTACGTTTTTTAATCCCTTTAAAGAGAATACCGCCATCATAAAACCAATAAAGAGTGAACCAGTATCACCTAGAAAAATACTGGCCGGATGGAAATTATGAGGCAAGAAACCAATCAATGCCGCTACCATCGCAAAAATCCAAATTGCTACGTAGACGTTAGTCATATTCAAGAAGAAATATGCCATAACTCCCATAGTAAACAGCGCAATGATTGAAACCCCCGTCGCCAAACCATCCAGTCCATCAATTAAGTTGACCGCATTAGTGATGGCAATAATCCAAATGATAGTAATTGGCAAACTCCACCAACCCAATTGGAATGAGCCAAAAATCGGTAACGTGACCTCATTCATTCTGATTCCAGCTAAGAAGTAAATCACTAAAGCAGCAGCCAGTATTCCAGCCAACTTGGCCTTAGGTGATAATTCTCTGATATCATCAATGATCCCCGTCAAAATAATGATACATTCAGCTAAGAAAACGCTAAACAACTCATGAGTAGGAAATTGTTCGCGCAATAACACAAACGTCGAGAAATTAAACGCAATAAAAATAGCCAGTCCACCCATCGTGGGCATTGGCTTAATATTTACTCGCCGAGCATTTGGTTTATCCACAGCTCCTAAAATATAGGCTAATTTCACTACGAAAGGAGTTATTGCAGCCGATAGGATCATCGTCAAAAATAATTTTACTATTACATTAAACATAACCGACATTTTAGAAAAACTCACTTTCCATTAATAGAACAATTATACAATACCAGACCCACAATCTAAAAGAAAATAAAAAAAGAGCGTATCTTTTGATACACCCCTCAATAATTATTATTTTGCTAATTCAACTTTTCTGACTTCACGAACAACTGTAACTTTAATATGTCCTGGATATTCAAGGTTATCTTCAATCTCACCTTTAATATCTCGAGCCAAAATTGCAGCTTGGTCGTCAGAAATTTGTTCAGGTTTGACCATGACACGAATCTCGTGACCAGCCTGAATGGCATAACTGTGATCAACACCTTCATGCTTATCGGAAATTTCTTCCAATTTTTCAAGACGGTGAATGTAATTTTCCATCGATTCTGATCTAGCACCAGGACGCGATGCGGAAATTGCATCAGCCGCTGCAACGATTGTTGCAATTAATGATGTTGGTTCAACATCCCCATGATGTGAAGCAATCGTATTAACGACTACTTCTGGCTCTTTATACTTAGTTGCGATATCCACACCTATTTCTACGTGGGAACCGTCAACTTCACGATCGATAGCTTTACCGATATCGTGTAATAAACCTGCTCGTTTTGCTAACATAACATCTTCACCCAATTCTGAAGCCATTACAGCGGATAATTTAGCGACTTCAATTGAGTGATTCAAAACATTTTGACCATAACTTGTACGATATTCCATACGTCCAATAATCTTGATTAAATCAGGATTCATCGAGCTGATGCCCAAACTATAAACCGTTTGTTCACCGACTTCACGAATGTGATCATCCATTTCTTTTCTAGCTTTATCGACCATTTCTTCGATACGAGCTGGATGAATTCTTCCATCTTCAATCAATTTCTCCAAGGCCATACGAGCAATTTCTCGTCTGACCGGATCATAAGCACTTAATGCAACTGCTTCTGGAGTATCGTCAATTATCAAGTCAACCCCCGTTAACGCTTCGATAGTCCGGATATTTCTACCCTCGCGACCGATGATTCTCCCCTTCATGTCTTCATTAGGCAATGTAACGGTTGTAACGGTCGATTCTGAGACAGTATCAGCTGCACTTCTTTGAATTGCCGCAACGATCAAAGCTTTAGCATCCTTTTCTGAAGTTTGCTTAGCTTGTTCGTCACTTTCCTTAATCATTTTGGCACGTTCATGAACCAATTCTTTATTTAATTTATCAAGAATGATTTTTCTCGCTTGTTCACGAGTCAAGTTACTTACTCTTACCAGCTCCGCTTGCTGTTCTTCAAGAGTTTTAGTCAATTGTTTAGCTTTTTCATCAAGTTTTTGTTGGCGCGCTGTAAGATTATTCTCATTATGCTCGATATTGTCCTCACGTTTTTCAAGCGTTTGGTCTTTTTTATCCAAAATGTCTTGTCTTTCAAGCACACGATTCTCTTGTTTCTGAATATCTTTACGACGTTCCTTCAATTCATCTTCTTGTTTCTCACGATATTGATGAATTTCATCTTTTGCTTCAAGCAATGTTTCTTTCTTCAAAGACTTAGCGGCCTTTTTAGCATCAGAAACAATGTCTTCAGCAGTTTGTTTAGCTTGTGAAAGTTTTTTCTCATAGGAGTCTTTACAGAGAGCATATCCGAAAAGGACACCCACAATTAATGTTACTAGAGCGAAAGAGAAGGTTATGATAGCAGGATACATGCCATCACCTCCATATTTGCTTTTAAAAATGTGTTTGTAAAAATTTTAAATGTTGCAGATTATTACATACAACTTAATATTATAGAATAAATATCGCCTGTCAACCAACTAAAAAGAAAAAAAGAGACACAATTGGCCTCTTTCTCTTATTTATTTTCTTTTTTATCAGTGTCGAGATTCAAATCTAGAGCTTCGTCACCTTTTTTGGTCGACTTCTCATCTTTTTTTGAATCTTTACTCTTATCGTCTTTGGCATCGTCAGAAGTTTCTTCATCCTCTGGCTTGCCATCCATACCATAAGCGGCACGAACCTTTTGCTTGATTTCTTCCATCTTGTCAGGATTATTTGCTAGATAAGTCTTGGCATTTTCACGACCTTGGCCGATTCGTTCATCACCGTATGAGTACCATGAACCACTCTTATCGATAATGTCCTTATCAACAGCCATGTCGACTAACTCACCAGTTTGAGAAATACCATGACCATACATAATATCTACCAAAGCAATCTTGAATGGTGGAGCAACCTTGTTCTTAACAACTTTGATCTTAGTACGGTTACCAATTACATCTGTACCGTCTTTAATCTGTTCAGCACGACGTACTTCTAGTCTAATCGTTGAATAAAACTTCAAAGCACGACCACCAGGAGTAGTTTCTGGATTACCGAACATAATACCAACTTTTTCACGGATTTGATTAATGAAAAGTGCAATCGTCTTAGTCTTGTTGATTGAACCAGACAATTTACGCAAAGCTTGTGACATCAATCGAGCTTGAAGACCAACGTGGGAATCTCCCATTTCACCTTCAATTTCAGCACGTGGAACCAAAGCAGCAACTGAATCGACAACGACGATATCGACCGCACCACTAGATACCAAAGCATCAGCAATCTCTAATCCTTGTTCACCTGTATCGGGTTGTGACAACAATAGGTCATCAATATTAACACCCAAGGCAGTTGCATAAGCGGGGTCCATGGCATTTTCAGCATCAATATATGCTGCAGTACCACCTTGCTTTTGAACTTCAGCAACGGCATGTAATGCAACGGTTGTTTTACCAGAACTTTCAGGTCCATAAATTTCTACGATTCTTCCGCGTGGGAAGCCACCGACACCCAATGCATTATCAAGTGCAAGTGAACCACTAGAAACAGTTGAGATCTGAGTATTTAAATCGTCACCCATTCTCATAATGGCACCCTTACCAAAATCCTTTTCAATCTTCTTTAAGGCTACATCCAAAGCCTTTTGTCGTTCATCTTTAGCCAAATTGCTTTCCTCCTAATGCATTCATCACTAGTTATATTATTAGTAATTCATCAAAAAAGCAAGAAAAAAGCGAACAAATGTTTGTTCGTTATATTATTTCTTGAACGAGAGCAAATCCGCAAAGGACTGACTTTTCACGGATTGCTTGACGCGACCCAGAAAAATGAAATTCTTTAACAATTTTTTCGTTATTTGTACGATTATAAGCACTAATAAAGACTGTTCCCACGGGGTTTCCCTCCAATGGATCAGGACCGGCAACACCTGTGAAACCGACACCGATATCAGCTTCGACTTTTTCTGCAGACAATTTGGCCATTGCCAAAGCTACTGGTCCGCTGACGACGGTATTATCTTCAATCAATTGCGGATCCATCCCCAATAACTTCACCTTGATAGAATCAGCATAAGTGACGAAGCCACCATCGAAGACGTTCGAAGCACCTGGAATTGTCGCAACAGTCGCTTGAAACATTCCAGCGGTTAAACTTTCTGCCGCAGTAATCTTCAAATGAGTCTGCTTCAACAAATTAACCGTCTGCTTAGGAAAGTCTTTAAAGTCTTCTGGAATTCCCTCTTCAAAGTCTAATTGTTCAATCGTCTTTAAAAAATCTATCTCTTTTTTCATTGCTCTCTCTTTCAAATTACGTATTAAGATTTGAAAATATCTTTACTTTGAATAAAGTAATCAGCACCTGAATAAATAGTGAAAATCAAACAGATATATAAGAAAATTTCTCCAATTGGAATATTGATAGCGGAGAAGAAAATATTGTGCATCAATAAGAAAATGATAGCTAACATTTGAGTTGTAGTCTTGATCTTACCAGGCATTTGAGCAGCCATGACCTTACCACCAACTTCCAAAACGATAGTTCTTAAACCAGTAACAGCCAATTCACGACAAACGATAATCGCAACGACCCAAGCTGGAGCCATTTTGAAGCTAACTAAGAAAATAAATGCTGTCATAACGAGCATTTTGTCAGCTAAGGTATCGGCAAACTTACCGAAGTTGGATACTAAATGATACTTACGAGCAATCTTACCATCCAACAAGTCTGTCAATGAGGCAACGATGAAGACAACCGTTGCTAAAACATGATTGACTGGAATCAAATCATTGGCGACGTAAATATCACCTAAGCCGCTCCAATTAAAGGCTAATAAAATAATAAAGACCGGAATTAAAATAATCCGTAACATGGTTAATTTATTTGGTACATTCCAAACCATTGAAAAATCCTCCAAGAATACTAATTTTGACAAAATAATGGTGCCTACCCATAAAGATTAGACACCATTATTTTATTTTTCAATATTAAATGTCAAAGTTTTAACGATTGTGTCGCCACTTTGTGATTTAGACAAGTCAACGTCCTTACCATCGATCGTAACCTTAGTATTATTAACGTTACCCGTTTGAATAGTGAAAGTCGTTGTGTCGCTAGGAACAGTAGTTTCTTTCTTTTCATCAGCACTAAGAGCTTGTTGCCAAGTAGTGTTGTCGCCTTCCTTGAATTGAATCCAAGCTTGACCGTTGCTACCTTCAACAACAACTTTTAGTCCATCACTTGGGGCGTTTGTGATCGTATATGTCCCTTCAGTGTCAGACTCCTTAACAGCTGTCTCTTTAGACTTAGTTTCAGTCTTCTTAGCAGCCTTCTTCTTAGTTGTCTTCTTGGCTTTTTTAGTTGTTTGTTCAGTATTATCCTTTGGAATCGTTACACTTGATGAGCTTTGGTTTCTGTGAATCATACCAAAAGCGATTACCCCAATAATAACGACAACTATAATACCAACGACAATTTGAGGAATATAGTTACCCAAGTTAGAGAAGAAAGAATTTGATTCTTCCTTGATACTTCTAGTCTTAGTCTCTTCAGGAGCAGTTTCTTGCGTAGGTTGTGCATTAGGAATATCAGACTTGTATTCTTCCAACAAGTCATCACTTGAAATACCAACAGCATCAGAATATTGCTTGATGAAAGCTCTGACATAGAAATCACCAGGAAGATGATCAAATTGACCTTCTTCAATAGCAATCAAATACCTTTTTTGAATTTTTGTGATTTGTTGTAAATCATCAATTGTGTATCCTTTTTTGATACGAGCATTTCTTAATTTTTGGCCAATTTCGTCCATTATTTACCACCGATTAACTAATTTTTCTAAGTATAACATATATTATTATCTAACTACTAGCGAGCTTACAGCAACCAACCGCCTGCAAAATAAATTGTTTGTCCCGTTAAATAATTTGATTTGATATTAACCAAATAACTAACCAAATCAGCTATTTCATCAGGATTTGCTAATCTATCTGCTGGAATTTCATCTTTAACGTTTTCAAGATCCTCGTTAGAAAATTCTTGAGTATTCATTTTTGTATTGACGGCACCAGGAGCAACGACATTTACGGAAATCCCTAAGGAAGCTACTTCTTTAGCATACGCATCCGCAAATGACGACATCGCTCCTTTGACGGTACTATATACCACTTCCATCGCCGAACCAATTTTTCCATAAATTGACCCAATAAAAACGATTCGTCCATGATGTGTCTTTGCTAACTTGTCTTGTAATGCCTGCAAAATCAAGATAGGCAACTTCACATGGATATTCCACAAAGAATCGATTTCTTTTTCGGAAATATCAACTAACAGCTTATAGTAAGTATTACCTTGAGCAAAGACTATCGCATCCAGTCCAAAAATCTGACTAGTCAATTGTTCAACTGAATCTTGTTCCATATTGAACTTAATAGGAATAAAATCCTGTTTTGGATATTTTTCCACAAGCTCGGTGCGTAACTTTTCAATCCGTTCGCGGTTTTTGTTGTAGTGCAAATATAATGACCAGCCTTTTTGAGCTAGCTTCTTAGCACTACTTGCGCCAATGTCACCGGAACTTCCCATAACTAATGCATACATAGTTTACTTCCTACTTGGTAAAAGATTGTAATAAGTGCTGTTATTATCTTTTAAAAATTTCTCTGCAATCATTAAGACATCATCTTTTTTGATTGAATCAATCAAATTGATCAATTCTAAATAATCGACGTCATAAAAATAAAGTTCAGCCATCTGATTAGCAATCGCCTCAGGTGAGTTTTGAGCAAACAAGTAAGAACCGATCGCATCACGTTTAATTCTTTCAAATTTGGTATCTGTTAGAACTTCTTTTAATGAGTTATAAGATAAGTGATTACGTAGATATGCTTGAAATTTTTCAGGATCATTATTTGACCCACTAATTATGATAAAACAATAGTTATTTTCTGCAACTACATTATAAGAAAAACTATCATCAATTAGACCTGAATTACTCATTTCTTGATAATTTTTAGAAGATTCCCCTATCAAAGTCTCCATAATCATATTTAATTCAAATTGTTTCTTTACTAAATCGTACCCAGACATTTCTGTATCGATTCTGATTCCATAGGCGCTACGGGCTTGACTAATGTCCATCGTCTCAAAGCCACCTTGACCAATTGGTTGAAATTGACGATTAACTTTTTGCAACGGCGTATCGATTTGATGAAAATTAGAATTCTCAACAATCTTTTCAACTTTTTCAAAATCTACATCACCAACTAAAACTAAGTTCATATTATCCGGACGATAATTTTGTTGATATGTAGCTAATAAGTTTTCACGATTGATTTGTTGCAATGACTCGCTTGATCCGGCAATGTCTTCTGCAATCGGATCATTGGGATATAGTTGGCCAAGAATCCTTTGTTCTAGGACCCATTCGGGCATATCGAGATACATTTGAATTTCTTGATCAATGATGCCACGCTCAGAAGCAACATTTTTATCGGTAAAGTATGGATTCTGAATTAAATCTAACAAGATTTTCAAATTATCATAAGGATTGTCTAAGGTTTGGAACAAATAAGCAGTCTTTGTGTAACTAGTGTAGGCATTGGAATTAGCACCATATTGGGCAAATTTTTCCGACACGTCATAGTTAGGCTTAGCAAACAATTTATGTTCAATAAAATGAGCAATCCCAGCTGGCAATGTTCCCTGCTTCGTTTTCGTATCTACTGATCCAAAATTGGCCATCGCCAAACCATAAACTTGGTTAAAGCCAGACATTGGTACGACAGTAATCTGTAAACCATTATTTAATTTCTTTGTTTGTTTTTCTAACTTCTCAGTCATTTGAATCTCCAATCAACTGATATTGTGCAATAGCATGCAAATTGTTGGCTACGCTAGCAATATGTTCACGATCTAAATTATCTAATTCCGTTTGAAATTGTTCATCGCTCAAAAGTGTTTTAGGATAAACAGTTTCCCAAATACTGCGCATGATGTAGTACTGAATCGAATCAGTTGCTATCTTTCGTCTTGTCACCATGACTTTTTGGGCGTGTTCAACTTGATTATCGCTAAACTTACCATTTTTAATGAACTCAATTTGCTGGTTGATCAAGTCCAACGCCTTTTGAACTGAATCAGCATCTAATCCAGCTTGAATCGTAACCAAATGACTCAAAGGCTGATAGGTACTGGAGACCGAATAAGCTAAACTATTTTTTTCTCGGACTTGTTGGAACAATTGTGATTGATCATCGCCACCCAAAATCAAGTTCATGATCTGAGGTGCCAAACGATTGAACTTTTTAGATACACCTTCAGTTGCGTAGGCTAAAGCAATTCGACTCTGATTAAGATGCTTATGTTCAATTTTTTCAGCTGGATTGGTAATTAATTGATTGAACTTATCGAATTCAATTTTCAAATCTAGACGTTCATTATTCATTTGAGTATAAAAGCCACTAGTTAAAATATCTTCAGCAAATTTTTCTTCATCGACATTTCCAACAACATTGATCACAACGGTATCGTTTTTAATCACATCTCGATACATTTTTAACAATTGTTCATTAGTTAAAGCATTCAATTGGTCAATATTTCCAAAAATTGGTACCTGACGATCAGGATTGTTTTGATAAATCAACTTAGTTAATCCAAGTGTACTGACTAAATCCTGATTATCTTGAATAGAAACCAAATTAGACATCAAATTGCGTTTTTCTGTGTCAAAGGCAATTTGATCAAACTTCTGTCCCATTAAATTTAGTTTAAAAATTATTTCATTCAACAATTCTAGGTTGTCTTTAATTTGTGTTTGACCATCAATCAAAAACTTAGGATCAGCAAATTCAATGCTGAAAGCTAAGTCATTAAAATTCAACAGATTACGCGTAAAGACATTGATCTCTGAACCATACAACTCCATCTCACGGTCATTTATCGATCGAAAACTAGGATAATTAGCCGTTGAATTGGACATAACGTTAGCCAATAGACGACGACTAGTAGTTTCTTCTTTCTTCAAAGGACGAAGAAAATCAACTTGAATTTTAATAGTTCGGAATTTTTTGATTGGATTTATGTTTAAGAAAATATTCTTTGCTAATGTTTTTCTCAATTTTTCACCTGATTTTTTCTTATTGTTTCTAATTGTTCGGGAGTAATCAATACCTTCCGTGGCTTACTACCCTCTGAAGGCCCCACGATGCCCTTATTTTCCATCTCATCGACCATTCTTGCAGCTCGATTATAACCGATAGCGAATCTTCTTTGAAGCATGGAAACACTGGCTGACTGTCCTTTAACTATCATATCGACTGCATCATCCCAGTATTCATCTTCTGGCTTATCACTGTCGCTAGCACCTTCTTCGATATCAGTAGGAATCATTTCTTCATCATAGTGCGCTTCTTGTTGTTCACTAACAAATTTCACAACATTTTCAACCTCTGATTCGGAAATATAAGCTCCCTGAAGTCGAACTGGCTTACTCTTCCCGATTGGTTGGAAAAGCATATCGCCACGTCCTAAGAGCTTCTCTGCCCCCACTGAGTCCAAAATAGTTCTAGAGTCGACCCCACTGGAAACGGCAAAGGCCATTCTTGATGGAATATTAGCTTTGATCAGACCAGTAATAACATCAACTGACGGACGTTGCGTAGCGATAATGATATGCAATCCAGCCGCACGTGCCATTTGAGCTAAACGAACGATTGCAGCTTCAACTTCATGTCCAGCTACCATCATCAAGTCAGACAATTCATCAACGATAACGACAATAAACGGTAATCGTTCCATCTTGTCTTCGTCAGCTGCTGTTTCATTGAACTTATCAACGTCGGCGTTATACTCGCCAATATTACGATGACTAGTTTCCGCAAACAATTTATAACGGCGTTCCATTTCTTTAACAGCTTTTTGTAACGCTCCAGCAGCTCGTCTAGCATCAGTAACTACTGGAATTAATAAATGCGGAATACCGTTATAAACGTTTAATTCAACCATCTTCGGATCAATCAAAATCAATTTAACTTCGTTGGGTTTAGCCTTCATCAAAATACCCGTAATAATCGTATTGATAGCTACAGACTTACCACTACCAGTGGAACCGGCAATCAACAAATGGGGCATTTTAGTAATATTTGCTTCAATAATGTTACCAGAAACATCCTTACCAAGTGGAACAACTAACGGATGCGTTTTATCCTTTTGATTCTCGGTAATATCTTTAAAGGAAACTGTTGAAATCGTCTTATTAGGTACTTCGATACCAACAAATGGTTTCCCGGGGATTGGCGCTTCAATACGAATATCTTTGGCAGCCAAGGCTAAAGCTAAGTCATCTGCTAAATTGACAATTTTACTTACCTTAACGCCGACTGCTGGTTGAACTTCATATTTTGTAATAGTTGGTCCCAAACTAGCTTTCTTAACTTCAACATCGACTCCAAAACTCTTGAAAGTCTGACGTAACTTGTCTTTATTTTCTTCAATCAAATGAACTTCTGAAGTCTGATCAGTCTGTGGTACTTGTTTCAACAAATCGACTGAAGGCAACACGTAGCCGTCATTATTAACTGACTCAGCTTTCTTGTAACCGACTGGATCTGGCAAATCTTTATCCTTCGTGCCATCGATTCCATATGGTTTCGAGACTACTGTAGCTTCTGAAACTGGTTTTGTTGGAGGCTTTGGTGCCCCTTCAATTTCAAAGTCATCTGGCAGATCTTCTTTTTTATCCTCAGCAAAACTATTGAAGCCATCCTCAGTTTTATTGTCATCTCTTACTATTGGAGTAGGCTTTTTAGGCTTATCAGAGTTAAGCGAAACCTTCTGGGTCTTCTTTTGATCAACATAATTACTGTAATGACCAACTAAAACATCCTTAATTTTTAGAGCCAGATGCTTTAAAGAAACTAAAATATCAGTCGTTACAACCGAAACTTGTTTCATCGTAACGTTTAATAACATCAAAATTCCAATAAAAATAATTAAAGCAGTAACAAAATACGTTCCCACACTTGAAAACATCGGCATGAAGAAACTGTATAGATACGAACCTATCATCCCTCCACCGACTGATCCATCGACATCAACTTGCGTTATATCGGCGGACAAAGTATTCCATGTGACGAGATTATAATTGTGATATAGCGACATACTGGAAAAGAAAATGCCGTGTAAAATTATTAATGTTCCTAAATAAACAAACAAAAAACCAAAATTTCGTTTGGGCGACAACAATGGGAATCGCCCAGTAGCAATGATGAACGCCGCTACAACGATACTGATAATCAATAATACTGGATAACTATCCCCGACAAAAATCCGATAAATATTATCGAAAGTCTTACCAACGAGACCAAACTTGAATAAGCCTAGAATCGCCAAGATTATCCACACTAAACTGACTAGAGATCTAATCAGCCGTGAATTATCAACGGTTTTTTTACTCTTTCTAGGCCTTGAACTTGCCTTTTTTTTAACCATAAGTACCTCACATGAATTTAAAAGTAATCATCTAAAATTATACCTTTTTTGAACATTAAAAAAAACAGCCCGCAAGGACTGTTTATTTATCTTCTTCATTATTAGGCTTGATTTCAGCATCTTTAGTAAAGTTCAATGAAACACCATGGTTCAACGTTACGCTAGTAACTTGATAAGTTAATGTTTCAATGTACTCAACTGCTGAACGAGAAATCTGTTGAACTTGCTTGCCATCTAGGTCTTCTGCTTCACCGTGGAAACCTACTGGTTGAACTACTTGTCCGACTAATCCTGAAACCTTAAAAGGAGCATCTTTCATATGAATTTCAAAAGGAATAACAACTTGGAAAATCTTTCCTTCGTCCTCATTCATAGGTTGCCCGTTCTCATCTTTAAATTCAGGATGCTCAATACTAATATTTAAAGTACTCTTCTCATCAGCACTTGGTGATTCAACATCGTAATGAAATGCTTGAACACTAACTGCACCTTTATTAATTTTCATAGCTTTTCTCCTAATCTAATTTATCATGTTCATAATGATGACTTAATTCTAAACCAGCAAAATGTTGTTGACGTACGGCTTCGTAAATAACCAAAGCTGCACTGTTAGATAAGTTCAATGCACGAATATTATCACTCATCGGAATTCTCAAACATTTTTCAGGATTACGACGCATGAAATCCTCTGGCAAACCAGTTGTTTCTTTACCGAACAAGAAATAATGGTCAACTGAAGTATCTGAAAAATCTTGATCACTGTAAATCTTATCTGAGAACTTTGTAATTAAGTATAGATACTTATCATCAGGAATTGATTGCAAAAAATCATCTAAATCATCGTGATAAGTAATGTCAACCTTTTCCCAGTAATCTAAACCAGCACGTTTCATGTGAGCATCGTCAGTATTGAAACCTAAAGGTCTGATCAAATGTAATTTAGTGTTAGTTCCTGCACAAGTTCTAGCGATGTTACCAGTATTAGCTGGCATCAATGGTTCGTAAAGCGCAATATGGTTCGTCATTATTTAATCTCCTTTTACATAAACAAAAAGCGCATGACCTCGGTGAACATCACAGCAAGGACATGCGCTAGTATAGCCTCTTGTTTACTTGCTTTTGTCAAAATCACTTCTGAGAAAAACAAATAACCCCAAAACTCATAAAACATTATATACGATTTGTACGGTCTAGACAATGGTTTTTGAATTATTTGTGATTTTTCTTCGAAGTTTCTGTATCTTTTGCAGGTGTCGTTTCATCAAGTGGTTCAACATCTTCTTCATCGTACCAAGAAGAATTACGTTTGAACCAATTGAAGATTCTTGTACAAATAATCTTTAAAATAGCAAAGATTGGTATACCAGCAATCATCCCTATTAAACCGTACAATCCAGCTGAAACTAATAAAACTAGAATTGTCGTTACAGGATGCATTTGCATCTTATTACCAACAATAATCGGTGAAATAACACGTGTTTCTATCGTCTGCTCGACAGCAAAGACGATCAATACTTTTATAACCATTGATGGAGCAATGAAAGCCGCAATGACCAGTGATGGAATCAATGCTAGAGCTGAACCAATATAAGGAATCAAGTTTAAAATTCCGGCAACGATACCTAAAATCAAGGCATATCGCTGACCAATGATCAGATACCCAACAAAGAACATGACCGCAACCCAGAAGGCTACCGTCAACTGACCAGTAATGTAGGAACTCAAAGCCTGACTGATTTCTGAAAGCATATCGCTAACTGACTTCTTCAAACGATTAGGAACGAATTTAACGACTGACACTTTAAACTTCTTATCGTCCTTTAACATAAAGAACAAGATAAATGGCGCCGTCAATAAAATCATGACAACATTCGTCAAGACACTTACTGCTGAACTTAAGTTATTCATCGTTTGTGGCAAAACATGACTCATAGACTTCTCAAAATTCTTCGTGATACTGGCATTAGTTGCAGCTAAACGTTCCTTAACCAGGTGAAGCTTAGGGTCAGAGAACATATTCTGCAAACTCTTATTCAATGAATCCCAGTACTGTGGCCAATTTTTGACTAATGAATCAATTTGGCTTTGTACGAAGGGAATCAGAGACATAACGCCCCAAATCAATAATGCCAAAATAATAATAAAAACAAAGGCAATTGAAATAATCCGATTAACGTGAAGTTTATTTTCCAAAACATTGATCAGCGGATTAATCAAATAATACAATACCAAGGCCAAGATGACCGGTGGCATAATAATTCCCAAAATTTGTCCGACTGGTTGGAAAACGAAACTGATTTTTGAAAATAAAAATATAATCAAAAATACTAAAAAAATATTAATCAAAATCACCGTCAATTGGTTGTTTAAGAACCATTTATAAAACCAACTTTTATTTTTTTCCGGTGTTTCTCGCATAGATTGCTCCCCAAAAATTTTATACAAAGATTATACTGTATATTATAATACTATACATTATTTGGAGGAATTGTAATGATTGAAAAGCTTCTTTTAAGCGGTTACACAAAAAAGACAGGTAAAGGTGTCTATTCTGCTGACTTCGACTCAGAAACTGGCGAAATGACTACACCTAAAGTTTTGGTCGAATTAAATGGACCTACTTATGTCGATGTAACTAATGATATGAAATTGATTGCTTTAGCTAAAAAAGACGATCGTGGTGGTATTGTTGTTTACGATATCAACAACGAGCCTAAATTATTGGATGAGGATTTCTCAGAGGAAACTTCCCCCTCTTACGTTAAATTTGACCCTAGTCGCAATTTGATTTTCAGTGCCTACTTCCACTTGAGCAAAGTAAAGATCGACCATTTAACTGACGATGGCAAAATCGAACACTATTCAGAAGTTAAATTTGAAGGTCATGGTCCACGTGCCGAACAAGATCAATCAAAGCCTCACTTCAGTGCTTTAACTCCCGATGGCAAATTGATTATTTGTGATTACGGTGCTGACCGTATTTATATTTACAACATTGACGACCCTAAAGAACCAAAACTAATGAACAACTACATTGCTCCAGCTGGATACGCTCCAAGACACCTAGTCTTCCACCCAACAAAACCTATCGTTTACGTTGCCTGCGAATTAGCTTCAAAAGTTTTAGTTATGGAATACGATGCAGAAACTGCTGGTTTGACATTAGTTGATGAAGTTGATGCTGCTAAAGATGAACAAAAGAACACTACTGCTGCTATCCGTATCTCAAAAGACGGTAAATTCTTATATGTTTCAACTCGTGGTGCTGATACCATTGCTACTTTCAGTGTTGATAAGAATGGTGACCGCCTAAAGAAACTCAACACAGTTTCAACTAACGGTAAAGGACCTCGTGATTTTGAATTAGATCCTTCTGAAAAATATTTGTTAGCTGCTAACCAAGACAGTGACGATTTGACAATTTTCAAACGTAATCCTAACAAAGGAAATCTAACACCTTTAGAAAATAAAATTTCCATTCCTGAGTGTGTTTGTGTACACTTTATCTAGTTCCAAATTTAACTCAGGAGAATATTATTAATCATGTTCATTGAAATTATTAAAACCATCATTTTGGGTATTATCGAAGGTTTTACAGAATTTCTACCTATCAGTTCAACTGGACACTTGTATTTAGCTGATGAATTCATCAAATTAAATGAATCTACAGCTTTTATCAATATGTTCATGGTAGTTATTCAATTCGGGGCAATCTTAGCGGTTATCCTCATTTACTTCCACAAGTTGAACCCTTTCTCACCTAAAAAAAATCACCGTGAGAAAAATCAAACTTGGAGTATCTGGTTCAAAGTTTTGGTTGCTATCATACCTTCAGTAGTTATTGGACTTCCTTTAAACGACTGGATGGATGCTCATCTTACTAGCTGGCAAGTTATTTCTGCCACATTGTTAATTTATGGTATTTTATTCATTGTCGTCGAAAATTGGTTGAAGAATAAACGTCCTCAAGTTGAAGACCTTGATCAGCTTTCATACAAAACTGCTTTTACAATTGGTCTTTTCCAAGTCTTATCATTAGTTCCTGGTACTTCTCGTTCTGGAGCAACTATTTTGGGTGGTATGACAGTTGGTACTTCTCGTTTTGTCGCAACTGAGTTCTCATTCTTCTTAGCTATTCCAACTATGTTTGGTGCTAGTCTTTTGAAGATTGGTAAGTATTTCATGAAGGGCAATACTTTCACCGGAGACCAAACTATTATCCTACTTGTTGGTACATTAGTTTCATTCATCGTTGCTTACGCTTCTATCAAGTTCTTGCTTGATTATATCAAACGTAACGACTTCAAAGCCTTTGGTTGGTATCGTATCGTCTTGGCAATCATTGTCATCGCATACTTTGGAATCAAAAGTTTTGTATAACATATTGGACGTCTTCGGACGTTCTTTTTTTGTTCAAAATTGTTAGAATAAAGATACTGAAAAAAAGAGGGGTTGAACATTATTTATAAAGAAGTTGCTGTAGAAAATTTCACTAAGATTCCTGCTGCTGTTTTAAAGGGTGCTAATCGAATTGAATTAAATGATAATCTAGCTGTTGGAGGTACTACTCCAAGTTTTGGCGTTTTACAAGAAGCTACTAAATATCTTCAAGAAAAATCCGTTCCTGTTGTTGAAATGATCCGTCCTCGTGGTGGAGATTTTGTATATAACGATTTAGAGATTAAGATGATGGAAGCTGATTTATTTCAAGCTCAAAAATTGGGTGTTGACGGCGTAGCATTTGGAGCTTTGACTAAGGATGGAGATTTGGACGAGGATGCTATGGAACAATTGATTGCTGCTTCCAGTGGTATGCAAATTGTCTTTCACATGGCCTTTGATGCTTTGGCAGAGGATAGTAAAAAGTCAGCCATTGATTGGTTAGTTGATCACGATGTTGACCGAATCTTGACTCATGGTGGACCATTAACTACTCCAATTGACCAAACTCTAAACAACATCAAAAAATACATAGATTATGCTGATGGCAGAATCGCTATTTTGCCTGGCGGCGGTGTTAATTTTGAAAACTGTGACGCGATTGCAAAAGAATTAAACGTTAGAGAGTTACATGGAACCAAGATCATTGACGGCATAAACAACTAAAAAATAGCCTTGTTAGAATGAATTTCACTTCACTCTGACAAGGCTATTTTTGTAAATTCACACTTTGATAAAGTATTGCATGAACACTCCAGCAATACTGAAATAAATTAAAACACTAGTTAAATCACTTAAAGTTGAAATAAATGGACCACTGGCAACCGCTGGATCAAATCCGAAACTAGACATCAGCATTGGAATAAAACTACCAGCTAAGTTGGCTACTGTAATAGCAGCACACATAGCTAATCCAATGACCATCCCTAGGACAAAGTTATGTTTCCAAATCCCTACTAATAGCAAGACTGCAATACCTGTTACTAATCCTGTTACAAAACCTGTGACCAATTCTTTGATCAATAGTTTTAAGAATTCATGGCGATTAATTTCTTCAACTGCTAAACGCCTAACCGCCACAGCCAAACTTTGCGTACCAGCATTACCAGCTGTACCAGTAATAGTCGAAATAAAGACGGCTAAAATACTAGCTTCGGCCAATAAATTTTCATAGTGGTTGATCAAAGTAGCGGTGATCATACTCAACAATAACAATGTGATCAACCAAGGCAAACGCTTGGAAGCAGCTTTGAAAGGACCATCATTGTTGGTCTCATCCATACTAACACCGGCCAAACCAGAGTAGTCTTGTTGGGCTTCGTCATCAATAACTTCAATAACATCATCAACTGTAACGATACCCACTAATTTATTCGAATGGTCAACAACGGGAACGGCTAAGAACTCGTAATCTCTGAAGACTTGGGCAACTTCAGCCTGTTCAGCATCAACGTTGACCGTAATAATATCACTATTCATCTTTTCACTTAAAGTATCGGTATCTTCAAGCAAAATTAAATCACGCAATGACATAACACCAACTAAATCATCATGGTGATCCAAAATATAAATATAGTAAATCGTTTCAGCAGTCTTGGCGAACTTTTTCAAAGCTTTGATTGCTTCGGCTGCTGTTTCTTCCTCATGAAACTCAACGTAGTCGGTCGTCATGATACCACCGGCAGTTTCAGTGTCATAATGCAATAGTCCACGCAAATTGTTGGCATCGTTACGTGGCATTTGACCTAGAAACCGATCAACGTCAATTTTGTCCAAATGTTCCAAAACATCGGCGGCGTTATCATCGTACATATCATTCAACATTTTAGAAGCATAATTAAGATCCATTTCCTTCAACAATTCAGGAATCTTAGGATCATCATCTTCAATGGTATCGAACATATCTCCCATTTCGTCCGGTTCCAAAATTGAATAAAGCGTCATTCTTTCAGGCTTATTCAACGTGAGGTAAAAAGTACTCTGGTCATAAAAGTGCATGTCCAAATAAGTTTTTCGAAATCGCTTTTTATCACCTTCATCAAGATAACCTTTCAATTGTGAAAACTTATCTTGGAGTCTTTTTTCATTTTCATCCATTCTTCTCACCCCTTAACACACTCTTTAACATTACCATATCTTTAGGCAGTGGCGCGGTTAATTTTAACAACTTTTTAGTAACAGGATGAACGATTTCTAAACAATAACAATGTAAAGCTTGACGGTCCATTCGAGGGTCAATTTTTTTACTATACATATCGTCTCCAATAATTGGATGACCAATTGCTGTTAAATGAACCCGAATTTGATGAGTTCTCCCCGTCAACAATTTCAGTTTTAACAAGCTAGCATCGTCAAACTTCTCAACTGTCTCATACAAAGTTTGCGACGGCTTGCCAAGATCATGATCGATATTTCGCATATAAAAAGCCTTAGGATCAATTCCAATTGGCAAATCTATCAAACCTTTTTCTGGTGATACTTGACCATAAACCATTGCCAAATAAAACTTTTTAAAGTCTTCCGTGTGTAAAATTCGATCCAACAGTGAATGGGCATAAGAAGTTTTAGCAAAAACCATCAGACCAGAGGTATTTCGATCTAAGCGAGTGACTAAATGAATTGAACTATTCTCTTTTTTATCGATCAAATACGACTTGACCACATTAGCCATCGTCTTACTGTCTTTGGCTTTGGCAGGCAAACTAGCAATCCCAGGCGGTTTATTGACAACTAATAAATAATCATCTTCGAACACGACATCTACTTTACCCGGCATTGGCTCAATCAAATCTGAGGGTTCTTCTGTATTAAGGACTATCAAAATTTGATCACCCTTTTTTAACGGATAATTAAAATGACGTTGCTTATGATTCACAAAAATTTGTCCACCCTTATTTTTTAAGTTGTGTAATTGACTAGAGGAAAATTTGCGTTGAACTAAAAATTTGCGGACTATTTTTTTGTCATCGTCACCAATCGTAAATTTTAAAAAGCGATTATTTTGGTTCATCTTGTCCTAAGAAAGCTGTCTCTACTCTAGTCCAGAAGTGTCGATGTCGATATTGGGCAAATTGGGCTCGTTGATAATTTAGCTTGATCGTAATTCGACGTACGTTTTTCAATTTTGTAGTAATTCCATCGCAGCTGATCACATAGTCATCGGCAGTTTGTGGATAAAGATCAACTCTTTGATTGTGAGGAATGATAATTGGCGAAGAAATTGTCCGATAAACTCGGTTATTGATCGAAGCAATTTCAATCATTTGAAAGACACTGATTTTAGGATGAATCAAAGCTCCACCGATAGATTTAGAATAGGCCGTGGACCCAGTAGGCGTTGCAAAACACAAGCCATCCCCACGAAAGTTTTCGAAAAATTCTTTATCCAAATCTACTCGAGTTTTCATAGTTAAGGATGATAAACGTCTAACTACTATTTCATTGATAGCAATTCCATGGAACAATGAACCTTCTTTATTCTCAACCATGACATCCAAAAGTGGATAACTCGTGGAAGGAATATTGTCTTGGCATTTGATAATCAAATCAGCCAATTCGTCAATTTCTTTGTCAGTCCAATCTGAATAAAAGCCCAAATGTCCTGTATGCAAAGCTAAGAATTTCACTCTATCTAAATGTGCAGCATAGGCATGAAAAGTACTCAATAGCGTTCCATCGCCACCGACACTGATAACTAATTGTGGGTCGCGTCGATCCAAAGTTAATCCAGCATCTAGCAATTTACTGCGTAGTTTATTAGCTGCTGCAACTGATTGCTCTTTACTATTATTATTAATCCATAATTTCATTATTTATTGTGCTCCGTAGGGTTATTTAGATCGCGTTTTCGATCGGTAAAGTATTGTTGTGCATCTTGAATCTCTTCTCTGATTTTGGACATTTCTTCATCCAACATGAATGAAGCTTCTGCAGCACGTTTGAGTCGCTCATTGATCTCTTCAGGAAAATCTCCTTGATATTTGTAATTCAAAGAGTGCTCGATTGTAGACCAGAAATTCATTGCCAAAGTTCTAATCTGAATTTCTGCCAAAATATTTTTTTGACCAGAAGCAGTTTGAATTGGATATTCGATCACAACGTGATAAGAACGATAACCACTAGGCTTACTGTTAGCAATGTAGTCACGTTCTTCAATAACACGCATGTCTTCACGAATATGCAATAGCTTAGCTACATCATAAATATCTTCAACAAATTGACATTGTATTCTGATTCCAGCGATATCTTGCATATCTTGTTCCAAAAGGTCTTCTTTGATAAAGCGACGACGCATCTTTTCTTTAATGCTATCTACTGTTTTAACACGCCCCGTTACGAACTCAATTGGAGAATGCTCATTTTTTTCTAAAAATTCCTTGCGAAGATTTCTAAATTTAATTTTTAACTCATCGACTGCCTGTGAATAAGGTATCAAAAATTCATTCCATTTGATTTCTGACATAATAACCTCGCTTTACTTACTTTAATATATCGTACATTTAAGAAAGATTCACTTAATTCTCAATATTAGTGCTTGAGTTTATAATTTTACCTTTTGAATAATTGTTGGTAGAATGACTATGCAATAGAGAGATGGAGGGAAACACAATGTGGGAAGTATTCTTATATATTAATCCCTTATGTTCGTATTGTTTGAAGGTGGAACAAGCAATTATCGATTTCACCAGAAAGCATGACATAGACACACAATATCATTTCGTAACGAACTATAATATGGCAACAATTAATGATTATATGAAATTACAAGGCTGCAAAATTACCGATATTGAGGAACGTAACACTGCATCACAACAAGTCGTAGAAGCAGCGAAACTTTACAAAGCCGCTTCTTGCCAAGGCAATAAAAAAGCTCGTAACTTTTTAATGAATCTTCAAGAACAAGTAAATATTTTGAACAATCCCTTTGATGATAACACTATCAAACGCGCAATTAATAATAGTGGGCTTGATTACAAATCCATCATGGCTGATAAAGAAAGTACTTGCGTAGTTCAAGGTTTGAAACGTGATCAACAGTTATCAATGGAAATGAATGTTGTAAAAGCACCAACAGCGATTGTATTCGACTGTGAAGATGAAGAAAAACCAGGTGTTATGATCGATAACTTTGGTGATTCAACTTCTCAAGAAAGCATCAGTAAGAACGTCAATGCTATGTTGGAACGTGAACTTCCTCATACTCAGAATTTTGCTCGCAATGATACCGTCATTAGTCTGGATAAATTCAGAAGATAATTAAACAATATGACAAGGATTAACCCTACACTGACAAAGTGCAGGGCTTTTTTTATTTCTAAATTTATAGAAGATTATTGATTTTTATATATTTTTGTGCAAATTTATAAACAAATAATTTGACAAATTGACTATTTCTCTTCCTAAAAAATAATTTGTCCGTTATACTTGGAATTGGTTTAGACCACAAGTTGAGGAGGACATTTATGAAAACAATATTATTACTATTGAAATTCGTTCTACCATTGATTTTAGCGACTTGTTTATTGTTAATTACCAATCCAGAAGTTTCATTAGCTGACGGTACTGCTGGTGTTTCTACCGATAATTATTCCAATGGTTTGCCAAGCGGCTTTTTCCAACCCACAGGTGGTCCAAGGTTAGTTGTTCCACTCTTTCCAATCGGTAGCTTGCCATACCGTAGACCCGGATTTACACAAGAACCTTATCAACAGATTGTTGATAAAGGCCAAAAAGATGTTCAACTAGAAGCCATTTTAACTCGTACCAAATATACACCGGATTCTAATTGGCTTTTTTCAGATGGAATAACGCCTGCAGAAAGCCTTACTAATTCAAGTGATCCAAAAATTACTGTTCCAACTGATAAAGTAGGAACCTTTTACTATCAATATCATGTTCATACCTCTCATAAATCCTTCATGGGCAAAGTAATAAATGATAATTATTATTCCAAAGTTGCCAAAGTAATCGTAAATGAAAAACATATTGATGCAACTAGTTTGACCATCAATAATGATACAAAATATTTATTCAATGAACCAACCGATTTCTTCCAAACTAGTTCCCAAATACTAAATACTAAAGAACCCTCTAACGCTTCCGGAGCTATTAAATGGTCTATTTCTGATCCTAATCTTGCTACGATTGATCAGAACGGTGTTTTAAAAGCTAATCAAAATAGAAATTCTGGTATTGTTACTGTCCAAGCTAGAATTGATAATGAAAATGGTAAAGTCATAAAAAGTAATCCACTTGATATTTTGATTGGTGGTGGTCTAAAAAATGTGACCGTTAAAGAAGGAGAAAAGGCTACTTTTAAGATTGCAAATACTGAAGCCGAAGCACGTGATGAAGGCGGTTTAAAAACTGAATGGTATAAAGTAGATTCAAAAGGTGTTGTTCAAAAATTACCGCAAAGTAAGGATTCTAACCCTTTCCAATATTCTTTTGATGCTAATCTCAAAGATGATGACAGTAAATATTTTGTAAAAGTCTTTGCCACCGAAAACAACAAAACTACTTTGGATTTACAAACTAACCAAGCCACATTAAATGTGGTCCCCAACAAGAACATCGAGAATCTAAATATCAATAATGAAATCAAAAATAATACCTATGCCTCCCACAATAATTACGATGAGCTTTTCAACGTAGCCAGAAACGATACTGTTTTTATCAACTCTGAGATTGAAAATAAAAATTCTACGGACCTTACTAATTCCAAGCTCGTCCTCACCCTACCGCCTTCATTAGCCGTTCAAGAAGTTGATACTAAGCCCTCTACGCTTGATTCTCACAAGCATCCTATTGACCCTAGTAATTATTCTATTTCCAAAGATACTAATGAATTGACGATTCGACTTGGCACAATAAATAAAGAATCAACCGAAAAAGTCTTCGTCAAATCTCTTATGAACGAAAAAAGCCTACAACAATCTGCCTTTATCCGACCTTATTTAAAAGGAATGGCTGAGCAATCCATATTCCTCAAAAATGGTAATCCTCTAAAACTAAATTTTAGTGAGAATCTTTTGCACGTTGCTTTTAAAAATATCCACTTTCATCCTATTTCACAATTTCAAAAAGGATTCATCGATACTCGTACCGATGACACTAATGCTCCTAATGCCATTATGAACGTTGACGACCAACGCAGAAGTAAGAATGCCCAGACAATTTCAGTCAAGCAAATAAGCAGTTTCCCTAATGTAGGTTCACTGCCTTTTGCACAATTGATGTTAAAAAAGAAAGATGGCCTAATCCCTATCAACCAATTAACAGAGGTTGCCAATTCTGAAGACGATTCCCCCGTCACACCAATTATTTGGTCAAAGAATGAAGGGCTCTTCTTAAGAGTCAACACTAACACGCCACCACCAGGAAAATATTCAGTCGACCTCCAGTGGACAATAACGGATTCAGTTCAAAAGTCTTCCTAATCAGGAGGCTTTTTTCTTGTCTTAAATTTCAACAAAGGCTGCCGCAACAACCTCTTACTCTGTCCACAAGCCATTTGCCAAGCTGGATAAAAGTAAATTGGCGCAATTGGAACGAAATAACGATTATCCAAATAATCCTCGACTGTAATGTGATGACGCTGAAAAAAATCCAGTTTTACTTGTTGAGAGTTATGATCATTTTTTTGTCGCAAACGTCTGATAAAATGTTGATTCATCAAAACTGGATTCAGGCGATATCCTTGTGGTTCAAAATCTAACACCTCAGCCAAATGCCGTTCTTGAAAAATTTGCCGTTGAAAAAAGATATGATTGAAAGGCCCGATAAATTTAATATGATGAAAAACTGTAAAAATTTGCCTTTTTGAATCTAGCATAATGATGTAATAACCCAATCTATCACTATAGTTGAGGAATTTAAGATGTTTTTTCTGAATTTGGTCATCTAAATAATTACCACCTAGTATCCAAATACTTTTAATGCCCAACTGGTGATATCCTAAAACCCTTTCTTCTAGCAAGTTGATTTTTAAGAGTGCACATTGATACTCAATTGCAATCTTCTGCTCAGTTAAAAAGATATCTGGACGCTGTTGAATCGTTGGCAAAAAGAATTCCGTTTTGACATTAGAAAACTCTTTTAATAAATTCAAAATTATTTTCTTACCAGTCAAATGTATTTCTCGTTCATTAATATCATTATTAATTTTATTTAAATGGCGAAAATATTTTCGTGCTTTTGTCGTGATCAATTTAACTGGTTTCTCACAACGACAACAAAAATATTTGCCTTTTTCCTTTGCATTTTGGGCGTAAATCAAAGTTCCCGATTCGTTCAAAGCAGCATACATTTTAATCACCTCGAACAAAATTACGCAAAAAAAAATCAACCCTAAGGTTGATCTACTTAATTACCAAAATAATATCTCGTCAATTCAAGCGCCGTCTTCGACATGATCTCTTGACCATATTCAGATAAAACAGCCGCCGTAACTTTAGTCTTGAAACTATATTCACTAAGTAATGCCAAAACATCGCTATAAGTCATTTCGTGCATTTCATCAGTAAAGAGAATCAATTGTAAGTAGTACTTGTCGTTGTACTCGAACAAATTAGAAATTCCGCTCTCTAAGTGTAACAAATTAGCCAATTGGACATAATCTTCAAAGTCTTTGAATTCAACAATAACAGTCTTAGTAGGTGTATCAGGATCATTCAAATATGGCGCTGTATCACTGTCATATTCTTCAGTTCCAACCTTATCCAAATTATTGTTTTCACTTGCGCCGACTGAATTTTGTAGCCCATTTAATGGCAATGAACCTGAACCTTCAGAATCATCACTCTTACTAATCAACAATTCCAAACCTTCTTTGTTTGGCATTATTTGGAAAGTAACAGGCTCATTGTTCGTGAAGACATGATTCTTATCGACCTCATCCAAAATACTATAAAAGAACGTCTCAATTTGTTTCTTGTTACCTAACAAGTCTAAAACTGTTACGCCTCGTTCTTGCAAATCCTCTGTACTAAGAATGACTCTGATCGTGTTCTCATTAAGTCGATCCATTTCCATCATAGTCACCTCAATTCTGTATCTACATTTTAACAGTCTGAAAAACTATTTCAACTATCGTATATCGATATTTAAAGTCATTCGAATAATATACTAAATGTCGTAGATAACGTCAAAGAAAATGCATTTTTTAAAGGCTATTCGTAATGGTCCAATTTAAAACCGAACTATAACTTCCACTTACTGCATGAGGTTCGTTCTTCATATTTAACAATACGCCATCCTTTTCGTCCCATTCAATTGAACTAATTCCAGAAGGAAAATTTCCCACATAAATTTGAATAGGGTTATCCGATAATATCTGATCACTCTTTCCTTTTTCTCGATAAATCAAAACATTGTTCATCGTGTTCAACCCATTTGAACTTGTCAGTGGTTTTGCCAGAGAAATCGTTAGATTGGATTGAATATTTTCAATAGGATAATTATTATTATCTATTTCGATAGCAAAACCTTTATTCTTTCTTTGAACAATTTGAGAACCATTGTTAATAGTTCCAAAGTCAATATCAGGAACTTTTATTGAAAAGTCATTTTTAAGCTGCTGTTGCCAAACATAGGTAGTAACTGGATTGCCCGTTGTTGAATATTTTTTTACTATTTCGTCATTTGACAATAATTCTCCTACCGGTTGATGGTCACTTCCTCCACTCTTTTCATCAACCTCTTGCCACATATTACTGATAGCCTTGTATGAAGAATCACCTATGGAAGTTCCTGGTTTTGGAATTGGAAAATTGGTCCCCTTGCTTGATCCCACCTCTTCTTGCATCAAAACTTTTGGACCCAATGTTATCTTCCAAAGATTATTATTACCACCGAAGAAATAGTTTAAATTAGTTGCATGAGTCGTATCAAATCCCGAAATATCCAGGGTCTCTAAATTCTGCATAGTATTGAAAATAGTATAGAAATTAGTAACTTTAGACGTATGCCATTTAGATAGATCTAGATGTTTTAATGCGTAACTGTAGAAGAATAGTTCTGACATATTAGTAGCACTAGAAACATCCCAATTCTCGATTGGCAAAGTTTCAAAATAATTTTTTTGAAAAGTATCTTGAAACTTAGTGACTTGTGAAACATCCCAATCTTTTATGCCTGATATATCCTTAGCAATCGTATTTTGAAAAGCACCACTCAAATTTGTGACCGACGACGTATTCCAATTTTTTAAGAAATCAAAATTAAGGACTTTACTTATCGAAAAGATATTACTCAGATTAGTAACACTTGATATATCCCACTCATCAATATTTAATTCTTCGAAGTTTTCAATGCCTGAACTCGCAAACATCCCACTTAAATCAGTCGCTGAACTAGTGTCAAAGTTTCCTATAATTTTCTTCAAACTTTTAGTACTTCTGAATAAATCAGCAAAATTTGTAACGTTTGAAGTATCATATTGTGATAAATCTATCACTTCAAAATCTGTTCCTTGATACATTCCATTGATAAGTTTCGCATTGCTTTTTACCAACGACTCATAACCTATTAAAGTATTCTCATTTAGTAACCTATCGTTGTAAAACATCCTACCGAATTTTTCTGCTTTGTTTTCTTTAAAATTAGACAAATTCAATCTTTCCAAGTTTTTACATCCCGAAAACATAGCAGTAAAACTATTAGCATTAGAAATATCCCAATTATTTATCACTGAAATATCCGTATCAGTCACATTTTGAAAAGTACAGGTAAAATCAACTACGTTACTCGTATTCCAACCAGATAAGCCCTTTATTTGGTTGATATTACTATCACCTTCAAACAAATAAGACATATCAGTTACATTCCCTGTATCCCAGTTACTCAAATCCAATTCCTCAAATTTAGTACCTTCAAATAATTTATTCATATTTGTAACTTTTGAAACATCCCAATTAGCAATATCACTTGGATCATTCTTTGTAAAATCGGTCTTCGCAAACACCCCAGTTAAATCAGTAATTCGACTCGTATCAAAATCTTTCAATCCTATAATCTTACCAGGAACTCCATTAAACATACTCACCATGTGCTGAAGTCTGGACATATCAAAATTCGACAAATCTAATTCTTCTAGCGACGTACAATTCATGAACATTGATCCCATACTTTCAACTTTACTAGTCTCAAAATTCGACAAATCCAATTTTTGAAGATCATTATCATTGTAAAACATGGAAGACATCCAAACGCACTTTGAGGTATCCCATGTTTCTATACCAATTATTTGTTTTAATTTAGGATCTTTCTGAAACATTGCACCAAGATGATTAGCATTAGAAACATCCAAATTAGTCACATCAATCGTTATCACATTAGGCAAATCAGAAAACACACTATTTCTACCTCCATCATCCAAAGTGGCAGAATTAACAAAAACACCTTCCTCTACATAGACACTTTTAATAGAACTAGCATATGGACTCCAATTACCAGTTCCATATGCTAGTGTTCCTGAATGGATCGTTAATAATCCATTATCATCAATATCCCAACTAGCCGTTCCATTTATCCCACTTTTATAAATCGAATCGATTGAACGTGGAAGCAAATTATTAGTTTTTTCTGATATAGAATTATTAATAACACCGTTTACATCTATGCTAGAAAGTTGCCCTATATCATTATTTTCAGCTGCCTGAGCACTTAGATTATTTCCAAAAATAAAAGTTAAATACATCAATAAAATAATTATCATTGATTCACTTAGCTTTTGAGATTTCTTTGGTATATTATTTTTCACTAACATTTATTTTCCCCAGAAATGTGTTTCTTTAACATTATATAAAAATATTATTCATATAATAAATATGATTTGTGGAATTTTCTAATTTAATAATCCTCTTACAAAAATTTCTATACCCATTAGCATAGCACAATATAGTACTAAAAGCGTTCCCATAACTCTCTCTAAGCGGCTTAGCCGCAATACATTGGAATACCAACGCTAAGGCGTTCCCATAACTCTCTCTAAGCGGCTTAGCCGCAAAGAGAGAGTAAAAAAAAAAGACCACCTTCCAAAAATGGAAAGTGATCTGGTAATTTTTTTATAAGCCAGCCATAAGTTGAGCCTTTTGAAGTTCCATAGTTCTGACACTTCTAGGCAAGAATCTTCTGATTTCATCTTCATTGAAACCAACTTGAAGACGTTTATCATCCATGATGATAGGACGTTTCAAGAGACCTGGGTTTGTTTGAACCAAATCTAACAATTGATCAATTGTTAAATCATCCAAATTTACCTTAAGGTTTTGGAATGCCTTTGAACGAGTAGAAATAATTTCTTCTGTCCCGTTTTCAGTCATTTGAAGTACTTGTTTGATTTCTTGCTTATTTAAAGGTTCTGAGTAAATGTTTCTTTCTTTGTAAGGAATATCATGTTGTTCAAGCCAAGCCTTGGCTTTACGACATGAGGTGCAACTTGGAGATGTATAAATGGTAACCATATATAATCTCTCCTTTCCTGTGTAGTATCAAACTCTTTAAACACATTAATATTGTAACTTAAACGTATAATAAAATCTATAGGTTTTCACGAAAAAGTTACGAATATTTGTTCTTAAAATATTTGTTTGTGAAAACATGTACCCGACAAATAGCCATCTATATAATCCTTTCACAAATTACATAGATATTAGTTTATTTATTCCATTAGTTATAATTAATACTACTTTCATTGAAAACCTAAAGCCTATTCCTAAGCCTTACACTTCAACTTCCAAACCTTGGAATGCATGAATTACTGGAACATCTTCAGCATATTTTTGTGATTGCTTTAACATAACGTCAGCATCAACGGTCTGTGGTAAGTGACTGATCATCAAACGTTTAACATTGCTTTCTTTAGCTAACGTTCCTGCCTCTTTTGTATTAAGATGGGCTTTGCGACCAGTAACGTCTTCTGGGAAGTTAGTGTCCGCAATCAATAAGTCGGCATCTTTTGCAAAATCAACTAAACCATCAAAGTAAGTTGTATCAGCGGTATAAACGATTACCTTACCATCCTTATCAGTGATACGCATTGCATATGCTGGAACTGGATGAACGGTTCTCATGAACTCAAACTTCAAGTCATCGATTTGAGTTGGTTCATAATCGTTATAAGCAATTCCTTTAGTGGCGTTATCGACTGACAATTGCGCAAAGTTGACAAAATCTTGAGTATGACCATAAATAGGTAATAGATTCTCTTTTTTAGCTGCAAGCCATTCGTACTGCAAAACACCAACATCTGCGGTATGATCATGGTGATAATGTGATAAGATGACACCATCTAGATCAGTTGGTTTCATATAACTTGCTAGTGAATTCAAAACACCACTACCGCAATCGATCAAGTAGTTCTTATCGCCATCCCTTAATAGGTAACCAGATGTTCCGATTCCCTTATAAGGGTAACCACCATAAAAACCTAAAACTGTAACTAACATAGAAAACCTCCAAAAAATTTTATAATTGAAAGGATTTCAATAACTATGAACATAACATTAAAGCTAGGCACATATCTCTTTTTGAAGAGTCAGATGTCACCATCCGATACTTTATTAAAACCCTTATTTCATGCCAATGCAGACCATCTTTTGATAAAAAATTTATCAACATTTGCACAATATCGCGGTATCAGTGGGGTTTACGAACCTTTGAATAGTCTATATTCCTTGACTTATTTAAAATTAAATCCTGATCAAGCCAAATTATTCGAGGAAAAACTATTCAGTACCCACTCATACTCTTTTAATTCTACATCAACCGCCGTCTTGCAAAAAAGGGAAAGTCCCAGAGAATATTTAATTATTAGAACTTTTGACACAACTTCACAAATTAAAGTCTGGCAAACACTACTTCAAGAAGAAATTCAAAAACAAATTCAAGGTTCCAACCAAGAAGATTTCGGTTTCTTCTCAAAAGCTTACGTAGTTACAGACGAAACTTCTGCTTAATACTACGCCAGGAAACTTGATAACTGATGAAACCAAACAATCCATACAAGACGATATAACCGCCGAAGATCAATATGATATTTTTAGAAATATGTCGTCCACTATCAAACATTGCTATAGCAGTATATGATTGCACTAAGGCAAAGACGATTGGAATCAAGAACGTCCAAGTGTTTTCTCGTAAAATAATCCGCTTGATTTCTTTTTCTTCGACACCGATTTTTTGCAAAGTTCGTAATTGTCTGGATTGATAATCATCTCGCAATAAAATTCTCAAAGTCAAAACGCTCCCCAAAGCTATCAATAAAGCTACGCTGAATAAGGCTACGATATACAAATAAAAACCGCCACCTTGTTTGAAACGTTTTTTAATATTACCCTCACGCAAATATCCTACCTGTGTATATACAGAGGCATCATATTGCTTGGGGGCTTTTTTGATGACTTCTATTGTCGAATCTTTTAAAGAAGACTTGAGATTTACCTTCAAATAGTAGGCATATCGATAGTTTTTTAAACGTTCAGCTTGAGACTTCTGCAGTTGGTCTCCCTTTTTGAAATTCCATCCATAAAAAGTATCATTGATTTCAGCTGGCATATTTTGATAATACTTATCTGGCACAATCATCATTGGACCAAAATGCATTGAACCACCATAAGGAAAGGCTCGGCCGGCTTTAGCTTTAGCAATCATTGGTGCGCCCTTAACGGCGATGTTATATTCTGTCTCTTGATCTTGATACATGATTCCGGTGGGAGTATCAATTTTCATAAATTCATTCGAATTAATTTTACTGTTACCTTTACGCATCTGTTTAGGTAATGATTTATACGATGAATAAGACATGAAAGTCATTGGTTGCTTCATATAGGTGGAACTTTTTTTATTATAGTAAGATGTTAAATTTATTTTGACGTTAGTTTTATATTTTCTTTTTATCTTTGCATCAGTCTGTTTGAGCTCTTTTCTAATAAAATGAGCCGTATCTTTATTGGCTGCCAACTCAAAAGGATAAGAGCTATCGTAACTTTCATGAACAGCTTGATACCCGAAATAGCAAAACGTCAGTAAAGCCAAGGCTAAAGCTGATAATTCCGTTACGAACCACAAAATAGAAATATTTTGAAAAAGTCGTTCTTTTAAATATTTAAATGAAAAAAGATTCAAACCTGAATAGGAAATTGCATGAATTTTCTGCAATAAATTTAGAATTGTTGGTAAAAAACCATAGTAAACCAAATACGTTCCAAAAATATAAGCTAACAAAATGAAAAAGATCTCATTCAATGGCTTAGCAGAATAACTAATCATTCGAATATCGGTGAACAACGACCAGGTACAAACTTGAGCACTGAATAAAAGTGCAATCCCAAAGACTCCCGCAGGTATTCGCAACCACCAACGAGTCTTGACGTTAATTTTCCGCTGCTTTTTTCGTAAGATTCGGATCGTCTTGATTGCATTCAGTAGACTTAAAATAATCGTTGAGAATAAGAACGTCCAAAACATCATCAACAGCGTATCTCCACCAAAGCTAGTCGCAAAATTGTAACGAATTTGCATTAAATAAAACAGCAACATTCCCATAAACTTTTGAAAAATCACCATCAGTAACAGACCAACTAGCCACGCGACTATTTGCACGATAGCGGTCTGGAAGAAACTTATCATCACGATGACCCAACGTGACATCCCCAGCTTCTCAAAAGTCAAAAATTCATTTTTTTGTCGTTGTATAAAAAATCCACCTACATAAATCATATAAATAAAGGCAAAAAAGGCGAACAACCCACTCATAAAAGTAGAAATTTCATAGATAAACGAATTCCACCAGTGCAATGCCGCATGAACTGAAGGGCTATCCCCCATTGACAGCAAAATCCCAAAAACGCCAATGGCAAAACTGCAGGCTAAGATATAAATCAAATAGCTGTCGCGCATATTTGAAAGACTACGTTTAATAATTTTGCGATACATTGAAATAATTTCCTCCACCAATCGTTCGTTGCATGTTGATTATTTGCTCGAAGAACTTGTCACGGTCTCCTGGATTAACTACCTCTGAAAAAACTACCCCATCTTTGATAAAAACTACCCGCGTACAATAACTGGCTGTGAAGGCGTCATGAGTTGCCATCAAAATAGTGGTTTTTTCTTTTTGGTTGATCAGCTGCATATAATTCAACAAAATAGTCGCCGACTTAGAATCCAAACTACCAGTTGGTTCATCCGCAAATAAGATTTCTGGTTTATTGATCAAAGCTCTGGCAGCTGCCACCATTTGACGTTGTCCTAGCGATAATTCGTCAATTTCACGTTGAGCTAGTTTTTCGATATTCAACAAATTCATCATATATTGAAATCTTTCTTCGATAATCTTTTTATTAGCTCGACTCAAAGCCAATGGCAAAATAACATTTTCCTTAACATTCAAGGAATCTAGTAATTCGAAACTTTGATAAATAAAGCCCATTTTATTACGACGGTATTTTGCTAAATCACGATCATGCAACTGGGTTAAATCTAAGCCATCGATGATTATCTGTCCGTGATCGGGTCGTTCGTTAGTTGAAATCATGTTTAACAGCGTCGTCTTCCCAGCTCCAGAAGGTCCCATGATTCCTAATAGCTCTCCATGTTCAACTTCTAAGGTGATATCCTTAATAGCATGAACAGCATTTTTCTTCTTCCCAAAATCTTTTGAAATATTCTTTACAGCAATTTGCACAGTAAACTCTCCAAAATTAATTATTTATTGTTATCATACTATATAGTGTCTTTATTCTAGCACGGAGGATTTTTTTAAATGGTTAAAATTATGATTATTGAGGATGATTTCTCCATCGCCAAGCTGATCAGTGAAAATCTGGCAAAATGGCAAATGGACTCCTACATTACTAAAGATTTCGACAATATTATCGAACAATTCAAAGATTATCAACCCGATTTAGTGCTACTAGATATCAATTTACCGGTCTATGACGGCTATTATTGGAATCAAGAGATTCGTAAGATTTCTAAACTACCTATTATCATCATTTCTTCACGTAATTCTAATATGGATCAAATCATGGCTATGAATATGGGAGCAGATGATTTCGTTGAAAAGCCTTTCTCAGTCGATATTCTAGTTGCCAAAATAAATGCTCTATTGCGTCGAACTTATGATTTTTCAAAGAGTTCCAGCGATACAATCGAACACAATGGGTTAAAACTCAATTTATCCAGCGGGACCGTTGAAATTGGAGACGAAAAAATTGACCTCTCCAAAAACGAATACAAATTATTGCAACGTCTATTAAAAGATCAAGGCAAAATCGTTACTCGTGAGCAACTATTGAATTTCATGTGGGACGATGAACGATTCGTCGACGACAACACTTTGACAGTTAACATCAATCGTCTTCGTGGCAAAATCGAAAAATTTGGCTTAAAGAATTACATCGTTACTAAAGTCGGTCAAGGGTACATTATTCCTTAGCGAGGTTAAAGATGACATTTTTTAAATATTTGCGCGATCACATTTACTCAATTTTGATTGTCCTAGTGGGAATGACCTTCGTCGAATTAGTTTTATTCCTCGATCCTAGAGTTCATTTTCACCTAGGGACACTCGTTTATACTTGGATTCTGGCGGTAATTTTTTTGGTCGTCAATTTATCAGTTTCTTATTTGCACAAAAAGAGCTGGTATGAACAGCTATCAAACTATCAAGACGATCTTTCCAAAGAACTATTTGGAGCTAGAAATAACGAGCAGCAATTCATCCAAGACAAGATCAACAACATTTCACTGCAATATCGCAACGAATTAACAGAGTTATACCAGAATCAAAAGGATCAACGAGAGTATACCGAATCATGGGTACATGACATTAAAGTTCCTTTAGCGGCTTTAAAATTGTCACAAGATGACGATCTGGACCGAGAATTAATCGCCCAAGAATTGGAAGAAATTGATTATTTAGTCGACCAAGCACTGTACTTTGCTCGCTTGAATAACTTCTCCAATGACTATCTGATTCAAGAACAAGACTTAAACGACATCGTTAAATCTTGTATCAGAACCAACAAACGTCTCTTTATCAGCAAACGAATCGGCATTCACTTCGAGATCACCGACAAAAAAGTTTTGACTGATGAAAAATGGCTAAGCTTTATTATTAACCAAATTCTCTCCAACAGCTTAAAATACACCGCAACTGGCGGTAAGATCAACATCTTCTCGACTACCCATGATGGAAATATTGAATTACACCTTAAAGACAACGGTATTGGTATCAAAAATCAAGATATCAGCCGTGTTTTCAATAAAGGTTTTACTGGTACTAACGGTCGCAAGAGTGGTAGTAAATCGACTGGTATGGGACTGTATTTGGTTAAAAAGATGGTCGACAAACTCGGTCACACTATCCAAATCAAATCTCAGGAAAATCAAGGTACAGAAACAATTATTACCTTCTTAGATTTGCCTTATTATAAATAAATGCGCGTAAGCTTTTTAACTTACGCGCATTTATTCTTTATCGTTATTTCTTGGACTTAACAATAGCTGCTCATCTCTTTTTCCAGAGCATCGAGAGAAACATCTTGAGGATTATCTTTGAATTCTCGTTCAGCCTTCTCACAGAGCTCTCTGTCGATTTCGTCTTCAATTTTTTCGACTGCAGCAGAACGAAGAAAGGCTGAAACGCTCAAATTTTTAGATTTAGCGTAATTCTTAATCATTCGTTCGTCACGTCCGTCTATGTATACTGAAATAGTTGCCATTTTCGTCACCACCCCTATGTCGCCCCTAGTGTATATTGTTCGACCAAATTTTTCAATAGTTATGCTATTCACAACTTAATATTATATAAAAAATATTCTATAATTTGATTATGCAGTATTCTTCTAAAAAATACCATGACTATATACAGATTGTTTTAATTACGCTTGTAGACTGGGTTTGTGAACAAGACCACTTTCTAAACAAAGAGCCAACTCATTGATTTGAGTTGGCTCTTTTCTATTAATTATAAGAATTTGAACGTTTATTTACATTTTTAAAGTCAAAGCATTCAAAGCTACGACGACGGTTGAAAGTGACATTACTACCGCACCAACAGCTGGGCTCAAAACGAAACCAATCCCTGCTAAAATACCGGCAGCTAGTGGAATAGCAATAATATTGTATCCAGCACCCCACCAAAGATTCTCCACAGTCTTCTTGTAAGTATTATGCGATAATTTCAAGAATTTGATGATATCGCTAGGATCACTGTTATACAAGACTACATCTGCAGAATCAATTGCGACGTCAGTTCCGGCTCCAATAGCAACACCGATAGTGGCTGAAGCTAAACTAGGAGCATCATTGATTCCATCACCGACCATCAAAACGTGATGACCGCTAAGTTCCAATTGTTTAATGACTTGATGCTTGTCTTCTGGCAATAACTCAGCACGAAATTCATCGATGCCCATTTGCTTAGCCATAATAGCAGCTGCTTCTTTATTATCACCGGTCAACATAATAGGCGTAATATTTCTAGCTTTTAATTCTTTGATAAATTCAATGGTATTCTTCTTGATTCGATCGCCTAAAGCTACGAACCCAAGTACCTTTTTATCGGCTACTAAATAACTAATCGTATTACCTTTGTCTAAATATGTTTGAACTAATTTCTTATCTAGTGAAATTTCATGTTCACTCAAGTATTTCATATTAACTAAATAATATTGACGGTTATCAAAACTAGCACTCATCCCATAACCTTTTAGAGCTTGGATATTGTCGATAGCAGCTGGTTGGATTTCTTTATCTTTCGCGTAACTGACAATACTACTTGCAATTGGGTGACTAGATCCACCTTCGATTCCGGCAATAATCGCTAATAGGTTCTTATTATCGATTGATTTATCAAGACTTTGCAAACCATTAACCGTGAACTTTCCTTCTGTCAAAGTACCAGTTTTATCCATGGCTACATAATCAATCTTACGACTATTTTCCATTGCTTGATTGTCACGAATAATCAAACCATTTGTTGCAGCAATTGAAGTACTACGTGACATAACCAAAGGAATTGCCAAACCTAAAGCATGCGGACAAGCGATAACCAAAACAGCCACTAATCTATTTAAGGCTGTATTCATATCGCCAAAAATCAACCAATAAACAAAAGCAATGATTCCTACTGACAAAGCAGCATAGAACAGCCAGCTAGATACCTTATCGGCTAACATTTGCGTCTTAGAACGATTATTTTGTGCATCAGATACTAGTTTACTGATTTGAGACAAGTAGCCCTCATTGGCAGATTTATCAACTTTTACACGAATCGTACCCTCACCGTTGATTGATCCGCCGACTACCTTGCTACCGACTTCTTTTTTGACCGCTTTAGATTCCCCGGTGATCAAAGATTCATTGATATAACTAGAACCACTGATAATATGTCCATCGAGTGGAACCGATTCACCAGCACGTACCTCAATAACATTGCCGGCCTTAACCATTGAAATATCATGATCCATTGTTTGATCATCGTGAACCATATGTACCTTGCTTGGTACTAATGAAGCAATTTTTTGTAAAGCATTGCCGGCACTCATCGTCGACTTCATTTCAATCCAGTGACCTAGCAGCATGATGACGATCAAAGATGCCAGTTCCCAGAAAAAGTCCATGATGTGCGTTGAAGAATGTAATAAATTGTTCTCAACAAAAGCATATAGACTGTAAATATAAGCAACACTGATACCCATAGTGATCAAAGTCATCATTGCAGGCTGCTTGGACATTAATTCTCCTTTGGCACCACTGATAAATGGTTTGCCACCATAGAAGAAAAGGATTGTTGCTAGTGCTAAAACTATCCAATCAGATCCTGGAAATTGAACTTGGAATGGCAAATTCAAGCCCATAAATGGTGAAAGGATAAATACTGGTATTGCTAAAACAAGTGAGATCCAAAATTTCTGTCTCAAGTCCCCCATATCCATCATATGACCACCGTGCATCATCATATGACTTCCCGACATGCCCATAGTTGAATGATCCATATCCATATTTTTCATATCGTGCATCTCTTCATTATTCATTCAAATCACTCTCCAAACAATCACATTCAACAACTTCTGGAGCTGTCGCTTTTTTTTGATTGAGGGTTTCAATAATTGCTGAGATATCACTCTTAGATATTTCAGAATTATCGATCAAATCTTTGATAGCATACCCTTTTCTCATGCAACAAAGATTATCGAATAAGTCATTGACACTATCATGAATCGCTTCATCTTCTGAAATCAATGGCCGGTATACATAAGGACGTTTAGTTTCTTCAGCTTGTAAAAAATTCTTCTTTTGTAGACGACCTATCAAAGTCTTAATTGTGGCAGCCTTCCAATCAGTCTTTTTCTCCAAAAAATCAATTACTTGCTTGCTAGTGGCTTGACCCAAAGTCCAAATGATCCTCATTACCTGCCATTCAGCACGGCTCATGGATTCAACTTCTTTCATGTCGATTCCTCCTTTTCGGTTTACAATTGTAATCTTTCTCAACAAAATACAGTTTACAACTGTAAACGTTAGAAGTAAAGTCAAACGCTCAACAAAAAAACTCACCAATCATCTGATCAGTGAGTTATTGATTATTATCTAATTGGACAAGCGCCACCAGCACAATCTGATTGATCGACTAGCTCGATGTCTTTCTTGTCATGATTATCATTTTGTTTAGCAAAAACCGCAGCGACGTTTTCGTCAACTTCTGATTCACGTTCTTGATAGACTCTCTTATTGATTGGTTCTTTAGGAGCTTGCTTGAAGCCTGAACCAGTATATGGCAAGAGTGATGTTGACTTAGTTACATTTCTGTATTGGTACATCAATGGAGCAATTTGGTCGCCTTCTTCTGGTTGGAAGGTAATCGTACAACTAACCGCATTGTCTGACCAATAAGTTTGTAAGAAAGCTTGTGTAGCGAATTGTTCAGCAATAGAAACTGATCCGGCTGATGCAAAGTTAGGATCATCAGCATTTTCAGCTTTAACTGGGAATTCAACACACATTGTATGTTTTGTATAAATATCAGGTTCGATCTTGTATCCACAAGCTTTCAAAGCTGGTAGCAATGGATCTGAGTCTTGGAATCTGATTCTTTGAATTAAGTAACCTGCATAGTGGAAATGCATACCTTCAGACACACCAGCAAGCTTAGCAACTGTACCGGATGGCTTAACAGTTGTGTGCTTGATAGATGCCTTACATCCTAATGCGTTTGAGTACTCCTTGTCAGCCTTAACAACAGTCTTGTACAAGTCATCAAACTTGTCAGCAACACGTTGATCATAAATAGGTTTTTGAACTGTTTCACCTGTTTCAGGATCTGTGGTAGGTTCAAAACCAGTCACAACACGATTACCAAATGTTGTCAAAATCCAGTCTTGAATACCAGACATTGAAACACCGATACGACGGTTCTTTTGAATAACTTTACGAGAAACTTCCCAATCGTAATTACTGAATGTAACACGTTTTGTATAACGAGCAGCTAATGAGAAAGCTTCTTCCAAACTCCAACCTTGTTCACTAGCAATCAATGGAAAGACTTCAAACAAGTTACATGGTTCACCATTGCTTAGAGAAATTTCTCCACAAGGATTAGTTCCTTCAACGCCATCATCGATACCTGGTTGATAGCCATCGATTGCACGACCATAATTACGTGACAATTCAAGGTTAACAATTCCTGGTTCACCATTATGAGTGATTGAATCAGCAATAGGCGCATACTTATTAAATTTGGTATCAACTGCCACACTGTTATTTGAAGCCCAACGGTGGTGATATAACTTTTCTTGATCTTGTTTCATAGTAATAAAGTTATCATCAGTAGCGCCACCTAAAGCAAGCTCTGCAGAGCGACGAACATTACCAGCAACAACGGTCTTACCAATCAAGTTACCCATGTCAGTACAGTCAACAGAAGTCAACTTTCTGCCAACGGCATTGTTCAAAACTTCATTGATGTCAAAGAACATTTCAATCAATGGTACAGGACCTGAAGCAGTACCACCAAAACCTTTGATCTTTTCACCTTTAGCACGGATATCAGTAATATCTAATACTACATCGTTCAAGCCATCATTTGTGTCGTTGAAGTGAGCATCGATCATATTGGCGTTACCAATAACCCAGCCTTCACGCGTATCTGGCAATTCATAGTGACGTTTGTTGTCATAAGAATTATTAGCTAACCATTCGTCACGATCTACAGCACCAGCAGCGATTGAATCTTTATAAGAAGCACTTTCTTTGCCGATCAATACTGTCAACTTAACCTTTTCGTCAACAACTGGCATCAACTTCATATTTGATGGGACAACGGAAAAACCAACGCCGCCACCCTTCATCAATTGATCAAACATGAATGAAAATGGCATTGAAACAGCCAATTGATCCTTTTGTAGATATGAAGGAACGATATGACTTTCACCATATTTTTGTGGTCTAACAGCAATAAACCAACAATTGTTCAAAGCATCCCCATTACGGTGTTGATACTCTGTTCCAGAGATCCAAAGGTTTCTACCTGAAGGAGTGGCAGCTAATCCATAGATCAACTTATAAAGTTCTTGGGCTTCTTTAACTAAGCCATTATATTGTTCATCGGTTAAATCATCATTTTGTAAACGAGGGTCCAAGTTGATATTGCCTTCAACCACACGTTTAACAGTTTCAGACCAGTTTTCAGTCCGGCCTAATTCGTCAATAAAACGAGCATAGGTACGTTTATATGTAACCCAGCCCAATTCACCCCAGTGGGGTTTAACTGTCTTTTTTACTTCGTCAACGAAGTCATCTGATAAAATAATTTTATTAATAGTGTTCATTAACATTCACTCCACAACTTTTTGATAACACAATATATAGTACCCCGATTTGATTTGAATAACAACATCTTGTATTTAAATTTATTTGGCGAATAAATTAGCACTAAATCTTGTGGTTGTCATTTCGGCATTTGCAATCAAAAAAAGGACTACTCGTAATTTAATAAATTCCTAAGAATTTTAAGCGAAAAATCTAAGGTCGCAATTACTATTCTAATATCGAATCGAAAGACTTAGCAATGATTTTTTTAATTTAAACTTTGGACCGAAATTCAAGTGGATAACGCCAAATTTTATCCTTGACACGAACATATGGTTGTCACGTCAGGTGTTCCACAAGAAAAATAATTTTAGAACGAAAAAAAGCCTTTCAATTCATAACGAATCAAAAGACTTCTCTGCTACCTTGCCTTAAAATACTTTCTTGTAACGCTGATTAATTAGATATTCCAACCTTTTAACCGACTTATAACGGCGTCTTCATAACGTGATATCTATAAATTTACTTGATCAATGCGAGATGTAACTTGTGAATTATATTGTGAGAATAAACCAATTTGATGATCTTTTCGATAATGATCCCAATCCATCTTCCGAACCTAAATTTTATCGCTACCAGCTCTAGTTTCAGAGACTAATACTTTCGAATGACTGAAAGGATAAACAACGATCAATAACAATGAAATCAGATAACCCTTTGTGAAAAATAAACAGCCAATTATCATCATGAACGTTATAACGTCCAAAACGGTTAATCTTCGATAATATATTTTTGATTGGTCCAAAGTTTGCATCGCAAATTCCTCCTATCACATTTTCAAGCTCATTATAATCCCGTCCAAAAAGTTAAATTTAAATTCAATCGAAGCTTAACAATATCTTAGCTATTTTGGCATACGAAGAAAAATATTTTTTTAATGCCTTACTTTCTCTGTGCATTTGGCTCTTGTCATAGTTTGGTTATTTAAAAATGTAGAAGAGTTCTATTATTCACTATATATGATTTCATTTTTTTGAATTAAACGAGATAAATAATAAAACTAGGATCCAGTCTGGAGCACAAGTTCTGTGATGGCTCAGCCGCCAAATTTTTTGTTAGTGCTTTAGCACTTACAAAAAGGCCTAGTTTTGAGATTTTGCGTCTTTGGGGCCATGCAAAAGCTCAAAATAGTGCCGGCAGCGTTCCAGCCAATCACAGGACTTGTGTGGAAGACGGCATTTTACATTAACCAAATTTTTTTAAGAACCCATTTGGAATAGTAACTAAAAAAAGTAACACTGCTATGGTAATATTACTTATGTTATTTAAAGCTAGGGAGAAATATTTCCAATCTCAAAATATCTTTTAGGAATTAAATAATGTAGGGAACACATCCAACGATTAATAATATAGGGGGGAATCTCTTATTCTTAAAATGCAAAACTTTATTAGTAAGGCCATCCTAGCTTGTGTAGGTATTTTTACAACTGCTGTCTTGTTATTGATGGCTTTATATTATTATCAAGAATTTTTATTTAAAAATCCGCTTCGTAACATTATCGTTTTATTTATAGCTTTAATAGTTATCGCCGTGGCCGGATTCAGCTTGATGAAAATCAGAACCGATGATAAAAATATCAATCGATTAGTTTTATTCTCAATGATTATTTTCTTCATGGTCATCGCTTTGATCTGGATATCATTAGTACCGAAAACACAAGTCAGCGATTACGGTAATTTCTGGTTGAGGCTTTATCATTACGATATTGGCGATCCACTCTACCAAACCGACAATGATTATTTTTCTAAATATGCTTATCAAACCGGTTTTATGTATTATGCTTATCTAGTTTCAAAGGTTTTTGGATACAACATCTTCGCTATTCAATTTCTAAATGTCATTTATCAAGGTCTAACCTTACTATTTACTTATTTACTTGTTGATAAAATTTTCAACAACATCAAAATGGCTCGTTTATCGGTCCTTCTATTGATGATTGACTTAGATTGGTTCGCATTAAACGCTGAGACAAGTAACCAATATTTAGGTTCACTACTCTATTTGATAACTTTCTATTTAATCATTCAAAATAAGACTTGGACTTATGCTCTTGCTGGAGTTACGCTGACTGCCGGTTGTCTGATTCGACCTATCGGTCCTGTAATAATCGCCGGAATCGTTGTCTTTACACTGATCTATCTCCTATGGAAACAACGTAATTACAAAGCATCTTTGAAAGTTTTAATGACCTTGATCATTTACTTTGTGCTCTTTAGTTTAGCCGGTTGGGGAATCAAAGCATCTGGTATGAACGAATACGGTTTGGCCAACAATGACCCCGAATGGAAATTCGTTACTGGTTTGAACTATCAGTCAGTTGGTACTTACTCACCTGATATGGAACGTTTGATTGATGCCAGCAAATCAAGAGCCACAATGAGTAAAGTTGAAAAGGCTGCTTTAAAAGACGAAATAACTTATCTCAATGAAAATCACGCTTGGATCAAATTATTCATTAAGAAGACGCAATTGCTTTGGTCATCCCGAACACTTGCAACTGATGGAGCTAATTTCTCCATGAATCACAATCAAAAGACTGTCGATTTAGTCAACTACATTTCTTATCTTGGTTCGGTTGTCTTGATAGTCTTCTCCTGGATCGGTTCGATGTCATTATTTAAAACTAAGTTTGACGACAACCTTTATTTACTATTATTGCCACTGATGACTTTTGCAGTCGTGCAGCTGATCATTGAAGTACAAGGTCGCTACCGAATTGAATTTTTGCCAATAATTTCTGTTATGGCAAGTTTAGGTATTTACAACACGATTAAAGTTTTAAGTGGTTCTAAATTAAAACAAAAGAAATCATTCAATATTGATCAAATAGATTAAAAAAAATCCTCATTAGAATTTTTACATTCTAGTGAGGATTTTTTTGATTAGGCTAAACTACTTGCTTTAACCCATTCATTTGTAGCAACTTGATAATAAGTTTCACCTTTTAGATCCATCTTATTAGCTGTTTGCCACTTACTATTAGGTCCTAAAGCACGACTAGTAATTGCTTGACCATCTTTAGTGTACAATTGAGCAACACTGCCACCGATTGTAACAACGCCCTTAGCAGGTGTAACTCCAGTAGTGTCATTATTAACTGTTACGTCACTTGCTTTGACCCATTCATTTGTAGCAACTTGGTAATAAGTTTCGTCATTTAGAACTAATTTATTAGCAGTCTTCCAACTTGAATTAGCATTCAAAGCACGACCAGTAACTGCTTGACCATCTTTAGTATAAACTTTAGTAATAGCATCCTTAGTTGTTACAGTATTGTCAAATGGTGTGACATTGCTTGTTGTAGCTTCAGCAGATACATCGCTTGCTTTGACCCATTCATTTGTAGCAACACGGTAGTATGTTTCACCCTTGATAGTCTTTGATTCATAGTATTTCCATGAACTATTGGCTGCCAATGTACGACCACTGATAGTATTACCGTAGTTTGTATATAGTTGAGCTGTTTGGTCTTTAACTGTTACGACACCAGTTGGTTGTTCGGAATCAGCATTCTTTGTTACGGTAACGATTTGTGTATTGTTGTCGCTTTGCAAAGTTACTGATTTAGTAGTTGTTGTATAACCACTAGGAATTTGGCTGTCAGTTAAATCAACTGTGTCCCCAACATTTTGGCTGTAGATTTCAGCACGACCAACTTCTGTATTGTCAGCAGTCTTGAAAATCACTGTATTGAAGACTTGTTTGTTAACTTTGATATTGTATTCTTTACCATTTTCCAAGGTAATTGTCTTGTCAGCATCGTTCAACAAGGTAGTACCAGCTGGAATATCAGTCAAAGTATACTTATTGCCGTCTCCTCCATTAACAACTTCAGAATTAACTAAGTTATTGTTTTGATCAACGTAATTAACCTTTGCAGAAATCATCTTAGTTACGTTAACAGTAACGTTAGCACCATCTTTTTGGAAGTTTGCGATACTACCAGAATAAATATAACCATCTGGATAGTAACCTAATGGTTGGCCTTCAGTTCCTTGTAAAGTCTTTTGACCAACTTTTTCTCCATTGTATTCATAAGTAACGTTATTAGTTACACTAGCAGCGGCTTGAGTAGTAACTTTATCAGCAGCTTGAACAGTCTGTGTCATTGGAAGTGTACCAAGAACCATACCAGAAACTAGCAATCCACTAAATAGTAATGATGTACTCTTTTTCAATATAAACCCCTCCATACTTTTAATATATATGAATTTATATCATATATACTTCAATTATAAAGGGATGGCATATTTTATTCGGTTTTCGCAAAATATTTAAAACTTACTTAAAGTTTATTAAAAATTTTGATTGAAATATTTGGTAATTTTAAAAATATTCGTATACTTTGACTGATTTTTGGCTTGATAGAAGGCTGGATTATTCAAACGATATTTACCATTTTTTTTAATCCAAAAAGTGACTTCTGGATTATTTATTGTATAAAAGTTCTCCGTCAATCCCATTTTCTGATACATTTTTTCTTGATGTTCATTGATGGCACGAAATTTATTTAATCCTAAAATCACCGTTTGACCGATTTTGGGCATTGGCTTTGTCAAAGTTTGTCCGTACACTAGCGTTTGTGGATCTTTAACTCCAAATTGTTCACCAGTATATTGACCTTCAACATTCACCAAATAATTTTGAGCACGAATCAAACCTCCCGAAAATTCCGTTTTAACCGTTGAATTATTCAAAGACTTGTCTCCTTGAATAACCTTATCAATATAGATTGATGCTTTAGTCTCCGGTGTTAAGACACGTGTTGGTTCTGGCTCTAGATTAATGACCCTAGCTTTAACGACCAATTGACTGCCACTTTTGAAACGTGCCAACGACATATCTTCATCGTTATAGCCTGAAGGTACGGAAATAATTTTTTCACCTGGAAATTTTATTACTTGAGTTTTTTTCAGCTTGTTATTCCATGCCTTTTTATTTTTCTGAATCAATTTAGTCTGTTCTTTTGTATCTCGGGGTTGTTTTTGAGAACTACACCCCGCCAAAACTAGCGTCAACAACGCCAGCAAACCAAGGAGTTTTTTCATCGATGGTCTCCTTTTTTAAACTGATTTCCAATAAATATTGTAATTGCCGTGAAAAACAACGCCATAATTGCAAAAATCACTAGTGAAGTCCAATTGGTGTATCCAAAATAACTACTGTTTATCACCGTATACACAAAGAAAATCACAAAATCTATACTTGAAATAACTTTTTTGCTCAAAGCAGTTGTCAATTGAAGCAGCGACAATAGGAAAATAAGATAAACTTCCCAAGGAAGATGAGTCCAAAAACTTCTCCCATGCAACAAATTCAATCCGACAACGATAATCGTCCAAAAAAATAAGAACATTACAAAGTTCTTAATGACTCGATTTTTCATAGATACCCCCTGTAAATATGATTTAAGGTTAACATAATTTCTAATTACAAAAAAAGAGAACATTTTCAGAATACAGTTCCTTCTTAAGTTAGGTTACCGTTAAATGTCGTCGTCCGTTCTGCTTTGTGGATGCTGGAACGTACTGGGCGCAACTTGAAGCTAATTCCAGACCCGGGAATCATCTCCAAGATTGACCTTTCACTAAGCAATAAATTTCTCTTGGCAATTTATTGCCTAGTGAAAGACCGAGCTTGAAGACTTTGCCCGAACTTGGGCTTAGCAAAGGCTCCAAGTCGTGTCCACAGCGTTCCAGCCAAATTTTCTTTGCTATGGAGGACGGAATATTACTACTAACCGAAACTAAGAAAGAACCAGAATACAGTCTTATCGGACTATTATTCTAAAATGTTCTCTATCTTTTTAAAAATTAATTCTATTCAGTTTTGGCATCCCCAGAGTCAGCTTTTTTAGCAGATTTCTTCTCTGGTTTCTTACGATGAATCATACGGTCATCGTGCCACTTAGTCAAACTGATCAATGACGACAAGGTCAATGGCAAGATAATGACTAAGATAATCAAACCAAAGATTACACCTAAGGCCACTTGAATCAAGGTTGTAACACCTGAAGGAATCAAAGCAGCGAAGGTACCGCTCAAAATGATAGCCGCTGAAATAACCACGGTTCCAATGGCAGTAGCTGCGTTGAGCATTCGATCTTTCAAATCAGGCATTGGTTCATCCTTGAATCTGACCATCAAGAAGATACTGTAATCGACACCCAAAGCCATCAACATGATGAAGGTAAAGAACGGTGTGTTCCAACTCAATAAGTTGTCACCAAGCACACTCTTTGAGAAGATTCTCGTAATACCTAAAGCAGCTTCGTATGCTAACAACAAAGTTCCAATAATTGTCATTGGTTGCAAGATTGATTCAGTAACAACAATCAAGGCAATTCCGATACCGATAGTCATGATCAAAGCTGTTCTTCCAAAGTCGCCGTTAGCTAAGGTTCTCAAATCATTATTTTGAGAAGTTTCACCACCGACAGCCACTCTAGCATTCTTCAATGAACTGTGTTTTAGTTGAGCTTTCATATCAGTTTGAATCGTCTTCAATTGCTTAGAAGTAGTCTCACTATTAGGATCACCCTTGAAGACTAGAGTAATTGTAGCAATCTTACGATTGTTATCCATATAAGCATTCAATGCTGGTTTGAAAGCTTTACTCTTAATAGTCTCTTTAGGTAGATAGAAGGTATCACCAACGTAAGACTTACGTAAACCATCCAAATAAGTCTTCATAGTCGTGTTACCGTTAGCAATCGTCTCTAATCCACTGTCGGCAGAAACTAGACCTTCTTCCAACTGTGTAACTTGAGAACTCATTTGTTTGAATTGAGTATTCATTTGTTGAACACCGCTATTAACAGTTGCTGAACCAGTAGCTAAACTTTGTCCACCACTAGTCAAAGTTGAATTGGATGCTACCAACGTATTAGTACCACTGGCTAGTTGTGACATTCCTGAAGTCAAGGTAGGAATTTGTCCTTGTAATTGACTCATTCCACTTGAAACAGCGCTAGAACCACTGCTCAATTGACTAATAGCACTTTGTAATTGACTGATCTCACCAGCTGCAGCACTAGTATCTTGTCCTGAACTTTGTAGTAAGGTCAATAATTGTGTAGCTTGTCCTGATAAAGCACTAACTTGTGATTGTAGTTGGCTTAATCCAGATGTTAATTGTTGTGAGCTACTTGTTAAAGTCGAAACGCCACTACTCAACGTAGGCAACTGACTATTAGCGCTTTGCAAGCCATTATTAACAGTTGAAACACCAGAAGTATATTGATCAATTCCACTGGATAATTGTTGTGCACCGGCTTGCAATTGACTAGTTCCATCCGCTAACTCTTGAACTTGCGAAACACTGCCACTGATATTGGCACTTTGTAATTGCGAACTGGCTGAGTTCAAACCAGATTTGATTTTTTCTAGACCCTTAGTTGAAGTGTTCAAACCATTAGTAATCGTTACTAATTGATTCTTTAAGTACATACTCTTGATTTTTGAACCACCAGGTTGAGTGGCTGAAGTAACTGTCTTAACACCTGGTTCTTGCTTAAGATATTGAGTTAATTTGTCAATATCAGCTAAATTTTCTTGAGTCGTTAATTTAGATTTGCTTTGAATATAAATCGTTGCTGGAGCCGACATACCTTTACTGAAATGACTTTGAATAACTTTGTAGCCATATTTAGCTTGATAGCTGTCAGGCACCTCATCGGCATTATTGAAGTTCAAAGTTGAACTATCGTTCATCAAGAAAGGAACTGCTGCTACGGCAATAATTCCTAAGATAACTACTGGATATGCTAGAGCAGCACGTGATAATCCATACCAGATGTGACTCTTGCCACCACCTGCATTGACTTTACTTGGCCAAAACATTTTCTTGCCTAAAGCCTGCATAAAGAACATGTTCAAAGTCAATAAGACAGCTAATAAAACTAGTACACCGATAGCTACTCCGACAGCACTTTGATAGAAGGAGAATTTAGCTAACGAAAGAACGGAAAATCCAATTAAAACAGAAATTCCACTGTAAAGGATCGTTCGACCACCATGTATTTGAGCATCGTGAGCCGCTTCTTTAGCCGACAATCCCCGAGCCAACGCTCCTTTAAAGTAATTGTAGAGCAAAATATTATAATCAGTTCCAATACCAAACAAGACCACTACTAAAAATACTTGGGTAAAGTTAGAAATTGGGAAATTCATCTTTTCTGCAAGATTCATGACGATACTTAACGATGTAACAAAGGCCACACCAACGTTTAGCAAGGAAATCAATGGAACTATTGGTGAACGGAAAACTAAGATCAAAACGATAAAGATGAAAATTATCGCAATTACTTCAGTTTTTTGAATTCCCTTTTCTGTAACCGTTGAGAATTCATCGTTCAACACATCGGCACCAGTTACATACGTTTTAATTCCCGAAATCTTAAGTTGATTCTTTAATTTATTAACTTGTTGACCAACTGCTTTGTCATCTTTGACAGTCACTTGAGCCAACTGAGTCGTTTTATCCTTTGCAATCAACTGTTTCTTAGTTTGAGCGTTATCGCTAGGACCCATGACCTTTTTAATTTTCAGCGATTTTTCACTGCTCAATTGATTTAGTTTATTATCAATTTTACTCGATTGACTGGGAGTTAATTTGGCACCATTGCCATTTTTGAAGACAACGGTATAAGTAATAACCGATTTATTGCCATTAGCCTTCTTTTCAATCTTTGAGGCTTTTTGACTTTCGGTATAACTAGGTAAAGTGATATTCCCCTTGTTTCTGACCAATTGCGAAACATTAGGCATCATTACTAACGCTGCTACTACCACAATGATCCAGCCAATTAACGCTATAAGATACTTATTTTTAATCTTTCCCACAAGAATAGCTACTATATCAAACACGGAATTATGCTTTATACATAATCAGAAAAAATATAGTTTTTCCTTTCTCGAATTTATTAGTCATGATAATGCAGACATCACTACAATAAATTGATTAAGATCATTAAATTTAATTCGGCATAATCACCACATCCATGTTCATATTTCCTCATGCGTATCATGCCATATTAATCTTTTTATTACTAGAAATTTGCAATGCATATCACAATTATGAATATCGAATATATACTTTCTGAAAATTCATTCTCAATCATAAAATTATCGGTTTATTTATACAAGAGACAATAATTTTATATTAGCTCATATTTTGACACTTATTTAAATATGCAAAAATTTAGACATTAGTGAATATGGAATCAAGGAAATTCTTATGTTAGGCTTAAATTAGATTTCATTTGGGGGAAATATATATGAAGATAGATGTGACTAAACACCTGACCTTAGGAGCTAAAAGAACATTAAAAGCTTTTCGAATTGCTATGTTTGAGGAATTAAGCGAAAAAGAATTTGATAAAATCACAGTTAATGATATTTGCCAAAGAAGCGAATACCCAAGAGCTACCTTTTACAACTATTTCGATGACAAAATCGACTTACTTCAATATCTCTGGTCCTACATTGCTAAAGATGTACTCGAACAGTTATCAAAGGATACCTCTGATCGTAATACTTTGGTGAACGTTTTTAATTTATTACTGGGATTTTTCCACAGCAATGAATCACTTTTGAACAGCATTAAGCAAAATAATGGAGTTAATTCACACCTTTGGCACAATATGTCCGGATATTTAAAAAACGAGGTCAACAAGGTAGTCTACCAATATTGTGCTGACAATCCTTCCAATCAAGTTCCTGCCAAAATGCTGTCACGTTTTTTCAGCGATCTGTTAATTGGGATGCTCGAATGGTGTCTATTCGATGAACCTGAAATTGATACTAAAACAGCCGATGATTACTTAAATGCTTTATTAAATGGAAAATTTTAACAAAAAAAAGAGCTCGCAAAATGCGAACTCTTTTTTTTAATACAAATTACTTGTTTAGATATTCTTCAACAAGCTTCTTGTTATCTTCATTAGTGATTGATTCATTAACAGCACGGTCAGCTAATGTAGCTAAGTCCTTTGTGCTCAACTTCTTCATCAAACTTCTTACACGAAGTACTGATGTTGCACTCATTGAGTATTCATCAAGACCCATGCTCAATAGTAGTGGAAGCATTGTGTTGTCACCAGCAGCTTCACCACACATACCAGCCCACTTGCCTTCTTTATGAGCTGATTCAATAACATGTTTGATCAATCTCAAGATTGAAGGGTTATATGGTTGGTATAGGTATGAAACGTGTTCATTACCACGATCAGCAGCCATAGTATATTGAATCAAATCATTTGTTCCAATACTGAAGAAGTCAACTTCTTTAGCAAATTGGTCAGCAAGAACAGCAGCTGCAGGAACTTCCATCATCATTCCTAATTGAATGTCGTCGGAAACCTTAACGCCGTCGTTAACTAAGTTAGCCTTTTCTTCTTCAAAGACCTTCTTAGCATCTCTAAATTCTTGCAATGTACCAATCATTGGGAACATGATACGTAAGTTACCAAAAGCAGATGCACGTAGCAAGGCTCTTAGTTGTGTTCTGAAGATTTCTTGTCTATCCAAACTGATACGGATAGCACGGTAACCTAGGAATGGGTTCATTTCTTCTGGAAGTGGTAGGTATGGCAAGTGTTTGTCACCACCGATATCCATTGTACGGACAACGACTGGCTTACCTTTCATTCCTTCAAGAACCTTCTTGTAGGCCTCAAATTGATCATCTTCAGTTGGAAGTTTATCTGATTGCATGTACAAGAATTCTGTACGATACAAACCGACACCTTCGGCACCATTTTCAATAACACCTTGTAAATCATCAGGAGTACCGATATTAGCAGCAATGTCAAAGTGATTGCCATCAGCTGTAACTGAAGGTTCGTCCTTTAATTTTTCCCATTCTGCTTTTTCTTCGGCAAACTTCTTGGCTAATTCAGTGTAATGTTTGATATCGTCATCAGTAGGTTCAACAATTGCAGCACCGTCTAAACCATCAACGATGACTGTATCGCCTTCTTTAACGTCTTTAGTGATTGTATCTGTACCAACAACAGCAGGTAGTTCCAAAGAACGAGCCATAATAGCTGAGTGGGCTGTACGACCACCAATATCAGTAACGAAACCTTTAACATACTTTTTGTTTAATTGAGCAGTATCACTTGGTGTCAAATCATGAGCAACGATAACGACTTCGTGGTCGATCAATGCTGGATTTGGTAATGCTACACCTAGTAGATGAGCCATAACACGCTTTGTGACATCGCGTACATCGGCTGCTCTTTCTTGCATATATGGGTTGTCTGTCATTCCTTCAAAGATAGCAATGAAGTTTTCTGATACATCGTGCAATGCTTGTTCTGCATTAACATTCTTATCTTTTACTTCTTGTTCAACGGCACCCGTAAATTCTGGATCAGCCAAAATCATCTTATGTGCATCAAAGACTTGAGCTTCTTCTTCACCTAGAGATTCCTTAGCGGTATCTCTGATTTTTGTTAGTTCATCATCTGATGTTGAAATAGCATCTTTAAGACGACTGATTTCTGCATCAGCATCTGAAATACTTTTCTTAGTGAAAGACAAATCTGGTTGAACTAAAAGGTATGCTTCTGCAGTTGCGATACCATCACTAGCTGCAATCCCTTTAATAGTTTTAACCATTATTCTGCCAAACCTTCCTTTGTCATTGTATCTGTAATAGCTACGATTGCGTCAGCAGCATCGTCACCATCGGCTGTAATTGTAACGTCAGCACCTTGGCCAACACCTAGTGACATAACACCCATGATTGACTTCAAGTTTACTGATTTACCTGAAAATTCGATGTTGATGTCTGAGCTGAACTTGCTAGCTGCTTGTACCAACATAGTAGCTGGACGTGCGTGGATTCCTGTTTCTGCAATAATGTGAAATTCTTTCTTTTCCATAATAAATACCTCACCATATAGTTATAAAATTCTGTAGTAATACTACAAATATTCACTAATTAATTTACCATTATCTTTCATTTTTCACAAGGGGCATGCTCAAAAAAAGTTAATATAAGTCAACTGCGATAAGACGTTTAACGCTTACAACGCTACTGCCTGAAAGCGTTTATATTATCAAACTTTTTCAAAGAAATTTGAAAAAATATTTTTATCTACTATTAATATAATAAAATTTTTCAATCTCAAGACTTAGCACTTGCATTCGTCGAGTGCTAATTATATACTACCGTTGTATCCTGTGATAGAGGAAAGGTGGGGTGCGTATGTTATGTCAGAATTGTCATAAGAATGAAGCAACAATTCATCTTTATACAAGTGTTAACGGTCAAAGGACAGAAATCAATCTCTGCCAAAACTGTTATCAAAAATTAAGAAATCAAGCTAACGAAGGTATGAATAATATGGCACAAAATCCGAACGGTGGATTTTCTAGTTTTGAAGACTTGTTCAACGCCTTAAACGGCGCACAACAACCTAATGCTTTCGAGCAACAAGGTCCCCAAACCCAAACTGGTGGCGGCAATGGAAATGGTCGCAGACCTAGAGGTAACGGAGTCTTAGATCAATACGGTGTCGATCTTACTGACCTTGCTAAAAAAGGACAGATTGATCCGGTCATTGGTCGTGACAAGGAAATTAATCGAGTAATTGAAATATTAAATAGAAGAACTAAGAACAACCCTGTTTTAATTGGTGAAGCAGGTGTTGGTAAAACTGCTGTTGTTGAAGGTCTTGCTCAAAAGATTGTTGATGGCGATGTACCAGAAAAACTACAAAACAAACATGTTGTACGTTTAGACGTTGTTTCCCTAGTTCAAGGTACTGGTGTCCGTGGTCAATTTGAACAAAGAATGCAACAACTTATCAACGAACTCCAAAAGAATAAGAATATCATCCTCTTCATTGATGAAATTCACGAAATCGTTGGTGCTGGTAACGCTGAAGGTGGCATGGATGCTGGGAACGTTTTGAAACCTGCCCTAGCTCGTGGCGACATTCAACTAGTCGGTGCAACCACTTTAAATGAATATCGGACCATTGAAAAAGACTCTGCCCTAGAACGTCGTCTTCAACCCGTTCAAGTCAACGAGCCAACAGTCGATGAAACTGTTCAAATTCTCAAGGGTCTTCAACCTAAATATGAAGATTATCATCACGTTAAATACTCTAATGAGGCTATCAAGGCTGCTGCTGAACTATCAGCTCGTTACATTCAAGATAGATTCTTGCCTGATAAAGCCATTGATTTGATCGATGAAGCTGGTTCAAAGAAGAATCTACAAATCAATCACGTTGACGTAGCTGACTTAGACAACAAGATCTCTGATGCTGAAGTCCAAAAGCAAGCTGCCCTACGTAATGAAGATTACGAAAAAGCCGCTTATTATCGTGATCAAGTTACAAAATTCCAAGATATGAAGAACAGCAACAAAGATGAACCCGCTGGTCAAAATATCGTTACCGATAAAGAAATCGAAAAAATTATCGAAGAAAAGACCAACATCCCTGTCGGTGAATTACAATCTAACGAACAAGCTCAATTAAAGAACTTGGAACCAGATTTGAAGAAGCACTTGATTGGTCAAGATAAGGCCGTCGGTGATGTAGCACGTGCAATTCGTCGTAACAGAGTTGGTTTTAACAAGTCCGGTCGTCCAATCGGTTCCTTCCTATTCGTTGGACCTACTGGTGTTGGTAAAACTGAACTTGCTAAACAACTTGCTCGTGAACTATTCGGTTCTGAGGATTCAATGATTCGTTTCGACATGTCTGAGTACATGGAAAAGCATTCAATTTCTAAGTTGATCGGTTCGCCTCCAGGGTATGTCGGTTACGAAGAAGCCGGTCAATTGACTGAAAAAGTTCGTCGTAATCCATACAGTCTAGTTCTACTAGATGAAATTGAAAAGGCTCATCCTGATGTTATGCACATGTTCTTGCAGATCCTCGATGACGGTCGTTTGACAGACTCTCAAGGTAGAACTGTCAGTTTCAAAGACACTATCATCATCATGACTTCAAATGCCGGACAAGGTGTGCAAGAAGCTAATGTCGGATTCAGTGCTGAAGCAAATGGTCAAACAAATTCAATCATGAATCGCTTATCTGAATACTTCAAACCAGAATTCTTAAACAGATTCGATGGTATCGTTGAATTCAACTCCTTGACTAAGGACAACCTCTTGAAGATCGTCGACTTAATGCTAGATGACACCAACAAGATGATTGCTGATCAAGGTCTAAGCATTCATGTAACTAAAGATGCTAAAGATAAATTAGTTGATTTGGGCTACAACCCTAAGATGGGTGCTCGTCCACTTCGTCGTGTGATTGAAGAACAAATTGAAGATAAAGTTGCCGACTACTTCTTAGATCATCCAAAGGATAAACAACTAGAAGCTCACGTCGACAAAGATGAAATTAAAATTTCTAAGTATAGTGCACCTGATACTGAAGAATAATTAGTGGTGCTAAACAAAAACACGAAGCCATTTGCTTCGTGTTTTTTTGTATCATAATTAATCTTTTTCAGTTTTAAGAACTTTACCCTTTTGAGCATGAATTTGCACTTCAGTTTCAGAACTGCCATTAACTACTTTAACTTCCCAAAAAGTCACGCCTAAGTCTTGCTCTAATTTAAATTCCGTAGCTTTTCCACCTTTAGCAGCTTTTTGAGCAATTTGAGCAGCCTTTTTTAAACTGATTATCTTTTTCAGATTTAACTTTTCTGTCTTAGCTTCAGAACGGTCTTCTTCATCCAAAGGTTCTTCTGACTTTTGCTTAATCTTCTTATTGATGGCATTAATGTTGAGCTGATATTCGGTCGTTTTGTCAGCACCCTCAATCGTATAAACTGGCTTGCCCAAATGCTTTTCCAATTCAATCGAAACAATATCAGCTTTAGGAAAGTTCTTTTGATAGACTTTGATGGCCTCATTGACGCTGACCTTAGTTTTTTCGACTAACTCACTATTAGCTGCTGAGTTATTGTCAGAACTATTAGATCCGTTAGAACAACCAACAATCACTCCTGTCATCAACAATAAAACGATTCCCAAAAAATACTTTTTCATTAATATCACCCACCTCTATTTTTACATTATCTTAATTATATTGGAACATTGTGATTTTTACCAAAAAAACGAAGCGGACATTTATCCACTTCGTTTTTTAAATACTGTCGGTAAAGACCCAGTTTAATTTCGTTTCGTAATTACCTGAGGCATTTAATTGCTTATTGTCCAATTCTAAAAGGATTCCTTTATCTGCTTGCCAGCTTAAAGAAGTCATTTCTTGACCCGATTTTGTTTGAGAAATGATGGCTGAACCAGTTAATAAGTCCTGTTCATAATCGTCATCAAAAAATTTCAAATGTCCAGCCAAGGTATTCTTGCTATCTTCACTAACAAAATCACTGTCTTGAGAAACTGACAAGGTGATTGGTGTTTTATCTCTTCTCATATCGTCGACGTCCATAACATTATCTGGCCAATTGCTCTCATTGTTTTGGCGGAAAATCACTTGATCGTTGCCAATTGGTTTGATTGAACCATAGTCAATATCTTTGATCGTATACTCCAATTTATTAGTCGTTAAATTCAAAGAACGTGGCGTACCGATTTTTTGGACACTGCTTCCGGAATCATCTGTTCCCGTCAAATAAGCAATTGAACGATAACTTTCACGCTTATTGACTGTCCCTACCGTGGTATCAACTACCAAATCGGCTGACTTCTGAATACCTAGATTGATATTCTTTACAATTAGAGTCAATTCATTGGAATCCGAATCTTTTTTGACTTCATAATCCGTATCACTTAATTCTTGATCATCCAAAGTAACCTTATTAATCGTTGTTCCAGCACGTAATGGCAAATTGTACGTTGCATCTTTTAGTTGTCCGCTACTACTATTGTTAGTAATAGTGGTTTTAAAGACTACATTATCATCGCTATTAACGTCATAGAGATTGGTCGAATTATCACTGCTATTGTCAAAGGTCTTATTTTCCAAAGTATCTTCTAGAGAAATATCCGGACCTCCATCGGGTAAAACGTGCAAAGTTGCTTCATTAGTCGTATACTCATAAGTTTTACCATTAGCTTTAACCGTGATATAAGCAAAGAATAACGTACCATCATCATTTAAAGTCGTCTTAGGAGTTGTATGTGAAGTTGCATTATTACCAACTTCGATTTCTGATTGTTCATGCGTAATTGGATCTTCTTTGAACCAACGAATCGAATAATTCATATCTTCCTGTTCATCAAACTCGCCAATATTACCCATCAATTCAAATTTAGCGGTTTCTCCGGCTTTGACAGTTTGATCTTCCAAACCACCACCAACGGTAACTTCAGCACTGCCAGAAACCTTAGTACCGTCATTGTTGATAGCTGTTGCCGTTACCGTAACAACTCCCGATTTAGTTCTCGTATTAGCCGTGATCAATCCGGAATCTTCATCAATCGTTGCTAAATCAGTATTATCGATGCTCCACTTGATATCGCCAGTAAAATTAGTAGGCGTAACTTTAGCGTGAGCATAAGTTGAAGTTGTAGTAATTTCGGAATCATAGTTATAAATATAATCATCATCGACTGAAACCTCAACGTCAGTTGCAGAAACGTGTTTATCTAAGGCATGAACAGCCGCAACTTTTGAATAGACGGTTGGTGCAAGAATCGTTGGAATTGCCATGTACCACTGTACTTCCTGTTGATAATATTTCGTACCTATTTCTTTAGGAGTAACTGTTAAATTCTTCTTTGTTCCACCATTCTTTTTAGAGACTTCAGTCCATTTTGTTCCATCAGTTGTTTCATACCATTGATAGTGTGCCCATGATGTTATAGTAAAAAGTGCTGTCCAAAAGGATCTCCCTTGGTCAGTTCTCAGAGTTGTCGAACTATCAACTACGGTATAGTTATTTGGTTGTGGCTGGAGATTATAACCAGATGTCATCCAAATACCTAAAAATTTTCTAACATCTCCAGTTGGTGTTTTATAAGGTGTGATATCTTCTACGGGAATCTCTTCATTGGCCGATACTTCTCGCTGAATCTTGTCAGAGAAAAGGCATGCAGCCATAAATGTTAACATGGCAATTAGGAAAGCCCATTTAACGTTTAATTTCTTCATGATGAAACCCCTTTCTTCATATTAGCGAAGAAATTATATCACGATACAAATAGTATATTAATTCACATTACACAATATTATTTTTATAAAAGTGATATATGTTTTAAGACGATTCATTTGACTTTTAGAAAAAAATTTATTCCATAATACTCACTTGTGGCAAAATTGTTAAAAAAGTCTTTACTGTTTATTATTTTTCCTTTAAATATCTTTAAGATACCTATATAAAAGGAATCCTACTGATTTTTTCATGTTAGAATGACAATAATTTAATGTTAGAAGGGAATTATTATGGGAAAGAAAACTCGTCAGCACCATTTTTCCCATAACGGGGAAAAGACTATGGAAAATGATGTATTATCACCTAAAATCAAAAAATTAACCCGCGATGATGTTGAGATCAAGGTCCACTATGTCAATTCTTTGGGTAAAGATATCGCTAAACCGGTCACTATCAAAGGCCATTATTTAGATAAATTAGATATTCCTTGGCAAGAAATACCCGGATATGTTTTGTCCTCAGTAACTAACTTCCAACAAACATTCATCCCCAATTCTGACGGAATCTATCTAGTTTATGCCAGTCAGCTTTCGGCTCCGGTAATTGTTTACCATCGCAATACTGAAGGTAAATTGATTTCTGATCCGCAATACTTGGTTGGTGACTTAAATCGCGAATTCGATACGCAACCTTTAGAAGAAGCTGACCATTTCTTAGTCCACTCTCCTAAAAAAGCTAACGGTCAATTCACATCTAAAGTTCAGGAACAAGAATATATTTACAATGTTCTTCCTATTAAAAAATATCGAACTAATAAAGACCTATTCGTCGAAACTTCCGCTAACGTAAAAGTCTTTGATCAACCACTCAATAAAGTTCCTCTAGAAAAAACTTTGCCTTACGGAACTTCTTGGAAAGTCTATCGAGCTGTTCAAGAAACATACAACGGAACAGTTTGGTACAACTTGGGTGGCAATACTTGGGTTCCTAGTACTGAAAGTATCGCTACTAAAATCATCAAACAAACATCACCTCGTCAAGAAATGTTGAACAGTCCACTTGCTCAATCGGCCGAAAATATCAGTTACACTTACTCGGTTATCGACAACATGCCAATCAATAAGGCTGTCAAAATCATGTATTATCGTGACCAATACATCACTGCTTGGAAGACTCCTTACGGTGACATGGACAATCAACGCTATCAAGGTGGTCAAAATGTTTTTGTTAAACAATTGGTCCAACTCGACAACTACAGCGTTTGGGCTGAATTAAAAGATGGCTACTATATTGAAAGTAAATATTTAAATATTTAGGATCAAAAGACCTCGCTAGAAATTAATCTAACGAGGTCTTTTTTTACATATCACTATCAACTAAGGTCCAAGTTAATTCACTTGAATATTCTCCTGGCAAATTCAAACCATTTAATTGTAACAAGATACCTTCATCACTATCCCAAGCGTCAGCAACATCAGTGACCTTATCAACTTTTCCACCAGTTGAGTCATAAGCTATCAATTGTTTCTCATCTATTAAGGAACGAACGTCATCATTTTCATCTTTGAAAATCATCCCAGCGTTCATAACCGTATTAAAATTATTTTCTAAAACAAAGTCACTCGTCTGTTGAGCAAATAATTGACATTTGGCATTGTAACTATTTACCTTTACATCCCAATCTCCTTGACGTGAAATCAACTTTTTTCCACCTAAGTTAACTGGATTGAAGCGGTAATCGTTTACGTCTAGTGACAGATCTTTATTTTGGTAAATAACTGAATAATTGATAGTGTTGCTCTTTCTACCATAATTATCGTAAGTAATCAGACTAATTTCATTCTCTTCCTTAGTTGAAAGATTCAAATCACCCCAGTCAAAGAAACTTTCAAAGTCAGCCGTTTGTAAGAATTTTTCAACGTTTGTTCCCTGGTTAAAGTCTATATGAGTATCAATATTGGGGCTAGAATAAAATTCACGCAAATCAGTTTGAGAAATATAATAATTTTCACCGTCAGTATATGTAATAAGTATACTTTGGATGGTTATCATGAAAGATACTTCTAGCTACAATAACCGGCGATTCAGTAGTTATTTCTGAATGCAACTTAGGTACATTGATCGTATAGACTAAGGTATTAGACTTGTAAGTACCATCCTGGACCGTCACATAAATTTCATTTTTTCCTTCTCTTAACCCAGGGTGTTTACTATCTTTTATTATTTTATCAAAATCATTAAAATCAATTCCAACTGTAACGTTATTTAAGATTGGTTTGATTCTCAGATCGATTTTTCCTTCAGTATTATAAACTGCAACTGGATCTTGCTCACCTAATTCAGTCTTAATAACATACGAAACTTTTGACCCATCTGTAGAAGTAAATTTTGAATTATCACTATAGTAAAATGACCCTAATAAAGTTACTGGATCATTATTATCAACAGTAATATTTTGCGTTGATTCGTCGGCCTTTGCAATCAATTCTTTTTCTAACACGTCATAAGTGTAAGTTAATGTATTAGACTTTCTAACTCCATCTGTTACATAAACATCAATCGTATTTTTACCAACTTTTAAGTCAGTTCCTAATACTTCTCGGGAATAGTCTAATGAGGCTACTGGCTTATTTTTATCATAAATGTAAGTGAAATCTTCACCATTAATAATGTGATGCCAGACCATTATTGAGGGATAAAAGTCTGCATCGTTATCATATTTCAAAGTAGCTTCTAATGATGACTTTTGATGCGTATAAAGTGAATGGTCTAATTTATCGGAAGTTATGATTAAATTGGTAAAATCTGCAACATTAATCGTATATTCAATCGAATTAGAAACGCGATTCATACTATCAACTGCATACACTTGAACCTTATTTTCGCCAACTTTCAACCAACTATTATTAGTTGACGCAGAAATCATAGAAATATCAAAATCAGCTGATAATTCATCACTAGCAATCATCAAGCTACCATTGGCTAAACGTGTTTTACCATTAATAACAGTATAGACTTTCGTATCACTATCCATCTTCGAACCATTTGTATACTTTAACTTTCCTGACAAATTAAAATCATCTTCATAAGCGACGTCTTTGGTTAACTCGTCAGTAGTTTCAGCTTCCAAACTGTCGTTGATAATAAACGAAGGACTCATTGCATCATCAATATAATATTGTCCCTTATATGAAATGTGCTTATTAGCAACAGTCGTTGACGTTTTATCAGCGTTTGCTTGACCGTACAATTGAATTGACAACTTTTCATTTTCAACTTTCAAAGCGCCTAGTTTTAAATTAATGATCTGATTACCGTCAGCATCCGTAGTAATATCACTGACAGAAATATCAGTCGTTTTGTCATTGTTGCCATCACTGTAAATAATTTGACCGATTGTATCGTCGGCTAAATCTTCATTAATACCTAGTTTAAAATCAACTTGTTCAGGTAAATTAATGACAGTGGTTAATTCTCCTGTACCAGTAAAACCAGAATTATAAATGATCTCATAATCGAATCTTAATTTATCTTTATTAGAAACGTTGAATTTGGGATCATCCTTTGACTCTGTAGTTTCCTTTTTTTCCAAATCACTAATTTTACGTCCTAACTTTCCTGAAGAATCGTACTGCGACAAATCATATAATGACGTTGAAGCATCGGCATTAGCAACGTTAGGCATTTGTTGGAATAAAATTGCATAATCTTTAGGAACTGAATTTGGAGAACCAGTAGCGGCTGTAAAGCCCCACCTTACCTTGGTATTACCACTATCTCCCTTAATTTTACTAATATCAATTTCTTGATTTATTCTTTTATCCCAATTGCGATAAGACTTAGCTGTTCCGTCGTAATTTTTATCATTGTAAATATAAGAAATATGGGCGGCATTAGAGCCCTCAGTTGGCGGAGTGTAATCCACTGTAATGTGGCGCCAAGAATTGTCTGTCGATTCATCAAAATCATATCCAGATAAGTATAAGTTATGAATCTGCCCTTTATGATTTAAACCATAGTGAAAGTATTCTAGACCTAAAAAAGAGGTTTCCATAAATCCTTCATATGTATCACTTTCTCCAGGATATCCAAAAGCAATATGTTGTCCTTTAACCATATTAGAACCCGAGGTCGATAAACCATCAAAGAAATCATCAATATAATTTGTGTACATCACAAATTTATTAGCATTTCTGATCGTGTCGAACTCCAAAGCTATACTGTTTTGAATAGCACTTTTATCCAAATCAAATGTTCTACCAGACAAGACAGTCTTATTAGAGGGCGGATCGTATCCATCTTGACCACTACCCCATACCCCCAAAGTTTCTCCATAAGCTGGGTCTTCGAAGTACTCCTGAGCACCTCTAGCAATAGCTAAATCACCACGACTATCATTTTGTATAACAAGAGCGATTCCATCTGAAGTTTTACCTGATTCTGGATCAGTTTCATCATAAAAAGTATCACCCAAATAAATCCAAGCTGAAATTGTTTGTCTTTTTGTTAGGTCAAAATAGTTATAATATTTTGAATTGTCATTTGGATCTTTATAGGTTCCCCAAAATGCGGCTATTTGGTTTTGATCTCCACCGCTATCTAACATTTGTATGATTTCAGTTGGATTATTGTATGTACTATTGCCTTTCTCAATAATTGTAGCTTGATTCTTGAATGGTTCGCCTTCTCTTCGAGAATATTCTTCTGGAAGTGTTAAAAATTCTTTGACATCTATTCCTTCAGGGGCAGCTTTATAAACTTCCTCTTTAGTTGGTGCAGCTGCTAATACGTTATTTATTTCTAAGAAACCGATTAGGAATGATATAAAGAATAAGGCTAATGTTATGACACAAAGCTTCTTCTTTTTCATTTTTATTTCCCCTTAATAACAATAATTATTCGCCACATACATAATTTTTTAATCATTTATGTATAATTATTTTACTATATAAAAACGATTAATTTGATTCACAAACGGTAAAGACTACTTTTCATTACCAGAAAACGATTACAAAGAAATCCCATTAAATTGATATTTTCCAATAGAAAACATCCAATTTAATGGGATTTTGATATCTAACTATTTTTAATAACCAAACCGGTAATAACATCAGCACAATCTTCACAAGCATCGAGCACTCGTTCAAAACCAGCATAAACTTTTTGCCAACGAATAACGTCGATTGGATCAATATCTTCTTCTCTAAATAATTGACTGAGCTCTTTAGTATAAAGATTGTCTCCTAAGGATTCAATATGATTAGCTTGGTCGACGTTTTTTTGTAAAGTCTTGGAATTTTTATAATGTGAAAACTCACGGACTGATTGCTGAACGGCTTTAACAGCTTGGCAAATCAAATCCATAAATTCTTCTGTGTTTGGACGTAATTCCTGCACATTTAGATAATGAAATTCATAAGTCAAACCATTGATACCATCAATGATATTGTCTAATTTATCAACTAATTGAACGATATCTTCACGGTCGATTGGCGTGATAAAAGAAATATACAATTCGTGCATGATTTCCTTAACATCCTCATCACCATCAGCTTCAATTTCATGTATCTTTTGGCTCTGCTCCAACAATTTCTTAGTATCAAAATTATTTATAATTTCATTGAGCAATTCACTAGATTTTAATGCATCACTCGACATATGCTCCATTGCAATAAAAAAATCAAACTTCTTCTTTTTGAAAACCATCTCGTTTGCCCCCTAGAAAATTGCCATAAATAATTTTGACATAAAGTAAGCTATCAAGCCACAGCCAGGAAAAGTTAAGACCCACGCTAAGACCATATCTCGAACGACGCTCCAATCAACGGAAGAAAATCTTTTCGCAGCACCAGCTCCCATGATTGCGGTTGTTTTAGTATGCGTAGTTGAAACCGGAATTCCAAATAAAGATGAGAAAAACAACGTGATTGCTGCACCCAAATCGGCAGAAAAACCTTGATATCTCTCCAACTTAACCATATCCATCCCAACAGATTTAATGATCCGCATTCCACCAACTGAAGTTCCTAATCCCATCGTGACTGAACACAAGACCATGACCCAAATCGGAATTGCGAAACCACCGCCAGCCGTCTTACCAACCAAACCATTGTAATAAAGTGTCAACATGAATACGCCCATGAACTTTTGCCCATCTTGAGCACCATGCAAGAAAGCCATTGCCATTGCACTGAGAGCTTGTCCAACGGTGAAGAATTTATTGGCAATCAAACGATTGATTGGTCGAAAGATTAAAATAACGAGTTTGGTAATGATATAGCCACCACCGAGTCCAAAAACAGTTGAAACAATCAAACCAATGATGACTTTCCACCACTCTGTCATATTAACTGCGTTCAGACCACCCAAGGCCATCGCTGCTCCAGTTAACCCAGCAATCAAAGCATGCGACTCACTTGTAGGAATTCCAAACCACCAAGCTGCTACCGCCCAAGTGACAATAGCAAACAAAGAAGCTGCTAAAGCAATCTGACTAGTATTGCCTGCACCATCAAAACTGACGATATTACTGATTGTTTCCGCGACTTGAGCATTGAAAAAGGTCATTACTAAAGCACCCAAAAAGTTCATTACTACCGCAATATAGATAGCAATATTAGGTCGTAATACTCTAGTCGATACTGCTGTAGCAATAGCATTGGGCGCATCGGTCCAACCATTAACAAAAACCACTGCCATAACTAATACGATTGTTACGATCAAAGCAACATTCATAATGACACCCACTTCATTATTTTTATTCTATATATTTATGATAGCGTATTCTAAAAGTGATGTCTTTAACAAATCGAAATTAATTATAAGTTTGTACTAAAATTCCGTCCTCCACAGCAAAGCAAACTTGGCTGGAACAATGTGGGCACGACTTGGAGCCTTTGCTAAGACCAAAACCGGGCAAAGTCTTCAAGCTCGACCTTATTCTAAGCAATAAATTGCTAAGAATAATTTCACATTTGAGCCAATTTGCTTTGCTGTTTCGGACTGGATAGTGGTTTTATTTCTTATATAAACAGATTAATAGCACCTACCCCATCTAGTAGATGCTATTTTCGAATCATATAAAAATAAAAGAAATTGCCCATTAAGAAACCAAAAAATCAGTAATGATCTTTTGTATTTTTAGATTATCATCTGGGGTACCAATGGATAGCCGTAACCAACTAGGACGCAATCCAGTTCTAATTAAATAACCATTCTTTAACAAAACTTGAGCTAACTCTTGGGCTGAATCTGCTTTAAAGAATATGAAATTGGCCTGACTGTGATAAAATTTCAAACCTAATTTTTGGAAAAGCTCTTCATACTTAGCTCGTTCGATTGCGTTTTTAGCAACAACTTCATCGACAAAACTTTGATCTTTGAAGGCTGCAATCGCTGCAGTTTGGGCTATTGAGCTGACATTATAAGGCAGACGAACCTTTTGAACTTCACCTGCGATTTGATTTGAAAAGACTGCATATCCTACTCGAAAATTAGCGAGGCCATATGCTTTAGAAAAAGTACGCATAACGACGATATTTGGATATTTCTTAGTTAGATTCATCGCTGTCGTGGGATTTTCTTCCGTCACAAAATCAATATAAGCTTCATCGACTAGGACCATTGTTTCTTTGGGAACTTGCTTAACAAATTCTTCGATTGACGACACGGTCTCATAAGTACCAGTAGGATTATTCGGATTGCACAACCAAACCAATTTAGTTTTAGCAGTAATATTTTTTAACAATGCGGAAAAATCTATTTGACCATTTTCTTTAGTAGCAACTTCCTTAATAACTGCTTCTTCAATTTCAGCGTGCAGTGCATATTCCGAAAATGTCGGCACGCTGACGAGTTCTTCATCCCCCGGTTGTAAAAAGACTCGCGATAGCATAACTATGACTTCGTCTAACCCAACGCCAAAGACAATCTGACTAGGATCTAGAGAAAATTTTTCGGCCACTAAATTACGTAATTCTTGAGCTGAACTATCTGGATAGCGATTGCTTAAATCGTAGTTCCAATTCAAAATAGCTTCTTTAACTTTAGGTGAGGTCCCGTAAGGATTCTCATTAGCTGACAAACGGACAATTTTCTCAAGTCCTAATTCTTCTTGTAATTGTTGTAACGGTTTCTCTGGAATATATGGGTTCAATTCTTGAATGATTTTCTTCATATTAATAGCCTCTTACAAATCTTTGATTTCAGGACGATCTTTAAACTGACTCATCAGACCTTCTCTTTTAGCCAATTCTTCTTTGATCTGGTCAAAAGTGACGCCCTGTTGAGCCCATAAAACGCAAAGGTGATACAACAAATCAGCCGATTCGTAGACTAATTCGCCATCACCACGTTTTTTGCCGGGATTCTTAGCAGCAACGATCACTTCGGTTGACTCTTCACCGACCTTTTTTAAAATTTTATCCAAACCTTCAGAAAACAAATAATCAGTATATGAACCCTTCTTAGGATTGTTTTGACGCTCTTTGACTAAGTTATATAATTCATCTAAATTTTGCATAATTAACCTTCTCTCACGGGATTAAAAAAACAAGTTCGATTGCCGGTATGACAAGCTGGACCATGAGGATTGACCGTAACTAATAAAGTATCGAGATCACAGTCTAAAGTTAAATCAATGACATCTTGGGTATTGCTACTAGTTTCGCCTTTATGCCATAAACATTTTCTAGAACGCGACCAAAACCACGTTTGACCACTAGTTAGAGTTTTTTGATAGCTCTCTTGATTCATCCAAGCAACCATTAAGACATCTTTAGTTGTTGCATCGACCACGACAGTAGTTAAGAGCCCTTTTGAAAAATCTGGTTGTATCATCTAACAATCACTCCTTTGGATTTTAGAGATTTTTTCACATCCGCAATTGTTAATTCGCCAAAATGAAAGACTGAAGCTGCTAAAGCTCCATCAACATCGGCTTTTAAGAAAGCTTGACTGAAATCTTCGACTTTGCCTGCACCACCTGAAGCAATGATTGGTACGTCAACTACTTGATTGAGTGCTTGATATAATTCAATATCAAAGCCATCTTTAGTACCATCTTTATCCATACTCGTGACTAACAATTCTCCTGCTCCAAGTTCAACGACTTTCTTAGCCCAAGCTATTGCATCCAAATCAGTCTTTTTTTGTCCACCATTTACATAAACGACGTATTTGTCGGCTATCTTTTTAACATCGATAGCAACTACGATACATTGATTGCCAAATTTTTGAGCACCTTGACTGATCAATTGAGGATTATTGACGGCAGCTGAATTAATAGCAATCTTATCTGCTCCAACTTTTAAAAGTCGATCCATGCCAGCCACCGATTTAATTCCCCCACCAATGGTCAAAGGCATGAAAACTTGCCGGGAAACTTTTTCTACCATATTAATTGTTGTCTGTCGTTTTTGATTCGTTGCAGAAATATCCAAGAACACCAATTCATCTGCACCTTGCTTTTGATATTCGGCTGCTATTTCAACGGGATCGCCGACATCAGTTAAATTTACGAAATTAACGCCTTTCTTGACACGACCGTCATCGACATCAAGACAAGGAATAATTCTTTTGGCTAACATTTTTCCACCTCCAAAATTTGAGCTAGAGAAATCGTCTTTTCAAAGATAGCTTTGCCGATAATACTCTGATCAATTCCCATTCTTTTCAAAGCTTTTAAATCTTCAATATTACGAATTCCACCGCTAGCAATTAAATTTACCTGTGGAATTTCTTCTTTCAAATCTCCCAATAAATTTAGATTAGGACCTTGCATCGTACCATCTCGACTGACATCCGTGACGATGAAGTTTTTGGCTCCAAATTCATTCATTTTAGCAATCAAGCTGCTCATTTTTACCTTTGACTGCTCCAACCAGCCTTCAGTCGCTACTTGTCCATTCTTACCGTCAATTCCAATAGCAATTTTTGAAGCGCCGAAATCATCGATCAACTGTTTCACCAACTGAGGATTTTTCAAAGCTGCTGAACCAATTACAATTCGATCAATTCCTAATTTCAAATATTGTTGAGCAATTTGATAAGTTCTAATACCACCGCCCAGTTCCAAAAAGCCAGTGAAAACTTGACGAATTTGTCTGATTATTGCGAGATTTTCTGGCTGGCCACTTTTAGCTCCATCCAAATCAACTAAATGCAGCTGCTTAACACCAGATATTTCAATCTGCTTTGCCTGTTGTATTGGATTAGCGTTAATCATCGTCACTACTTGATAATCACCTTGAAACAAACGTACGCTTTGACCATTTTTTAAATCAATTGCGGGAAAAATCATCTTCATTCACCATCCTTTGGAAATTCTTCAACAAATCTAATCCGACTTGACCGCTCTTCTCGGGATGAAATTGCATGCCGACAACTTTGCCATTCTGAACTAAGCTAGGAATCAATTGCCCATAATCTACTCCGGCTACAATGTTTTCCAAAGAACAGTCTGCATAGTAAGAATGAACGAAATAAGTGTATCTTTGATCGATTGGAAAACTAGTTTGTATGAAAGCTTGATTTTGATTCCAACCCATTTGTGGGATTTTTAGTTGGCGTTTGGGGATTGCTTTGACCTGACCTTTAATAAAACCTAAGCCTTTAGTAAGTCCGTATTCTTCACTAGATTCGAACAACAATTGCATTCCTAGACAAATGCCTAATATGGGAATTTGCTTTTCTTTGACTTGTTTCAAAACTGACACTAAATTACGGTCTTCTAGAGCTTGCATGGCTGGCTTGAATGCCCCCACTCCGGGTAAAATTACCGCTTCTGCTTGAAGGATAGTTGTCGGATCAGCCGTTAATTGATTTTTTATTTGTAAATAATCTAAGGCTTTTTTGAGATTTTGGGTGTTTCCAGTATCATAATCGACGATTGCAAACATCAGATCACACCTTTCGTAGAATTGACTCCAATAATTTCAGGATTAACTGTTACTGCTTGACGTAAAGCTCGACCGAAGGCCTTGAATAAGCTCTCTACCTTGTGGTGAGTATTTCGACCATAAAGGATTCGAGCGTGCAAATTCATTTCAGCGCTGAAAGCAACAGCTTGGAAAAAATCTTCGACCGTTTCAGTATCTAAACCACCCAAACGAGGATTTTCGAACAAAGCATCAAAGACTAAATATGAGCGACCACTGAGATCCAAACTGACCTGACCTAAAGTTTCATCCATTGGTACGAATTGAGTTCCAAATCTTTCGATACCGACTTTTTGACCTAACGCCTGCTTGATACATTCACCCAAAACGATACCGGTATCTTCAGTCGTGTGATGTGGATCAACGTCTAAATCGCCATTAACTTTCACTACCAAACCAAAGCGTCCGTGTTTAGCGAAGAGGTTCAACATGTGATTCAAAAAACCAATCCCAGTGTCAATATCTACTTGACTCTGATCATCCAAATTCAATGTCATCTTAATTTGTGTTTCCTTAGTATTGCGTTCAATCGTTGCTTGTCTCATCTTTTTTCCCTCGCATTATTCATAATATTTATCAAATCTTGATTCGATGGCTCTTGCGTGTGCTTCCAATCCTTCTACTCGTGCTAATGTCGTAATAGCTTTGGCCTCTTTAGCTAGTGCCGGCTTTGTGTATTGAATAAATGAAGTTCTTTTAACGAAATCATATACGCCTAGTGGAGATGAAAATCTGGCTGTACCACCCGTTGGTAAGATGTGATTAGGACCAGCAACGTAATCTCCCAATGGTTCAGAAGCATATTTGCCTAAGAAAACTGATCCGGCATTTTTAATTTGATTGAGATATTGAGTTGGATTTTCCAATTGAATTTCCAAGTGTTCTGGTGCTATCAAATTCATCAAAGTAAACATATCAGCTGGTTCTTTTACGATAGCAATGAATCCTTTGTTCAAAACTGATGCTTGAGCAATCTCTTGTCGTGGCAAGGTCTTTAGTTGTAAATCAACGTTTTGACTGACTGCTTGGGCTAATTTTTCACTGTCGGTTACTAAGATAGGACGAGCTAATTTATCATGCTCTGCTTGGGATAGTAAATCAGCTGCTAACTGTTTAGGATCAGCCTGGTCGTCTGCTATAATACCAATTTCTGAAGGACCCGCCACCATATCGATAGCTACCTGGCCAAAAACTTGTTTCTTGGCAGTTGCAACAAAGATATTTCCGGGACCAACAATCTTGTCAACTCGTGGAATTGTCTCTGTTCCAAAAGCTAAAGCAGCAATTGCTTGAGCACCGCCAACTTGATAAATTGAATCGATTCCAGCAATCTTGGCAGCAGCTAAAACAGCCTTAGAAATACCATCTTTTTGTGGTGGCGTAACCATGATTATTTCTTTGACCCCAGCAATCTTGGCAGGTAGAGCACTCATTAAAATTGTTGAAGGATAAGCAGCCGTGCCACCAGGAACGTATAAGCCAACCTTTTCCAAAGGCAATAATTTTTGACCTCGCAAAACACCGACCTGCTCTGAATCGATGAAACCCTTGCTGACTTCTTTTTGGTGAAAACTTGTGATATTTTTCTTTGCTAATAACAAAGCTTGTTTGACATTTTCGTCTAAAGTTTCGTAAGCTTCGTCAATCACCGCTTGATCTAATTTAAAATCGGTCAATTTCACTTGATCAAATTTTTCTTCATAATTACGAACAGCCGTATCACCATTTTCAGCAACTTGTTCAATAATCTGACTAACGGCCTGTTCAACCTTTGGATCCGTCAATTGACGTGTTTTGTTTTGAACGATTTGTTCCAATTCAGTTAAGCTCTTTTGATAAATTTTCATTTTTACCTGCCTCTTTTTTCTTCTTTCTTAAATTTAATTAGATTTAAAGTGCCGTCACTCTCGACTAGATAACGTCTTCTGTTATTTATTCCAAATAATTAAGAAAATAAAATAGAATTTCTATCTAGTCCGGAATAGTAAAGAAAATTGGCTCAAATGTGAAATTTCTCTTGGCAATTTATTGCCTAGTGAAAGGTCGAGCTTGAAGACTTTGCCTGGTTTTGGTCTTAGCAAAGGCTCCAAGTCGTGCCCACATTGTTCCAACCAAATTTTCTTTGCTATGGAGGACGGAATACTTACACTAACCAAGATTAAGAAAGAGCCTTTTCTTCAGTAACGACTTTTTTTAGTTGATCTACAAACTCAAAAATTTCTTGGGGATGCTGTTTCAAAGCCATACGATTGACGACTACCCGAGTGGAAACCTTATTCAAATAATCAAAAACTTTTAAATTGTTTTCACGTAATGTGGTTCCTGTTTCAGTAATATCAACGATGGCATCTGTCAAACCGATTAAAGGTGCTAATTCGACTGATCCTTCAATCTTGATTATTTCCACATCTTGACCAAGAGTATCGAAATAATCTTTGGTGATATTGGGATATTTAGTTCCAATAATCTTTCGTTTAGGTTCATCTGGGTCGAAGTCGTTAGTCGATGCTAAGACAAATTGACATTTTCCCGTCTGTAAATCTAGCAATTCATATTGGCTGTTGCGATGTTCGGTCAAAATATCGCTACCGACAATGCCTATATCGACTACTCCTCGTTCCAAAAAAGTTGTGACATCAGGACCTTTGGCTAAGATAAATTCAAAAGGTTGTGATGTGGAATTAAATATCAAACGCCTTTTTTTATTTCGTAACTGGGTACAATCAATTCCGGCTTTTTCTAATAGTGGAATGACTTGCTTTTCAACTCGACCTTTAGTTAGAGCTATTTTCAAATTCATCTTCATCCTCCTCAATATCAATCAATTTAGCTTGAAGTTTTTGAGCCTCTTTTACAGCCTCTACTTTCGTATTACTCAAAGATAAAGTCGCATTTGGCAATTTCTTTACCAGTGCTTGTGCCTTTGACCAATTCTTTATCGAACTAAAGACTAATGTTTTTGGTATACGATTGAATTTTTTTACACATAAGTCTGTTAATAAGTCGATGTCAATTCCCATACCTACTGCTGGTTCATTTTGAGCTTGAAAATTAGCTAATAAATTGTCATAACGTCCGCCACTGAAAATATAATCTTCCCCACTTTTGGCGAACCCTCGAAAGGTCAAACCAGTGTAATATTGCTGTGGAGCACGACTACTTAAATCGATGGCCAATTGTTGCTTGGGAAGAACCTGTCTAACTAAGAGAACAATTTCTTTGATTTTTTTCAATCGTAATGTCACTGATTCCGGCAACTCATATTGATTTAATTCTTGGAAAATAACATCTGGTTCTCCAAAAAGTCGCGGCCATTTTTTTAACAAAGGATACAAACGCTGATCTTCAAAAGAGGATATCAAGCGTTCATATTCAGTTATTTTTTTATCGAACAAGGCTTGAGCTATTTGCCTTCTCAAATCAACATCAGTAGTAAAAATATCGAGAAAGATTTTGGCAAAATCGGCATATCCTAATTCAATCGTTATTTGTTCATCTAAAATTTCTTGGCTCAAATCATAAATATTAATCAGACATTCCAATTCAGCTTTGGTCGACTGATAACCAACCAATTCAATTCCCGCTTGAGTCAGTTGATTGTATGAACCAGAAAGGCTGCGACTAAGTCGAAAAATATCACCCACGTAACAAAATTTTTGTGGCAAAGGAATACTTGTTGAGCTGAGAAATCTCGCAATTGGTAAGGTCAAGTCAGGTCTTAAAACAATCGTGTCGCCTTCTTGATCCAACAAGCGATACATTTTTGAATTGACCAATTGGTAAGGTTGAAAAACGGCTTGTTTCTCAATGATTGGCGTCGAGATTCTTGCAAAGCCTAAATTATTAAAATGTCGTTGAATCACCCCGATAATGCGTTGCTTTTCTTCAGAACGAACACCAAATTCATCTCGAGTTCCCAATGGTAATAAATTGTTTTTCATTTTCTTGACCTCCCCTGAAATAAAAAATTAGATAAAAAAATCCCCTTAGCAAAATAAATTGCTAAGAGGACGTAATTTGCGCGGTTCCACCTCATTTCGTCTAACCCTTGCGGATTAAACCTCACGTTGGCTGAGTCAACTCGGATAACGAAACCGATCGGCAAAGCCTACTTTGTTCAGCTCTGCAATTCATAGGTGTGGATTCACTGACCACCATGTTCTCTTTCCACTGCCAAGAACTCTCTGTAAAGGTCGGGTCAACTACTTTTCCTAATCATTATTTTTATCATTAAAATTAAATTTAAATTAGAATTATTAGATATCATTTAAATTGTTTCTAATGATATAAGCTGCTTTTTAATTTGTCAAGTTTAATTTAGCACTTTTACTAAATGATAACCCCGACCAACTGACAAAATATCGTGAGCATCGGATCCATAAATTAGCGGTATGTCTAACTTTTGGGCACGAGTTAAAATCGATTGGCCTGGATAAAAATCATTGCAAAAAGGTTTATACAATCCAGCTAAATTTAAATCCAATTGTCGATCTTGTTGTTTAACATCTTGCAAAATTTCATCAACCAACAGTAAATTCTTCTCGTCATAGTGACTTGGTAAATGGAAATAGTCTTGATACTTTCTGACTAAACTCATGTGACCAATTCTGATTGGACGATAAGTTCCTAAATCCGCCTGAACAGAATTTCTAACTGTTTGAAAATAATGCGTAAAGACATCTTGAGGTCGTTCTAATAAGCTTTTGAATCCTTGTTGAAAATCATCCACGCCAAAATCAACGCACCATAACTTCTGATCAGTTCCTCGCATAAAGTGAACTGACAAAATATTTTCTTGCGTTCTAGGGCCATATTCATCCAAAAAATCTTTAGTCCAGTCTTCAAAACCTGGCAAATAATCCACTTCAAAACCAATCGTAATTTTAATTTCAGATTGATACTTCTTTTGCAAACGGGTCATTTCCTGAAAGTATTTTTCCAAGTCAGAACTTGCCATTGAAGCTTCAGTCAGCCCCTCTTCAGTTCCTGCATAGTCATCTTTAAAGTCCGGTGGCAAAGGTGCATGTTCAGTAATACAGTACTTCTTGAAACCCAACTTGATTGCCCGTTGGATCATTAATTCAGCGTCTTGACCACTGCCATGTGGACAAAACTGTGTATGCGTGTGTCCATCAGTTAACATTTCAATCACCTCGTTTTAATAATTGAAGCACTTTTTCTAATTTTGAACAGTGAACTACATCGGCACTAAAGTACCGAGCTTCTAGGAACATTCCATACTTGCCAACTAGTATTTCAACTAGTCAGTAGAGGCCAGAACTATTTTACTAAGGCTTGTTCCAAGCCATTATTTAATATATTTTTACTTGCATTGATGTCGCGATCATGATGAATACCACAACTAGGACAATCCCATTCTCTAATATCTAACTCATGTTTACCATCATCGTAACCACAGTTGGAACAGATTTGACTAGTCTTGAATGGATTAACAACCAGAAATTTCTTACCGTACCATTCACATTTGTATTCAAGCATTAACCTTAATGCTCTCCATGATTGGTTAGCAATAGCACGTGATAGTTTATGATTACCAAGAAGATTTTTGGTTTTCAAATCTTCAATAACAATCAAATCATTATTCTCAACTAATTCACGAGTTATTTTATGAAGGTAGTTTTTTCGTTGGTTAGCAATTTTCTCACTATACTTAGCTACCATGAGTTTTGCCCTCATATAGTTCGAATATTGTTCTAAAGGCTTTGGATCAATCAATCCAAATTTCTTTTTATACTGAATATCCCTTAGAGCTTGATTACGTCTTCTAGCTAATCGTTTTTCCCAATAGTGTTTCTTTTTAGCAAGTTTCCTATCAAAACGGATAGTCTTATACTTACTTCCGTCTGAACAGATTACTAGGTCACAAACACCCATATCAAGACCGACAGACCTGTTTGTCCTTGGTAATTGAGTAATATCTTCATCAACCGTAAGAATAGCGTAATATTTGTTAGTCAATGATTTACGAATAGTCACGTACTTGATTACACTAGGAATTGATTTTTTGTTCTTATATTTCATTACTCCAAGTTTAGGTAACTTGATATAAGAATCATCAAGTATTGCAACATTGTTATTAACAAATTTAGATTGATAACTTTGTTTTGGATATTTCTTACTTTTGAATCGTGGAAACTTACGCTTTTTACTAAAGAAACCTTTATAAGCCTCAAATAAATCTTTATTAGAAACTTGAAGACTAGTGCTTTCAGCTTTCTTTAGCCAAGTGTGTTCTTTTTTGAAAGTTGTTAAAATATAGTTCAAGTCGAATGCTTTCAAAGATTTCAAATCAGGATTATTTTCATGACGTTTGATCATCATGTCTAACATATTGTTCCAAACAAAACGATTAGCGCCAAAATTATATTCAATCAGTTCCTTTTGGTAACTATCTGGATAAATACGTAGTTTGATACCCTTTAAGACCATATGAACCCTCTCCCATGATTTGGTATCGTAATTATATCACATAAGGGGAACATATGTTTGCAAAAATACCTCAAATCGCATAAATCATTGATTCATCACAGCAATAAATTACCGTATTTTCTCAATTAGCGATTTTTATAAAAAAAGACCTTCCGGTCTTATAAAACATTTCCCAAAGCAAAAACCAAAGGAATCGTAATTAAACTCAAAATTGTCGACAAACTCATCAAAGAAATTGCTGGAGCAGCATCCCCTTGTGCCTGTAAAGTGAACAAAACTACTAATCCAGCAACTGGACAGGCTGCCATCACTACTGTTGTATAAAAGGCAATGCCAGTCACTCCCAAAAATTGCAGGATGAAAATAGCGATAATTGGAAATAGTAAATTACGTAAGATAATCGTCAAACCAATTTCTTTGTTCAACATCTTTTTACTAAAAGTGATATTCCCCAAACTGTTACCAATAACAATCATCGATAAAGGCGTATTGACAGAACCGATGTATTTGATGATTTGGTTAGGAACGCTGGGAATCTTAATTGAAAAAACAAACAAGAAAACGCCCAAAACAATTGCAATAATATTTGGATTCAATAAAACCTGCTGCCAATCAGTTTTCTCCTCATTTTCATTAGTTTTAAATAGAGAAACTCCTTGAGTCCAACTAAAAATATTAAAACCTGCCAAAGATACGACCGCAAAAAATACTCCCGGTGCACCGAATAAAGAACTGATCAGAGGAATCCCCATAAAACCGGCATTCGAATAAATACTGCCATATTGGGCAATACGTCTGAGATTCTCATTTTTTAAACGTCCAAAAACTAACTTGGCAACAATAATCTCTACAACGTACAAGATGACAACTCCCAAAATTGCCAACAAAAATTGCTTGATCCGTGAATCAGAATAAGGTTGTTCAAAAGCGTTGATGATTAAACATGGTGAAACGATATACAACAAGACGTTGGTTAAATCACTAGAGGTTTGTGCGTGCATAAATTTTAACTTATTGATCAAAACCCCAATCAGCATTAAACCAAACATCAAAATGATTTGATTTATCAATTGTCCAATATTCATAAATATATTCCCCTCTTTGGTTAATACATTATACAAATATTTTATGCCAAAAAGCGATTTTTATTAAAAATAGTGTAAAACTTTTGATTCTTTTCCAAATTTGGTTAGTGTTAAAATTCTGTCCTCCATAGCAAAAAGCATCTATTCGGACAGCATTAAATCCGAACAGATGCTTCGATAAATCTTTTTTATTTTTTCAAATACGACGACTAGTTGATGGGAAACCTAATTGTTCACGATACTTGGCTACTGTCCGACGAGCAATTTTTAATCCATCTTCTTGTAGCATGTCGGAAATCTTTTGGTCACTCAATGGTTTCTTTTTATCTTCATCATTGATGATATCTTTGATCTTAACTTTAACTTGATCAACTGACTTATCCTCACCCACAGTTACCTTACTACGACGGGAGAAGAAACGCTTCAATTCAAAAATACCAAAGTCAGTCTGAATGTATTTACCATTGATTGTTCGACTGACTGTTGATTCACTGATCTGCAACTTTTGAGCAACATCCCTGATCAATAGTGGCTCTAAGGCTTGAGTATTTTGCATGAAGAACTGATATTGAGCTCTGACAATACATCTACCAATGATTGAAATAGTATCAATTCGACGTTGTAAATTGTATTCCAAAGTCTTGTATTGATTATATTTATCGTGAATATATTTTTGAACATCATCATCGGTTGATTTAACTAAGCGGTCATATGTTTCTTCAGCGAAAACCAACTGTGGTTGTCCATATTTAGTGATCGACAAAGTCAATTTATCTTGATTCTTTTTAACTTGCAATTCTGGGACGACATACTGTTCATTTTGTGATGTATATCTTTGACCCGGATTAGCTGACAACGATTGAATAAAACTAATATCTTTTTGCAACTCAACATTAGAAATCTTCAAACTACGCTTCAATTGCTTCCACTCATGTTTAGTGAATAATTCAAAGTTATCGCTCAACATGGACATAACCTCTGCGTTGGCGTTATCTGCTTGAGCTTGCAAGTATAAGCACTCTCTTAAATCACGAGCTCCAATCCCTGGAGGGTCTAATTGTTGCAACAATGTTTTGGCATCGAGCAACATAATTGGCGTAATATCTTTTACTTCCTCAAAAATTTCTTTATCTGACAAAGTCAAATAACCATTTGGATCTAATTGTTCAATCAAATAAATAACTAAGTCCCGCAAAGGTGTCTTTCTCATCGTTAACTGGACTTGATCTAATAAATATTCAAATAATGATTGTTGTTCATCTTTAATTTGATATGAAGTATTATTACTATTTTCAATAAATGGCATATCCAAATTGACATGGACGTCAAATAATGGATTCTCCAAACTTTGTTCATTTAAATAATCTGCTAAATCAATTGCATCAGACTGCAATATTAAAATGGACTGACGCATACCTTGAGTCAAAGACAATCCCTGAACTTGTTTTTGATTCAAGTTTTGTTTTAATTCCATCAGATTCACTCCCTTCTTAACAACGCTTTCATTTAATAACTAATATAATGATAGCGCTTTTTAAGTAATTTGTATTCCTCTCTAAAAAATTAATTTTCCAAATTACGGTTAATATCCAAAAAGCTCTTTAATCCTGATGAATTAAGCCGGATCAGACGATCTCTAAATTCACTTCTATCAAGATGCACTTGTCCATCGTTATATATCCGAAACAGCATCAAAGTATTACGAATCAAAAAACTAGCACAGACATAGGCGTCCAATTTACAAAGATCAAATTCTTTTAAAATAGCATCAGCCAAACCTCTGGAAACCATTGTCTCTACTTGTTGTCCGATAAAACTATAATCGGCCGACGTCATCATGAAAGTATAGAATTCTCGTGATTGGGAAAAGAAATCAAATACTTTATCGAAGATAAACCCAGGGACTGACAAACCTTCTCTAAGTGGCTTTTCCAAAATCAACTGTAAAATTTTTTCAGAAATTTCATCCGCAACCATTGCTGAAAAGTCGTCGATTGAATCGTAGTGCAAATAAAAAGTCTTCCGATTGATCTGAGCTGTTTTAGTTAATTGCTTAACTGTAATATCTCGGTACCTAGTTGTCTTAGCTAATTTTTTAAACGCTAATTGTAAGGATTGATTAGTTTTTTGTACACGTCGATCAACTTTTTCCATTATCCTCACCACCACTATTTTTGGCATCACTATAACATATTTTAGTTAATAATTTGTTTCGATTTTTTATAACTTTCAAGTAAAAACACTTCAAATCAATAGATAAAACGTCCATGGATTTGAAGTGTTTTTATTTGCATCTCTATGATTGGTATATATAAGAAATATTATCACAATGGTATAATTAATTAATTGATCTATTTTATTTACTTGTTTTTGACTAGGTCATATACTCTAGTTGTAACGAGAATATGTATGGGTTCGGCACCAATAATAAAGTTACTATTTTTTAATAACTTATCGCATTATAAGGGAGATGCTTTTTAATGAAAATGAAAAAATCATTGATTGTTGCATCCTTAATCGGATTGTTTCTAGCATTTCTAATCTTCTTTGTTCCCCAAATTTCAGTTCAAGCTGCTACAACGACGACAACTCCAACTGAGACCACGACCTCTCCGCCTGGGAGCACTGCAACTACAACAACCGCTCCAACGACTAGCACGACGAGTCAAACGACATCTACTAGTCCAACGATAACGCCTAAAGCTTTGACAATCACTGGCTTAGGTGCTGAAGATGCTACTTTGACTGATATCAACGGTAACCCGGTTACTCCAAGTGATAACTTATATACTTGGTTAAATTACAAAGTAAATTATAACTGGAGTATTCCTGATGGCGTTCAAATCAATACTGGCGACACAACTCAATTTACTTTACCTGAAGGTGTCGTTGCCAATGCTGATTTGTCTTTCCCTATTTACAATAGTAGTAACGTCGAAATTGGTACAGCTACTATCAAAAATGGTGAAACAGTTGGTACCTTAACATTCAACGACGTCCTATCCAATACTAATGCTAATCGTAAAGGTACTTTGACCTTAGTTGCAAAAGGTACTAATACTAGCAATAATACTGAAGGCGAAGATTGGATGTTTAACAAATTAGGTTGGGTCTCTGGGTTTGATGCTAACAACGTTCCAAATGAATTGACTTGGAATATTGCTTTTAACCCTAACGAGCACAACTTAAGTGGCGTTGTTATCACTGATACTTTAGGTCCTAACCAAGAGTACATCCCCGGTTCTTTGAGTGCTATCGGTGGATCTTACGGAACTGGTGGTTTTGTAAGCAATGGTCAACAACTAAATCCAACAGTAACTACTGATGGCAACAAAGTTATCATCTCCTTCCCAGAAAATGTAACTACTGCCGTTGATATTTACTACAGAGTTAAAGTTACCGGAACTAATGCAGATGGTTCAACTACTTGGACTAACAACGCAACCATGGCTTCAAGCGAAGGATCATACAACATTAGTGCCTCCACTTCTTGGGGTGGTTTCGGAACTGGTAATGGTGATGAAAATGTCGGATCTATTTCCTTGCAAAAGACTGATTCAGCCACTGGCAAAGCTTTGAGTGGTGCTGAATATCAATTAGCTAACGGAACTGGCTACGTCATTATTTCAAATGCTGAAACTGATGAAAATGGTCAAATCAATATCAAGAATTTACCTTATGGTTCTTATACCATGACCGAAGTAAAAGCTCCTGATGGTTATTTGATCAATTCCAGTCCAATCGAATTCACTATTCCAGATGCTGACGGCAACACTGATCTCAAAGTCAGTCAAGCCGATAAATCTATTCCTGGTTCAGTCATCTTAACTAAAGCAGATGCTGAAACTAAGAATCCTATTGCTGGCGCTACCTTCGAATTATTAGATAGTACTGGTAAAGTTATCCAAAGTGGACTTGTAACTGACAGTAGCGGTAAATTGGCTATCGACGACTTGCCTGTTGGCGACTACTCCTTAGTTGAAACTGCTGCCGCTCCCGGTTATGAATTGGATGCTACACCATTGAACTTTACAATTGCTTTAAATCAAACTACTCCATTGGCTCTTGAAAAATTCAACACTGCCCTTGATACCACACCAGAAACTGGTAGCGTTGTTTTAACAAAAGTTGATTCCAGCGATATTAGTAAAGTTTTGCCTGGCGCTGTTTATGATTTGGTAGATAGCACTGGAGCAATTCTTCAAACTGGTTTGACTACTGATTCCAATGGTCAAATCACTGTTCCTGATTTACCAACTGGTACTTATTCATTCGTCGAAACTAAAGCTCCTGAAGGCTATCAATCAAGTCTTCAACCAATCAGCTTTACTATTTCTAAAGGTGAAACTACTCAAGTAGAAGCTAAGGATACTTTAATTGAAGAAGATATCCCTGTAGTACCCGGAGAACCTGAAAAACCTGGTACTACAACACCTCCTACAACAAGTCCAGAAAATCCAAGTACCACTGAACCTCCTGTAACTGGTCCAACAAATCCTAGTGAACCCGAAAATCCTGGTACTGTTGAACCTCCTACAACTAATCCAACAAATCCTAGTGAACCTGAAGCTCCAAGTACTACTGAACCTCCTGTAACTAATCCAGAAAGTCCTAGTCAACCTGAAAACCCAGGTACTACTGAACCTCCTGTAATTAATCCAGAAAGTCCTGAAGAACCTGAAACTCCAAGTACTACTGAACCTTCTGTAACTAGTCCAGAAAGTCCTAGTCAACCTGAAGCTCCAAGCAACGCTGAACCTGTTTATCCAGAAATTCCTGGCACACAAGGCGTTGAAGAAGCCCCTAGTTCTTCCACACCATATCCAGTGATTCCTGGTACATCATCCAATATGAGTCCTAGTTTGAAACCATCTGTTCCAACTAGTGGAACAAGCACTTCAACAATTCCTACTTCTGGTCAATCATCATACGAAAAAGGCACATTCCCACAAACTGGTAATGAAAACGGCTTATTCATGATGATTAGCGGATTGTTTATCGCTTTGTTCTTACTTCTCAAATATTGGATCAAGAAGCTTAGTTATTAAGCTTTCTGAAAAAGAAGATCTTGCAATCATATTTTGATTTGCGAGGTCTTCTTTTTATATACACAATGGCTACACGTCAAACAACCCTTTTGAAAAATAATAAGTTATTATATCTTTTGATAACAGAATATTAATAAAAACCTAGCTATCTTTTTCAGAAAATTAATTTATATTGTATGTAGTTCAAAGGAGATAAAAATCATGAAATTAGTTCAAAAGAGTCTTTTGTTCGCTTCATTATTTGCTGTCGGAATGGGTGCTGCAACTATCCCCGTTATTACTAATGGCAACGGTGCTGTTCAAGCTGCCACAGTCGTCAAAGGTACAACTGCCAATGCTTACTTCTTCAAAATTGGCAAGGATAAATTTGTCAAAGGCGAAGATGTCAAGATCTTAACTAACGACAATCAAACTGATGAAGACATGGTTTCAACTATCGAAGCTAACGACTACCGTTTGGAAGTAAATGTCCCTAAAGCTCAACTTTACAATAAAAAAGGTGAAAAGATTGGCAAATGCTTAACTCAAGGTACCGTCTGCAAGATTGGTGACCAAAACGCCTTTTACAATCATACCTACTACAAAGATTACAAAGGCAATATCTCACAAATGAACAACAGCACCTTGATTTCATAGACATTTCGACAACGTCTTGAAAGCACTACTTGATCATTTATGAGTTAAGATATTTTTGATAACAAATTAATCGTTATCATTTTATTACTGAAAGTTAGTTCAAGGAGATAAAAATTATGAAATTAATTCAAAAAAGTCTTTTGTTTGCTTCATTGCTATCCGCTGGTGCTTCAGTAACTACTATTATCCCAGCCGTTTCTAACGTAGCCGTAGTTCAAGCTGCCACGAAATGCAGTTCTAGTTCAAAGATCAAAGTTAAGGTAGCTAAAGCTCAACTATATAATGAAAAAGGCAAGAAATTATCTCGTTGTTTAACTAAAGGTAAGACTTGCACACCTAAAGAAAAGACCTCAATCAAAGGTCAAAAGTATTACAAAGTTGGCAAAGATGAATTCGTCAAAGTTAATGATGTATCCTTAGAAAAATAGGATCTCTCAAAAATAGCCCCGTTGAAATTTTCAACAGGACTATTTTTTGTTGATTAATAAAAAATTCTCACTCCAAATGATGGTTTGAAACTATTTGAAATTGAATCTATCTTCACATTAGTACCAGGTTTTAAAGCATTGAGATATTGGTTATTGCCAAGATACAAACCGACGTGATAAGTTGCTCCGGCATTTCCCCAAAAGACTAGGTCTCCACGTTCCAATTGATTGACGGAAACCTTAGTTCCAGCAGATTCTTGAGGAACCGTCCAACCACCGATATTTTGACCAGTTACTTGACGAAAGACATATTGCATTAGTCCCGAACAGTCAAAATTATTTGGACCTTTACCATTCCAAACGTAAGGTTTACCCAATTGTTGTTTAGCAACATTGACGATTTCTTCTATTACTTCACTTCTAGTTTTACCATTCAGACTAACCGGACTTCTCTTCACGGATATTTCACTGACGGCAGTTGATGGCAACCAGCCGCCGTCACTCTTCTCATACCAAATTGTATTGCCAGTCAAAACAGTTGAAACTACTTGTTCAATTTTACCAGCATCGATGCTGCTATTCGTTGCCGAATTAAAATTGCCATCAGAATAAATAGCCGTCTTCTTGTCTGCTTTTACTGCAGCATAATTTGGATCCCAGACTTGAGCTGCTGATTGAGTAAATTTATCATTATGAATCTTGGTAAAAGCTCCTGAAATCCACTGATTACTACCGATTTCATACCAAGCATCCCCATTGAAATCAACTACTTTATCAAAGAACTTCCAACTAGTTCCATTGGCTAATTTTCTACCTGTAGCGACCTTGTCATTTCCAAAACCCTGCCATAAATCGAGTCCAACATCTGAAGCATAAGCAATTGTAGCTGTTCCGGTATTTTCAACTTCGAGGCCATTGTACTTTGTCGCATCATTGCTGTTGATCCACATGTCAGTAGCGATTTGATACCAAGTCTTACCGTCAGCATTATCAACTCGACTATACTTCCACATGCTACCTACGGACAATTTGTTGTCAGCTGCAGTATACCTGCCATCGCTATAACTGTAGACTAAAGCTCCGTTATTTCCGACTTTGACAGTTCCAGCGCTAGCTTGCCCGTGTTGCAATTCCACATCGCTTGCTTTGACAAACTCATTAGTTGCGACACGATAGACCGAACCGACACCATTCAAATCGATTCTTTGATCAGTGACCCAAGGCGTATTATTAGCTAAAGCTCGGTTACCAATCAATTTCCCTTCATTATTGTACAGACGCGCCATATTCTTAGTTGTGACGACTCCCTTAATACTGTCAGCTTTGACTGGCTTAGCAATCGCCATCGTCCCTAAAATACTGGCACTAATTAAAAAAGTCGTGATAATTTCTTTCTTCATAAACGTTTTACCCCTATAAAACAATTTATAATTACACCATTAGTGTAGTATTTTCCTGAATCAAGTACAATCAAAAAAACATCTATTCAGACATAGTTCGTTGCGACTAACCTGAATAGATGCATTTTTTTATATATTTTTTTTATCCACTAAGTATTTAACGAGAATAGTATTTTTTTCATAAACTTCAATTGATTTTAGTTTAAATCCAATTGGTTGATGATTCTTGCTAAAGGCACCGTTAAATACTGGAGTACTATCGGTTGTTCCATCGATAGCGGGGGCAATAACAAAATTAACCTCATCACATAGACCAGCGGAAACAAAACTCCAATTTAGGATTCCACCACCACCTAGCATGACATGCGTCATATTGAGCTTAGAATACAGTTTTGACAACATTAATTCTAAATCGATTTCAGTAGCTCCACAGATTATGTAAGGGATATTTTTTTTTCTTAAAAAAGCTTTATACTTATTTGATACTTGCTCAGTAATAACTTCCAGAACATTTGCAGAATGACCATTATAAGCTGTTAAATTACTCTCCCATCCCAATTTTCCAGTACGATCTAAGGCAATATAGTATCGGCTAGCATTTTGGTCTGGCAAGAAATCGCCACTAGGTACAGGTACATCGTTTTCGGGCAGGCTTGAAATTTCGTGAGTAAAGTATGAAAGTGAAGTTTTACTACCATAAAGCCATCCTTGAAAGTGGAAATTTTCACCATCCTTATCGTCAAAATTAAATTCATTAAAGACTTTTCCGGACTCTTTGGCAGCAGGCGCTTTGCCAAAAGGACCTGTAATTTGACCATCAATGGACATGAGAATATAAAGTGTTACAAAAGGTCGTTTAATCATTCGTTAGGTCTCCTCTATATTATTTATATAATTAACATAAGATTGTTAGACGTTAAGCTATAATTTAATTTAGGAAATACTCAAATTGTATTTCTGAGCCTCACATATAGCTGTTTAACATTTTAAAAGTATAACGCTATTTTAGTGAATGTAAATAACAACAAGATATTTTGGGATAAATGTAATAATGATAAAATTTGAAAATAAGATAAAAAATGCCCTATTCGATTGTAACTTTCTTGAACGACTAATTTGTTTTAGAAAATCGCTTTTTGTTTGGCATAGCAGTTGATAGTTATTTCTATAATAAAAAAAATATAATAAAGAAATGGGAGAATTCCGATGGAACTAAGAGCATTAAACTATTTTTACGTCGTGGCAAACGAATCAAATATTACTAAAGCTGCCGAAACATTACATGTCACCCAGCCAACCTTATCACGCCAGATTAAGCAACTGGAAGATGAATTGGGTACTAAATTATTTGCCCGAGGTCAACATGGTATAACGTTAACAAACGATGGTCGACTATTACGGCATCGTGCTGCCGATATTTTAGGATTAGTTGAAAAAACTGAACTTGAAATTTCTAGAAATGATCAGTTTATTTCTGGTGAAATCCGTTTAGGATGTGGTGAATTAAAAAGCATGAATCAACTAGCAACTAGTATGTCCGAATTTCGACATCTCTATCCAGAAGTTAGTTTTCATATGCATACTGGAGCTGCGAGTGAAATTAAGGATCGATTGCATCAAGGTTTATTAGACGTTGGCCTACTGATGAATCCAACGGACCTAGGAGATTACAATTCCCTTGAACTGAATGAACAGGAGAAAATCGGAGTATTAATTGCCGAAGATTCTCCACTTGCTAATTTGGATGAGATCCATGCCAAGGATCTAGAGAATGTACCGCTCATCATGATGAACCAACTTATGGTTCGTAATAGTGTCATCAACTGGTTAGGTGATTTTTACAGTTCTAGTAATGTAGTGGCAACTTATAACTTACTTTATAATGCTGCATTGCTAGCACGTACTGGTGCGGGTGTTGCATTTGGATTGAGCCTAGATAGTCATTTTGAAGGGGTTGTGTTTAAACCAGTAGCCCAAGAGATAAAGAGTAAGAGCTTTTTAGTTTGGGAAAAGCAACGGCAACTATCATCTACAGCGAACGCCTTTATTGAACACGTCAGAAATACAAAATAGTAATATCTAAAAGTTTGATATAAGTATTTAACATTCCTGTGATGTGCATATATAATAAATTCATGCTTTAAGAAAGCAACTAAGAAAAAGAAGGTTGAATTTTTATTATGGACAATTACATTTTTGAATTAAGTGATAAAGTAACTAGAACCACGGTTTCGTATCCTAACCGATTTGGAATTAATTTGGATGCAGATTTATATTTGCCGAAGGAATTTGATGCATCACAACAACATCACGCTATTCTTGTTGGGGGCCCTTACGGTGGAACTAAAGAACAAGCTCCTGGTATTTATGCTCAAACAATGGCTGAACGAGGATTCGTTGCTTTGGCCTTTGATCCATCCTTTTATGGATATAGTGGTGGACATCCACGTTTCGTTTCATCACCTGAAATTTACGTTGAAGATTTTAGTGCCGGAGTTGATTATCTCGGAACACGTGAATTTGTAAATAAAAATCAAATTGCTGCTATTGGTGTTTGTGGTAGTGGTGGATTTGCATTAAGTGCAGCACAAATTGATCCTCGTATTAAGGCAGTTGTAACTACAAGTATGTATGATATTTCTCGTTACATCCGCAATGGTCTTGGAGACACTCAAACTGAAGAACAACGTAAACAATTGTTAGATGAGATTGCAGAACAACGTTATGAAGATTTTAAAACTGGCCGACCAGTACTTGAATCTCGTAGTATGCAACTCTCAGCTTTAACTGAAGAAAATCCAACTCCAGTAGCTAAAGAATTTGCTGATTTTTATCTCCAGCCACGTGGATATCATCACAATGCATTGGCACAGCACACCATGTCAAGTATGCCTGCCTTTATGAATTTTTCACTATTAAATCACGTTGATGATATTGCACCTCGTCCAATCCTATTAATCGCCGGCGAAAATGCCCATTCACGTTACTTCAGTGAAGATGTTTACAAACAAGCTAAGGAGCCACGAGAATTGTTCATCGTACCTGGTGCAAATCACGTTGATCTATACGACAAAGTAGATCTAATACCGTTCGATAAAATCACTGATTTTTTAACTAAGAATGTATAAAAAAACACTTTGGATAGGAGTAGCGTTATTAGTTATTGGAATTTTCGTAGTTAGTGCTGAAATCCGTTCTCAAAAAATTGCTAATCAAATTACCGACCCAATAACTAGACAAACAGTCCGCACACATAAGAAAATGCTTAATCTAGAAATTAAACAAAAGAAATTAACAGCAACTATGGTCGATAATTCATCGACACGAGCTTTAAGCAAATGGCTAGCCAATGGTCCTAAAACGATTAAATTAAATGATTTTGAAGGAATGGAAAAAGTTGGTGACCTAGGAGAGAATTTCCCACGTAATGATACATCGATTATGACTAAAGCAGGGGATCTTATCTTGTATCAAGGAAATAAATTTGTTTTGTATTATGCACCTAACTCATGGAATTTTACCCGACTAGGAAAAATTAATGACATTAATGCTAAGCAATTGAAAGAATTAATTGGTAAAGATAGTGTCACCGTCACACTCTCGATGGATTAGGAGGAAGAATTGTGCAATTAAATGAAAAAGTTATTATGATTACCGGTGCTTCAAGTGGAATCGGCGCTGCAACTGCAAAACGTTTAGCTAGTGCTGGCTCAAAATTAGTTTTAATTGCTCGGCGTGAAGACAGACTGAATGAAATTCAACAGGAATTTCCAGAGGCTGAAATACTAATTGAGTCGCTTGATGTCACAGATTACACAGCATTTGAAACTGCTGTTCAAGATACGATCGATAAGTTTGGTAGAATCGATGTTTTGTTTAATAATGCAGGAATTATGCCTAACAGTCCTTTAGCTGAAAAGCACCGTAATGACTGGCAACGTATGCTTGATATAAATGTTATGGGCGTTCTGAATGGTATTTCCGCTGTATTACCAACTATGGAGAAGCAACGTTCAGGACATATACTAACAACTAGTTCTACTGCCGGACATAAAGTATTTCCAGGCTTTGCAGTCTATAGTGGTACTAAGTTTGCTGTTCGTGCAATCATGGACGGTTTACGGCAGGAAGAAGCCATGAACCACATTAAATCGACAATTGTTACACCGGGTACTGTTGATACGGAACTGTTCAATACTATTCCTGATGCAGAAGCTCGTTCAGCAGAAGCAGCTCTGCATAAAAATGTTAATAGATCACTTTCCGCTGATCAAGTTGCCGCTGAAGTCGTACATGCAATTGATTCACCCGATAATGTTTCAATTAGTGAAATCAATGTGCGTCCTATTGAACAATTAGCCTAATCAAACTTTGATTGCTAGAAAACATTAGTAGATATTATTAATAACGTACATATAAAAATATAAGCAAATAGCATCTGTCTAGAATGTGAATCCAAATTTGGAACTTATTTTCTAGCACAGATGCTATTTTTGTACATCAAATTTTTAGAAATTTAACAAAAAAATAGTATAAATAGTTCATATATCGAATTGACATTATACCTTTTGAGAAGTCACAAATCTTTTTGCTGTAGACATTAATATTCAAACTCAAACTGCGGAGAACGTTGGGAAGATAAGAAGTAACGTAATAAATATCTTAAAAATCAACTGTCTTCCATACATTGACGACCGTGATAACGAAAATAAACCTTGATGACTTTAGACTTTTTAATATTTGAAGTTCTCAAAATATCACATAAGTTCACCAATTTGGAAAAACGAGTAAAAGAATGATGAATTGTAGTAATCGATTATTGTAAAATAGATATGGACATGAATACTCCTTTATGATTGGTTTGGATGCCTTAATTATATTGATATGAGTAAGCTCATGTCTATTTTTATACAATAAAACCCCGGCATGCCGGGGTTATTTAGTTATATTTATTTTTCACTTTTAAAGCGGCTAATTATAAAACCAAATACTAAACCAAACAAAGCTGGTATTACCCAACCTAGACTCAATTTTGACAATGGCAAATATTGATTCCAAGCTAAAATTTGTTGAATAAATCCACTTTGCATTGTTTTAGGCAAGGCAGCAATTCCGGCAAAAAGCGCAGGTATCAGAGTGAACAAAACTGTGATGCCGAATAACCACTTTGATTCACCAATGATTGGATTCAAAACTGAAATTATGATCAAAACGATAGCCAATGGATATAAGAACATTAACACCGGTGTCGAATAATTGATCAACTTCGTTAGACCAATATTAGCAACTAAAAATGACAAACCAATTGCCAAGGCTAAAACAGCCTGATAATTGAATTTAGGAAACATTTCTGTAGCTGTTTCACCAAAAGCCGAAGTTAAACCAATAGAAGTTTTTAAACAGGCAATGATAGCAATCAGAGCTAATAACAAACTACCAAAAGAACCAAAATAATAATTGAATACTTGAGCCAAAGTCACTCCACCATTAGCTGCCAAAGGAAATTTATTGACACTCATCGTCCCTATCAAAGCCAAGAAAGCATAGATGATTCCCATTAAAATCACACTGATCAAACCGGATTTGATCGTATCTTTAGCAATTTGTTGGGGATGTTTTACTCCTAATGACTTGATCGTGTCGATTACCACTACGCCAAATGCCAATGAGGCTAAGGCATCCATCGTATTGTAACCTTCAGTAAAACCACTCAAGATGGCATGATCAACGTATTGACCTTGAGGAGCCACATTTAAACTCCCCATTGGTTTGATGAAAGCTGTCACTACTAAAATTCCTAACAAAATCAAGAAAATTGGCGTCAACCACTTACCAACATACGTCATCAACTTACTAGGTTTTCTCGCTAACCAAAAAGTTAAGCCGAAAAATAAAGCTGAAAAAATCAGCAGAACGAAACTTTGATGGTTTTTACTGATGAATGGTGCCAAACCCAACTGAAAAGAAATTGTTGCCAAACGTGGAATCGCAAACAATGGTCCCATCGTCAAATACAACAAAATCGTAAAAATATAGGCAAAAGGTCGATTAACTTTTTCTGCTAAGTCAAAGACACTGTTGCTACCAGTCATTCCCATACTGGCAACTCCTAGAAGTGGCAATCCCACTCCCGTTATCAACAATCCGATAATAGCGCCAAAGACATTACTACCAGCTTGTTGTCCTAAAAATACGGGGAAAATTAAATTTCCAGCTCCAAAAAACAATCCAAATAACATTAAGCCGATAAAAAATAAATTTCTCCAAGTTAACTTTTCATTCATATAAACTACTCTCTCATTTTAAAAATACATTTACTAATAATAAACGAATAAGACCCTTAGGACAACAACTAATGCAACAAAAAAACGTCCCCCTAAGAGAACGTCCAATAAAATCAAATTAAGCTAAATATGTATCTTCAACCCATTCGTTAGTAGCAACACGATAGTATGTGTGACCGTTATATGATTTAGTTTGGTCAGTATACCAAGGTGTGTTGTTTGCTAAAGCACGGTTAGTAATCTTCTTAGCAGAACCATCACTGTTGAAAGCCAACAATGGAACATAATTACCATTAGTGTTATTTACATTAATAGTATTGCTGTTAGTTTGTGAACCACCGTTTGTTTCAGCATTACCGTCGTATTGAGTTAGATTGTAAGCTTGAATCAAATTGTTCAATGATGAAGCATAGTTTGGAGCTGTTGCGTATCTACCTTGTAGCCAAGCAGTAGCATCCTTATATGAACTAGTATTTTCTTTCCAAGTACCACTGTAATAACTTGAATTCCAAGCAACACCGTTACGAAGCTTGTTACCATTGTCAGCAAATGATTCGTAGTAACTTGGGTACTTTCTGAAGTTGGCGTTGATTGTGTACCAACCTTGAGAAGCACTCCATTCTGATGTTGGCATTGTTACATAAGCGCCATTGTAATCACCTTTAATACCAAAAAGGTTGTGGCCTTGTGTAGCTAAAGTTGAAGTACCCCATGCACTTTCAAGAATAGCTTGAGCCAACATAACTGAAGTATAAACCCCATATTGTGAAGCTGCCTTTTGAGCCATTGGCACAGCACTAGCTAAGAAAGCTTGTTGTTGTGCTTGTGTGATTCCTGAAGCGGCTTGAATAATTGCAGTAGTTCTTGAAGCATTTGTTGCGGATTCACTAGCTGCTTGAACAGTTGCAGAGTTAGCAACAGTTGTATCAGCTTTCTTTTCGTCTGATCCGGCAATGATATTAGTTTTATTATCTTCTGATTTGTTATTTACTTGTTCGGTACCTGCTTGTGATGCAGCTTGACTAGCATCCTCAGTTGTTGCAGCTGACACTACAGAAGGTGTAGCGGTTGCAGCTAATGTACCAAGTACTAAAGCACTTGTAAGTAGATTTTTTTTAGACATAGATTGGTTACCCCTTAATAAATAATCTAGTTATAGACTACTATTTAAAAAAAGCACTTTCAATAAAACTCAAGATTTGTAACAAGAATTAAACATTCGAAAATAAATTGTAATTTTTTGTTACTTGACTTTAAGAAATCCTTAAGAATCTAAAGAATTTCTATATCTGATTAAGGAATATCTGATAAATATCACTAAAAATCCCCGAATAATTACAGAAATATTACGAATAATTATTGATAAAATAATCGGTAGTTAGAATTATATTATTTTAAATTTTGAGATAAAAAATCTCCGAATGCTACAGGCTCAGGCTTTATGAAGTACTTTTTTTCGACCTCCTTTATTGTGAATTTTTGTACTACCACTAAAATTTTACAATAAAAAAAACCGCCATTCAGCGATTTCCTATAATTTTGAACTTAACTTAACATCTGGATATTTGTTAGCAAACCAGTTCTCAGCAAATTTATTTTCAAATAAGAACAATGGTTTGTCGTCTAAATCTTTAACAAGCATATTTCTAGTTGAAGACATAGCTGGGTCTAATTGTTCTGGGTCGATCCAACGAGCAATTCTTGAGCCGATTGGTTTCATGACAACGTCACAATTATATTCATTCTTCATTCTAAATTGGAAGACTTCAAATTGTAGTTGACCAACAGCACCCAAGATATAGTCGTTAGTAGTATATTTCTTATACAATTGAACGGCACCTTCTTGGACTAGCTGTTGCATACCTTTATGGAATGACTTTTGTTTCATAACGTTCTTAGCTTGAACTTCCATGAACATTTCTGGCGTAAATTGTGGTAAATCTTCGAATTGAACTGATTTCTTACCGGTATAAATAGTATCGCCAATTTGGAAATTACCCGTATCATAAAGTCCCACGATATCGCCAGCAACCGCAGTCTTAACCGTTTCTCTTTGGTCAGACATAAATTCCGTCGCATTGTTCAAACGCATAACTTTGCCAGTTCTTTGTAGTTTAACATCCATTCCTCTGACAAACTCACCTGAACAAATTCTGACAAAGGCGATTCTATCACGGTGATTAGGATTCATATTAGCTTGAATCTTGAAGACAAAGCCAGAGAATTCTGGGTCATCGGGTTTAACTACCTCATCACTATCTTGTTGCTTGTGTTCAGCAGGAGCTGGAGCCAAATCTAAGAAAGTATTCAAGAATGTTTCAACACCAAAGTTTGTCAAAGCAGAACCAAAGAAGACTGGAGTTTGGTTACCAGCTTGGATCTTTTCAAGGTCGAATTCATTACCGGCCTCTTTGATTAAGTCAACTTCACCTTGAGCTTGTTCGTAAACGCCCTCTTCTTCGATTGGATTGTGTTCGACTAGTTGTCCTTCATCATTCATTGGCAAGAAACGGTCATCGCCATCTTTTCGATAAAGTTCCAAACGATTGTTACGAATATCGATCAAACCTTTTAGTTCCTTACCCATACCGATTGGCCAGTTCATTGCACAACCTTCGATATTTAGTAATTCTTCAAGTTCAGCAATCAAATCTAGTGGATCACGACCATCACGGTCCAACTTGTTCATGAAAGTGAAGATTGGAATGCCACGTTTTTTAACAACTTTAAATAACTTCTTAGTTTGAGGTTCAATACCTTTAGCGGAGTCGATAACCATGACGGCAGCATCAACAGCCATCAAAGTACGGTAAGTATCTTCAGAGAAATCCTCGTGTCCTGGGGTATCCAAGATGTTGATATCCTTGTCATGATAGTGGAATTGCATAACCGAACTAGTAACGGAGATTCCACGTTTCTTTTCAATCTCCATCCAGTCACTGGTAGCAAATTGTCCAGACTTTTTAGCTTTAACTGTACCGGCAGAACGAATAACCCCACCAAAGTACAACATTTGTTCAGTAATAGTAGTTTTACCGGCATCCGGGTGAGAGATGATAGCAAAAGTTCTACGTTTATTTACTTCTTGGTCTAATTGTTTTTGATCCATTTTTTAAGCGCGTAAAAACAAAATTCTACGCATTTCCTTCCTATATATAAAATTCAAAATTGGATAAATCAGTAATTTATTTACAACATAATTTTCCTCGAAAAAAAAGAAATACACTAGTATTTCTCTTTATACATATTAGTAGTTACATTCTTTAGTTTACCATCAGGAACCGTTACGATAACATTTTCAATTCGTGAACCATTCAATTCACCAGATGTAATTGTTACACCATCATCCAAGGTATAGGACTTGGGATGTTTGGCATCAGGAATCTCACCGATTTGCATGATCAAATATCCAGCAATCGTATCGACATCGTCGACTTGAATTTCTTCTTCAAAGAGTTCATCAAAGTCTTCCACGGTCATCAAGCCGACAACAGAAAACTTATTTGCACCTAATCTTTGGAAATTCTTAGTTACCGGATCGTACTCATCGTCGATTTCTCCAACAATTTCTTCCAAAATATCTTCAATAGTTGCAAGACCAACGATACCACCATATTCATCAACAACCATTGAAATTTGCGTTTGCGTGCTACGCATCTTCAACAACAATGTATCAATATTGGTAGCTTCAGGAACAAACAATGGCTCTGTCATGATCGATTTCAAATTGATTTTTTCAAAACCGACTTCACGAGACTTCTTCAATAAGTCTTTGATATGGATAATTCCAATGATATTATCCTTATCTCCACCGTAAACTGGGATTCGAGAATACGGTTGATTCAAAATAGCATCGATATTTTCACTGACCGGATCATTGATATCAATCATAAAAGTATCTGTTCTTGGAACCATAATTTCTCGTGCTGTCTTATCTCCAAAACGAATAATTCCTTGTAACATCTGATATTCATCAGAATTAATCGTTCCACTATTACGAGACTTTCTCAAGGTCGCAATCATTTCATTTCTGGTAATCGGTTCATCCGCCTGGTCAAAATCAATCGGTGTGATCTTGATCAACAGATTAATCGTTGCTTCCAACAACCAGACAAAAGGCTTCAAAATCAAGCCGAAAAAGCTGATCATTGGCTGGGTGAAACTAGCTACTTGGTAAGGTCGTTGTAGCGCTATACGTTTAGGATACAATTCTCCTAAAACTAACGTAATAAAGGACAAAATTATCGTTATAACGATAACAGAAATTTCCTTACTACCAGGAAATTCTCCAATCAAAACTTCCATCCTAGCGCTCAAGGTCGTTGCCGCACTAGCTGATGATAAGAACCCAGCTAAAGTGATTGCCACTTGAATCGTCGACAAAAATTTATTTGGTTCATTGATCATATGTAAAATTTTCTTGGCCTTTTTACTGCCATCTTTTACTTTTCCTTCAACGGACGTTTTATTCACGGATACAATCGCCATCTCGCCTGCTGCAAAAAAAGCATTTAATAACGTCAAAACTATTATTAAAATCAGCTGCCCAGAAAGCGACGCTCCAGAAGAGTCACCACTCATTTAACTCGCACTCTCTTTCATATGTAAACTTAAATATAAACAAAACAATTATAACAGGTGTTATTGTATTCAACAATAAGCCTTTTTAATGATAAAATAGGTCTATCAGTATATAGGGAGTTTTCTAAAATGTCTAATAAAAAAATTGCGGTAATCTATTTATTCTTCTTTATAATCCCTTACATTCTTTGTCTGTCGATTATTGGCGTTTCTTATAACTCATTAGTTTTACACGCTTTAACTTGGAGAATCATTGTCGGTGGAATCGTTGGTGCTTTCGGTATGTTTGCGGTCAAAGTTATTGCCCAACGTCCCGTTTTGATTATGTATCGAAGTTCAACACGTAAAGTTTTAAAAGAATTGCTTTTCTTCTTCATTTTGGAAAGAAGTAAACTAGTTATCGGTGCCAATTTAGCCGTCGACTTTTGCTTATCAGTTCTCAGTATCTATTTGGTAGCGACATTTTTACCACTAACTTTGATTCTTGGTCGAACACTTGGCTGGTTAGTCTTAATCCTAGTCGTATCACTTACTTTGGCATCTTATCTTGAATTTGAATCACTTTCAATTTACTCAGAGAAAAAGAAATAATTCTTGACTTATTGTTTTTTTAATTGTAAATTTGAACCATCTTAATTGCAGGAGGAATTAGACATGTTGAATTTTAATCAAAAACAAGTTGAATCATGTTGTTGTGTAGTAATGAACGAACATTACTATACTTTTTCAGCATGTCTAATACCACTCAATTGATAATCAAGTAGTGCAAACTAAAACTATCAAGCGAAGTTGACATTAGTCGGCTTCGCTTTTTTTGTTTTTCTACTTAGGAAGGAGTTACTTGTGGAACCTATCAAAATTGGAATTCTTAATTTAATGCAAAATAAACTCGATACGATGCGTAATTTTCAAATAGTGCTTGGCGATGAAGTAGAAATTAAATTTTATTATTCAGCTACTCGTTATGTTGACCGTCAACTCGATTCAAGCATCACTGACAATATGGAACCATTGAATTTGGATGAGATCAAAGACCTAGACGGCTTTATCATTACCGGCAGTCCAGTTGAAAAGTTAGATTTTCCTCAAGTTTCGTACTTTGATGAAATCAACGATTTAATCGACCTACTCGATCAATTAAATATTCCTCAACTTTATGTCTGTTGGGGCGCCATGGCCGCCTTGAATAGACTATATGATATCGACAAAAAAATCTTACCGCATAAAACTTTCGGAGTTTTCCAAAATCAAATTTTAACTGATACCCCACTGCTCAACAATATCGGCGATAATTTTCCAGCACCGCATGCTCGCAATGCCGAAATGGATCATCAACAATTAATGGAGAATCCCGATTTAGTAATCGACGCTGTCAGCGAAAATGGCTTGTTGACTTTGGTTGAATCAATTAAAAAACATCAAACATTTATTTTTTCACATTTGGAATACCAAAAAGATGGACTAGATGATGAATTAAAACGTGAACAAGGCAGTCCTAAGATCAAGCATCCCATGCCTGCTACAGGTTATTATTCACCACTAGACCAAAAACCAGTATTTTCTTGGAAACAGACTCAACAAAATTTTTACAACAATTGGTTACAAACAGTTGCGGAACATAAATTAACTACTTGCTAAGGAGAGAATCATTATGACAAAAATTGCACAAAATATTACTGAACTTATTGGAAACACACCTATCGTAAAGCTCAACAAAGTCGTACCAGAAGACGCCGCTGACGTTTACGTAAAATTGGAATTCTTCAATCCTGGTAGCTCAATCAAGGATCGAATCGCTTTATCAATGATCGAAGCTGCTGAAAAAGCTGGTAAGATCAAGCCCGGCGACACTCTAGTTGAACCTACTTCTGGTAACACTGGTATTGGTCTTTCATTAGTTGCTGCTGCTAAAGGTTATCACTTGATCATCACTATGCCAGAAACTATGAGTATCGAACGTCGTAAATTGATGCAAGGCTATGGTACAGAATTGATCTTGACACCTGGTTCAAAAGGTATGGGTGGTGCTATCAAGAAAGCTACTGACTTAGCCAACGAGAATGGTTACTTCATGCCAATGCAATTCCAAAACCCAGCTAACCCTGCTATTCACGAAGCTACTACTGGAAAAGAAATCGTTGAAGCTTTTGGTGACACTCCAGTTGATGGTTTCGTTGCCGGTGTCGGTACTGGTGGTACTCTCTCAGGCGTTAGTCACGCTTTAACTAAGGCATACCCTGATGTGAAAGTTTACGCTCTAGAAGCCGCTGAATCTCCTCTACTAAAAGAAGGAAAAACTGGTGCTCACAAAATTCAAGGTATCAGTGCTGGATTCATCCCTGACACTTTGGATAAAAACTCATATTCAGATATCGTTGAAGTAACTAGTGATCAAGCTATCAAGATGGCTCAAAAAGTTAGTCACAAAGAAGGATTCCTACCAGGTATCTCCGCTGGTGCTAACATCTTTGGTGCCATCGAGATTGCTAAAAAGCTTGGCAAAGGAAAAACAGTCGTAACAGTTGCTCCAGATAATGGTGAAAGATATCTTTCAACTGATTTATTTAACTTTTAAAAGTCATAATCTTTTTAACAAGCTTTATTTTATGCGAGAATAGTAAATGATGATTTTCTATATATAGGGGGATTTTTTAAAATGAAAAAGCGCATTGCTTTAATATTAACTACACTTGTCGCCTTGATCTTGGTTTTGACAGGTTGCTCAAGTAACAAGAATGCTAGTGATACTAAAACTAAAGGTACACTAACAATTGGTTTGGAAGGAACTTATGCTCCTTATTCATACCGTGAAGATGGTAAGCTTAAAGGATTTGAAGTTGATTATGGTAAAGCCGTTGCCAAGAAGCTTGGTCTAAAAGCTAAGTTTGTTCCAACAAAATGGGATTCATTGATTGCCGGTTTGAATTCTAATACTTTCGATGTTGTTATCAATAACGTGGCTGAAAATGCTTCACGTAAGAAACAATATCTCTTCTCAACACCTTATGTTTACTCAAGATCCGTTGTTATTACTAAAGATGGTACAGGTATCAATTCCGTTGACGATATCAAGGGTCAAAAGATTGCTGCCGGTACTGGTACAGATAACTACAATGATGCTAAGAAATTCGGTGCCGATGTAGTTCCTTCAAGTGATTTCCAAACTTCAATGTCAATGATCGACCAAGGACGTGTCAAGGGTGCCTTTAATTCTAAAGAAGCCTTCTTAACATGGAAGAAAGATCACAAGAACACTGACCTTAAGTACATCACCGTTCCAGAAAGCAAACTTAAATCTTCAAAAATTGCTCCAATCTTCAACAAGAAGTCAACTAAGTTAAGTAAAGATGTAACTAAAGCTACTAAAGAACTTCAAAAAGATGGAACTTTGAAGAAACTTTCTATTAAGTACTTCGGTGAAGATATCACTAAAAAATAATCATTAAACCCAGGAGGATTTTTATTTCATGTGGCACATTATCATTACGTCATTGCCGGAAATGATTACTGCGATGTTGCAGTACACCATTCCCCTAGCTCTAGTTTCGTTTTTCTTCGGATTGATCTTAGCCGTTTTAACAGCTTTGATTAAATTCATTCAACCTAGTGAAAACAAGTTGATCAAATATCCTTGGCTAGTTCTAAGAGCCATCGCTAACTTCTACGTTTGGGTCTTTCGTTCAACCCCATTGCTAGTTCAATTGTTCATTATTTTCTTCGGTCTACCTAGTGCCGGAATTCAATTATCACCCTTCATTGCGGCGGTAATTGGTTTCTCAATGAACACTGGTGCTTATGCTTCAGAAACAATTCGTTCAGCCTTGTTATCAGTTCCTCAAGATCAATGGGACGCTGCCTTTACACTGAACTTCACAACTAAGCAAACCTTGATGAAAATCGTTTTGCCTCAAGCTGTCAGAATTGCTTTACCACCACTTTCTAACTCATTCATTAGTTTGGTAAAGGATACGTCTTTGGCTAGTTCAATCACGATCTTGGAAATGTTCCAAGTCAGTCAACAAATCACTGCCAAAAACTATCAACCACTACTAATGTACACGTTAGCCGCTGCCCTTTACGCTGTGATCTGTACGTTGCTTACTTTCTTGCAACACTATCTAGAACGCAGAACTTCAAAATATGTTAAAGGGAGTGAAGCTTAATGATCTCTGTTAAAAATATTGTTAAAAAATATGATGGCAAAGAAGTTTTAAAAGACTTGAGTGTCGATTTTCCATCCGGTAAAACTACAGTTATTTTAGGACCTTCTGGTTCAGGTAAATCAACTTTGCTTCGTTCACTTGATTTACTCGTTCGTCCAGAAAGTGGAATCCTAGATTTTGGTGATATCAAATTAGACTATTCCCAACCTGTTTCTAAGAAACTCAGTTTTGATATTCGTAAAAAAACTAGCATGGTTTTCCAAAACTGGAATCTCTTCCCTAATTTAACCGTGTTGCAAAATATTACTACCGCACCAATCACTGTTCTAAAAAGACCTAAGCAAGAAACTGAAGAAAAAGCTCGTAAATTGCTAGAACAAGTTGGCTTAGGAGAATACGCTGATCGTTTCCCTAGTCAATTGTCTGGTGGTCAACAACAACGTATCTCTATCTGTCGTGCTTTAGCAATGAATCCAGAATACGTCTTGTTGGATGAACCAACGAGTGCTTTGGATCCAGAGCTAGAAACACAAGTTCTTTTGATTCTAGAAGAACTCAGTAAAATGGGACAATCGATGATTATCGTGACCCACAATATGGAATTTGCTCGTTCAGTTGCGGACAAGATTGTCTTCGTTGAAGATGGCGATATCCTCTTCGATGACACTCCTGATAAGTTCTTCAATCATCCCACAACTAGAATTAAAGACTTCCTATCCGGTATTACCTTTAATGACGAAAAGACCACAAAATAAAACCTCAAAAAAATCCGTATCAACTATTTTTAGTTGGTACGGATTTTTTAATTGCCTATAAAAAAAGACTACCATTACGGCAGCCTAATCAGGATATAGCAATCCTAATGGTGTGACAGTTCCTTATATCTTTGCATCCAAAGATCAACATAAGCTTGTGAAAATGGTCCCTTGCCTTTATCGATCCAATCAATTAAAACGTCGACATTATAATGTAAAATCGTATCTATTTCTGGTGGATAATTCCACATCTTACTGTGTGCGGCATATTCATCCACATCGAGTAATCTTTTCTCCCCATCTGGGAAAACTTTAACATCTAAATCGTAATCAATATATTTGATGGCCTCTTTGTCTAAAGCAAAAGGTGTCGCTAGATTGCAGTAATAAGATACTCCACTCTCTCTTATCATAGTAATGATATTGAACCAATACTTCTTATGAAAATAGACCAGTGCGGGCTCTCTAGTTACCCAACGACGTCCATCTGCTTCTGTGACAAGAGTATTCTCATTACAACCAATAATTTCGTTTTCACTTGTCTTTAGCACCATTGTTTCACGCCAAGTACGATGTAAATGACCATCATGCTTATAACTCTGGATTGCTACGTAATCCCCTTCTCTAGGAATCTGCATAACTTACCAGCTTTCTCAAATCTAATTCTTATCCAAAAAAATTATAACAGAGCTGTGAAACGATTGAAAGATATCGTTATTAAATATAGTTTATTCTTAAGTTTGATTAGGGTTAAGATGCCGTCGTCCGTTCGGCACTGGAAAACGCTGGAGAATGTGCCCACAACTTGGAGCCTTTGCTAAAACCAAAATCGGGCAAAGTCTTCAAGATTGGGCTTTTTGTAAGCAATAAATTGCTAACAAAAATTTCACGGCTGAGCATTTTCCAGTACCTCTCTCCCGACTAAATAGTGGTTTCTATCTTTATATATATAACTTCAGAAAATTAATAGAAGATATTATTAAAATTGCAGTATATTGCTGTGGTTTTAGTAGTATCTTCTTTTTTTATGAATTGATACAAAGAAACTGAGCTGTTATTAAAAAAGTATGTGTCTGACTCTATTTAAATAGAATTTGGAATCTAGTCGGGAGCAAAAATCCTGTGGCGGCTCAATAGCCAAATTATTCTTAGCAACTTGTTGCTTAGAATAAGACTGAGTTTTGAGCTTTTGCGCACTTGGTTTATGCAAAAGCTCAAAATCACGTCGGCTATGTTCCAGCCAGCCACAGGATTTTTGCGGACGACGGCATATTTAATTAACCCTAGTCATCAGAATCTTCAGACAAAACTTTTTTAATCTCGTCAAAATGAAAGCCTTTGGTCATTAAATACTTGATCAATTTTTCTGGCTTATCATAACGATGCTCAACTTTTTGGACTAATTTACGTAACTTTTCCAATTCATCGTCTTCGTCTGGTTCCAATTCCAAACTCTTAAGCGCTTCTTCGATAATTTCGTTATTATAGCCTTTTTGATAAAGACTTTGTTTAATCTTCGTCAGCATCTGTGAAAATGAGGCCCGCTTTTGTTTACGAGCTTGTTTTTTAGCAAATTCAGTCGCATTCTCGATTAAGGTGTCTTCATCGATTTCAAACAGCTTATCTTGAATTATCGTATCTGGAACACCTTTTTGATGAAGTTTTTGTTCGATAATTTTAGGACCATTAGCAGTTGTTCGTAATTGTGTATTGATAAAACTTTTAGCGTAATTTCCATCATCTAAATAATGCAATTTTTCTAGTCTAGCAATGACATCATCAACGGCATCACGATGATATTCTTTTTTATAGAGGTAATCTTTGATTTCTTTTTCAGTTCGCAATTGGTAGCTCAAATAATTGACCGCATCGCCATAAGCTTTATTGACGTTTTCACGATCTTTGATTTCTTTGATTTGGTCATCAGTTAATTCGACTCCGTTCATCAGACGAAATTCAATCAAAGTCGTCTCTGCTACTGGAAACGCATACTGTCCGTCAAGAAAGACATTGTAGCGTCCTTTTCGTTTTTGTGCTTGAATCTTCGTTACTTTTGCCAATATATTTTTACCTCACCATGTTATACTCATTAGTAGTTTATCTCAAAATCATTCAAAGGAAAAATAATGCATACAAATAATATTACGCAAGAATTAAAAGTCGGCGATAGATTTCCATTAACTATCAAACGTATCGGAATCAATGGTGAAGGGATTGGTTTCTTCAAACACGTTATCGTCTTCGTTCCTAAAGCGGTGCCGGAAGATGTCATCGTCTGTGAAATTACCGATGTTCATGAACGCTTCTTAAATGGTCGTATCCACAAGATCAGACAAGCATCCCGTTTTAGAAATCCCGAAACACCTAAATTGGCTGATGAAGTTGGTGGGTTAGAATTTGCCCACATCAAATACAAGGAACAACTTCACTTCAAAGCTAACATTTTACGTGAATCACTCGACAAGTATAAGCCTTACGCTTATCAAAAATACATGATCAAACCAACTGCGGCCTCAGTCCAACAAGAGAAGTACCGTAACAAAGCGCAATTCCCTATCCAAGAAATCGATGGTGAAATCCGTTGTGGCTTGTACAAAACAGGTACTCAAGAATTAGTTGACCTCAAAGAAATGCCAACTCAAATGGACTTGACGATGTCAGCGATGAGAAAAATTGTTCAAATGGTCAAGGACTTAGAAATTCCTGTTTTCAATCCGGAAACTAAATCTGGTATCTTGAGCATGATTGTTATCCGTGAATCAGTTGAATTTAACCAATTACAAGTTACCTTCATCACTCGTTCACCTAAGTTCATCAAAGAACACCAATTGATTGAACGTATTCAAGAAGAGATTCCTGAAGTTAGTTCAATTTCTCAAAACATCAACAAAGAAGACAAAGCTGGCGTTTGGGGCGATGAAACTAAACTCTTGTGGGGTGACAAATACTTACAAGAAGATATCAACGGTTACCTATTTAACTTCTCACCTAGAGCCTTCTTGCAACTAAACTCACTTCAAACTGACAAACTTTACGATTTAGTCAATGAAGCCCTAGAACCCAACCAACGTGATGTCTTGTTAGATGCGTACTGTGGTGTCGGTACAATCGGTATCACAATGGCTAACAAAGTAAAACACGTCTACGGTATCGAAATCATCCCTGAAGCAATTGAAGATGCCAAAGAAAATGCTAAATTAAATGAAGTCGACAATACTGACTACTACGTTGGTTCAGCCGATGAAATTTATCCAAAGCTCTTAAAAGAAGGCAAGGAAGTTAACGCTATTGTCGTCGATCCACCAAGAACTGGACTTGATAACAAGTTATTAACAACTTTGACACGCAACCCCGTTAACAAATTAGTTTACGTATCATGTAACCCTTCAACTTTGGCAAAAGATCTAGTTCGTTTGTCTGATTCATATCGTGTGGTTTACTTACAACCAGTTGATATGTTCCCACAGACTCCTCATGTTGAAACAGTTGTTAAACTTATTAGAAGATAAAACTAAAAAATACGTTAAGTTGAGTAAAATCTCAATTTAACGTATTTTTTTACCAAACTCTAAACCAATACGAATCCAAAAATACAAATACAATGCAAGATACTACCTACCATACATAAAATATGAAAAATTGCATGCATTCCTTCTTTTCTAGTTCCTAGCCCATAAAATAACAAACCTACTAAGTAGACCAATCCACCACTTAACAAAAGAGCAACACCTGTCGATCCCATAATGTGGAGAAAGCTGCTGGAACGAATAGCCAATACAACTCCCATTACAACATACATAACTGTCGCAATACTCTTAAATCTCTTTATGCTAATAGATAGTAACAAAACACCTACTACAGCTAAAATCCAAATTAGAGAATAAAATATCCATTCAGACTCATCTGCTGTTTTAGCAATTTGTCTCAAAATCAATGGCGTACCAGTCCCAGCAATCAGAATAAATATGGAACTATGATCCAATATTCTAAATCTTTTTTTCCAGTTCACAAAAGTCATTGGAATACCATGATAAGTCGCTGAAACGCCATATAAAAGGATTAACGATATACCGAAAATAACGCCACTAAGTTTTCCCAGATTAGAATACGGAGTTACGAGACTAGTTATCACGGCTCCAATACCAATAAAAATCCCAATGATATGAGAAATAGTATTAAGTCTTTCCTCAGAGTTGGTATATTTCGGCAACCCATATTTGTTTTCTTTTGCTCTGCCAAAATATTTATCAGTATAAATAAATATATACTTATTCAAAAAATCATCCACGAATTTAACCTCCTGTCTTAGTTATAACTGACGATTAATCCTCCTTGTTCAGCATAGTAACTGCACAAACCTCTCGTTGGTAACACAAGAATCTCCGCATTATGCCAAGAATCTAAAATATTTTGCTTCAATGTCTTTACAAATTTAGGATTTTCACAATGGCTGATACATACTTTTCCTCCTGCAAAACCATCGGCTTTCATTGACTGAATCAAAATTTTAATGGCCTTTTTCGAACCTCTAGTCTTGTCTTTAACAACTATTTCACCATTTTCATTTCCATAGCCAATTCCTAAAACGTTAAATGTTTGAGCTAACAGTGCTTTGATTCTACTCAATCTTCCATTCGCTATTAAGTGTTTGAACGATTTCAACATAAACAATATGTGTGTCTCTTCAAGAAATTTTTTGGTTGCAAAAACTACTTCATCAAACGACATACCCCGTTGAATCCAAGTTTCCATCTGTTCCACACAAAGTGCTAATTCAGGACCGGCAGATTTAGAATCAATAATTTCAATCTTTTTATCAGGATTTTCTTCTAGAATCATTTGTTTGGCTACTGATGCGCTATTCAAACTACCTGAAAGGCTGGACGATATCGTGAGTGCAATGATATTGCCAGGTTGTCTAAATTGTTCTAACCAATCTTCAGGTGCTGGACATGAAGTCTTACCAACATCCCCTTCATTGATTAAATTCAATAATTTTTTCTTATTTAATTGTTCATCATCTCGAAAAGACTCTGCTCCTATTTGAATATTAAATGGTACGCTTGAAAATTTTATATCACCTTTTTGATAATCTTTTGAAAATAAGTCACAACTTGAATCAGTTACAATATTCCATTTCATCTTTTATTTCTCCTCATTACTTGAACTAACAAAGTAACTTTAACTTACTCATATTTATGAACTTGCAATATTTTGTTAATGAAATGTTAAATTTAAAAAAATAGACTTAACAACCATTATTGGATTGTTAAGTCTATTTCATTCTTTAACTCAATTTTCAGTATCAAGTACTACGGTAAAAGTAGCTCCTTTGCCAGGTGCACTATCAACAAATATCTTCCCATTTACTAAATCCATGATTCTTTTTACGAGCGCTAATCCTAGGCCGTTTCCCTCAGAAGCATGCGAAGTATCTCCCTGATAAAACTTTTCAAATACTCGTCGGCGAGTAACTTTATCCATTCCATCCCCTGAATTGTAAACACTGATTGACACCTTTCCATCAACTACTTCAGAAGCGACTTTTATTTCTCCACCTTGATTGGTGTATTTAACAGCATTTGACAATAAGTTATTCCAAACTATTTCCATTAAGGAATCGTCATAATCAACTACTACATCTTCAACATCAATATCAAAATCGATATTTTTTGCTTGCCATTTATCCATGAATTCCAATGAACATTTACGCAATTGTTCACTCAATTGATATTTCTTTTTCCCTAAAGGTGACTGCTGATTCTCTAACTTGCTGAGCCTCAAAATATCAGTTACGATTTTATTCAATCTTTCTGTTGCCTTTATTATAGTGTCTATGTAGTTCCCTTTTTCATTCTCGGAATATACATTATCCTTTAAAGCTTTGGTATAACTTCGAATAACTGATAAAGGCGTTTTTATTTCGTGAGATGCATTTGAAATGAAGTCGCTTTTAAGCATTTCGTTGCTATTCAAATCATCCACCATCATATTAAAATCCTTAACTAAAACGTCAATTTCATTTAATTTACTCTTTTTGGGATCGATTGGTATTTGAACACTGAAATCCCCCGCTGCAACTTTTTGAGCCGATCTTGCAATTTCTCGCAGTCTAATCCCGATTACCTGGCGCCAGACTAACCAAATGATTCCCGTCAAAATTAAGCAGACAAAAACCAAATAACTCATCAATCCAATTACCATTAGACCAATGTTATTTTCAAGTGCATCAACAATTACAGCTTGTACAGCAATCAAGATAGCCATAAAACCCATAACACTCAAAATGAGTGGCCATGAAATCATCGGAGCAGTAACACGACTATCCTTAGATCTACCAAATGATATTTTCATACTTCCTAAGTTCATTTGATCACCGCCTTGTATCCAAATCCATGAAATGTAACTATCTTAAAACTATCAGTTTCAGCAAATAATTTTCGTAATTTTGTAATGTAAACATCAACTGTTCTCAAACTATTATCATCCATCATCCCTGTAAATTCCCCCATCAGATCACTTCGGGTAAAAATCTTTTTAGGATGTGACAATAGTTTAAAAAGGACTGTAAATTCTCTTGGCGAGATATCGATTTCCTTGCCATCGTTGTAAATAGCCATTTCATCCATATCTATCGGTTTGACCATATAATCGTCGATACCTTCGTGAAAACCTCTCTGTTTTGAACCAAAGTCATCCAATGCTGTTATGAATAAAATTGGAATTTCACTGTCTTTCTCACGAATATCTTTAACGAAATCAAATCCATTAATTTTGGGCATCATTATATCGGAAATTATCAAAGAATACTTATTAGTATAGAACTTATCAAAAGCTTCCATCGGATCTTGATATCCTTGTACACTATATCCATTACGCAGTAAATACGTACACATAATACGGTTAAATTCCGCATCATCTTCAACAACTAAGATATTTTCCATAAGTACCTCCAAATTCGGTTCTCATTGTATCATATAAGTTTTATAAGCATTTTCAAAAAAATAAAGTACCTTACATTCACTTATAGATAACTAAGAAATGCAAAATACTTTATTTTATAAAGTGGTTTTTCCCATGATCAATTTAACGGGCAAAACATAATTTTTTTCCAACTGACAATCTGGATCATCGATTCGTTTCAACAACAAGTCGATCATCATCGTTACGATATCAGTAATCGGCTGCATGATAGTTGTCAATTCGGGATGGTAGTTTTGAATGAAATTAGTCCCATCATAACCAACTAAACGAATATCGGTTGGAATTTGTAAATTCAGAGCTTGAGCTTGTTGCTTAACTAACAAAGCTGTTAAGTCGTCGGTACAAAAAATACCGTCGATTTTTTTATTGGTCAATAATTCTTTGATTTTGAGACTTTTAATATTTGGCGATGAACTGAATGGCAATTCAATCAAATTGTAGGATAAATCATGTTTTTCTAAGACGTCTTTAAACCCAGTCAAACGGGAATTTGTCGGACTGTTGGGGCGATTAGAACCAGTGATGATTTGTGGATTCTTACTGCCACTGCTGATCAACGATTGAGCTGCTAGTTGTCCACCTTGATAATTATCGGAACTGACAATAGGAACATTGTCTGACAAGTAACGGTCAAAGGAAATAATTGGTAATCCGACTTTTTGGTATTCCTCAATTCCCAAATTGTGCGAACCAGCAATTATTCCGTCAACTCGATTTGCCATCAACATTCGTAAGTAATCTCTTTCCTTTTGAGCGTCGTTTCCAGCGTTACAAAGAATCATCTTAAAACCTTTTTTGAACAGTTGATCTTCGATTTCTTGCACCATCTGTCCAAAGAATGGATTGCTGACACCAGGCAAGATCACACCAATCAATTGAGTTTTCTTACCTTTGAGTGAGCGAGCTAAACTATTGGGTTGATAATTGAGTTCTTGCATCGCTGAGAAAACTTTTGTCTTGGTCTTCTCTGATAAAGAACCATAATTGTTGATTACTCGTGAAACGGTCGTTGCTGATACCCCAGCTAGTTTTGCAATATCATCTAGTGTCGCCATAACTTATCCTCTCAGTAAATCTTCTTTAACCGCTGTTTTGTAACTGGTAAATCAGATTCCACGAAGAACTTCTTTCCTTGTGGGAAAATCCTACCGGTAAAGACTAGTTCACCATTATTGACGTACAATTCAAAAACAGTATTATCCAAATACAAGTCTAATTGTTTGATTCCTTTCGTTACTTTCGCATTTCTCGTTGTGCCAAAGTCAGTTGCAAAAGGAATTCCTGCCTTGGTGCGGTCAACTAATATTTTACCATTAGGAGCATCGATAATTATTTTTATTTCTTCAGCCTCTTCAGTCGTGATTTTAATAGTTCCCTCTAAACCACTAACTGCAGCTGAAATTTTTGTTTGTGCTGAAATTTCTTTTGAGTCGATAGTTGCTTCGACTAATTGATTGTTTTCCACTACTGGTTGTTGATAAAGTTGTCCCCCGATGAGTTTTAGTTCCTTAACTAAACTATAACAATGCGCCCAGCCTTCAACGTCACTTGGATAAGTCGTATCAGGCAATCCAATCCAACTTATCGATAAAACTCGACCGTCTGGAGCATTGAATGCTTGAGTTGCATAAACGTCGAATCCTTCGTCTAAATTCTTAATAGTTGAAGGATTGCTGAATTCAAATTTATCCCAGTCAAAACCTTCTCCGACTACATAGGCATTAGGATAAATATTTTGATGCTTCAAAACATCCTGAGAAATTCCTTGTGGACAAAAGATCAACACTGGTTTGTCATCAATAAAGACTAAATTAGGACACTCAATCATGTAACCCATTTGTTCATCAGTAAATTTCAATTCAGTCTTGTATGACCAAGGTCCTGTGACGTTTGGTGCTTGATAAACTAAGACGTGTCCAGTGTCATCTTTTTTTCTAGCACCAATCAAACAATAATATTGGCCGTCGTGTTCAATAATTTGGGGATCACGGAAATGGTCAGTGAAACCTGATTTAACTTGGTCGATCAATGGTGTCGCAATTTTTTGTAAGTGATTATTTTTGTCCAACCACGCACCATCTTGTTTAGGATGTCTGACCCAGTCTTTGTCTCTGACATTTCCGGTATACATTAGAAATAATTTGTCATCAACGACGATACCTGAACCAGAATATGCACCGTGACTATCTTGAGCATCCCCAGGCAACAGTGCTGGTCCGTGATCTTGCCAATTTACTAAGTCTTTAGAAGTTAAGTGGGTCCAATTTTTCAAACCATGCACTGGTCCGTAAGGAAACGATTGATAAAACAAATGCCACTGGTTATTGAAATAAGAAAAACCATTTGGATCGTTCATCAATCCACTACTAGGTTGAATGTGATAACCCAGACGCCAGTGAGAATTATTGATATTTTGTTTGATATCAGCGATTTGTTCCGCTGGCCAATCCTTATATGGTAAGTATCTTAATTTTGTCGTCCATTTTGTAATCATTGTTCTAACTCGACTTTCCTTGATTAGTTATCATTGTAACCGCTTTTACTACAAATTGTCAATCGTTTAACATTTATAACAATTGTTATTCTAAACGTGCTCTCTGATTCCCAATTAAACAATCAAATTATTTTTGATAAACGTTTGACATTTTCTAAAAAGCAGGTATTATTAAATTACGAAAAGCGCTTACATGTATTTTTTAGGAGGAACGTATCATGAATCATGAACAAGTTGCTGATCGAGTAATCAAATACGTTGGCAAAGATAACTTAATTGCTGCTGCCCACTGTGCTACTCGATTGAGATTAGTAGTTAAAGATGTTAAAAAAATCGACCAAAAAGGTTTGGACAATGATGATGACGTCAAGGGTACTTTCAGTATCAACGGCCAATATCAAATCATTATCGGACCTGGTGATGTTGATAAGGTTTATGCCTTCTTCATCAAAAAAACTGGCTTAAAAGAAGTCACACCCGACGACTTGAAAAACCTTGCCACTGACGGCAAAAAAGCTAACCCCGTAATGGCTTTGGTTAAACTTCTTTCTGATATTTTCGTACCTTTGATTCCTGCTTTAGTCGCTGGTGGTTTATTGATGGCTTTGAACAATGTTTTGACTTCTCAAGACCTCTTCGGGGCTCAATCAGTCGTTCAAATGTATCCCGGCTTAAAAGGTGTTTCTGAACTGATCAATTTACTAGCTTCTGCACCATTTACTTTCATGCCAATTTTGATTGGATTTTCTGCTACGAAACGTTTTGGTGGTAATCCTTATCTTGGTGCCGCTATCGGTATGGCAATGGTTATGCCTAGTTTAGTTAGTGGTTATGACGTTGCTAATGTGATGGCTTCTGGCAAGATGGCTTACTGGAATATCTTCGGTATGGACGTTGCTCAAGCTGGATATCAAGGACAAGTTTTACCAGTTCTAGCTGTTTCTTGGATACTTGCTACAATTGAAAAATGGCTTCACAAACACATGCCTGCTACACCAGACTTTATCTTTACACCGTTAATTGCCGTTATCATCACTGGCTTGTTGACTTTCATCGGTGTCGGACCAGTTATGAGAACATTGTCAGATGCTTTAACTAACGGTATCGTTTGGATGTACAACACAACCGGCTTTATCGGTACAGCTATCTTTGGTACTTTCTACTCACCTATCGTAGTTACTGGATTGCACCAAAGTTTCCCCGCTATTGAAACTCAATTACTAACTAATATTGCCAAAACTGGTGGAGACTTCATCTTCCCAATCGCTTCAATGGCCAATGCTGCTCAAGGTGCTGCCTGTCTAGCTGTCTTCTTTATCTCTAAAAATGAAAAGCAAAAAGGACTAGCTTCTTCAGCTGGTGTTTCAGCTTTACTAGGAATTACTGAACCTGCAATCTTTGGTGTTAACTTGAAACTTCGCTACCCATTCTTCTGTGCCATGATTGCTTCAGGTATTTCTTCAATCATCATCGGTATTTTCCACGTCTTATCCAGTGCCTTAGGTGCTGCCGGAATTATCGGTTTCATCTCCCTACCACCTAAGTCTTATCTACCATTCTTCATCAGTATCATTATCAGTATCGCCTTAGGATTCACTTTGACATACGCCTACGGTAAAAAATTCGACAAAGTAACGACTGCCACTCCTGTTTCTGAAGGAAAAGACATCGAAGTCGCTGACGAAATGATTGCTGCTCCAGTCAGTGGTGAATTGATCAATTTATCCGAAGTTAACGACCAAGTTTTCTCAGCTGAAATTATGGGTAAAGGTGCTGCCATCAAACCTAACGATGGTAACGTCTATGCCGTAGCTGACGGAATTTTGACTGTGGCCTATGAAACAAAACACGCCTACGGAATTCAAACTGATGATGGTGCCGAAATTTTGATTCACTTAGGAATTGATACAGTTGATCTCAAAGGACAATACTTCACTTCTAACGTCACACAAGGACAACACGTCAATAAAGGTGATTTATTAGGAACTTTCGATCTACAAAAGATTCAAGCTGCTGGCTACGACACAACTGTTATGGTCGTCGTAACTAACAGTGCAACTTATTCAGACGTCGACCGTTTGAACAAATCTGATGTCACTTCAGGTGATGACATCGTGGCTTTAACTAAACCAACACTTGAAACAACTCCGGTTGCTACTGCTTAATCCTTCATAAATCAAATAAGCGCAAAAAAAAGATGCCGATCTAATTTTCAGCATCTTTTTTAATTTTCTAAATTATGTCTAACATGATAAGCAAATTCATCACTGCGAGCAGTACTCAAAGTAAACTCAATAATGTGCTTTTGTTCATCATAAGTTTTTCTTTCCAAATGCAAACACGGCGTTCCCGGTTTTAACTGCATAAATTCACAGTCACAATTACTAATAACATCGGCTGAAAAATACTCGTCAGCGTAATCGATTTTTTCGTCAAATTCTTGTTCAAAGACGTTATACATCGAATCATTTTCAAGCATTTCTTTAGTCAAATTTGGAAATAACTTCACCGGCAAAAAGCTTCTCTCCAACATCATCGGTTCATCGTCAGCTAAACGCAATCGCCTGACTTTATATATCTTTTCACCAATTTCTAAATTGAGGTTTTTAGCAAAATAAGCATTAACATCTTTTTCTTCAAAACTAATAATCTTCGTACTAGGAATTTTCCCTAACAGCCGCATTTGCTGGCCAAATTTATAGCTGCTGCCGAGGTCACTTTGAAGATTGATTCGATTGACAAAAGTACCCTGACCTTGAACTCGGCGAACTAACCCAGTTGATTCCAAATCCAATAACGCCAAACGAACAGTATTGCGTGAAACTTGATATTTATCCGCTAATTGTCTTTCAGAAAGTAATTTAGTATTTGCTGGCAATGTTTGAATGTAACTAGTTAATTGATCCATCAATCGCTCATGTAAAGTATTCATAATAGTTTCCTTTCTGACACTTGTTTAAATTGTATTGTCATGCGAAAACTTGTGCAAACAAAAACTATGCCTAATAACTGGACGAATCGTACAAAAAAAGATGAATCCACAATGGACTCACCTTATGCTTTTGCCATGACGAACATATTGCCTTCAGGGTCTTGGAAATTAAAGGTCAAAACACCATTAACTTCACTGATCTCACTGGCACTCAAAATTTCTTCATGCAAATGATAAAAGTCTTCTGAGAAGAACATCAATGATGGCACAGTCTCAGGAATTTCTGGAGCGTAAATTTGGATATAGTCTTTGGGAAAAATCGACAATTCCATTTCTGATGAAACTTTAACGATGACATTTTGATAGCCACCATTTAAAGTTTGACGATCAGAGACTTCGCCACCAAACTCCATTGTCCAAAAATCAACACTCATATCAACATCATTGACGTACAATACAACTCTAGTTTTCATTTTCAAAATCCTTATCCCAGACGACACCCATAGTCTTTTCACCGGTGTGAACACTAATAGCTGGTCCTAAATGGCTCTTAGAAATTCTAGCTTTAGGAAAATCTTTTTGGAAATCATTCGACCACTTATCTAGCATTTCACGGTTGTTAGAATCAACAACAGTAATGTGCAAATTCCAATCAGGGTGTTCTTCTGTATATTTCTTAATTTCTGTAGCAATCATTCTGTAAGCACGGTGCATGGTTCTTTCTTTGGCAATCGCATAAATCTTACCATCTTTAAAAGTCAACAACGGCTTCACATTCAACAAACTACCAATAATAGCAGAATGGTTGCTTAGACGTCCGGTTCTACTCAAGTGCTTCAAGTCATCGACAGCAAACAAAATGTGTGTAGAATCTCTTAAATTTTCCAAACGTTTAATTATTTCAGTGGGTTCAACGCCTTGTTGCGCAAGTAATCCTGCCATCATGACTAAGTCAGCTTCTGCACCACTGGCGGCCATAGAATCGAATGGATAAACTTTAGCCTTGTCATAGCTCTTAACGAACATTCTCAAATTGTCCATAAAGGAAGTAATCCCTAATGACAAGTGAATCGAAATAATCGTGTCATAGCCCTCATCAACTAGACGGTCATAGGCTTCTTGAATTTGTCCCATTGATACTTGAGAAGTCGTTGGCAATTCTTTTTCGTTACGCAAATAATCAAAGAATTCTTGGTCTGTTAATTCCTCAGTTTCTTTGTACTGCTTATTCCCCAAAATAACTGTAATTGGTAAAACAGTAATGTTATATTTTTTAATTTGTTCGGGTGTCAAATAAGACGCTGTATCAGTTACCACTGCCGTTTTCATTGAATTCTTCCTCTTTTTTCCAGTATGGGCACTCATGCATATAATAATAACATTTTATAGGAATAATTAAATCTATACTACTTGTTTTAGTTATCGGAAAGCGCTATCATTTTTGTTAAGTAAATATTTAGTAAAAATGGAGAATGATTATGGATACGAAAGAAATTTTACAAGGATATCAAGATATTTTTAACGAAACTGCTGAAAAGCTCTTCTTCTCACCTGGTAGAATCAATCTAATCGGTGAACACACTGACTACAACGGTGGTAACGTCTTCCCATGTGCTATCAGTTTAGGAACTTACGCTGCTTTTGGTAATCGAGACGACAAAACAATTCAAATGTATTCCGCTAATTTGCCAGACACAGGAATTATTTCAGTCACTTTAGACGACTTAACTTATAAAAAAGCAGATAACTGGTCAAATTATCTTAAAGGGATGATTTATTTAATTCAACAAGCTGGCTACAAGATTGACCACGGCTTCAACATTTACGTTCATGGTAACTTGCCGGATGGCGCTGGATTGTCATCTTCTGCTTCAATCGAATTACTAATGGGTAATATCTTAAATGACGTCTTCAACTTAGGAATCGACCAAATCGACCTCGTTAAGATGGGCCAACAAAACGAAAATAAATACATCGGCGTTAATTCCGGAATCATGGACGAATTTGCTGTCGGTATGGGTAAAAAAGACCAAGCTATCTTACTCGACACTAATACGATGGAATACCACTACGCCCCAGTTGAACTCGGCGACCACGTGATCGTAATTATGAACACTAACAAGCAACGTGCTCTAGCTGACTCCAAATACAACGAACGCCGCAGCCAATGCGAACAAGCCCTAGCCCTTCTTCAAACTAAACTAAATATCAAATCTCTAGGCGAATTATCAATCGACGACTTCGACCGCAATTCTTACTTGATCAACGATGATATTTTGATTCGTCGTGCTCGTCATGCCGTCTTTGAAAACCAAAGAACTCTCAAAGCTATCAAATATCTAAAAGAAAACAACCTAACTGAATTTGGAAAACTCGTCAACGCTTCTCACATTTCACTTCACTACGATTATGAAGTTACTGGTGTCGAACTCGATACCTTAGTTGAAGCTGCTTGGCAACAAGATGGTGTCCTCGGTGCAAGAATGGTCGGTGCCGGATTTGGTGGTTGCGCAATTGCCTTCGTTCAAAAAGACCAAGTGGAAACATTCAAACAAAACGTCGGTCAAATTTATCAAGAAAAAATCGGCTACAACGCTGACTTCTACATTGCTGAAATTGCTGACGGACCAAGTGAAATCAAAATCTCTGAGGTGGAAAAATAATGTCCTGTGTTGACCAATTTGTCGACTTGATCGTTGATTCTGACAATGATTATCAAGAACTCGACAAAACTTATTTATACAATCGTATCTGTGCATTAGTTGGTGACGACAATCATCAAACAGACGACAATATCAAAACTGCTTTAATTAAAACAGCTATCAAAAATGGCAAGATTGAAGATAATCAAACTGAAAAAGAAATTCTCAACGACCAGTTGATGAACTTCGTGACGCCACTACCTTCTAAGGTCAACGCCAAGTTTTGGAATCTCTACCAAAAAAGCCCTGAAACGGCCACGAATTATTTTTACAAGTTGAGCCAAGACAATGACTATATCAAAGTCAAAGCCATCGCTAAAAATATCTCTTATCAAGTCAAAACTGACTACGGAAATCTCGAAATCACTATCAATTTGTCCAAACCCGAAAAGGACCCCAAAACTATTGCTCTAGCCGGCAAACAAAAGCAAACTGGTTATCCTAAATGCCAACTGTGCATGGAAAACGAAGGTTATTTAGGACGTCTCGGCTATCCAGCCAGAAGCAATCACCGTATCATCCGCTTCACTCTCGGTGGACAAACTTGGGGCTTCCAATACTCGCCTTACGCTTATTTCAGCGAACATGCGATTTTCTTGAACAAAATTCATCAACCAATGATCATCAATCAACATACTTTCAACAACTTGCTTGAAATCATCAAGATGTTTCCACAATACTTTGTCGGCAGTAACGCTGATTTGCCAATCGTTGGTGGTTCAATGCTCAGTCACGACCACTATCAAGGTGGACGTCATCAATTTCCAATGATGAAAGCTAAAATTGACCGCGATATTTCACTTCCAGTAAAAAATGTCAAAGCTGGTATCGTCAAATGGCCACTTTCAACGATTCGTTTGACTAGTGATAATCCAGAACAATTAGTTGCCGCTGCCACTTTGATCCACGAAAATTGGAAAAACTACTCTGATGAAACGGTTGACGTCAGAGCTTTCACCGATAAAACTCGTCACCACACTGTCACACCAATTGCATACAAAGTCGATGACAATTACGTTTTAGATATCGTTTTGCGTGACAACCAAACTTCAAAAGAATTCCCTGATGGTATTTTTCATCCCCACCAAGATGTTCAACACATCAAGAAAGAAAATATCGGCTTGATTGAGGTCATGGGTCGGGCAATTTTACCCGCTCGCTTGAAAGATGAACTAAAAGAAGTCGAACGTTATTTACTCAAACAACCTAACCAAATGGCAGAATATCACAAGGCTTGGGCTGATAAACTTCAAGAAAAATACGACTTCAATGAAGACAACGTGTCAGAAATCGTTGATAAAGAAACTGGTTTAGTCTTTGGTCGAGTGCTTGAAGATGCTGGAGTTTTCAAATGGGACCAACAAGGTCAAGAAGCCTTCGATAAATTCATAGGAAGTCTTTCATAATGGCTACCTTACGAGATATTGCCAAAAAAGCCCACGTTTCTGCCGCTACGGTTTCACGAGTTTTAAATAACGATCTGACTTTATCAGTCACCGACCAAACGCGAGCTAATATTCTAAAAATTGCGACTGATTTAAACTACCAAAAAGCTAACCACAAGAATTCTCGCTTTCAAAAGCACATTGCTTTAGTTCAGTGGTATTCCGAATCAAAAGAACAAGATGACTTGTACTACATGACGATCCGCGAAGGCATCGAACAACAAGCTCCAAAATATGGCTTTGAAATATTAAGAATCTTTCACAATGATCTAGAACAAATTCCTACTGACATCGACGGAATCATTGCGATTGGAAAATTCAGTTCAGACCAAGTAACGACTATGAAAAAAATCAGTTCGAATTTAGTCTTCATTGATGATGACCAATTTTCAAAGGGCTTTGATACAATTTTGCCCGATTTCAATTACGGTATCGAACAAGTTGTTGACTACTTTGCCAATCAAAATATTGCTGACATCGGCTTAATTTATGGTGAAGAAACTTCAACTGATGACAAACGAATCATTCCCGACTTTCGTTACGATAGTTTTCAACAAGCTATGAACAAGCACGGCATTTTTAAACCTGAACTCTGTTTCAAAGGTGACTTTACGAAGGAATCTGGTTATCAACAGATGAAACAAGCCATTCAGACATTGCCTAATTTGCCACAGGCTTTCTTCGTTTCTAACGATCCAATGGCTAGTGGAGCCTTGAAGGCTTTACAAGAAGAACAAATTTCTGTACCTGATCAAGTTCAGATTTTTAGCTTCAATGACACGTCCATAGCCAGTTTAGTAAATCCTGAACTCAGCTCAGTAGCCGTGGCGACGGTTCAAATGGGTGAAACAGCTGTCGATGCTATCCAAGATGTCTTGACTAACCCTCGACACGTTGCCAAAAAAGTTATTCTAATGACCAAATTGGTCTTTCGTCAAAGTACCAACTAAGCAGTTTGATTGCTCCTAAAATGCTTCTTACTTACAATTAAAGTAGAAATACTTTAAGGAAGTGATAACTATGATGGGATTTGCTAATTGTCGTGGTTTTGGTGGTGGCTTCATGGGTTCTGGTTTTTGGTTCTATGGAATCATCATCCTATTAGTTGCTTTAGTTGTCTTGTACTTACTCAATAATAATCGCAGTCATTCAAAAACTAGTGCCCTGGAAATTCTTGATCAAGAATACGCCAAAGGTAATGTTTCTGATGATGACTATCGCAAGAGAAAAGAAAATTTACTGAAATAAAAAAGTAGCAATTCCAAACTGCAGTTTTGGATTGCTACTTTTTTTCATCAAAATGCTAAGATTGAAAGTGTATCGAGGAGGCAAAATATGATTTGGTTATGGACACATTTAATTACTTGGATGGTCATGGCAATCATGATCCTTTTAGTATTATTTACTAATTCACACACAAAGATTTACGAAATGATCACGCGTGTAGGTTATCTCGTCATCATCGCTACTGGTATCAAACTGGCAATCAAAGCTTGGTCGGTTGAACCAATGCTGTTGATCGTAAAAATCATTGTAGCCTTAGCATTTATTGCATTGGCTGAAATTGCTTTTGCTCGGAAGGCACAAAAAACTATCAGCAAGTCACTGATTTGGGCAGTTATTGTCTTTTGCATCGTTACTGCTTTAATCGGCTTTGCACTTGCTGGATGGTACCCATTTGCTTAATAGTTTTTTAGCTTATTTTTTAAATAGAAAATTGATCAATACTTTATCAACTTGTTTATTCTCATGCAACTTGCTATGTGCTGCCATCTTACCAACAATCTTCTTTTCTTGATAAGACTTAGCACGTCCAGAGACTAAATACTTCAAAGACTTAGAAGAAGCATTCGTTACCGCTCCATCAGAATGAGTTCCGTCATTTTTATCACCATAGATATTTAAAACTTTAATGTTTGTAGGATATGTCTTTCTCAAAGCTAATAATTCTTTATAGAAAGAGTTCATCCGATCTGGCTTACCATTTTTATCTAATGTTGTTTCATTAGGTTCATCATCTTCGTCGATTATGCCATCAAAGTGACCGGCGATATCGACAACTTTATTTATCTTAGGTAAACCTTTTAATCCGGGATTGTCCAAAATATAATAGTTGATTGCCATATTTCCCATTGAATGCCCAACTAGATTAACTTTCTTACACTTGTAATCTTCTTGAACAACTTTAATAACATTTTTGGCCCACTGACCTTGAGTGTGGTAATCGCCATTGCGACTGTTGTCAAAATTCACTTCTACAATAGGATTCTTAGCTTTTTTAGGAATTGAACCAATCATCTTAGCATAGCCATTAGGACTGACATTGACACGCACGATAGTCTTCGTTACACCGGCTTTTTTAATAGCCCCGGTCATTTGTTGCTCAGCATGAAAACTGCTGGCATAGCCGTGAAAAAAGATGGTTGGAATCGATTCTTGAACATACTTCTTTTTAGTGGCAGCTTGAGTTGAATTACTGAAACTAAAAACTCCAACAATCAACAACAAGGAAGCTATAATCGTAGCGATAGTTATTTTCTTTTTACTCAAATTAAATCACTCCTAATCTAAATAATGTCTTTTGATATTAAATTTAGAAGCACTATCTAGTCCGGAATAGCGAAGAAAATTGGCTCAGCTGTGAAATTTCTCTTGGCAATTTATTGCCTAGTGAAAGGTCGAGCTTGAAGACTTTGCCCGGTTTTGGTCTTAGCAAAGGCTCCAAGTCGTACCCACAGCGTTCCAGCCAAATTTTCTTTGCTATGGAGGACGGAATAATACTACTACCTAACTTAAAAAAGAGTTATTTCAATCTTATTGTACCTAGTTTTCATTTTTTTGCTTAATTAAACGGATTATTAAAAAAATTCCAATTTACCATTGACACTTTTTGGCATGTTAACTATTATGAATCTAATAAATTTAATAATGTTATTAATTTATTAGACAAAATTTAACAAAGGAGATATAAAATATGGCAAAAGCAGATGCAACAAAAATTGATTGGAACAATCTAGGTTTCAATTATATGGACTTACCTTACCGTTTTACTGCACATTGGAAAGACGGCGCATGGCAAGATGCTGGACTAACAGAAGATAGTACACTTCACATTAGTGAGGCTTCCCCAGTCTTGCACTACGGTCAAGCAGCTTTTGAAGGTATGAAAGCGTATCGTACCCCAGATGGCAAAATTCAATTGTTCAGACCAGACCGCAATGCTAAACGTTTAAAGGACTCATGTGAACGACTCTTGATGCCTGTTTTCCCAGAAGACAAATTCGTAGAAGCAGTAAAATCAGTTGTAAAAGCTAATGCTGACTTCGTACCACCTTATGGCAATGGTGCCACACTTTATATTCGTCCTTTGATTATCGGTACTGGTGAACAAATTGGTGTTCACGCTGCCCCAGAATATATCTTTACCATCTTCGCAATGCCAGTTGGTAATTACTTCAAGGGTGGACTTACACCAGTTAACTTCACTACTTCACAATACGACCGTGCCGCTCATAAAGGTACTGGTCAAAGTAAAGTTGGTGGTAACTATGCTGCCAGTCTTTACCCTGGTGAAAAAGCTCATGATAATGGCTTTGCCGATTGTGTTTACTTGGATCCTATCGAACATAAGAAGATTGAGGAAGTTGGATCAGCTAACTTCTTTGGTATTACTAAGGACAATGTCTTTGTAACACCTAAATCACCTTCTATTCTTCCAAGTATCACTAAATACTCACTACTTTGGTTGGCTAAGAACCGTTTGGGACTTGAAGCTGAAGAAGGCGACGTATACATCGATCAACTAGACAAATTTGCTGAAGCCGGCGCTTGTGGTACTGCTGCTGTTATCTCACCTATTGGTGGTTTGGAACACAACGGTAACCTTCACGTCTTCTACAGTGAAACTGAAGTTGGTCCTGTAACTAAGAAATTGTATGACACATTAACTGGAATTCAATTTGGTACTGTTGAAGCACCTGAAGGTTGGGTTCAAGTAGTAGAATAATAACTAATCAAAAAGGCCGCAGATTAACGTCTGCGACCTTTTTTCATATATTGTTGAGAAGTGAGGTAGTAGGATCCAAAACCACAGCCCTCAAACCCTGACCCGTCCCCCTGTGGAAACTAAACTCAATAGGATTCTTGTGCTTTTGAATCTCACAGGTAAATTGTATATACAAATTGACTATTTATAACTTCTATTTTAGTAAAACTTTCTATTAAATATTGGAATATTCTATTTTATAAAAAATGGTATATTGCGTATGTTTCGCTATTCGGTATTTTTATACATTTATCCATGCTAAACTATTACAGAACAAATAAAAGAAAGAAGGATTTAATAATAATGAAAATCTATTTTGCCAACGGATTGTTTGCTTTGGCTGACCGTATGTTTAACGAATATGTAGTTGAGAAGATCAGAAAGATGGACAGCAACATCGAAGTCTATCTTCCCCAAGAAAATGGCGACATCAACGACAAAATGAATTACGCTGATTCAATCAAAATTGCTCAAGAAGACAACAAAGAACTTCTTTCTTCTGATTTAGTAGTAGCTATCTTAGATGGTGACACAATGGACGACGGTGTGGCTTCAGAAATTGGTGTGGCCTTCGGTAAAGAAATACCTGTTATTGGTGTTTACACTGACCTACGTCAACACGGCTTCGAAAACCCTGAAAAGCTTGAGGCTGTTAAGACTATCGGTGAAAATCCTTTTGCTTATATCAACAATTACACGATTGGTTTGATCAAAATGAATGGTATGATGGTCAACAATATTGACGACATGCTTGAAGGAATCAAAAAATATTCAGAAAAATAATTACTATTTTTTGACTATTTTGTGTTTCAATACCATTACGTGTCTTTTACAGTTAAGTTATAACTAATTTACAGTTGGGTTATATTCAACATTTTTTGGTCTATACGTTATATGATACTCTCCGTTGAGAAAAATTAATAAAAACAAATACAAGTTTTTATAATTCGGGGGAATCATTTTATAATGAATATCAAAAAAATTGCAGCATCCATTCTAACAGTTACAACACTTGCACTAATGGGAATCAGTACACAAACACAAACTGTTAATGCTGCAGTTGCATCAGCAGATACTAGTAGCGTCATCTATATTACAAATAGCAATGGGGCACCACTTTACTCATTGTCAAATGATACAATGTCTACAACAAGTCGTAGTCTAGCTAACAAGTCAGCTTGGATTACAAATAAAGTTGCCAATGTTAACGGCGTAACATATTATCAAGTTGCTACAAACACATGGGTTTCAGCACACGATCTTTCTACTGAAGAACCTGTTACAGCTTTAGATAAAACTATGTACGTTCAAGCTAATGGTGACGTAAATATTTACGATGCACCAAATGGTAATTATGTCAGTTCAATCAGTGGCGGCTCATCACTTCACGTTTATGCAAGCAAGACCGATTCTAACAATACTACTTGGTATGATGTAGGCCAAAGTCACTGGATCAACGGCACATACCTTTCAAATGACAACGTTAAGGAAACTTTGACAATGTCAGCTACAGCCTATGATCCTGTCGTTTTAGGTTCAAATATGGGTTACAGCGGTGTTGCTGCTAATCTTTCAAAATTCCCTAAGGGTACACATTTAAGAATTACTGATGGTAGTGGTAATACTTATGATCGTGTTGTTAATGATACAGGACTATTCGCTTACAGCAATCCTAACCAATTAGACATCGCCATGCCTAATTCACAAGCATTACAATTTGGTCGTCAAAACGTTACTGTTCAAGTAATTGGCTAAAGTTAAATAGACAAAATAAAAAAGATTGAATCTGTGAGGGGTTCAATCTTTTTTTGTATGCTCAGCTTTTTCTTCAAAATCAAAAATGTAATGAAACAAGAACAACATCCCTATAACAAAGGCAATTATTGCCACGACTAATGGTGCAGTAATCATTATACAAAGATCAATGATAATCAAAATCAATTGTAATAGCTTTTTCATCGCTACTCACCCCTTTTGATATTTACCACATTCTAAGGCGAGTTTTATCTTTGACCCAATGATTATAGCTTGAGGTTGCTGATTCGTCTATTTAAAACGCAAAAAAAAGAACTCCCACACTCCGGGAGTCCTCAGTTAGATATAAGTGGCAAGATGAAATTTACTGTAGTTTCATCAACTTTAAAACTTAAACATTGAATCTAAATTCTAAATCTTACTACTTGCAACATATCTTACTTTACGAACACATGTATATTGTTCAACTAATGGATCCTAATGCAACATGTATTGAGTTTGCGCGACTACTTTAATAGGTCGATCTTATGTTAACCTTTGGCACTAGTCCCAAAAATGTCGTTGAACTGTACTGACTCTAACTTTCATTTGCTTTGTACTAATCTTACCAAACTTCAGAGATAAAACTTTCTTAATCAAAATCATTCAGGGCTACAGTTCCTGACACTTCATCTTTACCACATCTATAATATAGCACCTTCCGTAACCGTTTACAACTTTGATGCTGTATACGTTAAGGATTATATCATTTGCCCTATTTTTGTAACATCTCATTGTACTACTAAACGGGTTCTGCAAGCTTGCACCACCCTCTGCACTAAAAAAGGACCCCCGTGAGTTGGGAGTCCCTAGTTAGATATAAGTGGTAAGATGAAATTTACTGCAGTTTCATCAACGTTAAATGAATCTAAACTTTAAATGAATCTTACTACCTGAAACATATCTTACTATATATGAATATGTACTTATGTTAGTCCAACTATAGGATCCTAGCGAACTATGTATTGAGCTTGCGCGACTACTACTAATTAGGTCGATCTTATGTTAACTTTTTTCGCTAGTTCCTAAAATGCCGTTGAACTGTACTACCTTAATTTTTATTTGTTCTAGACTAATCCTACCATCTCCTGGAAAACGATAACATTTTCTGAATCAAAATCTTTTTAGGGCTACAGTTCTTGACACTTCATCTTTACCACGTCTTTAATATAACATCATAGGTAAGCGTTTACAATGTTTTATTTCATTTTTTTATAAATACGTTCATTTTCTTTGATTTCACTCAAATAGAACTTGTCGCTAACAGTTGATGGATCAACGATCGTATCGTTTTTATATTCAATTTGATAGATTTTTTCGTAATCATCAATAGTGATTTTTTGACGATTATTTAACATATCAATCAAGGCTTGCTTGTCGATAACTTGTTCAAAACCTGGTTGGATCTTGGCACTGAACAATTCACCGACAGCACCTGACCCGTAACTGAACATCAAGACGTTCTCATTGGCTTTTGCACCGTTAACTAAGTATGACAACAATCCTAAATAAAGGGAACCTGTATAAAGATTACCCACGTCACGACTGAATTTGATACTGTTTTGATAGTGCTCTGTCAATTCAGCGTATTTTTCATCGGAAACTTTTCCTTCTAGAGTTCTCAATGCTTTAGTTCCCATCTTTGTGTAAGGGATATGGAAAAGCATCGTTGAAAAGTCATCAGCTGTTGCATCGTATTTCTTCTGGAATTTAGCCCACAATGTTTGGAAAAATTCGACGTAAATTTCATTGGAGAACTTTCCTCTAGCAAAAGCTGTCTTTGAGAAAGTTGGACGCCAGAAGTCACCGACATTTTTTGTCATGTAAACTGATTCGTGATTCAACTTCAAAACTCGAGGATTTTGACTGATCAGCATTGCCACTGAACCCGCACCTTGAGTAACCTCACCTGGTGTCTTGATACCGTACCGAGCAATATCAGTTGCAATGACTAGAACCTTTTTATCAGGATTCAAGCTGACAAAATCATAAGCAGTTTGTAAACCGGCTGTAGCTCCGTAACAAGCTTGTTTGATTTCATAAGCTCTAATATCTTCCGGAAGGTCCAACAAATCCATCAAAAAGGCGGCAGTTGACTTAGATTCATCAACACTGCTTTCAGTTCCGACAATCAGCATCCCTAAATCTTTTTTGTCCTCGTCTGTCAAAATACTATCAGCTGAACTAGCACCCATCGTTACAGCGTCTTGATGGGGCAAAGGAACAGCTTGTTTGTCTTGACCGATTCCAATCGTAAATTTGTTAGGATCAACGTCTCTTCTCTTAGCTAATTCAACAATATCAATATAATCTTTTGGTACGTAAAAACCTATTTTATCAATACCTATATCCATTATTTTTCTCTCAACTCTTTCAAAATATTTTCAGCATTCTTGATTGTATAATCTTTCGTTTGATTCAATTTTTCAGCAACTGCGTGAATTTCTGAACCGACCGCTCCAGCAGAAACAGCTAAAGATTTACTCTGTAAGCCCATGTGACCAGTTTGAATACCAGTCGTAACTAAAGCTCTGATAGCCGACAAATTATTGGCTAAACCGACTGCTCCAACGACTGACTGTAATTCTTGACTGTCTTTGATCTTCATAATTGCTAAACTCAATTGAGCCATTGGCAATGCTCTGATAGCACCACCAACACTTCCTAATTCAATCGGCATCTTCAACGTTCCAACCAATTGAGCATCTTCTATATGCCACTCGCTGAACGGTTGGTATTGTCCAGATTCAAAGGCAAAACTGTGAGCAGCCGCCTCTTGAGCTCGAAAATCGTTACCAGTAGCTAACAAAACAGCATCGATTCCATTCATGATACCCTTATTGTGCGTAATTGCTCGTTTAACCGACTTTTGAGCGAAACTGGATAACTGAACGATTCTGTTAGCAACTTGCTCACCAGTCATGTCCTTAGTCCCTAATTGGGCAAAATCAACTCGTGCTTCAACGGTGATAACTTGACCTTGACCACTGTTGGATAAAATACTGCACAAAACGTCATCATTAGTTAATTCAACGATTTTGTGAGCCGTCTTTTCTAGAATTGTGTTGACCATATTAGCACCCATTGCATCAACAGTATCAATCCCTAATTCAATTTCTGTAAATTCATCGTAACGATTGAATTTCAACGATACAATGCCACCGCCACGTCTTAGCAAACTAGGATGGGCATTTTGAGCAAAATTAAAAATTTCAGAACTATTTTGTTCCAATTGTTCAAAATCAATATCAGTAATTTTTTCCAAAACAATCTGTCCATAGACGATTCGCTTAGAAGGAAAAGTTTTGAAACCACCGCTATGCTTGATTCTTTTAGCACCATTTGAAGCCGCAGCAATAACTGAAGGTTCTTCAATCGTCATCGGCACTAAATAATCTTTGCCATTAACCAAGAAGTCAGTGGCGAATCCGTAAGGCAAACTAAAACTGCCAATTTGATTTTCACTCAAACTATCAGCCAAATCTTTTGAAATAGTCTGTCGCTTTAGTAATGAATCGGCTTGTCGTTGGTCAATATATTCATTTTCCAGCAAGTATTTGATTCTTTGTTCAAGAGTTAACTCATAGATTTTCATTAAGCTTGATACCCATAGCCATGCCCATGCCGCCACCAATGCAAAGTGATGCTAAACCGGTCGTTTTATTCTCTTGTTTCAATGAGTTGATCAAAGTAGCAATCATTCTCGTACCGGTTGCTCCAAGTGGATGACCTAAGGCAATTGCCCCTCCATAAATATTTAATTTATCATTTGGAATCTCTAAGTCGCGACCAACTGCAACTGCTTGAGCTGCAAAAGCTTCATTAACTTCAAATAAGTCGTAATCAGCTAGGTCTGTTTGATAACGTTTAAAATACTTTTTGATTGCATAATAAGGTGCATAACCCATATAGTTAGGGTCAATTCCAACTTCTGTGTAACCAGTGATTTGAGCTACATAATCTAAGCCTAATTCTTTGGCACGACTAGCTCTCATCAAAATTAAAGCGGCTGCTCCATCGTTGATTGGTGAAGAGTTACCGGCTGTAACAGTTCCTTTTTTGTCAAAAACAGTTCTCAAGTTGCCCATTTGTTCTAGAGTCGTAGTTGGACGAACTGATTGATCTGTAGTGATTTCTTCGCCATTGACTTCGATTGGAATAATTTCTTGTGCCAGTTTATCTTTAGCATTAAAAGCTCTTTGATGTGACTGGTAAGCAAACTCATCTTGTTGCTCTCTAGTGACGTGATATTTTTTGGCAACATTTTCAGCTGTCAAACCCATTGGCAAGTGACTGAAAGCATCATTCAAACCATCGTTGAACAAAGCATCAGATAATTTAGGAGAAACTTCCATCTTGCCAGTTCTAGGTGCGTAAAATGGAGCATTTGACATACTCTCAACTCCACCACTAACGACGATATCAGCGTTACCCATTGTGATAGCAGAAACACCTTCATAAATAGCTTTCATCCCTGAACCACAAACTTGGTTGATTGTCATGGCTGTAGCATCGACACGTCCACCAGCATTTAGTTCGATTTGTCTGGCTGTATTTTGTCCCATACCAGTCTGATAAACATTTCCAAAAATAAATTGATCAACTAATTTGGGGTCTAGATGATTTTTTTTCAATAACTTAGAAACTAGTTGTGTTCCTAATTGAACTGCTGTCATATCAGCGAATTGACCTCTAAATTTACCGATGGCAGTTCTCTTTGCGTCTATAATTACTATTGGATCCATATTTCATGTCCCTTCAAACTTGGTAAAATATCCTTAAGCCTTAATAATAATTTAATTAAGCCAGAAAAACAAATAAAAGTGGTGGAAATTTCTTATGCGTACTATTGATTTAATCTTATTGTTAAATGATTTTAAAAAAAATAATCGAATTTTCGTCGAAACTCCTGATAAGAATTTACCCGTCGTCGATATTGAAATTATTGATGATGAAGTGATCTTAAAAACATCTGCCAATTTGCACGGTTTAAAAAATTGGGAATTCCTCGTTCTTCTCAACAAGAAAGAATATTATGAAATGCCAGTTTTCTTCAACAATAAAAACAGCCATCAACAACTCTTTGGTTTCAGAGTTGCTAATGACTGTTTGTTACTCGGTTAATTATTTTGATGATTTTTTAGTTGCAGGTTTTTCTTCGGCTTGAAGTTTCTTAGCAAGCTCGAGAATGTATGGTTTCAATTCACCTTCAACTTCGGGGTGAGTGAGTCCATATTCAATATTAGTCTTAACGTAACCAAACTTGTTACCGACATCGTATCTTTGGCCTTTAAATTCATGAGCGAAGACACGTTGAGTTTTGTTCATACGGTCAATAGCATCTGTTAATTGAATTTCGTTACCAGCACCTGGTTTTTGAGTTGCTAGTAAATCAAAAATTTCTGGAGTTAACAAATAACGACCAATAATAGCTAAATTACTTGGAGCATCTTCAACTTTTGGCTTTTCAACGAATTTCTTAACATTGAATAAACCTGGTTCATTTTCGCCTTCAGGATCAATGACACCGTATTTTGAAACGTCTCTTTCTGGGACTCTCATAACGGCAATTGTTGAAGCATGAGTCTTTTCATAGTCTTCAATCAATTGTTTTGTCAAAGGAACCTTATCCTTCATCAAATCGTCACCTAACATAACTACGAAAGGTTCATCGGCGATAAATGATCTAGCTTGAGCAACAGCGTCTCCCAACCCATTTGGATGAGCTTGACGACTGTAATACAAGTTAACGCCAAGGTTAGTTGTATCTTGAACTACCTTCAACAATTCTGTCTTATTCTTAGATTCAAGGTTTTGTTCCAATTCTGGTACAGAATCAAAGTGATCTTCGATAGAACGTTTGTTTTTACCAGTAATAATTAAAATATCTTCAATACCTGAAGCCTTAGCCTCTTCAACGATGAATTGAATAGTTGGCTTATCAACGATTGGTAACATTTCCTTAGCCAATGCCTTAGTTGCTGGCAAGAATCTTGTTCCTAATCCTGCGGCTGGGATAATTGCTTTTCTGACTTTCATTAATTATTCTCCTTTTCATGCGACTGCAAATAACTAGTTAATCGACCAGTACTTTTCCTTAAATATGGACCGCCAAGTGACTCAGCGAAAGCAACGTTAATTGCATTTCCAAATAAAAAGATTGTCACTGACATATTCACCCACAACAAAAACACAATAATGGCACCAATTGCACCGTAGTTGTCCCAAGCTGATCCGAAATACTTCAAATAGTATGAGAATAATTGCGATAGACCTAGCAGTCCAACACTAGTAATGATGGTACCAGTTATTATGTAATAAAATTTTAGACGAATATTAGGTAAAAAATAAAATAAAGCAAACACGATCAAAATCATTATAACAATAGCGAACGGCCATTTCCAACGCGCAAATTCATCTAACCAACGCGAATTCACGTGTAGCAACGGAATTAGCCAATTCAAAAAAAGTTGTCCGAATGTAAACGTTACAATTGCTGCCACTCCAACAACTAACAACATCAATGTGGTAAAGAAAGCTAACCCACGACGAATGATGTAGTTAAGGAAAGTTTTTTCAACAAAAAGACTGTTTACATCCAAACCGTAAGCTTCATTCATGGTCATTTGTACAATATTCAAACCTCGGGAAATAGCCCAAAGAGCCACAATAATACCAACTGACAAGATACCTCTATTAGAATTAGACAAAACCTTTATGATTGTCGGCAATAAATAGTGATGAAGATCGTCTGGCAAAATGAATTCAATGTAACTGATCACGGTTGGTTTATCTAATCGTAATAGTGGAATCAAATTTCCAACAATAATAACTGCTGGAAACAATGACAACAGGATATAATATGTGATTGCCTTTGAAGCCATGGGTACATTCGAGTCGCTCATTGCTTGGGTAACATATTTAACGAAACCGATAAATTTCTCTCTTTTTTTTACCGATTGCTTAAATAATGGCACCTGCTGTTTATTATCATCCATTATTTCACCAACATTATAGTAAATATTTAGCATCGTATTCTGGATCTTGTGATGTCAAAATCTTAGGACCATCTTTGGTAATAGCAATAGTATGTTCATATTGAGCGGAATTAGTACCATCGGCAGAAACAAAGTATTCCCAACCGTCGGCTTTGACAAATTTATCTTTGATTTCCCAAGTACCTAAATTAACCATTGGCTCAATTGTAATCGTCATACCTTCACGTAATCTTAAACCTTGGCCAGGTTCTCCATAGTGGGGAACATTAGGAGCTTCGTGCATTGTAGGCTGGATTCCATGTCCGATTAAATCTCTGACATCCCCCATATGGTTTTCATCTTCAACATAGTGTTGGATAGCATAACCAATATCACCTAGACGATTGCCAACTACTGCTTGGTCGATTCCTAAGTACAAAGCTTTGTGAGTTACGTCCATTAATTTTTGGTCTTGTGCGGAAATATCCCCTACTGCATAAGTCCAACAAGAATCACTTTCGTAACCATTCAAGTTGACAGTCATATCGACTTTTAAAACATCCCCACTCTTTAGGATCAAGTTCTTACGAGGAATTCCGTGAGCAACTTCATCGTTGACACAGACGCAAGTAGCATATTTATAACCTTCAAATCCCTTTTCTGATGGACGGCCACCGTGAGATTCGATATAGTCGTTAGCAAAATTTTCGATTTCCATTGAGGAAATTCCCGGTTTGATAATATCGCGCAAACCAATGTGTGTGTTAGCAAGCAATTCTCCAGACTTTTGCATTCCTTCGATTTCTCTTGCAGATTTTAATGTAATCACGTTTTAACATGTCCCTTCAAAAATGTTATTTTCATTATAACATTGTCCGAGTTTTTTTAATTGCGTGGCTGTTAATTTCAATATTTGCTATAATATCCCAAGATATAAATAAATGAGGCGACAATTAATTATGACAAAAGTAAAAATCGTATTTGCCAGTATCACTGGTAATGATGAAGATATCGCATACGTTTTAACAGAAAAATTCGAGGAATTAGGTTGCGATGTCGATATGAGTGAAGTTTCTCAAACCGATGCAGCTGATTTTGAAGATAGTGATATTTGTGTGGTAGCTAGTTACACCTACGATCAAGGTATCGTCCCTGATGAAGCTTTAGATTTCTATGATGACATGCAAGATCTTGATTTATCAGGCAAAGTTTACGGCGTCTGTGGTTCCGGTGACACTTTCTACGAGGACTTCTGTCGTGCCGTTGACGAATTTGGCAAGATTTTCGACCAAGTTGGAGCTGTTAAAGGTGCTCAATCTGTCAAAGTCGAATTAGACCCTGAACAAGATGATATCGATAATCTAGATCACTTTGCGGAATCAATTTATAAAAAGGCTCAAGAAATGGATCTTTAGTCATGGGATTAATTAAAAAATATCGTAATTTTTGGGTGTATTGCTTCTTTGGTTTCCTAGCATCGCTAATCAATATCGGTATCTTTGATCTGTCACACAATTATTTCCACATCACTTTGTGGATAGCTAACACTATCGCGTGGTTTATTTCCAACTTCTTCTCATTTTTTGTGACGAAACTCTATGTTTTCAAATCAGAAATAGAAAATCCAAAAAAATTGCTCAAAGAAGGTCTCTACTTCTTAGTCTCACGGATCTTCTCATTGATTTTTGATGATATTTTCATGATTGTCGCAGTTTGGATTTTCCCTTGGAACAACTTGATTGTTAAAGCAATTGACCAATTGATCGTTGGTTTGTTCAATTACTTCTCTTCTAAGTTGATTTTCAATTATAAGAATCGTCATTTGATTGAACGATTAAAAGGTCTTAAAGAACGACGAAAAAGTCGCAATGAAGCTTAAAAATATTCCGTCCTCCATAGCGAAGAAAATTTGGCTGGAACAATGTGGGCACGACTTGGAGCCTTTGCTAAGACCAAGACCGGGCAAAGTCTTCAAGCTCGACCTTTCACTAGGCAATAAATTGCCAAGAGAAATTTCACATTTGAGCCAATTTTCTTCGCTATTCCGGACTAGATAGTAGTTCTTTTCTTTATCCTTTAATAGTTTGAAATAAACAACGAACGATGACAATTTAACACTACATTAACTAAAAAAACTCCACCAGAACATTTACCCTATCAAGTAAATATCTAGTGGAGTTATTTTTTACTATTTAAATTCGTCAGGTTTTTGGTCAGTTTGTTTGAAGTAATAACTAATTGAATCAAGGATTCTTTCGGATGCTTTACCATCACCATAAGGGTTTTTGGCATTAGCCATACGTTCGTATTCATCCTTATTAGTAATCAAGTTAGTCATTTCCTTCTCAACAACATCGGCGTCAGTTCCGACTAACTTCAAAGTTCCAGCTTCGACACCTTCGGGACGTTCTGTTGTATCACGCAATACTAAAACAGGTTTTCCTAATGAAGGTGCTTCTTCTTGAACACCACCGGAATCGGTCATAATAAAGTAACTTCTCGATGCTAAGTTGTGGAAATCAACGACATCGAGTGGTTCGATCAAGTGAATTCGATCAACGCCACCCAAAATATCTTTGGCAGTTTGTTGAACAACTGGGTTCAAATGCACTGGGTAAACTAATTCGATATCATTATGCTTAGCAACGACTTTCTTCATCGCTTTGAAGACTTGCTTCATTGGTTCGCCTTGGTTTTCACGACGGTGCATAGTGATTAAGATCATCTTCTTATCAGGATCGATGACGTCCAAAATATCGTGATGATAATCTTTGTGAACGGTACTTCTCAAAGCATCAATAGCTGTATTACCAGTTACGAAGATATTTTCACCATGATGATTTTCCTTCAACAAGTTAGCTTTACTTTCGTTAGTTGGGGCAAAATAAAGGTCAGTCAAATCATCAGTCATTTGACGGTTCATCTCTTCAGGCCATGGTGAGTACTTATTCCAAGTTCTCAAGCCAGCTTCCACGTGTCCAATAGCTGTTTGGTGGTAAAATGCTGAAAGAGCTGCACTGAAAGTTGTTGTTGTATCACCATGAACTAGAATGATATCAGGAGTTTCTTTTTCGATGATACTATCTAATTCCTTCAAAACTAATCCTGTGATACCGCTTAGAGTTTGGCGTTCTTTCATAATGTTCAAATCATAGTCTGGTTTGATTTTAAAAATTTCCAAGACTGAATCAAGCATCTCACGATGTTGTGCCGTAACAACAGTTACAGTTTCAAAACAATCACTATTTTGCTTTAATTTTAAAACGAGTGGTGCCATTTTAATTGCTTCTGGTCTTGTACCAAAAACAGTCATAACTTTAATTTTCTTCAAAATTATCACCTCAATAAATTAGTTCCAGTATATCAAAGATATCTGTATTAATATAGGTAGTTAGGTTTTCTCTTATTTTCTGAAAAAAGGTCGGTTATCCCAACATGATAAATTTACCAGTTTTAATAATTTTAAGCATTCTCACCACCTTAATTGCTTTTTTCGTCGTTATCGCAATTTACAACACGCTCATTAAATCAAAAGGAAAAAAATACTGGTGGTATATTTTAATTTTTCTCATTATCCTCTACTTAATGGCTTTCTATTGTTATTTTCATTTTCGGTAAGCGTTTACTGAAATAGTTTGATAAAAATTGTAGGAATTTTTCGGCTTTTGAGTTAGAATTATTAATGTATTCAAATAATGAATGGAATTTTTGGAGGATTATCGATGGTTTTAACAAACGGTAACGAAATTTTCAACAATGCCCGTAAAGGCAAATATGCTGTTGGTGCTTTTAACATCAACGACTTGGAATGGACACGTGGTATTTTAGCTGCTGCCCAAGAAACACAAACACCTATCTTGGTTCAAACATCAATGGGTGCTGCTAAGTACATGGGTGGTTACGAATTATGTCTACACCTTGTACAAGACACAATCAAATCAATGGGTATTACAGTTCCAGTTGTAATGCACTTGGATCATGGTAACTACGAAGCTGCCAAAGAATGTATCGAAGTTGGTTACAACTCAGTTATGTTCGATGGTCATGACCTACCATTCGACGAAAACCTTGAAAAGACAAAGGAAATCGTTAAATTAGCTCACGCTAAGGGTATGTCTGTTGAAGCTGAAGTTGGTTCAATCGGTGGTACTGAAGATGGTATTACTGGTCTTGGTGAACTAGCTGATGTTGAAGAAGCTAAGACACTTGCTGCTACAGGCGTTGACTACCTAGCTGTTGGTATTGGTAACATCCATGGTGTTTACCCTGACAACTGGAAAGGTCTAAGCTTTGACCGTCTACAAGAATTAGCTGCTGAAATCTCAACACCACTTGTATTGCATGGTGGTTCAGGTATCCCTAAGGAACAAATCGTTAAGGCTATCTCAATGGGTATTTCAAAGGTTAACGTTAATACTGAATTACAATTAGCCTTTGCTAAAGCTACACGTGAATACATCGAAGCCGGACATGACCAAGATGTTGACGCTAAGGGTTATGACCCACGTAAGTTGCTTGCACCTGGTACAAAAGCTATTACTGATACAACTATCGAACGTATCAAGTGGTTCGGTACACCATCAATCTAATGACTTTATTAAGACGAAGATTTTGATCTTCGTCTTTTTTTGTACCCTAAAACTTTGTGAAAAAATAACTAATTATTAAAAAAATCTTTTTTTAGCAAGAAAGTACGCAAACTCCTTGATACTCCTTAATTCTGTGTAGTTTTCCATTTACATATCATGAGCTTTTGAATTGTGAAATAAAAAGAAACTTGCTATAATGACTTTGTACCAATGAGAGAAAGCGCTAACATAGAGGAAGGAGGGGCTAAAATATATACTTTGCCAAGTCTAGAATAAGCTTTTCAAAGTTTATTTTTTGCCTCCCATATAGAATAAATTATCTATGCATAGATGCTTATTCTAGATATCCAGTTGATAAGTTGTAACTCCCAATTACAACGCGATAGGAGAAAAAAACTCATTTCTTAAATTTGCCCAAAAATACAACGGATCATAATAATCTCCCCGATTCATTGAATACCCCATCATTCAATGACGTAAATTAATTTCTTGCTCCTATCGATCAACCTAAAAAACCAGTCAGGTTCCCCACCTACTGGTTTTTTTGTTTGTCTTCATTTGGCTGTGTCCGTCCTTCAACCGTAAATGAATTCCGTCCACTATTCTTAGATTGATATAAATAACGATCAGCTCGCTTGAAAACATCACTGAAAGATTTATCGGTAGACCTTAAAGTAGTCACGCCAAAGGACAAAGTTATATTCAAACTCATATCCTGTGTAAAAAGCGGTACATTCCTCAAAGTCTTATTGATAGATTTAACTAATTTAACACTCTCATCACCATTTACTCCTTCAATGATAATGAGAAACTCTTCTCCACCATAACGGAACAACCTGCCCCCATCATTGTCTAGGTGAAGCTCTCTTTCAACTAAATGCGATACGTACCGAAGCACTTGATCCCCTATATCGTGTCCATAATGATCATTGAAGTTTTTGAAACCATCGATATCAAAAATTATGACTGTCAATGGTTTCCACAGATCTTTACAGTGTTCATCATAAACTGCTTTTGAAAATTTATTTAAATTAGCTCGATTTCTAACTCCAGTCAAAGCATCGTAATTAACTTTTTTCTTCAGCCGATTGAATGTATAAAAATAGTTTTCCATCTTTATTTCAATTATTCGAGCTATAAACATATAAACCTCGAATAAAATCAACATACCAATAATATTGGCCAGTGGCCAACGAAAATCAATCCAAAGTAGACACCACCAACAGATTCCAAATAAAATTTGTCCCACAATATATCTGTAATCAAAAATGTATAATTCATCTTTGTGCGTATACAAATATTCAGTGACAACAGCTAACAATACATAAGCACCAATGAATAATGGCCAAACTATTTGGTGATGCTGCTGGGAATCGGAAACTAAATGGTACAACAATGGCAAACCAATATTTAAAATAACTATCAATCGATTATTAAAAATAAACATGAAATAAAAAAACAGCGTTAACTCTGCATTAATGAACAAGCTACCTAATTCGATCCGACTACCCACCGTCAGACTTTCAAAAACTTTGATCACGACAAAGCTAGCTGTAAAAAGCAAAATAACTTCTGATAATCCTGAAACTAATTTATTTGCCCAATCTGAAGACAATTCAATATCTTTTTCAAAAGTAAGCGCAATATAGGTGATGATGGTTATTAGCCCGACCGTCACGATTCCGGTAACTAAGGCATTAGTGCTCAAGCAAATCCGAATGATTTCACCTAAACCCATATGATCACCCTCAAAATATTCTATTAACTACCAAAATTCTAGCATTCGAAACGCCTTTTTTAATATACATTTTGACAAGGAAAAATACCATTCAAAAAAGCAAATTTTTATTTTAATTTTTTTATAACATTATTATTTTAAAAGCAAAAACTTCATTAATTTTGATTAGTAATAATATTCCGTCCTCCATAGCAAAGAAAATTTGGCTGGAACGTAGTGGGCACGATTTTGAGCTTTTGCATAAACCAAGTGCGCAAAATCTCAAAACTCGACCTTATTCTAAGCAACAAGTTGCTAAGAATAAATTCACTACTGAGCCAATTTTCTTTGCTATTCCAGACTAGAGAGTTGTTTTATATTTTTATACAGTCAAACAAATAAGCATCAATTCAGATAAATAGTTAAATGCTATATCTGAATTGATGCTATTTTGATTTACTTGAAATAAATAATAAATGTCGTTATTTAGTCGGTAGTGGCAGCTTTGTGGATGCTCAGTACTGAAATTTCACTTAGCAATTTATTGCTTAGTGAAAGGCCAAGCTTTAAGACAGTTCCCGGTTCTGGAATTGGCTTAAAGTTGCGCCCAGTACGTTCCAGCGTCCACAAAGCAGAACGGACGACGACATCTATAACCTAACTTGAGAAAGAACCGTAAAAAACTGAATAGATGTTTCTTCAGTTCATTGATTTAACTTGAAGACTACTCCTTAACAGCTTCATCTTCTTTATCGATTGCCATTTGTGCAACCAGATTCAAATAATTCAAAGGATTATCATAATTTGGTTGGAACAGCATGTCAACATAGGCTAAATCATCAATCGTATTATTGTTTTGAATACAAATCGAAACAGCATTAGCTGATTGGGCTACTTCGTGTTTACTGAATAACTGTGCTCCTAGAACCTTGCGGTTATCCTTATCGTAAACCAAGTAGATCGTCAACATATCAGTTGTTGGCATATAATTAGGACGATAGTAATCTTTGTAAACCACATAATCGGCATTGATTCCATTGGCAATAGCTTTTTTATAAGTCAAACCAGTTTCAGCCAAAGTGTAGCCAAAGATTTCCATCGCAGTTGTAGCTTGTGTTCCCATGTACTTGCGGATGTTGCCAAAAATATTGATTCCCGCTAAAGTACCTTGACGAACGGCACTGGAAGCTAATGGAATATAACGCATTTCACCAGTTGGATTGAATTTAACGACACAGGAATCGCCACCTGCATAAATATCAGGATTTGATGTCTGCATGTAATCATTGATTATGATGGCACCGTAACCGTCCATTTGTACTTGTCCACGCAACAAATCAGTATTGGCAAAGAATCCAGTGCAGACAATTACTAAATCGGCTTTGTAATCATTACCGGCCTTAGTCTTGATGGTTAATTGTTCGCCATCTTCAATTGCAGCTACCCTTTCACCGAGGTGAACTTTAACATCGTGTTCTTTTAGCTTATCGATGATTTCTTCTGACAGACCATCATCAACGTAATTATTTAAAATTTGATCACGAGATTGAATCAGTGATACTTCGTGAACGGTATTAGCATAACTTTCAGCCAATTCGACACCAACATATCCAGCACCAACGATGGCGATGCTTGGATAATTCAAGGCCGATTCATAGATTTTCTTAGCTTGTGCGTAACTCTTACACAACAAAACTCTGGAATTATCCATTCCTTTAATTGGAGGTACCCCAACTTCTGAACCAGTTGTCATGATCAACTTGTCATAAGTATCTTCAAAGATTTCTTGAGTTTGTAAATCTTGAACGACAATTTTTTTATTTTTTGAATCTATCTTCAAGACATTGTGCTTCATATGAACTTCAGCGCCATAGCCTTCAAGTGTGGTAGGATCCGCGTAAAACATGTCTTCAAGACGATTAACGATTCTCCCCAAATACAAAGCAATACCGCAAGATAAAAAGGCAATGTTATCATCACGTTCGTAGACTGTTACTTCAGTCTCTGGGTGTTTTGTTAAAATTTGTTCAACTGCAGCTGTTCCAGCATGTGTACATCCGACAACAATAACTTTCATTCGTCGGTTCCTCCTCTACAGTACATTTGTATACTAGTCTCTATTCTTTTAAGCATAACACAACATATATATAAATTATATCAATCGTAAAATTAAGTGATTTTTTAAAAATTGTATTTTTTTATATCAAAAATAGAACAAAAATCGAGTAGCATTTGTAATATAATTATCTTGTGTTGACTTTTTTAATAACGGGGTTGGTAAAGATGTATCAAATTAAATATACGACTGATATAAATTCTGAGATTTATCGTGACAGTTTAAACATACGAACAACCGTCTTCGTAAAAGAACAAAACGTTCCCGAAGATATTGAAATTGATAAATTAGAAGATCACTGCACTCATTTTGTGCTCTATGACGATCAAACTCCTATGGCAACTGCCCGATTTTTCGTAACCGAAGATAATGGGATCCACGTTCAACGTGTGGCTGTTTTAAAAGAATATCGTCAAAAACATTTAGGTTCAAAATTGTTAAAATATATTTTCGATTTTGCTAAAAAAGAGAACTATCAATATGTTATTCTAGGTGCACAAGATCATGCCCAAATGTTTTATACCAAATTAGGTTTTAAAGTCGTTGGCGAACAATATAAAGAAGCCGGCATTTTGCATCACGACATGAAGCTAGAATTGTAGTACCATTATCACAGGTTTTAAACATGACTTTGGGAATTAGAAGATTGTCAAAAGGAGTTTGTTATGTACAGATTTTTTATTCAGCCTCAGCTTGACAAATTTAATAACTCTTTAATAGGTTATGAGTTATTAATGAAGAAAAAGACTGAGCAAGGATGGAGACCACCTCATAATTTTTCGGATGTCCCATCTCATACAATGGCTTCAGTCTTAATAGCGACAACCAAATTATTATCACTCAAAATTGGTTCCGTTTCAGTCAATATCAATCGTAATCAGTTGATGGACCCAGAAGTTCGTACAGCTATTATTGAAGCACAAAGGATTTTGCGTCCCTTGCGTTTAGTTGTCGAACTTACTGAAGATACACCCGATCAAAATTGGCCCAATTCTCAGTTGGTTCCCTTAATAAAAGACTTCATTGATTATGGTATGGACTTTTCCCTAGATGATTGTGGAACTGGTGTTAACCAACTAGAAAATATTAAAGAATTAGTTCCTCTCGCTTCAGAAATTAAATTTGCCATTCAAAACTTTGGCGAAAAACTACGTGACCCCGATATTGAAAGCAAAGTTATCTTTTGGCGCGACTTTAGTCGAAAACATAATTTACGTTTCATTCTTGAGGGTATCGAAGACGACAATGACGATCAATTAGCTGATTCCTTAGAGATCGACTTACGACAAGGTTACTATTACGGCAAACCTCGTCTACTTAAATTGGAACCAGATGATGATAAATTTTAAAGCAAACAAAAAGCATCTACTCAGATTTTCGAATTCTGAATAGATGCTATTTATTTGGCCTTAACTTCTCTTTCTTTAGCCAAAGCTTTTTGAGCAACCAAGTTCAAGTAATTGAATGGATTGTCATAATTTGGTTGGAACAACATATCCATATAAGCCAGATCGTCGATTGTATTCTTGTTTTGAATGCAGACCGACATCGTATTAGCTGATTGAGCGACTTCGTGCTTGCTGAAAAATTGTGCTCCCAAAATCAAATGATTGTCCTTATTGTAAACTAATTTGACCGTCAACATCTCAGTCGTTGGCATGTACTTAGGACGATAATAGTCGTGATAAGTTACTGTATCGGCGTTGATCTTGCTATTCAAAGCATGTTGTAACGTTAAACCAGTTGAAGCAATTGTATAGCCAAATAGTTCCATGGCAGAGGTAGCTTGTGTCCCCATATACTTTTTAATATTGCCAAAGACATTAGTTCCTGCCAAAGCACCTTGACGAATAGCATTGGTAGCCAGTGGCATATAAGCGTGCTTGCCGGTTGGATTGAAAATTACTGTACAAGCATCCCCAGCAGCGTAAATATCTGGATTAGACGTCTGCGTATACTCATTAATAATGATTGCCCCGTGACGATCCATGTCGACTTGTCCCCGCAACAATTCAGTATTAGCGACAAATCCGGTACAAACAATTACCAAATCAGCTTTATGATCAGCTTTAGTCGTTTCAATTAAGATACTGTCATCATCATCCCTAGTAAAACCAGTTACACGTTCATTCAAATAAACATCCACGTCATGTTCTTTCAACAATTCGATAACGTTTTGCGACATATCCTTATCCAAATAATTATTCAAAACTTGATCACGAGACTGAATCAAAGAAACTTTGTGATCAGTATTAGCATAACTTTCAGCGAGCTCTACTCCAATATAGCCGCCACCAACGATGGTAATATTCTTGTACTCTTTAGCAGTTTCATAAATAGCTTCTGCTTGAGCATAACTCTTACACATCAAAATTCTTGTATCAGAAATTCCCATAATTGGTGGTACTGCAACAGTTGAACCCGTCGTCATGATCAACTTGTCATAAGTGTCATTAATAATTTGGTGAGTCTTCATATCTTCACACATGATTGTTTTATTCTTGGAATCAATTTTTAAAACATCATGTTTCATATAGACTTTTGCACCTAGTTTTTCCAAGTCTTTAGGATCTGCATAAAACATATCTTCAAGATGTTTTACCTTATGCCCTAAGTAAAGCGCAATTCCACAGGATAGAAACGAAATATTGTCATCACGTTCGTAAACTGTGACCTGTGTTCCAGGATGTTCTTCCAAAATTTGTTCCACAGCTGCGGTTCCTGCATGCGTACAGCCTATAACTACTACTTTCATTACTAATCCCTCATTTTATAATAATTATCTGCTCATTAAAATGAACTTTAAACATAATTTTGTAATTATCTATTTATATTATAATAACGCATTTTATCTATAAATGTTTAAATATCTTTTTTACTAATTAATTTTTTGGTAAAATAATAATTTAAATTTACGTTATACATCTCATGAATTATCTCGTATAATGTACAGTATGTGATAAAAAAAACATGCTAAATATTTGAAATTAGCCATGCTTAAAAAATTTAAATTGAGGGGTAATTGTGTCAAACATTATCTTAGAACGTATTATGAATAATTATCTGAATATTAATTCAGCAATTATCACGCTTGTTACGATTGGATTAATTACAATAATCACAATTGTTGCCTACTCGCTCGAACGAAGAATCAGCAACTCTTCCCCAATCTATCAACGATTATGTGCACATTTAATCGAAGGAGCCGTCTTGGCTTTCAGCATGATAATGTTGCAGCAAATCTTCCATATTTTGAACGATGGTTCGATCAATAATGGTTGGTTATATGCAAATGCCCAATTGACGATCCTGCTATACTGCATGTATTTGATCAGAAACCAGATCACTTTGTGGATAAATATTCTCATGCCCTTTGTCTACTACAATTCAATGAATATTGAACGTTTGGAAAATAAAGACTTACCATTTTTTATTGCATCCTATATTTTCTTAGTAGCAATCGTCATTTTCATTTATCTACAAACTGAGAATCTTCAAAATTCAGAATGGAAGTACTTAGTTCTACAAGTCCTCTTCGGCTTGTCTTGGTGGATTTTGTTGTGGGTCGACCACAGTTTCCCAGTTTACGAGATTGCCAATATGATGCTAGTCTTCTTGATCTACATGTCGATTATTCGATTCTGTGCTAAAAAGGTTCAAGAAACAATGCTAACCTACAACGATTTGCAAGTCCAAGTCAATTATGACGAACTGACTGGAATTAGAAACCGTGCTAATCTAGATAAAACTGCCCAAGAGATCTATCAAACTTATCACAGTGAAAATGTTCCTTTAACAGTTACGATGTTTGATATCGATCACTTCAAAGAATTTAATGATCAATATGGCCATTCTACGGGTGATGAGGTGCTTAAACACGTTGCCCATACAATGGAACGTGAAATGTTTTTAACGGACACTAAGGGCCAATTATTCCGTTTTGGTGGCGAAGAGTTTATCATCGTCTTTCGTGGTAAAACTCCTAAACAATGTATCCCCATCGTCAAGGACCTGCGGGATTCGTTAGTCAACACACCACTCTTTTTAAAGGGACAGAAATTAAACGTCAGTATCTCCTTTGGTATTTCTCAATTAAAGAAAACTGACTCAGATTTTGATGACCTATTCAACCGTGTCGACAAATACTTATATGAATCCAAAAACTCTGGAAGAAATCGTCTGACTGTTGAGGGTGAAACGATAAACTTCGATGAAAAAGAATTAGAACTGTAAACAAAAACCTCGCTAAAATGTAATTTAGAATACATTTCAACGAGGTTTTTTATATACAATTATTTTAATAAGATCCCTTTTCACGACAAAAAAATAGTGAGAAATTAATCTCACCGTTGGGAAGGAATCAGTTGTTTTTAAATCTGGTAGTCCCTACTAGTCATAGTAAACCATGTGGGCTTCTATCGCAAGACAATTAGGCAATTATTCTAACTCTTTTTATAATAATTTTCTAAAATGAGTAATGATGCTTTAATGAAGGAACAACAATTTTGTCTGAGATACCAATGATGACGCCTTGGAAAAACATCGCTAAGATAGTACCGATCCCAACTGACAAAATATGTCCTGTCATTGCAAAACAAATAACCATAATTACTACTGGTGGCGTGTAGCTTAACAACTGTCCCCAACCAGCAGAACCGTGCAAATATTTGAAACGCAATAAGTAAGCCAATTCATCATTAGGATGTTGAATCAAATTGCACCTTTGATAAATCGATGTTCCAATCGACACTCCGACTAATCCCAAGATGTTGACTACTAGTCGCATTAACAGGGGCAATTGATTTAGTCCGAGTGGATTTAAGACATTCGAAAAGATACCGACCAAATAGCTAAATGGAAATGAGAATAATAAGTTAGAAATAAAAATATGACTATCGAATTTTCTCAAAAGTATCTGATTAGCAATCGTGACCAAAACTGCATAAACGAACAAGGTCGTTCCATATGGTGAATGCAAAAATGACGAAATATTGACCGCTGAAGACATCCAAACGGCACTGCCCATATTGCTGTCGATCATCACGGCATTAGAAAAAGCATCCAAAACAATCGCAAATATCAAATATCCTAAACGAACTTTAAATTTCCCCACATTACTTTCCTTCTTTGAGAAAAGAGGCAATACCAACCAACGTTAGTATTGCCTCTTTTTATTGACAAACTTCACAAATCGAGTTTAAAACTAGTCAATTTTTTTGTCAATTTTATTTATTTTTTGGGTGATTCATCTCATCCATACTAATTAAATGATATTTATGTTCATGATTTGGATCATAAGCTTCAATCTGAGCCATCATACCAGTGTCTTCGTGTTCGAGAATGTGGCAGTGATACATGTAAACACCAAATTTAGTGAATTGAACCGCGATTCTAACTGTTTCGCCAGCATTGACACCAACAGTATCTTTCCAACCGTGTTCATTAGGATAAGGTTCTTTGCCATTACGACTGAGAACTAAGAATTGGCAACCGTGCATATGGAATGGGTGAATCATACCACCGTCCATATCATTAGTATTAACGACATCCCAAAGGACAGTATCGCCAATCTTTTGTTTACGGTCGATTCTTTGCATATCGAAGAGCTTGCCATCCAAACGTACTTGGTCATCCATTCCTGACATAACAGTTCTCGTTACAGGAAGTCCTGGAGTAACCTTTGGTGCATCGATAGTTGTCAAATGTTCTGGCAATTTCGTATCATCCTTGGCAAATTCACCAATCTTGAATTTCATAATTGGCATATCGTCACTCATCAAAGTAACCACATCACCGGGCTTCTTGTCGCCAAAGTCAACGATAACTTCAGCACGTTCAGCACAAGTCAACATCAACTTAGTGAACTTAACTGGTTCAGGTAACGTTCCACCATCGGAAGCAATTTGGGTAAATTCATGATTGTCGTCAAAATGCAATCTCCACTCACGACGGTCAGAACCATCCAAAATTCTTAGACGAACCCTTTGAGTCGTAACGTTGAAGACACCGTTGATCGTACCATTAACTAAGGCATACTTACCTAAAGTACCGTCGACATCGTAGTCAGCTTTGTAATCCAATTGATTGTCGTGATAACTTCTGTCTTGCAAAATAACCGGAATATCATCGACACCATAATTTCTTGGGAATGGAAGTTTAGCTTCTTCATCATCAGTTACTACAACTGCAGCAGCCAAGCCGTTCCAAACTTGACGAGCCGTATTTGGACATGGATGTGGATGGAGCCAATCTGTTTGTGCTGGTTGATCCAAAGTAAAGTCAATATCACGACTGCCATCTGGATAAACTGGAGCGTGTGGCCCACCATCAACGACTGGTCCAGTAACATTTAATCCGTGCCAGTGGAAAGTAGTAACTTCTGGTAATTTGTTAACGAGGTGAATGTGATAATGTACACCTTGTTTAAAGACAATCGTTTGACCAAGCAATGAAGCGTTATAACCCCAAGTCTTAGTCTTCTTGCCAGGAAGGATCTGTGTTTCCCCTTCTTGAGCTGTAATCGTATAGTAGACGTCATTTCCATCTACTTTGTCCGGCTTGATGACTGCAGGAATATTCAATGGTTGATCTTTTACATCAGCCTTTTCTAGCGGAATATAGCCACCGTCGTGCAAGTCAAAAATTGGTTCATCGAAAAAGTAATCATTGTAAACTTTTGAATCTGACATTTATAATCGCCACCCTATTTAGTTTTTGATTGAAACGTACAAACACAATTCACTAAAGCCTCAATAAACATACCGATTGCCATCATATACATTGCAATCATATTTTTATCAGCGAAAACAAAGTACAACAATATCGCATAAAAAATCAGCATGAAAACAGAGAACGCCTTAGAACCACTTGCCATGTTATCACCACCAAAATTTATTACAGTTCTATTCTAATACAGTTATCCACTTAATAAAAATCGTTTCGGAGTACCTAACTTAATATTTATAAACCACTAATTGACCACTAATATAGTTAGCCATATAAATATCTGAAGCCTCCAAACCACGTTTTTGCAATTCATTTTCGATCCAGTCATTGTCTTTACCGATAGCTTCTAGTTCGTCATGATCGATCTGACCATCCAAAATTACCGGATACTTGAGATTGTCTTCATTTTTCATAATGATCGTCAATTGACCATTACGTTCAAAGACAGCTCTTTTAACGTTACGAACATCCATGATTCCAGCTTGACGCAATTTGAATGACAAATCGTTAGCTGACAAACCATTTTTCAAAGCTAAATTAACATCGATCTTGCCATTCTTGACAATAACTTTGGGATCACCTTGAATAACCTTTCTGAATAAATTATTGTGATTAGTCAAGAACTTGGCCACGAAAACCACCAAGGTCCAAATCAACAAGACTAAGGAGAATTGCAAAATCGTGATACTGGAGTTGTAAATCATCCCACCGACGATACCACCTAAAACGTAATTTTGTAGTTGGTCAATGGCACTAGTTGGCGCAATGTTGCCACGACCAAATAAATTAATTTGCAAAACCATGAATAAGAATCCAATAATAAACTTTAAAGTTAAATCACCGTATTGTAAGACCATTATTTCACCTATTTCTTGATAAGATTAATTTTTTGCGAACTGATGATACTAGCTTTCGTTAACGTGTAACTACTCAAATTATTATCAAAACTGACCCGATAAATATTCTTGCCTGCTTTTATCAACATGCCTTCTGTCAAACTAGAATTATTCGAATACAGTTTTTTCTTGGAAACTTTCTTTTCCTTAGCGACCGACGCCATCAAATCTAAGGTCTGACTAGTTTTATTGCTAATATCCAGTTGTTGCTCATAATTGTTGTAATTGATTCCGACAAATAAAACGATTCCAAAGGCAAAAATAATCAACAAGTCACGATATTTATTATCAGAACGATTTCTAAAATACAAAAAAGCGGTCACAAAAATTGCCACAGCTAAAATTATTATTCCTATAATAAATAGGAAATTTGGTTCATTGTTGTGATCGACTAAATATTGATACGAATAAAAATTCATTTTTATACCCTCGCCTATTTAATATACGATTAGTATAGCAAATCGCTAATTCATGGTTAATAATCTTTGCTTGCACAAGTAATAAAATTGTTTCATAATACTAAATCGTTAATATTTTTTATTGGAGGTGACGATTATCAATCAACCATCAAATGTTTGCACTTGGTTGAGCATGAAACATTTCGAAAATGACATTCAAACCAAGCTGGAAAAAATCTTGATTAAATATGATTTATCACCTGCTGAATTTAGTTTCTTACACTATCTTTATGACCGCTATGACTCTAAAGCTAGCTTGTTAGAGATTAAAGACTCCTTGCACCTCAGTTCAGCTGCCGTCTCAAGAATGGCTGTCAGACTGGAAAATAAGCCTTGTAAGCCTATCATTCGCTACCACAGCGATGAAAATCAAAAAGAAGTCTGCTTACAAATTACCCAATCGGGGATCAATCATTTTAAAGAAACTGCCAAAATCGTCGACGAAGCGCTACAGGAATCTTTTGCCAGTAAGGATTTTGAAGCATTGCGCGATATGATTTTAGCTACTAATTTACATTAAGAATCCATAGCGATTCTTTTTTCTTTGCCTAAATATACTTGAAAGTTCGGTCAACATTATGCATAATTACAAATTTCAAACTGCCATTCTCGTTTTGTTATCATTCGTACTCGGTAACAATGAATTCTTAGTCATGGGAGTTCTCTCCAATTATTGAAAAATCGACTATAAAATGAATTAAACAGGCATAATAAGCCTGTTTTTTTTAATAAATTTTCCTCAATGTAACAAAACGACAATACGTGTCGTCTTGATTTGTTATATTTTTCTTGTAAACAACTACATGGAGGGATTAGATATGAAGAAACATTATGGACCAATTGTTTTAGGGATTATTGCACTAACACTCGCTGCACCAGTAAGTAATGCTACTACGGTTTTGGCTGGAGAAGTGACTGGATCAGAAGGCACTACTAAAAATCAAAGCCAAGATTCATTAACGAAAACGTTTGACGTAAAAACTTATGATATTGAGTCAAAGGAAGTTAAGAGTATTTCTGTAACACACACTTTTAAGGAATTTGGCGTTGCTGAAGATGTAGAATTAACTCTTCCAGCAAATTATTTTATTGTTGATCCAAAAAATAATGATGAATCAACAAATGATTACAACGTATCATTCACACTTGATGAAAATGGTAACGTAACGATAGACCCTACTAAGATTAACGACCAAGGACAATTACCAATAGTCGACACTACTGGCGATAAAAATCCAGAAAATGTAAAAAATGCTCTTGACAACTTCACTCCTAAGTATGATGAATTCAAAAGCTCAGTTCCAATTGATTCATTAAACGGTTCAACAACAACTACTAAAAACATTCAAAATTTCATTACTGAAACTGATGAAAAGATTGATAACGCAGAAGTTAAATCTATTTCAGAAATAAAAGAATTAACAACTCAAATGAATCAATTACAACAAGATTATCAAAATAAAATTTTGCTGAATGATATTACCGTTTCAGTTAAATCATCTGACGATACAACTTCTACTACAATTATTACAGACGTGCCTACGGAATCAGGCAGTTCTACTTCTAATATCGATGTAAGTAAGGGAAGTGTTCCTGGATTATCTGTTTCCATCAATATCTCTGCTGATGGTACAGTGACCTCAAATGGTGATTTGACTATCGATAGTGAAAAATCAACAATCAAAGCTGCACAATCAGAAATTGAATCACTAAAATTTGATTTAAAAGTTGAGAAAACTGGTCATTCTCCCTTTTCAAATTCAAGCAAAGTTCTAAATGAAGCTTATAAAGCCTATGCTGAAAAATTAGATGAATTAACAAGCAGCATAACTCCCGATAAAAGTTCAGATGAAATCAAGGCAATTAGAACTAATTTTGACAATTCAAAAAATGAATATACAACTAACTATCAAATCATTAAAAATGATAGCACGGGATCTATTAGTACCTTCTCATTTTTGAAAATAAAAAATGGAAGTATCACTGATATCGTTCCTCCTAAGGGATTTATAACAGTAAACTTTGATAAAAATGGAAAAATAGAAAAAGCTTTTGTTTCTGACAGTGATGGTAATCAAATAAAAACAAATGATAAATTTACACTTTGGGCTGGGGATATTGAATATGGTGAAAATGGTCAAGCTATAATTCCAAAGGATGCTATAACTACAACAAATTCAAGCTCATCATCCAATAACTCTAATACACATAGTTCTAACACCAACAAGACAGAAACAGAAAAACCAGTAACAAAACCAACTCACACCAAATCAATCTCTAACCACCAAACTACTTTCTACGCACTACCAAACACAATCGCAACTTTATTCGATGAAAACGGTAATGAATTGAAGAACCGTGCTTTAGGTGGAGACTCATCATGGTACGCTGACAAGTTAATGAATCTTGATGGCGTAAACTACTTACGTGTGGCTACTAACGAATGGGCTAAATTAGCTGATGGATTAGAAGTTACACCACTTGATCAAAACGTCTTCACAAAGAATGACGCCAGATTATACCAAGCTAATGGCCAAAAAGTTACTAACCGTGCTTTAGCTAAGAACACAGCCTGGAGAACTGACAAGTCAGCTACTATCAACGGTCAAACAATGTACCGTGTTGCTACCAACGAATGGGTCAGTGCTAACGATTTAATCTAATCTCTTATATCAAAAAGACCAGAAATCATATGACTTCTGGTCTTTTTTGCGTTTTAAAGTTTAGAATCTTTTTCAACCTGTTTCAATGATGAAGCTCGACGAATCAATTTTTCAATCAAAAACATTGCTGGTGTCTGGGTAGTCACATTGTCGCTTTCAATCATTTGTTGCGTTGCAAAATAAGTCAGCGTATATTGGCTCATCTTGGCAATTGTCGAAGTAACGTTATTGGTGATAGCCACGACTGGAATCTTATGTTTAATAAAATTGTCGATATATTTGATGATGATATGATTTTCTCCAGAAACTGAACAAACGATTAAACACAATTCGTCAGTGGCAGTTTCATCGAAATCAACGATTGGATTGTCGATGGGATTTTGAATCAAAAGCGATAAATTAACAAAACTAGAATAGTTGACTGCCCCAAATTCAGCCAATATTTTAGAAGTTCCCTGACCAATCCAAAGTACTTGCTTGCGTGTCAAAAGCATCTTGGCAACTTCGTCAATTTTTTGCCGCCCATCTGGCGTATCGGTTTCCATGATTGAACGAACGACTTCCCCACTGTCCAAATCAGTCGGATACTCTTGATTCAAATTTTTATTTGCGACGTACAATTTCAAACGTGTCTTAAATTCTGACCAACCAGCACAATCAAATTTCTGACAAAACCGCTGAATACTGGCTGTACTACAATACGTTATTTTGGCCAAATCACGAATCCGCATGTAAACAACTGTGTTCATGTTTTTGACTATTATGCGATAAATTATCATATCTGTTTCTGTCAATTCTGGCGTATGATCTAAAAAGAGCATTCCCTTACCTACTTTGTAAACGTTTTATTTAATTCTACATTACATGAAATTAGCTTCGCAAGAGCATTTTAACTCATCCGTGATAAATATGACATTATTGTCACTGCCTGTATCATTTTGGAGAAAATAAAAAGGATGAGCAATGTCATCCTTCTTTAGAACGTTAATTAATCATCGAGCAATTTGTTTGCTTTGTTGATTTCCATAGCTGTACTCATATAAACAAATGGTGCATAAATGAGGGCAGCAACTGCAATATTAAGTGCTGCAATAACCCCTCCTTGCCAACTTGCGGTAGCGATGATCCCCCCAATGATTGGTGGCGTTACCCAAGGCGGCATACTTGTTGCAGCTGGCATAAAGCCACTAGCTGTAGCAAAGTAAGCAATACTTACACAAACCATTGGAGCCAAAATATACGGTACGAATAAAATTGGATTCAATACTAATGGAAGACCAAACGCTAATGGTTCGTTAATATTGAACAAACCTGGAGCTGATGCTAAGGATGCAACTGACATATAAGGTTTATTTCTTCTACCAACGATAAAAATGGCGATGATCAAACCGATTGTTACCCCTGTACCACCGATATTAACGAATGAATCCATAAATGGTTTATTGACGATATATGGAATTTCCTTACCTGCCTTCAATGCAGCAACATTAGCTTGAATAGCTGGAGCATTGATAGTTTGCATGAAAGGCTCGATCATGTTGGCACCGTGAAGACCAAAGAACCATAAGAATGGTGTGATAAAGGAAATCAATAATGCTGTTGGATATGAATTTGCCATACCCATGAATGGTTCTTGAACAGCCTTGTAGAAAGCTGTAACAACATTTTCGATACCCATAGCATTTAGAAGCATTGTAATAAAGGCAAAGACAGTGATTGTGATAATAGCTGGAAGTAAAGCAGCGAATGACTTAGCAACTGCTGGTGGAACTCCGTCAGGCATCTTAATTGTGAATTTATCTACATCAGATAAACGTCTAAATAATTCAGTAGAAAGTAAACCAACCAATAAGGCTACGAACAATCCGGCTGAATCCATTCCTTGTGCACCACCAACGGCAAAGAAAGAACCTAATGATACGATACCGGCAGAAATTCCGTCAACACCGTAAGATTTAGCTAAGTTGTGAGCAACTAAGAATGAAATAAAGATAGAAAGAATAGCGAATGAACCATTCCAAATATTTCCACCTAATAGAGTCCAAACGTATGAATCCCCCATCTTTTGGCTGAAGACCCCATTCATAAACTCTTGGAATCCGGGAATAGGTAAATTGTTAATCAGTACGGCAAAGGCACCAACGATCATTAACGGCATTGTGTACGCGAATGCATCACGAATCGCAATTAAATGACGTTGATTACCGACTTTTGAAGCAACTGGTAAAAAGTGTTTCTCCATAAAGGCAATAAAACTTTTCATCTCTTAACCCCCTCGTTTTTGTATACATAATTTATATCACGTTAATGAAAGGGCTTTCAATGATACCTGTGACACTTTATTGCCAAGGAAACTTCAAACTAATATTTTGATTAAACTTTTCTTGTTCTAACAATTTTTCTAAACGTTCAGATTGACGTTTTTGATAACCGCTGCAAACATACTCTGCTTCATCGCTATCAGGCACAATACTTGGCAAGACGATGCTTTTATCAGTCACCACAAATGTAGAAAAGCAAGTCAAACCTAGAAATCTCTTGCCAGTCTTTAGATGTTCTCCAATTATTTTAGTAAAGACTTCAATTGAGCGACTACCAACACCGGACACGTAAGACTCGGTACACATCGAATCTTGTAGACCAAACGGTAAAATAAAATTAACTTGATCTATCGAAGCAGTCACTGTTTCAATCCGAGCAATTCGTGACGCCGATATAGATGAATTATCGTCAATCGTCATCAATGTTTTGCCACCAAAGACAGTATTGTGCTCATTCAAATCAGATGAAAAGACCCGATGGTTACTGATTGATAAGGTGTCACTACATTTTAAGTTTTGCATGGTTTTCTCCTAATTATTTGGTAAGATATATTTAATTATATATTTAATTATATCTTCATTATTAGCACAAAATGAGTCATCATCTTCGCATTGAGAGTGTGGAATATACTCAACAAAATAATTAGATTTCTTTCCATCATCATGTACTTCAGCAATCGTACCAGTCCGACCATCTTTGACCTTTATCCATGTAAATTCGGGTAATATTTTATTGATCTGCATTATAATCATTTCCTCCAAAATAAAAAATCGGTTAAAAACAGTTTAATATTACGATTTAATTCACTAATATCTTTTAAGGAGTCGTACATTATGAAAAAAACGTACCACAAACATAACACTACAATATCAGTTGAACTTTACAAACCAACAAAATGGTATCAATGGTTAGTCATAATCATACTATTTTTAGGTATACTCTATTTTTTAATTAAATAAAATATTAGATACTTAGATTTCAATCCATCCTTCTTTATCCAAACTCATTTTCATAGTTTCCCCTAACGATATAATTTCATCAAGTTGTTCTCTTACAAGTTTAGCATACGCAATATTGCCGCTTTGGAAACTATCCATCCTTAGGTATAGTGCATATTTATCAGGCTCATAGCGACCACTTGAAGCTTCGATGTAAAAATATCTATAAGCATTCGACTTAGGATTTAATTCTATAGTTCTTTTCTTTATTTCTCCATGACGATCGAAAAATGTATTTTGAATTAAGAAAGGTTGTCCCTCTTCATCATCATCTGTAAGAATGGTAGACACCAATATTTTACGATCATATCTTTTCATTTTTTACTCCCCCCTTTAAGATCATTGTTCAAAATACCTAGTTTAAGGTTTACCTTCTTGTTTACGCGTTTCTATTAATTTCCTGCAATCTTTTTGCAGAATAAAGTTCACATTTTTTCTCTTTCTCGTTCATTTTTCTATCTCCAAATATATTTTGAACTCGACTTCATCATTTCCCTATTAATATGATTATACGAAACTTTTCATTTCTATCACAGATATCCTTATAAAAAACGCTTTAATTGTCTAATTGTACTTAAATTATCAACGTTTCATATCCATACCAGTATTTAAACTTTAGCCTTATATATAAATAAAATTAATAATTATTATTTACCATATAATTTGTTTAAAAACTTTGAATTACCTCACTATTAATGGATAATAAGAAATAAGGAAATCTGTCATTGTAATAATTAAAAGCTTAAAAGTCTAGTAAGACATTAGTATGCCTCATCCTGTGAGCTAAGATATATATTTTATTATCTATATCAAATGTGGCATTTTTTGGCATTGTTGTAAGCGCTAACTTAGTGATTGAAAGAAAAACTAAAGTTATTTTTGCACAATCCTTAGAAAAAGTATGATTACGCTTCGTCCAAATCCTGATGACAATAAAAGCTGACTTTCTGTGGGGGAAAACAAGATGAAGAAAAAATTACTACTATTCCTATCTATTTTAGGGATGGTAATGATCTTTGCTACGGCCTGCTCAACCAACACCAAAATGAGCAAATCGGATTTAGAGGAATCCTTTAATACCACAAATGCTGCTACTTTGAAAGCATACAAGGTTACTCGTAGAACAGAAAAGAAATCTAAATATTTAAAACAGGTAAAAAAAAGTATTGATATTATCGATCAGGAAGATCAAAAGTTAGAAAAGAATACCGAAAACAAAAAATTAACTAAAGCACTCATGAATATGAATAAAAAAATGCGTCGTACATTAAATAGTTTCAAAGATGAGGAATTTGAAGATTACTTCTATGCCTCTTCTAAAAAAATAGCAGACCAATATTTTGATGGTTCCGACACAAAGGCTATAAAAAATTGGATAAAATGGGATAAAAAAATAGATGCCGAAAATGATAACTCATCAGACGAAAATACTGACGATGAAACAAATGATTCCGAGGGTTATAAATATACGGATATTAAAAAACATAAAACAGATTGGTCTGATTCTTCATGGGCAGGCGTACAAACAATCATCGATAATATCAACGTTGGAAAGTTCGATGGAGATTATGAAGATAGCGATGGAACTACCTTACAGGGATTAATCGGGGTTCATTTTAACGTAAGTAGTCCAGATTATGATGTTAAAATTTACCCAAATCAAGGCACATTGACTACTAACGATGGCCAACAAATAGATGCAGATATATATGAGAGCGACGATGTCGGCGGTGATTTACTTAAAGGTGCTAAAAAAGATGGTTGGGTATACTTCTTTATTCCTAATATGCAAAATGCCACTGATATAACTAGTGTCCGGATTATATTTACTGGTAACAATTATGGTGATGATGATTTTGCATATGATACCCATAAGGACTACGATACTGGAATAATTCAACTTTAATAAATAAAAAAGACCTTAGATGGTCTTTTATTTTATCCAAATATTGGGAGAAACTATATAAAATGACACAAATATATAAAATGACACAAATATATAAAAGAGGTGGTCTATAGTCCTACAGAGTTTTTTATTACGATTCTTAGGAAAAAAACATCCATTAATAAAGACGGAAACCAAAAGCCACGAATGTTATTAAATTAACATTCGTGGCTTTTGGTAATTTTTTTAAGGATATTATTTGGAATAACACCAAATGATCCCTCCCGGAATAGAACCAAAATGCGCCTGTTTTTTTAACAGGCTCTCTACTCCTTGCAGGACAGTGGATACAGCGGATAGATTTTTTTCACAAACTTTTTTTACTTCAAAAATGTGGCAAAAATTTAAAAAGTCATTTTTTCCTTTTTTAGACAATGTTTTTGCCGTTACAAATCTCCACTTTCTATAATTGAATTATATCCTATATTTATTGATATTCCAAAGGACAAAATTACTTAAATTCAATCCATCCTTCTTTTTTTAATTTCTTATTTATTTTTTCTGCCAATGATACAATTTCATCAATTTGTTCTTTCACTTCCTCAGCATAATCAATATTGCCACACTTAAAATTATCCAATCTTAAAATTAATCTAAACTGGTCCGGTTGATAACGATCACTTGAAAATTGAATATAAAAATATTCATATGCATCTGACCTAGAATCTAATTCTAAAGTTCTTTTCTTTATTTCTCCATGACGATCATAAAATGTATTCTGAATCAAAAACGGTTGTCCAACTTTATCATCATCTGTACGAGTGGTAGACAATAAAATCTCTTGATCAAATCTTTTCATTTTAATTCATCCTTTTTATCTATTAAAAATTTTATTTCTTTTCGTTGTCTATCTGATTACATTCACATCATAACTCGAGTTATTTAAAAGTAAATCACAACTTACTACATTATAAAAAAAGACATCCCCTGAAGGGATGCCGTCAATTTAAGGGCTGCAACCGATTACACCGGTCGCTTTTTTAGTATATCAAAGCAACGATTAATCATCAAATATGCCTATGGCATGAGTAATGACCTGTTTTGTTAAATAAATAAAATGTTTTTTTAGTTCTTCTTCATCTTTTATTCTCGATATAATTTCAATATCATGGAGGATTTCATCTCGTAATTGATCATCAAAGTTAGCAATATGAACTTCTTGATTTTCAATATTACCGTGCGTCAACGTTGCAAAAAAGTTAGGCTGCGAACAATGCTGCAATAAGTCTACATTTCCCATGTCCAACATAAAAACCCAGTTTCCACTCGTCAACCTTTTCAATCTTATTCCTTCTAGATATGTCCTATTATTATCATATCTGGGATGTGATATTAAGTAAATAATACTTTTATATAATTTAAAAGTTTCTTTAATAGGCCCAAAACAATTTGAATTAGGCCGTTTTTCATGGATAATGAATAATGTAAGAAGTTAAGGCGGTGGCTAACCGAACAATTGCGAGGTGATGCCTATGGATAAAACTAAAAGAAGTGCGCGTTGCCCCGAGAAAGGGCAGCATGAGCGTATACCAAGCATTATCGTTAATGATTTCATTTGCGACATTGGTTGTTTTAATTCTAAAGTTTAATCAAAAAAAATAACCGTCACTAAACTTTGACCAGTTTAACGGTTATTTTTTAACAAGTTAAGTTTGTCACCGCCTCTAGCGGCTTACAAGGGAATCGATGTTACCTGCATCGGTTCCTTTTTTATTACATCCACATTATAACCCATCTCTATTTTTTCATCAATAATACAAATTCTTATGATTTATAAGTGTTGATTTAACAGCGTTTATAGCATAAGATACAGAAAAAAAGAGATAATGATAGCTATGGAATTTTAGTACAAAAAAGAACCTAACAATCGAAATCACCATAAACCTTTTCGGATTATTAAAGCTCTCTATCAAAACCACAAGAGATGGTCCCTAACGGAGTTCCATACTTATCTAATAATTAGAACATGAAGAAAACATATCATATATCATAATATCTAAGGTTTGCCTTCACGTTTACGCTTTTCTATTAATTCTCTGCATCCCTTTCTAAACTCTTCCATCCGAGCTTTTTGTTCCTTTGTTGGATGTCCATGTTTAATTGTTTCTAAATCGCTCAATTGTCCATGCCATCTTTTAGCAGAATAAGGTTTATAACTTTCTTCTTCATTCATTTTTTACCTCCAAATGTCTTTAGAGTTTATCTCAATCACAACACTTCATTAATTGATTATACGAAAGTTTTTTGCTTAAGATGCCCTCACTATTAGAAAAGAAGTCACTTTAATTAATCACACAAAAAATGTATTTTTCTTGATATTTCAAGAGTGTGTCAAAAAAGATCTGGGTCAAAGATATCATAAGAAAATGGTTGAAATGATTCCTCCCGGAATAGAACCAAAATGCACCTGTTTTTTTAGCAGGTTCTTTACTCCTTGCAGGACAGTGGATGCGGCGGATAGATTTTTTCACAAACTTTTTTTTACTTCAAAAATGTGCCAAAAATATCCGCTTTCTATAATTGAATTATATCCTATATTCATTAACATTCCAAAGGACAAAATCACTTAAATTCAATCCATCCTTCTTTTTTTAATTGTTCGTTTATACTCTCCCCCAATGAAATCATCTGATCGATTTTTCCCTTTACAGCTTCAGCATAATCAATACCACCGCACTTAAAACTATCCAATCTTAAAATTAATCTATATTGATCCGGTTGATAACGATCACTTGAAAATTGAATATAAAAATATTCATATGCATCTGATTTAGGATCTATCTCTAAAGTTCTTTTTTTTATTTCTCCATGGCGATCATAAAACGTATTCTGAATCAAAAATGGATGTCCGACTTTATCATCATCTGTACGAGTGGTAGACAATAAAATTTCTTGATCAAATCTTTTCATTTTAATTCATCCTTTTTATTTACTTCTTTTCGTTATCTATCTATTACATTCACATCATAACTCGAGTTATTTAAAAGTAAATCACAACTTACTACATTATAAAAAAAGACATCCCCCTGAAGGGATGCCGTCAATTAAGGTCTGCAACCGATTACACCGACCGCTTTTTTAGTATACCAAAGCAATGATTAATCATCAAATATGCCTATGGCATGAGTACTGACCTATTTTGTTAAATAAATAAAATATTTTTTTTAGTTCTTCTTCATCTTTTATTCTCGATGTAATTTCAATATCATGAAGGATTTCATCTCGTAATTGATCATCAAAGTTGGCAATATGAACTTCTTGATTTTCAATATTACCGTGCGTCAACGTTGCAAAAAAGTTAGGCTATGAACAATGCTGCAATAAATCTACATTTCCCATATCCAACATAAAAACCCAGTTTCCACTCGTCAACCTTTTCAAATTTCATCCCTCCATGATATGTCGTATTATCATCATATCTAGGATGTCGTATTAAGTAAATAATACTTATATATAAAATAAAAAAATTTAAAAGTTTCCTTAATAGACTCAAAACAATTTGAATTAAGCCGCTTTTCATGGATAATGAATAATGTAAGAAGTTAAGGCGGTGGCTAGCCGAACAATTGCGAGGTGATGCCTATGGATAAAACTAAAAGAAGTGCGCGTCGCCCCGAGAAAGGGCAGCATGAGCGTATACCAAGCGTTATCGTTAATGATTTCATTTGCGACGTTGGTTGTATTAATTCTAAAGTTTAACCAAAAAAATAACCGTCCATAAACTTTGACAGGTTTAACGGTTATTTACTAATCTTAAGCTAGTCACCGCCTCTAGCGGCTTGCAGGAGAACCGATGTTACCGCATCGGTTCCTTTTTTATTACATCCACATTATAACCCATCTCTATTTTTTCATCAATAATACAAATTCTTATGATTTATAAACGTTGATTTAACAGAGTTTATAAATCATAAGGTATAGAAAAAAGAAGAGATAATGATACCTATGAAATTTTAGTACAAAAAAGAACCCTAACAATCGAAATCACCATAAACCTTTTCGGATTATTAAAGTTCTCCACCAAAACCGCAAGAGATGGTCCCTAACAGGGTTCCATCCTTACCTAATAGTTATAACATGAAGAAAACATATCATATATCATGATATCATAAGGAAATGGTTAAAATGATCCCTCCCGGAATCGAACCGGGGACCTACTGCTTAGGAGGCAGTTGCTCTATCCAACTGGGCCAAGGGACCATAAGCACACCTTTTATTTTAACGCAAAAAGTGTGCATATTCTAACGTAGTTTGATTTAGTTTTATTCTTCTTTTTTGTGGAACTTACGTTTACCTTTATTCTTCTGATCACGCAAACGTTTCTTAGGTTTAGCGGCAGCTTTTGATTTATTTTTATCGTTATAACGTTTCTTTTTATCAAAGGTTGGCTTCTTAGTAAGCTTACCATCATGGTCAATGTAGACCTTTTTAAGCGTTACATCAACGATATCTTGGAGGTTTCTCATATCGTGACTGTTACCAAAAGTAATTACATTACCGCTCCTACCCATTCTTCCGGTACGACCAGCACGGTGAACGTATTCACTGTTATCGCGAGGAACCATGTAATTGACGATCGTATTAACGTCAGCGATATCCATTCCACGAGCAGCTACGTCAGTTGTCAATAACAAGTTAACGCGCTTG